>NZ_NKFK01000002.1:0-219377 GCF_002223365.1 Burkholderia sp. AU6039
ACAACCCTCTTTGCCTGATGACCATAGCGAGTCGGTCCCACCCCTTCCCATCCCGAACAGGACCGTGAAACGACTCTACGCCGATGATAGTGCGGATTCCCGTGTGAAAGTAGGTAATCGTCAGGCTCCCTAAGCCAGAAACCCCCGCCCGAAAGGCGGGGGTTTTTGCATTTGGGCGGAGGAAATGCACGGGCGAGTGGAGTGGACGGCCTGGCCATATCCAGGCGCAGAATACGTCGATTCAGCCACCTGCCGTTCTCGAGAACTCGCAGCGTTGCGCTACTGATCAAACCGATCGAGCTGGTCCCGCACTGGTAGCTGGCGTTGGTTGAAATCCACATTCAAACATCCATCCTCCCGCTGCTCACGACGATGGCGGCCAGGTCGAGTAGCGACTCCATCTCGCGTATCTGACTACCGCTCGGGGCTGATTTGAGCGTCGCCGGGCTGCGGCCCGGTGGGGCAACGCCCACTCCTCGATTGCCGATCCTCGGGCGTCGTTCATCGGCGTATCGAGCTCATCCTCGGCCAAAAGTCACTATTGCAATTTCGTGCCTACCGAGCATGTTTCACGGCCTCAGCCGCCACACGAGCCGTCAGCATACCGGGCAACGGGTCACCTCTATCGGACGTTTGGCGCGTTCTCGCTGCGCGCGCTGAGTGACTGATGCCCATCGAGCGTACGAAGTCGAAACGTGCTGTGAATCGCATTGTATGGCCATCCGGGGTGGTTCGTGACTCAATTCGTTGCATCTTCGCTCAAGTCGGCTTGAGCGAAGGAGCGGGTGCGTGTAACCCACCGGATGGACGGGGGCGTTGCTAGCGCGAACCTGCGTCCGCGAGTTCGTCGACCCGATAGCATCAGAAATCCGCGCTATTCCTTTTGACGAGCACGGGCTGCCCGTCTCGCAACGCATAGATTTCTTCGATGAGTGAACAGGCCGTGCCGCCAAAGCAGTCTCGCCCTTCACCCATAACGCGAAGTGCTTGCCGCCGGCGTCGATGCCGGTCGATTCCACCGCGCATGCGGTACTCGGATCCCGGAGTGCGGAGCCATCGCCCGGCGGAAACCGCCGGGTCGTGTTCCTGCCTTGATTTCGGGTTAGCACGACCAACGCCGGGCAGCGAGCAGTCGATGTCGAAGTGGTCGTCGGATGGATGCGGAGCGGAGAACGCGCCGGCGTCGAATCCTGCGCGGGTACTAGCGTTCAGCTGCGCGAGGCGGGCATCGTACGGGCATGCGGGATGTCGTGCGTATGCCGTGGATTCGCTGCGGTAGGCCGTCCAGATGTTGACGTTGGACGGCTTGCATGATGGTGAAAGGCAGTGGGCGGCACATTGCAGAATGTTCGCCGAGATCGCGTCGACAAGCCTGCGGGGCAGGCCCAGGCGGGGCCGCATATCATCGCCGAGTAGTGGCTGCAATGCGTCGATGCAGGCTGGGGCGCCGGACTCACCTTCTGGCGCACTATCGCCAGCGCCGACGAGGTACGTGGACGCATCATTGAGCAGCCACGCATAGGCGATTGCATCTTGGCTAAGCGGGGGGGGGCCAACGAAACCGACGTGTTCCGAACCGAGGCACCCGGCATCGAGCGCGGGTTTCAGTCGGTCATATGAGGAGAGCAATGAAGCTGCCGCGCTGCGTCCTGGGGCGTGGCTGTCGGGAGTGCCTGCTGGCGGATTCTGGTGATGGTGCTCGAGCGACACCAGGCATCTGACGGACCGGCCGCATGCGCGGTCAAAGACATGAAGGTCATCACGAGTGCAAGCAGGCGCGTGAGGATCAGAACCGGAGGCGGGCAGTTGGTCTGCGATGGTATCGCGGCTGTGGCTGAAGTCGGCTAGGGTCGGTGTCGCGCGCACCACTTCCCGTCGATAGCCGTGGCCGCAGGATCCGATGCAGTTGCTGGAAAACGCCGCCCGAAAGCCTCGTCACGTATATCGCCCGCAGGTCCGATCAGGCAGCCGGTGAGATTGGAAGCAATATCCCCCAAAGTATCGGGGGCGGATCGGCGGGTCCACTCGGCACGAAATTTGCGGAAATTTTTCGTTTACCCGCTTGGCAGAGTGCGGAAGAGGTCGTATGATGGCGGTCTTTCGTTTTCAGCGTAGATGCAGATCGACGTTGAGGGCGGAGTCTGACGAAGATGTGGCACTGATCAGCAGCACCCATGCTTGCCTTAGCCGGGCAAGGGCGGGAGATCGGTGGTCAAGCAGGTGTCGGGAAGGAAGTGAAAATAATCTTCCGGATCCGCTTGACAGAAGTGCGATGCACCCCCATAATCGTCAGTTCTCTACGGAGGGGTGCCCGAGTGGCTAAAGGGGGCAGACTGTAAATCTGTTGGCTTACGCCTACGTTGGTTCGAATCCAACCTCCTCCACCAAGATTATCAGCGCAGTGAGCGGTAAGGAATCGTTTGTGGCCCGTGCGGGTGTAGCTCAATGGTAGAGCAGAAGCCTTCCAAGCTTACGACGAGGGTTCGATTCCCTTCACCCGCTCCAGACCGCGAAGTTGAAGCGTAAAGCGCCCATGTGGCTCAGTGGTAGAGCACTCCCTTGGTAAGGGAGAGGTCGGCAGTTCGATCCTGCCCATGGGCACCAGCAGTAAAAAGTCAGTGTCTTGTTTGCGCGCGGCGCAACCTGTGAAATTCCTTCTGGGAGTCGAAAATGGCCAAGGGTAAATTTGAGCGGACCAAGCCGCACGTGAACGTTGGTACGATTGGTCACGTTGACCACGGCAAGACGACGCTGACGGCAGCGATCACGACGGTTCTGACGAAGAAGTTCGGCGGCGAAGCGAAGGCATACGACCAGATCGACGCGGCACCGGAAGAAAAGGCGCGCGGCATCACGATCAACACGGCACACGTCGAGTACGAAACGGCTAACCGCCACTACGCACACGTCGACTGCCCGGGCCACGCTGACTATGTGAAGAACATGATCACGGGCGCAGCGCAGATGGACGGCGCGATCCTGGTTTGCTCGGCAGCAGACGGCCCGATGCCGCAAACGCGTGAGCACATCCTGCTGGCACGTCAGGTTGGCGTTCCGTACATCATCGTGTTCCTGAACAAGTGCGACATGGTGGACGACGCTGAACTGCTCGAGCTGGTCGAGATGGAAGTTCGCGAACTCCTGTCGAAGTACGACTTCCCGGGCGACGACACGCCGATCGTGAAGGGTTCGGCCAAGCTGGCGCTGGAAGGCGACACGGGCGAGCTGGGCGAAGTGGCGATCATGAGCCTGGCCGACGCGCTGGACACGTACATCCCGACGCCGGAGCGTGCAGTTGACGGCGCGTTCCTGATGCCGGTGGAAGACGTGTTCTCGATCTCGGGCCGTGGTACGGTCGTGACGGGTCGCGTTGAGCGCGGCATCGTGAAGGTCGGCGAAGAAATCGAAATCGTCGGTATCAAGCCGACGGTGAAGACGACCTGCACGGGCGTTGAAATGTTCCGCAAGCTGCTGGACCAAGGTCAAGCAGGCGACAACGTTGGTATCCTGCTGCGCGGCACGAAGCGTGAAGACGTGGAGCGTGGCCAGGTTCTGGCGAAGCCGGGTTCGATCACGCCGCACACGCACTTCACGGCTGAGGTGTACGTGCTGAGCAAGGACGAAGGCGGCCGTCACACGCCGTTCTTCAACAACTACCGTCCGCAGTTCTACTTCCGTACGACGGACGTGACGGGCTCGATCGAGCTGCCGAAGGACAAGGAAATGGTGATGCCGGGCGACAACGTGTCGATCACGGTGAAGCTGATCGCACCGATCGCGATGGAAGAAGGTCTGCGCTTCGCAATCCGCGAAGGCGGCCGTACGGTCGGCGCCGGCGTCGTCGCCAAGATCATCGAGTAAGCCAGTTATTCGTTGATCGACAGTTTTGGGGCTGGCAACAGCCAGCCCCAGCATGGTTTAGGGGTATAGCTCAACTGGCAGAGCGTCGGTCTCCAAAACCGAAGGTTGGGGGTTCGATTCCCTCTGCCCCTGCCAAAAAATAGCCACGTGTCCTACGTGGCATTTGTTTTAAGGTGTTATGGCGAATCCATCCGTCGAAACTGTAAATACCTCCGGCGATAAGCTGATGCTGGCCCTGGGCGTATTGTTGGTCTTGGCCGGATTCGTGGGCTTCTTCTGGCTGGCCAATCAGCAATGGTATGTCCGCGGTGCTGCGTTGGCGGTAGGTATCATCGCCGGCGTGGCCGTCGGTCTCATGTCCGCACCTGGCAAGAGTCTCATCGCCTTTGCCAAGGATTCGTACAAGGAAGTCCGGAAGGTCGTTTGGCCCACCCGCAAGGAAGCAACGCAAACCACACTCGTCGTGTTCGGTTTCGTGCTCGTGATGGCGATTTTCCTCTGGTTGAGTGACAAATCGATCGAATGGGTGATTTTCTCGGCGATTCTGGGTTGGAAATGATATGAGCGATACTCCGGCATCCCCGAGCGGAAAGCGTTGGTACGTCGTGCACGCCTACTCCGGTATGGAGAAGAGCGTGCAGCGTGCGCTTCAGGAGCGCATCGAACGTGCTGGCATGCAGGACAAATTCGGTCAGATCCTGGTCCCGACCGAAGAAGTGGTCGAAGTCAAAGGCGGCCACAAGGCAGTGACTGAGCGTCGTTTCTTCCCCGGCTACGTGCTGGTTGAGATGGAAATGACGGACGAAACGTGGCACCTCGTGAAGAACACCGCGAAGGTCACCGGTTTCGTCGGCGGTGCGCGCAACCGCCCGACCCCGATTTCCCCGAAGGAAGTCGAGAAGATCATGTCGCAGATGCAGGAAGGCGTTGAGAAGCCGCGCCCGAAGACCCTGTTCGAAGTCGGCGAGATGGTGCGTGTCAAGGAAGGCCCGTTCACGGACTTCAATGGCACCGTCGAAGAAGTCAACTACGAAAAATCGCGCGTGCGTGTGTCGGTCACCATCTTTGGCCGATCCACCCCGGTCGAACTCGAGTTCGGTCAGGTCGAAAAAGTTTGATCCCGATTCGGTGGGCAGCCTCGGCTGCCCACCTTCGCGCTTACGGTCCGCGTCATGGCCGTTGAGGAGCGTCAGTAGCCCGTGGCGAAAGCGCGTTATTACTCACCGAACGCCTTCTCTGGCGTTCCAATGAGGTTCACAAATGGCAAAGAAGATTATCGGCTTTATCAAGCTGCAGATCCCTGCAGGTAAAGCCAACCCGTCGCCGCCGGTCGGTCCGGCACTGGGCCAGCGCGGCCTGAACATCATGGAGTTCTGCAAGGCGTTCAACGCGCAGACTCAAGGCATGGAGCCGGGTCTGCCGGTGCCGGTGGTCATCACGGCATTCGCTGACAAGAGCTTCACGTTCGTGATGAAGACGCCGCCGGCGACCGTCCTGATCAAGAAGGCGGCGAAGGTGGACAAGGGCTCGAGCAAGCCGCACACCGACAAGGTCGGTTCGATCACGCGCGCTCAAGCCGAAGAAATCGCGAAGACCAAGATGCCGGACCTTACGGCAGCTGATCTGGACGCAGCCGTTCGCACCATCGCTGGTAGCGCACGCTCGATGGGCATCACTGTGGAGGGCGTGTAAATGGCTAAGATCTCCAAGCGCCGTCAGGCATTTGCCGCCAAGGTTGATCGTCAGAAGCTGTACGCGATCGAAGACGCACTGAGCCTCGTGAAGGAATGCGCGAGCGCGAAGTTCGACGAGTCGATCGACGTCGCAGTCCAGCTCGGCATCGATGCGAAGAAGTCGGATCAAGTGGTTCGTGGCTCGGTCGTTCTGCCGGCAGGTACGGGCAAGTCGGTTCGCGTTGCTGTGTTCGCGCAAGGCGAGAAGGCTGAACAAGCACGTGCAGCAGGCGCGGAAATCGTCGGTATGGAAGACCTGGCAGAGCAGATCAAGGCTGGCCAGATGGACTTCGACATCGTGATCGCTTCGCCGGACACGATGCGTATCGTCGGTACGCTCGGCCAGATTCTGGGCCCGCGCGGCCTGATGCCGAACCCGAAGGTGGGTACGGTCACGCCGGACGTCGCAACCGCCGTCAAGAACGCGAAGGCTGGTCAGGTGCAATTCCGTGTCGACAAGGCCGGTATCATCCACGCGACCATCGGCCGTGCATCGTTCGAGCCGACCGCACTGCGTTCGAACCTGTCGGCACTGATCGAAGCGCTGCAGAAGGCAAAGCCGGCAACGAGCAAGGGCGTCTACCTGCGCAAGATCGCACTGTCGAGCACGATGGGCGTCGGCGTGCGTGTCGACCAGGCTACGCTGGCAGCACAGTAAGCAAGTATTCGGGCCGCTTCGTTCGCGAAGCGGCCTACATGGGCTTTGGGCGGTTGTTCGTGCGGTAGGACGGGCAACCGGTTATCAAAGACCGTTGGTGGGGCGCAGCAGTCAGGTGATCCCTTAATTCAAGCCAACGCAGATGGCGAACCCGAAAAAGTTTTGCAGTGGTGAAGCCGCAGGCCGCGAAGCGATTCCCGGCATGAGGTGGAAATACTCCTAACGAGGTCGGACGCCGTTGTTGAACGAGGTACGTGAGGTTTCGGTCATGCCGGCCGCGCCGAACGTATCGTTTCTGGAGGCTAACCGTGCCGCTTAATAGAGAAGACAAGCAAGCCGTCGTCGCTGAGGTTTCCGCGCAAGTCGCGAAGGCCCAGACCGTTGTGCTGGCTGAGTATCGTGGAATTGCGGTTGGCGATCTGACCAAGCTGCGCGCGAAAGCGCGTGAGCAACAGGTTTACCTGCGCGTGTTGAAGAACACGCTGGCGCGTCGCGCTGTTGAAGGTACGCCGTTTGCTCCGCTGGCAGAGCAGATGACTGGCCCGTTGATCTACGGCATCTCGGAAGATGCAATTGCTGCTGCTAAGGTCGTCAACGACTTCAGCAAGAGCAATGACAAGTTGGTCATCAAGGCTGGTTCGTTCGATGGCAAGGTGATGGACAAGGCTGGCGTGCAAGCGCTGGCAAGCATCCCGAGCCGCGAAGAACTGCTCTCGAAGCTGCTGTTCGTTATGCAATCGCCTGTTTCGGGCTTCGCGCGCGCTCTGGCCGCGCTGGCCGAGAAGAAGCAAGCGGAAGCTGCGTAATCGAGCGTGCATCAGCGTCATTGATCGCTGGCTGTATCCGAATTCAATTTAGGAGTATTTCAAATGGCAATCGCAAAAGAAGACATCCTGGCAGCAGTCGAAGGGATGACCGTTCTGGAACTGAACGAACTGGTCAAGGCATTCGAAGAGAAGTTTGGCGTGTCGGCAGCTGCAGTGGCAGTCGCTGGCCCGGCAGGCGGCGGCGCAGCTGCTGCAGCAGAAGAGAAGACCGAATTCACGGTCGTTCTGGCTGAAGCAGGCAGCAACAAGGTTGCAGTCATCAAGGCAGTTCGCGAACTGACGGGCCTGGGCCTGAAGGAAGCGAAGGACGTCGTTGACGGCGCACCGAAGGCTGTCAAGGAAGGCGTCGACAAGGCTGCTGCTGAAGAAGCCAAGAAGAAGCTGGAAGAAGCAGGCGCGAAGGTCGAAGTCAAGTAAGTTTCGGCGCGCTGTGCGAAGGCTGGCGGTATTTTCACCGCCGGCCTTTTTGTGCTTTGTGGGGACGTTATTCTGGCACTCATTCGGGAGCCCGAATAATCGGCCCCAGAAGCCAAAGAAAACCGCCTGATCGTTGTCATTGGTCACGAATGGCGGTTCTCTTTGTCTTCTGAAGCGACTGCAGAAGGCAAGTTTGGTCGGGTAGCGGGCAACACAGGCATCCGCTGCCGTCAGCCAGCGGTTGGTAGCGGCCAACCACCAAGCTTCTCGGCTCGTTCAAGCCGTCGGACGGCCATCGGGTCTCAGTCGGTGAACACTCGGGTTTGAAACGTCCAGGTATTCCGCCTCGATAGCACCCGCCGTGATTCGGAGATCGTATGCAATATTCCTTCACCGAGAAGAAGCGCATTCGCAAGAGTTTCGCGAAGCGCCCCATCGTTCACCAAGTTCCTTTCTTGCTGGCTACCCAGCTTGAATCATTCAGCACGTTTCTGCAAGCCGATGTGCCGGCCACGCAACGCAAGCCTGAAGGTTTGCAGGCCGCGTTCACATCGGTATTTCCCATTGTTTCGCACAACGGTTTCGCACGTCTCGAGTTCGTGAGCTATGCGTTGTCCGCGCCGGCATTCAACATCAAGGAATGCCAGCAGCGCGGCCTGACGTACTGCTCCGCGCTGCGCGCGAAGGTCCGCCTTGTCATCCTCGACAAGGAATCGCCGAACAAGCCGGTCGTCAAGGAAGTGAAAGAGCAGGAAGTGTACATGGGCGAAATTCCGCTCATGACGCCGACGGGCTCGTTCGTCATCAACGGCACCGAGCGTGTCATCGTCTCGCAGCTGCACCGTTCGCCGGGCGTGTTCTTCGAACACGACAAGGGCAAGACGCACAGCTCGGGCAAGCTGCTGTTCTCGGCACGGATCATTCCGTACCGCGGCTCGTGGCTCGACTTCGAATTCGATCCGAAGGACATCCTGTACTTCCGCGTCGACCGTCGCCGCAAGATGCCGGTCACGATCCTGCTGAAGGCCATCGGCCTCACGCCGGAACAGATCCTCGCGAACTTCTTCGTGTTCGACAACTTCACGCTGATGGACGAAGGCGCGCAACTCGAGTTCGTGCCCGAGCGCCTGCGTGGTGAAGTCGCGCGCTTCGACATCACGGATCGTGATGGCAAGGTCATCGTCCAGAAGGACAAGCGGATCAACGCGAAGCACATTCGCGACCTCGAAGCCGCGAAGACCAAGTTCATCTCGGTGCCGGAAGACTATCTGCTCGGCCGCGTGCTGGCGAAGAACGTCGTCGACGGCGACACCGGCGAAGTGATCGCGAGCGCGAACGACGAAGTCACGGAAAGCGTGCTCGAGAAGCTGCGCGAAGCGGGCATCAAGGACATCCAGACGCTCTACACGAACGACCTGGACCAGGGCCCGTACATCTCGTCGACGCTGCGTGTCGACGAAACGACCGACAAGACGGCCGCGCGCATCGCGATCTACCGCATGATGCGTCCGGGCGAGCCGCCGACCGAAGAAGCGGTCGAGGCACTGTTCAACCGTCTGTTCTACAGCGAAGAAGCGTACGACCTGTCGAAGGTCGGCCGTATGAAGTTCAACCGCCGCGTCAGCCGTGACGAGATCACCGGCCCGATGACGCTGCAGGACGACGACATCCTCGCGACGATCAAGATCCTCGTCGAGCTGCGCAACGGCAAGGGCGAAGTGGACGACATCGACCACCTCGGCAACCGTCGTGTGCGTTGCGTCGGCGAACTGGCGGAAAACCAGTTCCGCGCAGGTCTCGTACGTGTCGAGCGCGCGGTCAAGGAACGCCTCGGCCAGGCCGAAAGCGAAAACCTGATGCCGCACGACCTGATCAACTCGAAGCCGATTTCGTCGGCGATCCGCGAGTTCTTCGGTTCGTCGCAGCTGTCGCAGTTCATGGACCAGACCAACCCGCTGTCGGAAATCACGCACAAGCGTCGTGTTTCCGCACTGGGCCCGGGCGGTCTGACGCGCGAACGCGCAGGCTTTGAAGTCCGCGACGTGCACCCGACCCACTATGGCCGCGTGTGCCCGATCGAAACGCCGGAAGGTCCGAACATCGGCCTGATCAACTCGCTCGCACTGTATGCGCACCTGAACGAGTATGGCTTCCTCGAGACGCCGTACCGCAAGGTCGTGGACAGCAAGGTGACCGACCAGATCGACTACCTGTCGGCGATCGAAGAAGGCCGCTACATGATCGCGCAGGCAAACGCCGCGATCGACGAGAACGGCCAGCTGATCGACGAACTCGTGTCGTCGCGTGAAGCCGGCGAAACGATGATGGTCACGCCGGACCGTATCCAGTACATGGACGTCGCGCCGTCGCAGATCGTGTCGGTCGCAGCCTCGCTGATTCCGTTCCTCGAGCACGATGACGCGAACCGTGCGCTGATGGGTTCGAACATGCAGCGTCAGGCCGTGCCGTGTCTGCGTCCGGAAAAGCCGGTCGTCGGTACGGGCATCGAGCGCACCTGTGCGGTCGACTCGGGTACGACGGTTCAGGCGTTCCGCGGCGGCGTCGTCGACTATGTCGACGCAGGCCGTATCGTGATTCGCGTGAACGACGACGAAGCAGTCGCAGGTGAAGTCGGTGTCGACATCTACAACCTGATCAAGTACACGCGTTCGAACCAGAACACGAACATCAACCAGCGTCCGATCGTGAAGATGGGCGACAAGGTCTCGCGCGGCGACGTGCTGGCCGACGGCGCCTCGACGGACCTGGGTGAGCTCGCGCTCGGCCAGAACATGCTGATCGCGTTCATGCCGTGGAACGGCTACAACTTCGAGGATTCGATCCTGATCTCGGAGAAGGTCGTGGCCGACGATCGCTACACGTCGATCCACATCGAAGAGCTGAACGTCGTTGCACGCGACACGAAGCTCGGGCCGGAAGAAATCACGCGCGACATCTCGAACCTGGCGGAAGTCCAGCTCGGCCGTCTCGACGAATCGGGCATCGTGTACATCGGTGCTGAAGTCGAAGCAGGCGACGTGCTGGTCGGCAAGGTCACGCCGAAGGGCGAGACCCAGCTGACGCCGGAAGAGAAGCTGCTGCGCGCGATCTTCGGCGAGAAGGCCTCGGACGTGAAGGACACGTCGCTGCGCGTGCCGTCGGGCATGAGCGGCACCGTGATCGACGTCCAGGTGTTCACGCGTGAAGGCATCCAGCGCGACAAGCGTGCGCAACAGATCATCGACGACGAACTGAAGCGTTACCGTCTCGACCTGAACGACCAGCTGCGCATCGTGGAAGGCGACGCGTTCCAGCGTCTCGCACGCATGCTGGTGGGCAAGGTCGCGAACGGCGGTCCGAAGAAGCTCGCGAAGGGCACGAAGATCGACCAGGCTTACCTGGAAGACCTCGACCACTACCACTGGTTCGACATCCGCCTCGCGGACGACGAAGCAGCGGCGCAGCTCGAAGCGATCAAGAACTCGATCGAAGAAAAGCGTCACCAGTTCGACCTCGCGTTCGAAGAGAAGCGCAAGAAGCTCACGCAAGGCGACGAACTGCCGCCGGGCGTGCTGAAGATGGTCAAGGTGTACCTCGCGGTCAAGCGTCGCCTGCAGCCTGGCGACAAGATGGCAGGCCGTCACGGTAACAAGGGTGTCGTGTCGAAGATCGTCCCGATCGAAGACATGCCGTACATGGCCGATGGCCGTCCGGCAGACGTCGTGCTGAACCCGCTGGGCGTTCCGTCGCGGATGAACGTGGGTCAGGTTCTGGAAGTGCACCTCGGTTGGGCCGCGAAGGGCCTCGGCTGGCGTATCGGCGAAATGCTGCAGCGTCAGGCGAAGATCGAGGAACTGCGCGTGTTCCTGACGAAGATCTACAACGACTCGGGCCGCCAGGAAGACCTGGAAAGCTTCACCGACGAAGAGATCCTCGAACTCGCGAAGAACCTGCGCGAAGGCGTGCCGTTCGCAACGCCGGTGTTCGACGGTGCGACCGAGGAAGAAATGGGCAAGATGCTCGACCTCGCGTTCCCGGACGACATCGCTGAACAGCTCGGCATGAACCCGTCGAAGAACCAGGTCCGTCTGTACGACGGCCGCACGGGTGAAATGTTCGAACGTCGCGTGACGCTCGGCTACATGCACTACCTGAAGCTGCACCACTTGGTCGACGACAAGATGCACGCGCGTTCGACCGGCCCGTACTCGCTCGTCACGCAGCAGCCGCTGGGTGGTAAGGCGCAGTTCGGTGGCCAGCGTTTCGGTGAAATGGAAGTGTGGGCACTCGAAGCGTACGGCGCGTCCTACGTGCTGCAGGAAATGCTGACGGTGAAGTCGGACGACGTGACCGGCCGGACGAAGGTGTACGAAAACCTCGTCAAGGGCGATCACGTGATCGATGCAGGCATGCCGGAATCCTTCAACGTGCTCGTGAAGGAAATCCGCTCGCTCGGTATCGATATCGATCTCGACCGCAATTAATCGGACTACGGAGAGAAAGCAATGAAAGCTCTGCTCGATCTATTCAAGCAAGTCCAACAGGAAGAAGTTTTCGACGCGATCAAGATCGGTCTGGCCTCGCCGGACAAGATCCGTTCGTGGTCGTTCGGCGAAGTGAAGAAGCCGGAGACCATCAACTACCGTACGTTCAAGCCGGAACGCGATGGTCTCTTCTGCGCGAAGATCTTCGGGCCGATCAAGGACTACGAGTGCCTGTGCGGCAAGTACAAGCGTCTGAAGCACCGCGGCGTGATCTGCGAGAAGTGCGGCGTCGAAGTGACGCTGGCGAAGGTGCGTCGCGAACGGATGGGCCACATCGAGCTGGCCTCGCCGGTCGCTCACATCTGGTTCCTGAAGTCGCTGCCGTCGCGTCTGGGCATGGTGCTCGACATGACGCTGCGCGACATCGAACGCGTGCTGTACTTCGAAGCCTATGTGGTGATCGAACCGGGCATGACGCCGCTGAAGGCGCGGCAGATCATGACCGAAGAGGATTACTACAACAAGGTCGAGGAATACGGCGACGAATTCCGTGCCGAAATGGGCGCGGAAGGCGTGCGTGAACTGCTGCGCGCGATCAACATCGACGAGCAGGTCGAGACGCTGCGCACCGAGCTGAAGAACACCGGTTCGGAAGCGAAGATCAAGAAGTATGCGAAGCGCCTGAAGGTCCTCGAGGCATTCCAGCGCTCGGGCATCAAGCCCGAGTGGATGATCCTCGAAGTGCTGCCGGTGCTGCCGCCGGAACTGCGTCCGCTCGTGCCGCTGGACGGCGGCCGTTTCGCGACGTCGGACCTGAACGACCTGTATCGCCGCGTGATCAACCGTAACAACCGGTTGAAGCGCCTGCTCGAGCTGAAGGCACCTGAAATCATCGTCCGCAACGAAAAGCGGATGCTGCAGGAAGCCGTCGACTCGCTGCTCGACAACGGTCGTCGCGGCAAGGCGATGACGGGCGCGAACAAGCGTCCGCTGAAGTCGCTCGCCGACATGATCAAGGGTAAGGGCGGTCGTTTCCGTCAGAACCTGCTGGGCAAGCGCGTCGACTACTCGGGCCGTTCGGTCATCGTGGTCGGTCCGACGCTGAAGCTGCACCAGTGCGGCCTGCCGAAGCTGATGGCGCTCGAGCTGTTCAAGCCGTTCATCTTCAACAAGCTGGAAGTGATGGGCGTCGCGACGACCATCAAGGCTGCGAAGAAGGAAGTCGAGAACCAGACGCCGGTGGTGTGGGACATCCTCGAAGAGGTGATCCGCGAGCACCCGGTGATGCTGAACCGTGCGCCGACGCTGCACCGTCTCGGTATCCAGGCGTTCGAGCCGGTGCTGATCGAAGGCAAGGCAATTCAGCTGCACCCGCTCGTCTGCGCGGCGTTCAACGCCGACTTCGACGGTGACCAGATGGCCGTTCACGTGCCGCTGTCGCTCGAAGCGCAGATGGAAGCGCGTACGCTGATGCTGGCGTCGAACAACGTGCTGTTCCCGGCCAACGGCGATCCGTCGATCGTGCCGTCGCAGGATATCGTGCTGGGTCTGTACTACGCGACCCGCGAAGCGGTTAACGCCAAGGGCGAAGGCCTGTCGTTCACGGGCGTGTCGGAAGTGATCCGCGCGTACGAGAACAAGGAAGTCGAGCTGGCATCGCGCGTCAACGTGCGGATCACCGAAATGGTCCACAACGAAGACACGTCGGAAGGCGCACCGCCGTTCGTGCCGAAGATCTCGCTGTACGCGACGACCGTCGGCCGCGCGATCCTGTCGGAGATCCTGCCGCACGGCCTGCCGTTCTCGGTGCTGAACAAGCCGCTGAAGAAGAAGGAAATCTCGCGCCTGATCAACACGGCGTTCCGCAAGTGCGGTCTGCGCGCGACGGTGGTGTTTGCCGATCAGCTGATGCAGTCGGGTTTCCGTCTCGCGACGCGTGCCGGTATTTCGATCTGCGTGGACGACATGCTCGTGCCGCCGCAGAAGGAAACGATCGTCGGCGACGCCGCGAAGAAGGTGAAGGAGTACGACCGCCAGTACATGTCGGGTCTCGTCACCGCGCAGGAACGCTACAACAACGTGGTCGACATCTGGTCGGCAACGTCGGAAGCGGTCGGCAAGGCGATGATGGAGCAGCTGTCGACGGAGCCGGTGACGGACCGCGACGGCAAGGAAACGCGCCAGGAATCGTTCAACTCGATCTACATGATGGCCGACTCGGGCGCCCGGGGTTCGGCGGTTCAGATTCGTCAGCTGGCCGGTATGCGAGGCCTGATGGCGAAGCCGGACGGCTCGATTATCGAGACGCCGATTACCGCGAACTTCCGCGAAGGTCTGAACGTGTTGCAGTACTTCATCTCGACCCACGGTGCACGTAAGGGTCTGGCTGATACGGCACTGAAGACCGCGAACTCGGGTTACCTGACGCGTCGTCTCGTCGACGTCACGCAGGATCTGGTCGTGGTGGAAGACGATTGCGGCACGTCGAACGGCGTGGCGATGAAGGCACTCGTCGAAGGCGGTGAAGTCGTCGAAGCGCTGCGTGACCGTATCCTCGGCCGCGTTGCGGTGGCGGACGTCGTGAACCCGGAAACGCAGGAAACGGTGTACGAATCGGGCACGCTGCTCGACGAAACGGCGGTCGAGGAAATCGAACGCCTCGGCATCGACGAAGTGCGCGTGCGCACGCCGCTGACCTGCGAAACGCGTTACGGCCTGTGCGCAGCCTGCTATGGCCGTGACCTCGGCCGCGGCTCGCTCGTGAACGTCGGCGAAGCAGTCGGCGTGATCGCGGCACAGTCGATCGGTGAACCGGGCACGCAGCTGACGATGCGTACGTTCCACATCGGTGGTGCGGCATCGCGTGCGGCAGTGGCTTCGTCGGTCGAAGCGAAGAGCAACGGTATCGTGCGCTTCACGGCGACGATGCGCTACGTCACGAACGCAAAGGGCGAGCAGATCGTCATTTCCCGTTCGGGCGAAGCGATGATCACCGACGATTTCGGTCGCGAGCGCGAGCGTCACAAAGTGCCGTACGGCGCGACGCTGCTGCAGCTCGACGGTGCGACGATCAAGGCAGGCACGCAGCTCGCCACGTGGGATCCGCTGACGCGTCCGATCATCACCGAGTACGGTGGTACGGTGAAGTTCGAGAACGTCGAGGAAGGCGTGACCGTCGCGAAGCAGATCGACGACGTGACCGGCCTGTCGACGCTGGTCGTGATCGACGTGAAGCGTCGTGGCTCGCAAGCTTCGAAGAGCGTGCGTCCGCAGGTCAAGCTGCTCGACGCGAACGGCGACGAAGTGAAGATTCCGGGCACGGAGCACGCGGTGCAGATCGGCTTCCAGGTCGGCGCACTGATCACCGTGAAGGATGGTCAGCAGGTGCAGGTCGGTGAAGTGCTCGCACGTATCCCGACGGAAGCGCAGAAGACGCGTGACATTACCGGCGGTCTGCCGCGGGTGGCTGAACTGTTCGAAGCGCGTTCGCCGAAGGATGCCGGCATTCTCGCGGAAGTCACCGGTACGACGTCGTTCGGTAAGGACACGAAGGGCAAGCAGCGTCTCGTCATCACGGACCTCGAGGGCAATCAGCACGAGTTCCTGATCGCGAAGGAAAAGCAGGTTCTGGTTCACGATGCCCAGGTCGTCAACAAGGGCGAAATGATCGTGGACGGTCCGGCGGATCCGCACGACATCCTGCGTCTGCAGGGTATCGAGGCGCTGTCGCGCTACATCGTCGACGAAGTGCAGGACGTGTACCGTCTGCAGGGCGTGAAGATCAACGACAAGCACATCGAGGTGATCGTTCGCCAGATGCTGCGTCGTGTGCAGATCACCGACAACGGTGATACGCGCTTCATCCCGGGCGAACAGGTCGAGCGTTCCGACATGCTGGACGAGAACGATCGCATGATCGCCGAGGACAAGCGTCCGGCTTCGTACGACAACGTGCTGCTCGGTATCACGAAGGCGTCGCTGTCGACCGACTCGTTTATCTCCGCGGCATCGTTCCAGGAAACGACCCGCGTGCTGACCGAAGCGGCGATCATGGGCAAGCGCGACGATCTGCGTGGCCTGAAGGAAAACGTGATCGTCGGCCGTCTGATTCCGGCTGGTACGGGTCTCGCGTTCCACAAGGCACGCAAGGCGAAGGAATCGTCGGATCGCGAGCGTTTCGACCAGATCGCAGCGGAAGAGGCATTCGACTTCGGCACGCCGAGCGCGCCGGCAGAAGAGCCGCAGCAACATCCGGCAGCCGAGTAAGTGCGGGCGGCGCGAGCCGCCTTGCCTTACCTTGCTGTCACCGAGACCGCCCGGTTATGCCGGGCGGTTTTTTTTCGTCTGTCGTTCATGCGCATGACGGGCCTGCCGCGCGGCTGCCGCAGGCCCGTCATGCGCGCGAACGAACCCTGGCCGATCGGCCAAACCGCACGATTCGCCACGCGTCGCGCGAGCGGGTTGTTAAAATTGCGGTCATCGTTTAGCCGTCCCTGTCCTCATTCATGTCCCGCGCCCTCGAAATCCTCGATGAAGTATTTGGTTACCCCGCATTTCGCGGCCAGCAGGGCGAGATCGTCGAGCACGTCGCCGGCGGCGGCGATTGCCTCGTGCTGATGCCAACCGGCGGCGGCAAGTCGCTGTGCTATCAGATTCCCGCATTGCTGCGCCGCGAGGCCGGGCAGGGCGCCGGCATCGTCGTGTCGCCGTTGATCGCGCTGATGCAGGACCAGGTCGCCGCGCTGAGCGAAGTGGGTGTGCGTGCCGCGTACCTGAATTCGACGCTATCCGGCGCCGAGGCTGCGGCGACTGAGCGCGCGCTGCGCGAGGGCGAAATCGACCTGCTGTACGTCGCGCCGGAACGGCTGATGACGGGGCGCTTCCTCGACCTGCTCGAGCGCGCGAAAATCGGCCTGTTCGCGATCGACGAAGCGCACTGCGTGTCGCAATGGGGGCACGATTTCCGCCCGGAATATATCCAGCTGTCGGTGCTGCACGAGCGGTTTCCGTCGGTGCCGCGCATCGCGCTGACCGCCACGGCCGATGCGATCACGCGCGACGAGATCATCCACCGTCTCGCGCTCGACGATGCGCGCGTGTTCGTGTCGAGCTTCGACCGCCCGAACATCCGCTACCGGATCGTCGAAAAGGACAACGCGCGTTCGCAACTGCTCGATTTCATTCGCGCCGAGCACACGAATCCCGACGGCACGACCGATGCAGGCGTCGTCTATTGCCTGTCGCGCCGCAAGGTCGAGGAAACGGCCGAATGGCTGAAGGCGCAGGGCGTGCGAGCGCTGCCGTATCACGCGGGGATGGAGTTCGAGGTGCGGCAGAAGCATCAGGAAATGTTCCAGCGCGAGGAAGGTATCGTGATGTGCGCGACGATCGCGTTCGGCATGGGCATCGACAAGCCGGACGTGCGCTTCGTCGCGCACTTGGATCTGCCGAAGAGCGTCGAAGGCTACTACCAGGAAACGGGCCGAGCCGGCCGCGACGGGATGCCCGCGAATGCGTGGATGGCGTACGGCCTCGGCGACGTCGTCCAGCAGCGCAAGATGATCGACGAGTCCGATGCGGACGACGCGCACAAGCGCGTCCAGACGTCGAAGCTCGACGCGCTGCTCGGGCTGTGCGAGACGATTTCGTGCCGCCGCGTGCGGCTGCTGAACTACTTCGGCGAGGAGAGCAAGCCGTGCGGCAACTGCGATACGTGCCTCGAGCCGCCGGCGTCGTGGGACGCCACGCGTGAGGCGCAGATGGCGCTGTCGTGCGTATTCCGAGCGCAGCGTGCAAGCGGCTTCAATTTCGGCTCGAGCCACCTGATCGAGATCCTGCGCGGCGGGCGCACCGAAAAGGTGTTGCAGCGCGGCCACGACCAGCTCACGACGTTCGGGATCGGCGCATCGCTGTCGGAGCCCGAATGGCGGGCGATTTTCCGGCAGCTCGTCGCGTACGGCTACCTCGCCGTCGATCATGGCGGCTTCGGCGCGCTCGTGCTGACCGAGGCCGCGAAGCCCGTGCTGAAGAACGAGGAGAAGGTCACGCTGCGCCGCTACGTGAAGCCGCAGCGCACGCGCCAGTCGTCGAGCCGCAGCGGTACGCGCGTCGATCCGACGGCCGGCATGGGCACGCGTGAGCGCGCACGGTGGGATGCGCTGCGTGCGTGGCGTGCGGAAACGGCGAAAACGGACGGCGTGCCGGCCTACGTGATCTTCCACGACGCAACGCTCGCCGAGATCGCGCGCAACGCGCCGGAGACGATCGACGACCTGCGCCATATCCCCGGCATGGGCGTGCGCAAGCTCGAACGCTTTGGCGACGAGATCATCGACGTCGTCGAGTCGGCCTGACACAGGTGTTCCGACCCTTCCGGTAAACCACGCGTTCGGCGGGTGAATCACGCAAGCCGTTGACTTAGTTGGTATTTCCGGAATATCATGCTGGGTTCCGGTATTCGGTGGGCCGAGTCGCGTTCCAAGGTTCGCACCCGTTTCGCCGGTTCGGAAGTCAACTGTGCGCCGATTCTCGCTTTGCCCGAAATCGGTGCGCAGATTTTGTTCAATTTCAGGAATAAACAATGCCAACCATCAACCAACTGGTTCGCAAAGGCCGTCAGTCGGAAACGACGAAGAGCAAGAGCCCGGCCCTGCAGGACTGCCCCCAGCGTCGCGGCGTGTGCACCCGTGTGTACACGACGACGCCGAAGAAGCCGAACTCGGCACTCCGTAAGGTCGCCAAGGTTCGTCTGACGAACGGCTTCGAAGTGATTTCGTACATCGGCGGTGAAGGCCACAACCTGCAGGAACACTCGGTTGTGCTGATCCGCGGCGGCCGTGTGAAGGACTTGCCGGGTGTGCGTTACCACATGGTTCGCGGCTCGCTGGATACCCAGGGCGTCAAGGACCGTAAGCAAGCGCGCTCGAAGTACGGCGCGAAGCGTGCAAAGGCTGCCAAGTAAGCAGTTTTTGATCAGGGATCGCCACAGGGCGGTCAAGGCGGGAGTGCCGGATTGCCGGTGCTGTCGAGTAAGTGGTCACCCGGCCAAGCTGGTTAGTCGTGAAGATGTGATCGGGTTTGTTGGTGGCCGCGGAGCTGGAACCAGCTCCAACTGAACAAGTAAAGGAAGAATCATGCCGCGTCGTCGCGAAGTCCCCAAGCGGGAAGTGTTGCCGGATCCGAAGTTCGGTAACGTTGATGTAGCCAAGTTCATGAACATGCTGATGCTGTCCGGCAAGAAGTCGGTCGCAGAGCGCATCGTTTATGGCGCATTCGAACAAATCCAGACCAAGGGTGGCAAGGACCCGCTGGAAGTGTTCACGGTTGCGCTCAACAACGTCAAGCCGGTGGTCGAAGTGAAGAGCCGTCGCGTTGGTGGTGCCAACTATCAAGTTCCGGTCGAAGTGCGCCCGTCGCGTCGTATGGCATTGGCGATGCGCTGGCTGCGTGAGGCTGCGAAGAAGCGTAGCGAGAAGTCGATGGCCCTGCGCCTGGCAGGTGAACTCTCCGAAGCGGCCGAAGGCCGTGGCGGCGCGATGAAGAAGCGCGACGAAGTTCACCGCATGGCAGAAGCCAACCGCGCGTTCTCGCATTTCCGTTTCTAAGCGCCTGGCTGGGCTTTTAGCGGAAATAAATTCCGGGCGGGTGCGCTTTTCAGGCGCCTCGCCCGTTTGTGTTGAAGCATGATGCAGCAGGGCTGCATCGTGTCATCCCAGTAGAGGATCAAAGTGGCTCGCAAGACTCCTATCGAGCGCTACCGCAATATCGGTATTAGCGCTCACATCGACGCCGGCAAAACGACGACGACCGAGCGCATTCTGTTTTACACCGGTGTGAACCACAAGATCGGTGAAGTCCACGACGGCGCAGCCACGATGGACTGGATGGAGCAGGAACAGGAGCGTGGCATCACGATCACGTCCGCTGCTACCACCGCCTTCTGGAAGGGCATGGGCGGCAACTATCCGGAACACCGCATCAACATCATCGACACCCCGGGCCACGTCGACTTCACGATTGAAGTCGAGCGCTCGATGCGCGTGCTCGACGGCGCGTGCATGGTGTACTGCGCAGTGGGCGGCGTGCAGCCGCAGTCGGAAACGGTGTGGCGCCAGGCTAACAAGTACAAGGTGCCGCGTCTCGCGTTCGTCAACAAGATGGACCGTACCGGCGCGAACTTCTTCAAGGTCTACGACCAGCTCCGTCTGCGCCTGAAGGCGAACCCGGTTCCGGTCGTGGTGCCGATCGGCGCGGAAGAGAACTTCAAGGGCGTCGTCGACCTGATCAAGATGAAGGCGATCATTTGGGACGAAGCGTCGCAAGGCACGAAGTTCGACTACGTCGACATCCCGGCCGAGCTCGCAGAGACCTGCAAGGAATGGCGCGAAAAGATGGTCGAAGTGGCTGCAGAAGCCAACGAAGACCTGATGAACAAGTACCTGGAAGAAGGCGATCTGCCGGAAGCCGACATCGTCAAGGCGCTGCGTGACCGTACGATCGCGTGCGAAATCCAGCCGATGCTGTGCGGTACCGCGTTCAAGAACAAGGGCGTGCAGCGTATGCTCGACGCCGTGATCGACTTCCTGCCGTCGCCGGTCGACATCCCGCCGGTCAAGGGCGAACTCGAAAACGGCGAGTCGGCAGAGCGCCGCGCGTCGGACGACGAGAAGTTCTCGGCACTCGCGTTCAAGATCATGACCGACCCGTTCGTCGGCCAGCTGATCTTCTTCCGCGTGTACTCGGGCGTGGTGAATTCGGGCGACACGCTGCTGAACTCGACGAAGGACAAGAAGGAACGTCTGGGTCGTATTCTGCAGATGCACGCGAACCAGCGCGAAGAAATCAAGGAAGTTCGCGCAGGCGACATCGCTGCTGCGGTCGGCCTGAAGGAAGCGACCACGGGCGACACGCTGTGCGATCCGGCGAACCCGATCATTCTCGAGCGCATGGTGTTCCCGGAGCCGGTGATTTCGCAGGCTGTCGAGCCGAAGACCAAGGCTGACCAGGAAAAGATGGGTCTGGCGCTGAACCGTCTGGCTCAGGAAGATCCGTCGTTCCGCGTGCAGACCGACGAAGAGTCGGGCCAGACCATCATTTCGGGCATGGGCGAGCTCCACCTCGAAATTCTGGTCGACCGGATGAAGCGTGAATTCGGCGTGGAAGCAACGGTCGGCAAGCCGCAGGTTGCCTACCGCGAAACGATCCGTTCGACGGCGAAGGACGTCGACGGCAAGTTCGTCAAGCAGTCGGGTGGTCGCGGCCAGTACGGTCACGCAGTCATCACGCTCGAGCCGAACGAACAAGGCAAGGGCTACGAGTTCTTCGACGAGATCAAGGGTGGTGTGATTCCGCGTGAATACATCCCGGCGGTCGACAAGGGTATCCAGGACACGCTGAAGTCGGGCGTGCTGGCCGGCTTCCCGGTCGTCGACGTGAAGGTTCACCTGACGTTCGGTTCGTACCACGACGTTGACTCGAACGAAAACGCGTTCCGCATGGCCGGTTCGATGGCGTTCAAGGAAGCGATGCGCAAGGCGAACCCGGTCGTCCTCGAGCCGATGATGGCTGTCGAAGTCGAGACGCCGGAAGACTACATGGGCAACGTGATGGGCGACCTGTCGGGCCGTCGCGGTATCGTCCAGGGCATGGAAGACATGGTTGGCGGCGGCAAGATCGTGCGCGCCGAAGTACCGCTGTCGGAAATGTTCGGTTACTCGACGTCGCTGCGTTCGCTGACGCAAGGTCGTGCAACGTACACGATGGAGTTCAAGCACTACGCTGAAGCTCCGCGCAACGTTGCTGACGCGATCATCAGCGCGAAGTCGAAGTAATTCGTTATCTCAATCGATAATTTTTGAAAGAAGAGAATCATGGCAAAAGGTAAATTCGAGCGGACCAAGCCGCACGTGAACGTTGGTACGATTGGTCACGTTGACCACGGCAAGACGACGCTGACGGCAGCGATCACGACGGTTCTGACGAAGAAGTTCGGCGGCGAAGCGAAGGCATACGACCAGATCGACGCGGCACCGGAAGAAAAGGCGCGCGGCATCACGATCAACACGGCACACGTCGAGTACGAAACGGCTAACCGCCACTACGCACACGTCGACTGCCCGGGCCACGCTGACTATGTGAAGAACATGATCACGGGCGCAGCGCAGATGGACGGCGCGATCCTGGTTTGCTCGGCAGCAGACGGCCCGATGCCGCAAACGCGTGAGCACATCCTGCTGGCACGTCAGGTTGGCGTTCCGTACATCATCGTGTTCCTGAACAAGTGCGACATGGTGGACGACGCTGAACTGCTCGAGCTGGTCGAGATGGAAGTTCGCGAACTCCTGTCGAAGTACGACTTCCCGGGCGACGACACGCCGATCGTGAAGGGTTCGGCCAAGCTGGCGCTGGAAGGCGACACGGGCGAGCTGGGCGAAGTGGCGATCATGAGCCTGGCCGACGCGCTGGACACGTACATCCCGACGCCGGAGCGTGCAGTTGACGGCGCGTTCCTGATGCCGGTGGAAGACGTGTTCTCGATCTCGGGCCGTGGTACGGTCGTGACGGGTCGCGTTGAGCGCGGCATCGTGAAGGTCGGCGAAGAAATCGAAATCGTCGGTATCAAGCCGACGGTGAAGACGACCTGCACGGGCGTTGAAATGTTCCGCAAGCTGCTGGACCAAGGTCAAGCAGGCGACAACGTTGGTATCCTGCTGCGCGGCACGAAGCGTGAAGACGTGGAGCGTGGCCAGGTTCTGGCGAAGCCGGGTTCGATCACGCCGCACACGCACTTCACGGCTGAGGTGTACGTGCTGAGCAAGGACGAAGGCGGCCGTCACACGCCGTTCTTCAACAACTACCGTCCGCAGTTCTACTTCCGTACGACGGACGTGACGGGCTCGATCGAGCTGCCGAAGGACAAGGAAATGGTGATGCCGGGCGACAACGTGTCGATCACGGTGAAGCTGATCGCACCGATCGCGATGGAAGAAGGTCTGCGCTTCGCAATCCGCGAAGGCGGCCGTACGGTCGGCGCCGGCGTCGTCGCCAAGATCATCGAGTAATATCGACGATCCGCGGATCCCGACGGGGTCCGCGATTCCGCGGTATGCAGTCCGTACCGTCGAAACCGGGTGTCCAGCTTGCGCTGGCACCCGGTTTTGTTTTTCCGTCACGCGAAAGCGCGGGGCGAGAAACTCGCACCATCGCTCCAGAATTTCGTGTAGAATCGCGGGCTTAGCAGTGGAAGTACCGTCCGGAACCTGATGTCTCGCTCCCCGCAGGCGTCAAGTTTCACGTTCTTTTAGTGTCCGGCGATGCAACATCGCCTCGCTCTTTCCAAGGAATCGTCATGCAGCAACAGAAAATCCGCATTCGCCTGAAGGCATTCGACTATCGTCTGATCGATCAATCGGCTGCCGAGATCGTCGATACCGCGAAGCGGACTGGCGCAATCGTCCGTGGCCCGGTGCCGCTGCCGACGCGCATTCAGCGTTTTGACATCCTGCGTTCGCCGCACGTCAACAAGACGTCGCGCGATCAGCTCGAAATCCGTACCCACCAGCGCCTGATGGACATCGTCGATCCGACCGACAAGACGGTTGACGCGCTGATGAAGCTCGACCTGCCGGCTGGCGTCGACGTGGAAATCAAGCTGCAGTAAGGCTTCCAGCGCCGATCGGCATGCCGGGCGGCGCTAAGTCTTTGTATTGCTTGCGGAAATCGAGAGGTCGGGCTATACTGCTTGGCTTTTCGCGTATTCGCGTAAAAAAGTTGGGCCTTGCGTGCCCGGCATTTTGTAAATCAGCCCCGACCAATCGCAGTCGGGAATGGAGAAAATGATGAGCCTTGGACTCGTAGGTCGCAAGGTTGGCATGACCCGTATCTTCACGGCGGAAGGGGATTCGATTCCCGTCACCGTGCTGGACGTGTCGGACAACCGCGTGACGCAGATCAAGACTGTTGAAACCGACGGCTACACGGCCGTGCAGGTTGCATTCGGCTCCCGTCGTGCCTCGCGCGTGACGAAGCCGCTGGCAGGTCATCTCGCCAAAGCCGGTGTCGAAGCCGGTGAAATCCTCAAGGAATTCCGCATTGACGCGGCCAAGGCAGCTGAGCTGTCGAATGGCGCCGTGGTCGGTGCTGATCTTTTCGAAGTGGGCCAGAAGGTCGACGTGCAAGGCGTGTCGATCGGTAAGGGCTACGCCGGTACGATCAAGCGTTACAACTTCTCCTCCGGCCGTGCCACGCACGGTAACTCGCGCTCGCACAACGTGCCGGGCTCGATCGGTATGGCGCAGGATCCGGGTCGTGTTTTCCCGGGTAAACGCATGACGGGTCACATGGGTGACGTGACGGTGACGGTGCAGAACCTCGAAATCGCCCGTATCGACGCAGAGCGCAAGCTGCTGCTCGTGAAGGGTGCGATTCCGGGCGCGAAGGGCGGCAAGGTCTTCGTGACGCCGGCCGTCAAGACCAAGGGGGCGAAATAATGGAACTCAAGCTCCTGAACGAAAATGGTCAGGAAGGTGCAGTGGTCAACGCATCGGACGTCGTGTTCGGTCGTGACTACAACGAAGCGCTGATCCACCAGGTCGTCGTCGCTTACCAGGCGAATGCTCGCCAGGGTAACCGCGCACAGAAGGACCGTGAGCAAGTCAAGCACACGACGAAGAAGCCGTGGCGCCAGAAGGGTACGGGCCGCGCTCGTGCCGGTATGTCGTCGAGCCCGTTGTGGCGTGGCGGTGGTCGTATCTTCCCGAATTCGCCGGAAGAAAACTTCTCGCACAAGGTCAACAAGAAGATGCATCGCGCAGGTCTCTGCTCGATCTTCTCGCAGCTGGCCCGTGAAGGCCGTCTGTCGGTCGTCGAGGACATCATCCTCGAAGCGCCGAAGACCAAGCTGCTGGCCGAAAAATTCAAGACCATGGGTCTCGACTCCGTGCTGATCATTACGGATACGGTCGACGAGAACCTGTACCTGGCTTCGCGCAACCTGCCGCACGTGGCGATTGTCGAGCCGCGCTACGCTGACCCGCTGTCGCTGATCTACTTCAAGAAAGTGCTGGTCACGAAGGCTGCGGTCGCCCAGATCGAGGAGTTGCTGTCATGAGCGAGATTCGCAAGAACGATCATCGTTTGATGCAGGTCCTGCTCGCGCCGGTGATCTCGGAAAAGGCGACGCTGGTTGCCGACAAGAACGAGCAAGTCGTGTTCGAAGTCGCACCGGATGCCACGAAGCAGGAAGTGAAGGCGGCTGTCGAGCTGCTGTTCAAGGTTGAAGTTGATTCCGTCAACGTGCTGGTTCAGAAGGGCAAGCAGAAGCGCTTTGGCCGTTCGATGGGCCGCCGCAAGGACGTGAAGAAGGCGTACGTTTGCCTGAAGCCCGGCCAGGAAATCAACTTTGAAGCGGAGGCCAAGTAATCATGGCAATCGTTAAAGTTAAGCCGACATCGCCGGGTCGCCGCGCGATGGTCAAGGTGGTCAACAAGAACCTGCACCAGGGCAAGCCGTTCGCGGCACTGCTCGACTCGCAGAGCTCGACCGCCGGCCGTAACAACAACGGTCGTATCACCACGCGTCACAAGGGTGGTGGTCACAAGCAGCACTACCGTATCGTCGATTTCCGTCGCACGAAGGATGGCATTCCGGCAAAGGTCGAGCGTCTCGAGTACGACCCGAACCGTAGCGCGAACATCGCGCTGGTGCTCTACGCAGACGGCGAACGTCGCTACATCATCGCCCCGAAGGGCCTGACCGTCGGCCAACAGCTGATGTCGGGTTCGGAAGCGCCGATCCGTGCAGGCAACACGCTGCCGATCCGCAACATTCCGGTCGGTACGACGATCCACTGCATCGAGATGCTGCCGGGCAAGGGCGCGCAAATGGCGCGTTCGGCTGGTACGTCGGCCATGCTGCTCGCCCGTGAAGGCGTCTACGCGCAGGTTCGTCTGCGTTCGGGCGAAATCCGCCGCGTGCACATCGAGTGCCGTGCAACGATCGGTGAAGTCGGCAACGAAGAGCATAGCCTGCGCCAGATCGGCAAGGCTGGCGCGAACCGCTGGCGCGGTATCCGCCCGACGGTGCGTGGCGTTGCGATGAACCCGGTTGATCACCCGCACGGTGGTGGTGAGGGCAAGACGGCTGCAGGTCGCGATCCGGTTAGCCCGTGGGGTACGCCGGCTAAGGGTTATCGCACCCGTAGCAACAAGCGCACGACGACGATGATCGTCCAGCGCCGTCACAAGCGTTAAGGAGTAGGCAATGGCACGTTCTGTTAAAAAAGGTCCGTTCTGCGACGCCCATTTGCTGAAGAAAGTTGAGGCGGCTGCAGCTTCGCGCGACAAAAAGCCGATCAAGACCTGGTCGCGTCGCTCGACGATTCTGCCGGATTTCATCGGCCTGACGATCGCTGTTCACAACGGCCGTCAACACGTTCCGGTGTACATCTCGGAAAACATGGTCGGCCACAAGCTTGGCGAGTTCGCACTGACCCGTACGTTCAAGGGTCACGCAGCCGACAAGAAGGCCAAGAAATAAGGGGCAATCAAGATGGAAGTGAAAGCAATTCATCGCGGTGCCCGCATCTCGGCGCAGAAAACGCGCCTTGTGGCTGACCAGATCCGCGGTTTGCCGGTCGACAAGGCGCTGAACGTTCTGACGTTCTCGCCGAAGAAGGCGGCTGGCATCGTGAAGAAGGTTGTGCTGTCGGCAATCGCGAATGCGGAGCACAACGAAGGCGCTGATATCGACGAGCTCAAGATCAAGAGCATCTACGTCGACAAGGCTGCATCGCTCAAGCGTTTCACCGCGCGCGCCAAGGGCCGCGGTAACCGCATCGAGAAGCAATCCTGTCACATCACTGTGACGGTCGGGAATTAAGGAGCCATACGATGGGACAGAAAATTCATCCGACTGGCTTCCGCCTGGCTGTCAGCCGCAATTGGGCTTCGCGTTGGTACGCGAACAACAACAATTTCGCGGCGATGCTGCAGGAAGACATCGGTGTTCGTGAATACCTGAAGAAGAAGCTGAAGAACGCTTCGGTCGGTCGGGTCGTCATCGAGCGTCCGGCGAAGAACGCGCGCATCACGATTTACAGCTCGCGTCCGGGTGTGGTCATCGGCAAGAAGGGCGAGGATATCGAGCAGCTGAAGACGGAACTGCAACGCCGCATGGGCGTTCCGGTTCACGTCAACATCGAAGAAATCCGCAAGCCGGAAACCGATGCTCAGCTGATCGCTGACTCGATCACGCAACAGCTCGAGCGCCGGATCATGTTCCGTCGCGCGATGAAGCGTGCGATGCAGAACGCGATGCGTCTGGGTGCCCAAGGCATCAAGATCATGAGCGCTGGCCGTCTGAACGGTATCGAAATCGCTCGTACGGAGTGGTATCGCGAAGGTCGCGTGCCCCTTCACACGCTGCGTGCTGATATCGACTACGCGACCTCGGAAGCGAAGACGACCTACGGGATCATCGGCGTCAAGGTGTGGGTTTACAAGGGCGATACGCTCGGCCGCAACGACGCACCGGTGGTGGAAGAAGTAGCCGAAGACAAGCGTCCGCGTCGCAATGCGCGTCCGGGCGACCGTCGTCCGCGCCGTGACGGCGAAGGCGGCGCTCCGGGTGCTCGTCGTGGCGCACCGCGCCGCGGCGCCGGCAAGCCCGAAGACGGCAAGACTGGAGAATAACGATGCTGCAACCGAAACGCAGAAAGTATCGTAAAGAGCAGAAAGGTCGTAACACCGGCAAGGCGACGCGCGGCAACGCAGTGTCGTTCGGTGAATTCGGCCTGAAGGCTATCGGTCGCGGTCGTCTGACCGCACGCCAGATTGAAGCGGCGCGTCGTGCAATGACGCGTCACATCAAGCGTGGCGGCCGCATCTGGATCCGGATCTTCCCGGACAAGCCGATTTCGCAGAAGCCGGCCGAAGTGCGTATGGGTAACGGTAAGGGTAACCCGGAGTACTACGTCGCCGAGATTCAGCCGGGCAAGATGCTCTATGAAATGGACGGCGTAACCGAAGAACTGGCACGCGAAGCGTTCCGTCTGGCTGCAGCCAAGCTGCCGCTGAAGACGGCGTTCATCGTGCGCCAGCTCGGCGCCTAAGGAGAAAATATGAAGGCTTCCGAACTTCTCCAGAAAGACCAGGCCGCGCTCAACAAGGAGCTGGCGGACCTGCTGAAGGCGCAATTCGGCCTGCGCATGCAACTCGCGACCCAGCAGCTCACGAACACGAGCCAGCTGAAGAAGGTTCGTCGCGACATCGCACGTGTGCGGACCGTCATGACTCAGAAGGCGAACCAGAAATGAACGATAGCGTGAAAACCTCGCTGAAGCGGACGCTGGTCGGTCGGGTCGTCAGCAACAAGATGGACAAGACCGTCACCGTGCTGATCGAGCACCGCGTCAAGCACCCGATCTACGGCAAGTATGTCGTGCGTTCGAAGAAGTACCACGCGCACGATGAAGCGAACACCTACAACGAAGGCGATCTCGTCGAAATCCAGGAAACTCGTCCTGTTTCGAAGACGAAGGCCTGGACGGTGTCGCGCCTCGTCGAAGCAGCTCGCGTCATCTAAGCGGGCAGCGCAGTAGGCAGTAACAGGCACTTCTCCGCGAAGTGCTTGAAATCGCAAAGTATTTGCTTGCGTGACCAGGATTATTTGTTATAATCCTGGTCTTCCCTCTTTATGGGAGCCCCGTCGCGGGCGAAGTTGGTGGGGGAAGCGGACTGGCGCCTGCCTGTCCGAAAGATTCACCGAATTGCGATGGCGGGTTTCGTTTGCCGTCGCTGCTGTTCCAACCCAAGCAGCCGATTGGCTGACGGGACCAAGACTGACCGAATGCATCATGGTGGTGCATCCGGATTAAGTTGGGAAAGACAAACCATGATCCAGACCGAATCTCGGCTCGAAGTAGCCGACAACACGGGTGCACGTGAAGTCCTGTGCATCAAGGTGCTCGGCGGCTCGAAGCGTCGTTATGCCGGCATTGGCGACATCATCAAGGTGAGCGTCAAAGAGGCAACGCCGCGCGGGCGCGTGAAGAAAGGCGAAATTTACAACGCCGTGGTGGTCCGCACTGCCAAGGGCGTGCGCCGTCAAGACGGCTCGCTGATCAAGTTCGACGGCAACGCCGCTGTGCTTTTGAATAACAAGCTCGAGCCGATCGGCACCCGTATTTTCGGGCCGGTCACGCGTGAGCTGCGTAGCGAACGATTCATGAAGATCGTTTCGCTGGCGCCGGAAGTGCTGTAAGGAGTCGCGATGAACAAGATTCGCAAAGGTGACGAAGTCATCGTCGTCACTGGCAAGGACAAGGGCAAGCGCGGCGTCGTGCTGGCTGTCGGTGCAGAGCATGTGACGGTTGAAGGTATCAACCTCGTCAAGAAGCATGTGAAGCCGAACCCGATGAAGGGTACGACGGGCGGCGTGGAAGCGAAGACGATGCCCCTGCATATTTCGAACGTCGCACTGGTCGACGCGAATGGCAAGGCGTCGCGTGTTGGCATCAAGGTCGAGGAAGGCAAGAAGGTTCGCTTCCTGAAGACGACCGGTGCTGTACTGAGCGCCTGACGCAGCGGAGTAAAAAATGGCTCGTTTTCAAGAGTTTTACAAAGAAAAGGTTGTGCCCGGCCTGATCGAGAAGTTCGGTTACAAGTCGGTCATGGAAGTGCCGCGCATCACCAAGATCACGCTGAACATGGGTCTTGGCGAAGCGATCGCTGACAAGAAGATCATCGAGAACGCCGTTGGCGACCTCACGAAGATCGCTGGTCAGAAGCCGGTCGTGACCAAGGCACGCAAGGCAATCGCAGGCTTCAAGATCCGCCAGGGTTACCCGATCGGCGCGATGGTGACGCTGCGTGGCCAAGCGATGTACGAATTCCTCGACCGTTTCGTGACGGTTGCCCTGCCCCGCGTGCGTGACTTCCGCGGCGTGTCGGGTCGTGCTTTCGATGGCCGTGGCAACTACAACATCGGTGTGAAAGAGCAGATCATTTTCCCCGAAATCGACTACGACAAGATCGACGCACTGCGTGGGCTGAACATCAGCATCACGACGACTGCGAAGACCGACGACGAAGCAAAGGCTCTGCTCGCCAGCTTCAAGTTCCCGTTCAGAAACTGAGGTTACCGTGGCTAAACTGGCACTGATCGAACGTGAAAAGAAGCGCGCCCGCCTGGTCGCGAAGTTCGCAGCAAAGCGCGATGCGCTGAAGGCGATCGTCGAAGACCAAAGCAAGTCGGAAGAAGAGCGCTACGAAGCACGCCTTGAGCTGCAGCAACTGCCCCGCAACGCAAACCCGACCCGCCAGCGTAACCGCTGCGCGATCACGGGCCGTCCGCGTGGCACGTTCCGTAAATTCGGCCTCGCGCGTAACAAGATTCGTGAAATCGCATTCCGTGGCGAGATTCCTGGCCTGACCAAGGCGAGCTGGTAATAGGAGAAACGTAAATGAGCATGAGTGATCCTATCGCCGATATGCTGACTCGCATCCGCAACGGGCAGATGGTCGAGAAGGTATCGGTGTCGATGCCCTCGTCGAAAGTCAAGGTTGCAATCGCGCAAGTCCTGAAAGACGAAGGCTATATCGACGATTTCGCCGTGAAGGCGGAAGGTGCGAAGTCCGAACTGAATATCGCGCTGAAGTACTACGCTGGCCGTCCGGTCATCGAACGCATCGAACGCGTGTCGAAGCCTGGCCTGCGCGTGTACCGCGGCCGTAACGACATCCCGCAGGTCATGAATGGCCTCGGTGTGGCAATCGTGTCGACGCCGAAGGGCGTGATGACCGACCGCAAGGCGCGCGCTACCGGCGTCGGCGGCGAAGTCATCTGCTACGTCGCTTAAAGCCGAGGAGAGAGAAACATGTCTCGAGTAGGTAAGAGCCCGATCGCGCTGCAAGGCGCGGAAGTCAAGCTGGCCGACGGTGCGATCACCGTCAAGGGCCCGCTGGGCACCATCACGCAAGCGATCAATCCGCTCGTGAACGTGGCGAACAACGACGGCACGCTGAACCTGTCGCCGGTGGACGAAAGCCGCGAAGCAAATGCACTGTCGGGCACGATGCGCGCGATTATCGCGAATGCCGTGCACGGCGTGACCAAGGGTTTCGAGCGCAAGCTGACGCTGGTTGGCGTCGGTTATCGTGCGCAAGCGCAAGGCGACAAGCTGAACCTGTCGCTGGGTTTCTCGCACCCGGTGGTGCACCAGATGCCGGAAGGCGTCAAGGCAGAAACCCCGACGCAAACCGAAATCGTGATCAAGGGGATCAACAAACAACAAGTCGGTCAAGTGGCTGCGGAAGTTCGCGGTTACCGTCCGCCGGAACCCTACAAGGGCAAGGGCGTGCGCTATTCCGACGAGGTTGTGATCCTCAAAGAAACGAAGAAGAAGTAAGGGTGCGCAATCATGGATAAGACTCAATCTCGCCTGCGCCGCGCTCGCCAGACGCGTATCAAGATCGCTGAGCTGCAGGTCGCGCGTCTCGCCGTGCATCGCACGAACACGCACATCTACGCTCAAGTGTTCTCGCCGTGCGGCACCAAGGTGCTCGCCAGCGCGTCGACGCTCGAAGCAGAAGTGCGCGCAGAACTGGCCGACAAGTCGGGCAAGGGCGGCAACGTCAATGCCGCGACGCTGATCGGCAAGCGTATTGCCGAAAAGGCAAAGGCTGCCGGCATCGAATCCGTCGCCTTCGACCGCTCGGGCTTCCGCTACCACGGCCGCGTCAAGGCGCTGGCTGAGGCAGCTCGCGAAGCTGGGCTCAAGTTCTAAGGAAGGAATTCGTCATGGCAAAGATGCAAGCGAAAGTTCAGGCTGACGAGCGCGACGACGGCCTTCGCGAAAAGATGATTTCGGTCAATCGCGTGACCAAGGTCGTGAAGGGTGGCCGTATTCTCGGCTTCGCCGCACTGACCGTGGTTGGCGACGGTGACGGCCGCATCGGTATGGGCAAGGGCAAGGCGAAGGAAGTGCCGGTCGCTGTCCAGAAGGCAATGGAACAAGCTCGCCGCAACATGTTCAAGGTGCCGCTCAAGAACGGCACGCTGCAACACGAAGTGCACGGCAAGCATGGCGCATCCGCTGTCCTCCTCGCTCCGGCGAAGGCAGGTACGGGCGTGATCGCCGGCGGCCCGATGCGCGCAGTGTTCGACGTGATGGGCGTTCAGAACGTCGTGGCAAAGAGCCACGGTTCGACGAACCCGTACAACCTCGTTCGCGCCACGCTGGACGGTCTGCGCAAGCAGTCCACCCCGGCAGACATCGCGGCGAAGCGCGGCAAGTCCGTCGAAGAAATTTTGGGCTAAGCCCGGGTGGTCACCATGTCTGAAAAAACTGTCAAGGTTCAGCTCGTTAAGAGCCTGATCGGGACCCGCGAATCGCACCGCGCGACCGTGCGTGGCCTGGGCCTGCGCCGACTCAACTCGGTCAGCGAGCTTCAGGACACGCCGGCGGTCCGCGGCATGATCAACAAGGTCTCGTACCTCGTTAAGGTCATCGCGTAAGCGGCCCTACGGATCAAGGAGTTGATATGGAATTGAATAACCTGAAGCCGGCAGCTGGCGCCAAGCACGCCAAGCGTCGCGTCGGCCGTGGCATCGGTTCGGGCCTCGGCAAGACGGCTGGCCGTGGTCACAAGGGTCAGAAATCGCGTTCGGGCGGCTTCCACAAAGTCGGTTTCGAAGGCGGTCAGATGCCGCTGCAACGTCGTCTGCCGAAGCGCGGCTTCACGTCGCTGACGAAGGAATTCGTCGGTGAAGTGCGCCTGAGCGACCTCGAGAAGCTGCCGGTCGATGAGATCGATCTGCTCGCACTGAAGCAAGCCGGCCTGGTCGGCGAGCTGACGAAGAGCGCAAAGATCATCGCGACGGGCGAACTGAAGCGCAAGATCGTCGTGAAGGGTCTCGGTGCCACCAAGGGTGCGCGCGCTGCGATCGAAGCGGCTGGCGGTTCGTTCGCCGAGTGACACGCGTAGCGCGTCGTCACTTGCATTCATCGGAGAAGGTACTTGGCTAACAGCCCGAGTCTTGCAAAACCCGGTCGAAGCACGGCGAAATTCGGCGATCTGCGCCGGCGAGCAATGTTCTTGCTCCTGGCGCTGATCGTCTATCGCATCGGCGCGCACATTCCCGTGCCGGGCATCGATCCGGATCAACTGGCGAAGCTGTTCCAGAGCCAGGCTGGCGGCATCCTGGGCATGTTCAACATGTTCTCGGGTGGCGCGCTTTCCCGCTTCACGATCTTTGCGCTGGGGATCATGCCGTACATCTCGGCGTCGATCATCATGCAGTTGCTGGCGATTGTCTCGCCGCAGCTCGAGGCGCTGAAGAAGGAAGGGCAGGCAGGGCAACGGAAGATCACGCAGTACACGCGGTATTTCACCGTGGTGCTCGCGACCTTCCAGGCGTTCGGTATCGCGGCTGCGCTGGAAAACCAGCCGGGCCTCGTTACTGACCCCGGCATGCTGTTCCGTCTGACGACGGTCGTGACGCTGGTTACCGGTACGATGTTCCTGATGTGGCTCGGCGAGCAGATTACCGAGCGTGGTCTGGGCAACGGTATCTCGATCATCATCTTCGGCGGGATCGCAGCAGGGTTCCCGAATGCCGTCGGTGGGTTGTTCGAGCTGGTGCGTACGGGTTCGATGAGCATCATTTCGGCGATCATCATCGTCGTCCTGATTGCCGCGGTGACTTACCTGGTCGTGTTCATCGAACGCGGTCAGCGCAAGATCCTCGTGAACTACGCGAAGCGCCAGGTCGGCAACAAGATCTACGGTGGGCAGTCGTCGCATCTGCCGCTGAAGCTGAACATGTCGGGTGTGATTCCGCCGATCTTTGCATCGTCGATCATTCTGTTCCCGGCAACGATTCTCGGCTGGTTCAGTACCGGTCAGCCGACGGGAAGCTGGATTTCCAATACGTTGCATAACGTTGCGGAAGCGCTGAAGCCGGGCCAGCCGGTCTATGTGCTGCTGTACACGCTGGCGATCGTGTTTTTCTGCTTCTTCTACACCGCACTGGTGTTCAACAGCAGGGAAACCGCAGACAACCTGAAGAAGAGCGGCGCGTTTGTTCCGGGCATCCGTCCGGGCGACCAGACCGCACGATATATCGACCGCATCCTCACGCGTCTGACGCTGGCCGGTGCGATCTACATCGTCTTCGTGTGTCTGCTGCCGGAGTTTCTGGTGCTGCGCTGGAACGTGCCGTTTTATTTTGGTGGAACGTCGCTGCTGATCATTGTCGTCGTCACGATGGACTTTATGGCGCAGGTGCAGTCGTACGTTATGTCGCAACAGTATGAGTCACTGCTCAAGAAGGCGAACTTCAAGGGCGGCAACATCCCGATGCGTTGAAAGGACTATGGCCAAAGACGATGTAATCCAGATGCAGGGTGAGGTGATTGAAAACCTCCCGAATGCGACCTTCCGCGTGAAGCTGGAAAACGGCCATGTCGTGTTGGGGCATATTTCCGGAAAGATGCGGATGCACTACATCCGCATCCTGCCGGGCGACAAGGTGACGGTTGAATTGACGCCTTACGATCTGTCTCGTGCGCGGATCGTGTTCCGGGCGAAGTGATTTGAAAAAAGGGTATTATCATGAAAGTGATGGCATCGGTTAAGCGCATTTGCCGCAATTGCAAGATCATCAAGCGCAAAGGCGTCGTTCGCGTGATCTGCAGCTCGGATCCGCGCCACAAGCAGCGCCAAGGCTGACCGCGCGTTTGTTTGCGCTTTTTGTTTGAGGAAAAACAATGGCTCGTATCGCAGGGGTTAACATCCCGAATCACCAGCACACCGAGATCGGCCTGACGGCAATCTTTGGTGTCGGCCGCACCCGTTCGCGCAGCATCTGCGTGGCAGCTGGCGTCGATTTTTCGAAGAAGGTCAAGGACTTGACCGACGCAGACTTGGAAAAGCTGCGTGAAGAAGTGGGCAAGTTTGTCGTCGAAGGCGATCTGCGCCGTGAAGTGACGATGAACATCAAGCGCCTGATGGACCTCGGTTGCTACCGTGGTGTTCGTCATCGCAAGGGCCTGCCGATGCGCGGTCAGCGTACGCGTACGAACGCACGTACTCGCAAGGGTCCGCGTCGTGCAGCGCAAGCGCTGAAGAAGTAAGCGGAACTGACAGTTACAGGAAAACGTAATGGCTAAGGCTTCGAACACCGCGGCGCAACGCGTTCGCAAGAAGGTTAAGAAGAACGTCGCTGAAGGCGTGGTTCACGTTCACGCGTCGTTCAACAACACGATCATCACGATCACCGATCGCCAAGGCAACGCACTGGCATGGGCGACGTCGGGCGGTCAGGGCTTCAAGGGCTCGCGCAAATCGACGCCGTTCGCTGCCCAGGTCGCAGCCGAGTCGGCTGGCCGCGTCGCGATGGAATACGGCGTGAAGAATCTGGAAGTGCGGATCAAGGGCCCGGGCCCGGGTCGTGAGTCGGCAGTGCGCGCACTGCACGGCCTCGGCATCAAGATCACCGCGATTTCGGACGTCACCCCGATTCCGCACAACGGCTGCCGTCCGCCGAAGCGTCGTCGTATCTAAAGGTGTGCTGGCACGTTCGTGCTAGCACATTGCCTGTCGCCGCTCAGCGTCGACGGGCGTTGCTTTTTTGATTGACTAAGCCCACCGTTCGCCCCAAAGGGCGCGAACTAGCGCGGATTCAGATCTGCGTGACTGATTGATAGAGGAATGCAAAGTGGCACGTTATATCGGCCCGAAGGCCAAGCTGTCCCGCCGTGAAGGCACCGACCTGTTCCTGAAGAGCGCACGTCGCTCGCTCGCCGACAAGTGCAAGCTCGACAGCAAGCCGGGTCAGCACGGCCGTACCTCGGGCGCACGTACGTCCGACTACGGTACGCAGCTGCGCGAAAAGCAGAAGGTCAAGCGTATCTACGGCGTGCTGGAGCGTCAGTTCCGCCGCTACTTCGCTGAAGCCGACCGCCGCAAGGGCAACACGGGTGAAAACCTGCTGCAACTGCTCGAGTCGCGTCTCGACAACGTCGTGTATCGCATGGGCTTCGGCTCGACCCGCGCTGAAGCGCGTCAGCTGGTGAGCCACAAGTCGATCACCGTGAACGGCGTCGTCGCGAACGTCCCGTCGCAGCAAGTGAAGGCAGGTGACATCGTCGCGATCCGCGAAAAGGCGAAGAAGCAGGCGCGTATCGTCGAAGCGCTGTCGCTGGCCGAGCAAGGCGGCATGCCGAGCTGGGTTGCAGTCGATGCGAAGAAGTTCGAAGGCACGTTCAAGCAAATGCCGGAACGCGCTGAAATCGCAGGCGACATCAACGAAAGCCTGATCGTCGAATTGTATTCGCGTTAATCCGATTGACGGCCGAGGTACCCCGATTGCGTTGCGCAAGGAGGGGCCTCGGCTGTTTATTTTCTGGTTGTTACCGGTCAGCCTTATCGGTGTAACGAGCCGAGGGTATTGAAAAGGAAAGCCCATGCAAACCAGTTTGCTGAAACCCAAGATCATCGCCGTGGAATCGCTGGGCGAGAACCACGCGAGGGTGGTCATGGAACCGTTCGAACGCGGTTACGGCCACACCTTGGGCAATGCGCTTCGCCGCGTGCTGCTGTCGTCGATGGTTGGCTACGCGCCGACCGAAGTGACGATCGCGGGCGTGGTGCACGAGTACTCGACGCTGGACGGCGTGCAGGAAGACGTCGTCAACCTGCTGCTGAACCTGAAAGGCGTGGTGTTCAAGCTGCATAACCGTGACGAAGTGACGGTTACGCTGCGCAAGGAAGGTGAAGGCGTTGTCACGGCCGGCGATATCGAGCTGGCTCACGACTGCGAAGTCATCAACCCGAATCACGTGATTGCGCATCTGTCGAAGGGCGGCAAGCTCGACGTTCAGATCAAGATCGAAAAGGGTCGCGGCTATGTGCCCGGCAACGTCCGTCGCTACGGCGAAGACACGGCCAAGATCATCGGCCGCATCGTCCTCGACGCATCGTTCTCGCCGGTTCGCCGCGTGAGCTACGCTGTCGAAAGCGCACGTGTCGAGCAGCGTACCGACCTCGACAAGCTCGTGATGAACATCGAGACGAGCGGTGTGATCACGCCGGAAGAAGCGATCCGTCAATCGGCCCGCATCCTGGTCGACCAGCTGTCCGTGTTCGCGGCGCTGGAAGGCACGGAAACGGCAGCCGAAGCGCCGTCGCGTGCACCGCAGATCGACCCGATCCTGCTGCGTCCGGTGGACGATCTCGAGCTGACGGTTCGTTCGGCGAACTGCCTGAAGGCCGAGAACATCTACTACATCGGCGACCTGATCCAGCGCACGGAAAACGAGCTGCTGAAGACGCCGAACCTCGGTCGCAAGTCGCTCAACGAGATCAAGGAAGTGCTCGCTTCGCGCGGTCTCACGCTGGGCATGAAGCTCGAAAACTGGCCGCCGGCTGGTCTCGACAAGTAAGCCTGGTTGTTGCTGTAGTTGGCAAAGATGCGGATTTTCCTTTAAAATCCGCATCTTGCTTTTTTTCGTTACCGGCCCGTGCACCCATCGAGGTGCGATAGAAGAGCTGGATCAAAACTTTGAATCAAGGAAACTGAAATGCGCCATCGTCATGGTCTGCGGAAACTGAACCGCACGAGCAGCCACCGTCTGGCTATGCTCCGTAACATGTCCAACTCGCTGATCGAGCACGAAGTCATCAAGACGACGCTGCCGAAGGCGAAGGAACTCCGTAAAGTCGTCGAGCCGCTGATCACGCTCGGCAAGAAGCCGTCGCTGGCAAACCGTCGCCTGGCGTTCAACCGCCTGCGCGATCGTGACTCGGTGGCGAAGCTGTTCGACGTGCTCGGTCCGCGTTTCGCGAACCGTCCGGGCGGCTACCTGCGCGTGCTGAAGTTCGGCTTCCGCGTGGGCGACAACGCACCGATGGCACTGGTCGAGCTGCTCGATCGTCCGGAAGTCGACGAAACGGAAAACGTGCAAGAAGCTGAGTAAGCTTCCGGTACGCAGCAGTATCTGAAAGGGGCCGAGCAATTGCTTGGCCCTTTTTGTTTTTCCGGCGCCGGCTGCGATCGATTGTCGCAGGGCGGTTCCGGCAGCGTTGCGCGGGCTGCGCTACGATACGGGGCAGCCGGCGCGCGCTCCAGGTGGGCAATTCGCGTCGGCGGGAGCCGATAGACCAGCCAGGAGGGCGCGGATGATAGTGGTGCTGATGCTGACGACGGTGCCCGATGCCGAGACCGCCAAGACGCTTTCCGACGGTGCGCTCGATGCGCGGCTTGCCGCGTGCGTGTCGGAGCTCGGCGCGATCAAGTCGCGCTACCACTGGCAGGGCAAGGTCGAAACGGCCGACGAGATCCAGTTGCTGTTCAAGACGAGCCCCGTGCGGGCGCTCGAACTGGAGCGATTTATTCTCGCGCATCATCCTTACGAGACGCCCGAAATCGTCTCGTGGCAGACGACGGCATCGGCCGCGTACGGCCAGTGGGTGACGAGCGAAACTCAACGTCTATTTCATGTTTAACGGTATGGCGCTTCCCGTGCGCGTGCGCGCGCTGCGATTCCTCGCAGTCCTGTTGTCGTTCATGCTCGTGCTCGGCGGCCTGTCGGCCGCGCGCGCGGCCGACGATTTCCTCGATCCGTCGGTTGCGTTCAAGTTCAGTGCGAGTGAATCCCCGGGGCAGGTGGACGTCCACTTCAAGGTCGCCAACGGCTATTACCTGTACCGCGAGCGGTTCGCGTTCGCGGTGAAGAGCGGGCAGGCGACGCTCGGCGATCCGCAATTCCCGGCCGGCCACGTGAAGTTCGACCAGACGTTCCAGAAGGACGTCGAGACCTACCGTGACGAAGTCGTCGTGCATGTGCCCGTCAAGCAGGCGTCAGGTCCGTTCGAGCTCGCGGTGACGTCGCAGGGGTGCGCGGACGAGGGCATCTGCTATCCGCCGGCCGAGCACGTCGTGAAGGTCGATGGCGCCGCGCTGGGCGCCGCCTCGTCGTCGCCGTCGTCCGCCGATGCGGTTGCCGCGGGCAGCTGGTTCGACAAGGTCACGAGCGCCGATTTCGCGCAGTCGCTGCTCGAAGGGCATGGCTTCTTCACGATCGTCGCACTGTATTTCGTCGCGGGCGTCGTGCTGAGCCTCCTGCCGTGTTCGTATCCGATGATTCCGATCGTGTCGGCGATCATCATCGGCCAAGGCACGCGCGCGACGCATGCGCGCGGCTTCGCGCTGTCGCTGACCTATGTGGTCGGCATGGCGCTGGTCTACACGGTGCTCGGCATCGCCGCGGCGCTGGTGGGCCAGAGCCTCGGCGCATGGCTGCAGAACCCGTGGGTGCTCGGCGCGTTCGGCGTGCTGTTGACCGCGTTTGCCGTCTCGCTGATCTCGGGCAAGGACATCGCGCTGCCCGCACGCTGGCAGAACGGCGCGGCCGAGGCATCGACCGCGCGCCAGGGCGGTCATTTCGTCGCGGTCGCGGCGATGGGCGCGCTGTCCGCACTGGTTGTCGGCGCATGCATGACGGCACCGCTGTTCGCGGTGCTCGCCTTCATCGCGCACACGGGCAATGCGCTGCTCGGCGGCGCTGCACTGTTCGCGATGGGGCTGGGGCTGGGCGTGCCGCTGCTGGTCGTCGGCGTCGGGGCCGGGACGGTACTGCCGCGCGCCGGCGCATGGATGGACGGCGTGAAGGTGTTCTTCGGCATCGTGCTGCTCGCAGCCGCGCTGTGGATCGTGTGGCCGGTGCTGGCCGGTGGCCTGAAGATGGTGCTCGCTGCGTTGTGGCTGCTGATCGCGGCCGCGGCGCTCGGGCTGTTCACGCCGAATGCCGGCGCCACGTCGATCTGGCGTCGCCTTGGCCGTGGCGTGGGCGCTGCGCTCGCGATCTGGGCGGCTACGCTGCTCGTCGGCCTGGCCGCGGGCTCGACCGATCCGGTCAAGCCGCTGGCGGTGCTGGCGGCACGCACGGTTGCGTCGGGCGGTACGGCGGCAGCAGGCGCGGCCGCTGCTCAGGACGGGCCCGCGTTCGCATCGGTGCGCTCGAGCGGCGAACTCGACACGCTGCTGAAGACGGCGGGCCAGCCCGTGATGCTCGACTTCTACGCCGACTGGTGCGTGAGCTGCAAGGAGATGGAGCATCTGACGTTTACCGACGCGCGTGTGCAGGCGCGACTCGCGCAACTTCACCTCGTGCGTGCGGACGTCACCGCGAACAACCCGGACGACCAGGCGCTGCTGAAGCGCTTCAACCTGTTCGGCCCGCCGGGCATCATCTTCTTCGATAGAAGCGGCAACGAGATCGGGCGCGTGGTCGGCTATCAGGCGGCCGAGACGTTCCTGCGCAGCCTCGACCGGGCTGCGGTCCCGACGGTATGACCATGCGCGTCGCGGGCGCGCTCGTGGCGAACCGGCGCGCTTGCGTGGCATGAATTGACGATCGAGGCATACGGCCGCGATCGACAGCAAACAAAAAAACGGCGGGACACCGAAGTGTCCCGCCGTTTTTCTTTCCGCCTGCCGGCAGGTGTTTAGCGTTGCGCTTTCAGCAGACGCGCGGCGTCGAGCGCGAAGTACGTGAGCACGCCGTCGGCGCCCGCACGCTTGAACGCGAGCAGCGATTCCAGCACGACCTTGTCGTGATCGAGCCAGCCGTTCATCGCGGCGGCCTTCAGCATCGCGTATTCACCGCTCACCTGGTACACGTAGGTCGGAAAGCGGAACTCGTCCTTCACGCGGCGCACGATGTCGAGGTACGGCATGCCGGGCTTGACCATCACCATGTCGGCGCCTTCGTCGATGTCCAGGCGCACTTCGCGCAGCGCTTCGTCGCTGTTCGCCGGATCCATCTGGTAGGTCATTTTGTTGCCCTTGCCCAGATTGGACGCCGAGCCGACCGCGTCGCGGAACGGGCCGTAGAACGCCGACGCGAACTTGGCCGAATAGGCCATGATCCGCGTGTGGATATGGCCGTCGCTTTCCAGCATTTCGCGGATCGCGCCGATGCGGCCGTCCATCATGTCCGACGGCGCGACGATGTCGACGCCGGCTTCCGCCTGCGCGCGCGCCTGATCGATCAGGATCTCGATCGTGTCGTCGTTGATCACATAGCCGTTTTCGTCGAGCACGCCGTCCTGGCCGTGGCTCGTGTACGGATCGAGTGCGACGTCGGTCAGCACGCCGAGTTCGGGGAAGCGCTTCTTCAGCTCGCGCACCGCGCGCGGGATCAGGCCTTCCGGATTGGCTGCCTCGCGACCGTCAGGCGTTTTCACCGACGGCTCGATGGCCGGGAACAGCGACAGCACGGGCACGCCGAGTTCGACGCACTGCTCGGCGACCTGCATCAGCAGATCGACGGACACGCGTTCGACGCCGGGCATCGACGGCACCGGCTGCCGTTCGTTGGTGCCTTCGACGACGAACACCGGATAGATCAGGTCGTCGGTGGTCAGGCGGTTTTCGCGCATCAGGCGCCGGGAGAAGTCGTCGCGGCGCATCCGGCGCGGACGATGAAGCGGATGGAAGCTCATGGCGATTGGGTAGAAATCAGGGCAGTAAGACCTTACGGAACCCTTAGGTCATTTTCGGGAGCGTTGGTATATGATAGCGATCGAGCGGCACGCGTCGCGTGCAGCTCCCCGCTTCTCCTCCCTGAGCGGGTGCCTGTCGTTTTTCGATTAGGCTGTTTGACCCGCCGTTCAACGGCGGGTTTTTTTATGAGCCGGCCGAAACCGCAGGCGCCGTCAGGTGCGCGCCGCCGATCCCGGCCGCGCGTTGCCCGATCATTGTGCTACAGGCTCGCTTTTTTCGTCGGCGACGGACGGCCGCACCCAGCTTTCGATCAATTCGTGCGCTTCGTCGAGCCCAATGCGCTTCATCGCCGAGAACAGCTGGACCGTCAGCTTGCCCTGAACGCCCTGGTCACGATACGCATCGAGCCCCTTTTGCGTGGTCCGCAGCGCGTTGATGCTTTCCTGCCGCGTCAATTTGTCGCACTTCGTCAGCAGCGTGTGGATCGGCTTGCCGGTCGGCACGAACCACTCGATCATGCGGCGGTCGAGATCGGTCAGCGGACGGCGCGAATCCATCATCAGGATCAGGCCGCAGAGCTGCGAGCGGGTCGCGAGGTAGGACGACAGCAGCATTTCCCAATGCGCCTTGGCGGCGCCGGGCACTTCCGCGTAGCCGTAGCCGGGCAGGTCGACGAGGTTCGCGACGGGCTCGGCGGCCGGGCCGACGGAGAAGTAGTTGATATGCTGCGTGCGGCCGGGCGTCTTCGACGCGAAGGCGAGCCGCTTCTGGTTGCACAGCACGTTGATCGCCGTCGACTTGCCGGCATTCGAGCGGCCCGCGAACGCAATTTCCGGCTGGACCGTCGGCGGCAGGTCGCGCAGATGGTTGACGGTCGTGTAGAAGCGGGCTTGATGGAGCAGAAAGGCCATGGGAACCGGAAGGACGGGCGGCGCGAGCCGCTTGGTGGAGGCGGGGTAGCCCCGATAGGCGCCGGAGCTTTCAACACGATATTGTACAATACGGCGGTTTTACCGAAGGCTACCGGGCGCCTGCCTCGCGCTTTTATGTAGCTTCTGCGGTAGACTGAACGCCGTCGTTTTTTGCAGAACCTCAAATTCCCACAAGACGAAACAGGGTGTGCGAATGAATCGACTGTGCAAGTCTCTGATGGTGCTTCAGGTTGCAGCAGGGTTCGTAGGTTTCGTAGCGGAGGCAAACGCGGCGGATGCGGCAAAGCCGGATCTCGACCGTGGCAAGGCGATTGCCGGGCAAGTCTGCGCGTCGTGTCACGGCGCCGACGGCAATAGCGCGTCGGGCAGTTTCCCGAAGCTCGCCGGCCAGCATCCCGAATATCTGGTCAAGCAGTTGAACGACTTCAAGACGCAGCCGGGCGCGAAGGGGCCGGTGCGCACCAACGCGGTGATGGTCGGATTCGCGAGCGCGCTGAGCGCGGACGACATGCGCAACGTCGCCGCGTACTACGGGTCGCAGACGACAAAGCTCGGCACCGCACGCGATGCGGCAACCGTGCCGATCGGCCAGAAGATCTATCGCGGCGGCATCGCGGAGAAGGGCGTACCCGCCTGCGCGAGCTGCCACGGGCCGACAGGGCAAGGGCTCCCGGTTCAGTATCCGCGTCTGTCGGGGCAATGGGCCGATTACACGGTCGCGCAGTTGACCGCGTTCCAGCAGGGTGCCGGCGCGCGCAACAACAACGAGGCGATGCATCAGATCGCCACGCGGCTGTCGGACAACGAGATCAAGGCCGTCGCGGATTACATCGCGGGCCTGCGTTGAGCGGTCAGCGGCGAATGGAATGACCGGGCGCCCGAAGGGCGGCCGGAGTCAGAACAAGAAAAGGGTGGGGCGCCGCATCGTTGCGGTTGCCTCGCCCTTCTTTTTTGTCGGCACGCGCCGGCCGTCACGCGCGTGCTGGCCGCCCCTTCGGGGGCAATAATCAAAGTGAGCGTTGGGGGCTGTTTCCCCTGAGTCGGAGTTTGAATGAGCGTTACCACGTCGGGGTTGCAGTCGAAGTCGGGTCAGGGTGCGTCCAAGCGCGCGGTCGAGCTGCTGAGCTCGATGCGCTTCGCGATTGCGCTGCTGGTGGTGCTGTCGATTGCGAGCATCATCGGCACGGTCCTGACCCAGGACGATCCGTATCCGAACTATGTGAACCAGTTCGGGCCGTTCTGGGCGGACATCTTCCGCTCGCTCGGCCTGTACAACGTGTACAGCGCGTGGTGGTTCATGCTGATCCTGATCTTCCTCGTCGTGTCGATCTCGCTGTGCGTGATCCGCAACGCGCCGAAGATGCTCGCCGATGCGAAGAGCTGGAAGGACAAGGTTCGCGAAGGCAGCCTGCGGGCCTTCCACCACAAGGCCGAATACACGACGTCCGGCACGCGCGCGACGGTCACGGCGACGCTCGCCACGTTCGTCACCAAGGCCGGCTACAAGCACATCGTGCGTGAGAACGACGGCGCGACGCTGATTTCCGCGAAACGCGGTGCAATGACCAAGTGGGGCTACATCTCCGCGCACCTCGCGATCGTCGTGATCTGTATCGGCGGCCTGCTCGACAGCAACCTGCCGATCAAATTCCAGATGTGGATGTTCGGCAAGAGCCCGGTCAACACGAGCGCGACGATCAGCGAGATCTCGCCCGACCATCGCCTGTCCGCGTCGAACCCGACGTTCCGCGGCTACGCGTGGGTGCCCGAGGGGCAGTTCGTGTCGACCGCGATCCTGAACCAGCCGAGCGGCTCGCTGATCCAGGACCTGCCGTTCTCGATCCAGCTCAACAAGTTCATCGTCGACTACTACACGACGGGCATGCCGAAGCTGTTCGCGAGCGACATCGTCGTGATCGATCGCGAGACCGGCCAGAAGATCCCGGCGCGCGTCGAGGTCAACAAGCCGTTCACGTACAAGGGCGTGTCGATCTACCAGTCGAGCTTCCAGGACGGCGGCTCGCAGATGCAGATGACGGCCTATCCGATGACGGGCGGCAACGCGAAGACCTTCCCCGTGAAGGGGACGATCGGCAGTTCGGCGCCGCTGCAGATGCCGGGCAACGACGGCGACACGATCGAGTTCTCCGATTTCCGTGCGATCAACGTCGAGAACATGGCCGACGCGAACGGCAAGCCGGACGTGCGCGGTGTCGCGACGACGAGCTCGTTGAAGGAAGCGTTCGACGAACGCCTCGGCTCCGGCGCGAAGACGTCGAAGCCGACGCAGCTCCACAACATCGGCCCGTCCGTGCAGTACAAGATCCGCGGCAAGGACGGCCAGGCGCGCGAATTCAACAACTACATGCTGCCCGTCGACATGAACGGCGAGCGCGTGTTCCTCGCCGGCGTGCGTGCGAGCCCGAACGACCCGTTCCGCTACATGCGGATCCCGGCCGACAGCCAGGATTCGATCGGCGAATGGATGCACCTGCGTGCCGCGCTCGAGGATCCGTCCGCGCGCGCCGAGGCCGCCGCGCGTTTCGCGCAGCGTTCGCTGCCGGGCACCGACGCATCGTTGCGCAGCCGTTTGCAGGACAGCGCGTTGAAGGTGCTGACCCTTTTTGCGGCGAGCGACGACAGCGTCGGCCGTGGCGCCAACGGCCAGCCGATCGGCGGCTTCCAGGCCGTGGCGACGTTCATCGACCGTTCGGTGCCGAAGGCCGAGCAGGAGAAGGCCGCAAGCCTGCTGCTGCGCATGCTCGAGGGCTCGATGTGGGAGGTCTGGCAGATCGCGCGCGAGCGTGCGGGCGAGCCGGCGGCGCAGCAGGGCACCGACACGATCCGCTTCGTGCAGAACGCGATCAATGCGCTATCCGACAGCTTTTTGTATGGATCGCCGGTCTATTTGCAGCTTGACTCATTCAAGCAGGTGCAAGCTTCGGTATTTCAGTTGACGCGCGCACCCGGCAAGAATCTGGTGTATCTTGGCAGCCTGCTGCTGGTCGCCGGCATCTTCTCGATGTTCTACGTGCGCGAGCGGCGCCTCTGGTTCTGGTTGAAGGACGCCGGTTCGGGCGTCGATGTGGTGATGGCAATGTCCACGGCCCGCAAGACCTTCGATTTCGAGAAAGAGTTCGTGCAGACGCGCGACGCGGCCGGTGCCGCCTTGCACGCCGCACCTCGCGACGCCGCGCCGGCCGGTGCGGCATCGACGGCCCGTCCGCCTGCCGGCGGCGGTTCCGATTCCGAGAATTCCACCCGGTAACATCATGGATCTCACGCAAGTCTCCTCTTCCCATCGGGCGTCGGCCCAGGCTCCGGTGACGGCGCCGCTGTTCGACGACCGTCCGTTCCTCGCGCGCCTGTCGCTGCTCGACTGGTTGTTCGCACTGGCGCTCGTGGTGGGCGCGGGCTATGCGCTCGTGCACTACAACGCGCACATGGATTACTACGACAAGGCGGTGATGATCGGCACCGTGCCGGCGCTCATCGCGCTCGGCTGGCGCTGGAAGCCCGCGCGGCTGATGATGGCGTCGATCGCCGTGCTGGCGCTGCTGTCGATCCAGATCTACCAGGGCGATCTCGCGCGCGCCGATTCGGCGTTCTTCCTCAAGTACTTCCTGTCGAGCCAGTCGGCGATCCTGTGGATGAGCGCGCTGTTCGTGCTCGCGACGATCTTCTACTGGATCGGCTTGCTCGCGCGCTCGGCGTCGGGCTCCGCGATCGGCCAGAAGCTCACGTGGGTCGCCGTGCTGATGGGCTTCACCGGCCTGATGGTGCGCTGGTACGAGTCCTACCTGATCGGGGCGGACGTCGGGCACATTCCGGTATCGAACCTGTATGAAGTGTTCGTGCTGTTCAGCCTGATCACCGCGCTGCTCTATCTGTATTACGAAGGCCATTACGGCACGCGGGCGCTCGGCGCGTTCGTGCTGCTGGTGATCAGCGCGGCCGTTGGCTTCCTGATGTGGTACTCGGTCGCGCGCGACGCGCAGCAGATCCAGCCGCTCGTGCCGGCGCTGCAAAGCTGGTGGATGAAGATCCACGTGCCGGCGAACTTCATCGGCTACGGCAGCTTCGCGCTGTCGGCGATGGTGTCGGTCGCGTACCTGATGAAGGAGCGCGGCGTGCTCGCCGATCGCCTGCCGACGCTCGACGTGCTCGACGACGTCATGTACAAGTCGATCGCGGTCGGTTTCGCGTTCTTCACGATCGCGACGATCCTCGGCGCGCTGTGGGCCGCCGAAGCATGGGGCGGCTATTGGAGCTGGGACCCGAAGGAAACCTGGGCGCTGATCGTGTGGCTCAACTACGCGGCGTGGCTGCACATGCGCCTGATGAAGGGCCTGCGCGGCACGGTAGCCGCATGGTGGGCGCTCACGGGCCTGCTCGTGACGACCTTCGCATTCCTCGGCGTCAACATGTTCCTGTCCGGGCTGCACAGCTACGGCAAGCTGTAAGATTTCCGCTGTTCGGCCGACTATGAGACCGCCGGTGCACTGCGTGCCCGGCGGTTTTCTTTTGTAACGGGCGGGCGGTCCGGGCGTCGAACGGCGCAAGACGGGCCGGGTCGAACGCTCATGAAACTGCGCGCGGCGCAGGCAGGAGGAGCAGCACGATGTGGATCAAACGCCCTTTGCGGAACGTACTGACCGGCGGCGATATTGCACCCGGCGACATCACGCCGCGTGCGGTGTTCGAGAACCGGCGGCGCGTATTGCAGGCGGCCGGCCTCGCGGCGGCGGGCGGGTTGCTCGGTGGCAGCGGCGCAGCCTTGGCCGCCTATGCGTCGCCCGACGCGCGGGCCGCGAAGCTTGCGGCGAAGACGAACCCGAAGTTCGTCGCGGCCGACAAGGTGACGCCGTTCAAGGACATCACCACCTACAACAACTTCTACGAATTCGGCACCGACAAGAGCGACCCCGCGCAGAACGCCGGCACGCTGCGGCCGCGCCCGTGGCGGGTGAGCGTCGAGGGCGAGGTGCTGCATCCGAAGGTGTTCGATCTCGACGAACTGCTGAAGCTCGCGCCGCTCGAGGAGCGCGTGTACCGGCTGCGCTGCGTCGAGGGCTGGTCGATGGTGATCCCGTGGATCGGCGTGCCGCTGTCCGAGCTGATCAAGCGCGTGCAGCCGACCGGCAACGCGAAATACGTGCAGTTCATCACGCTGGCCGATCCGTCGCAGATGCCCGGCCTCTCGACGCCCGTGCTCGACTGGCCGTACTCGGAAGGGCTGCGGATGGACGAGGCGATGAATCCGCTGACGCTGCTGACGATGGGCGTCTACGGGCAGGTGCTGCCGAACCAGAACGGCGCGCCGGTGCGGATCGTCGTGCCGTGGAAGTACGGCTTCAAGAGCGCGAAGTCGCTCGTGAAGATCCGCTTCGTCGACAAGCAGCCGAAGACGAGCTGGAACACGTACGCGTCGAACGAGTACGGCTTTTACTCGAACGTGAACCCGAACGTCGATCATCCGCGCTGGAGCCAGGCGACCGAGCGGCGCATCGGCGAGGACGGCTTTTTCACGCCGAAGCGCAAGACGCTGATGTTCAACGGCTACGGCGACCTGGTCGCGTCGATGTATCAGGGCATGGACCTGAAGAAGAATTTCTGAGGGCGACGGTGAGAAACGACATGCCCCCTTCGACGCTGACGGCCGCGCCCACAGACGGCGCTAGTCAGGCTGTAAGTGCCGCACGGCGCGGCGCGGTGCGTCCCGCCGCACCGTGCTGGCTCGCGCCGGCCAGGGTGCTGGTTTTTGCGGCCGGCTTTTATCCGCTCGCGCGTCTCGTGCTGTTCGGGCTGACCGACCGGCTCGGCGCGAATCCGGTCGAGTTCATCACGCGCTCGACGGGGCTCTGGACGCTCGTGATCCTGTGCATCACGCTCGCCGTCACGCCGCTTCGGCGCATGACGGGGTTCGCGACGCTGCTGCGCTTTCGCCGGATGATCGGGCTGTTCGCGTTCTTCTACGCGACGCTGCACTTCACGACCTACCTGTGGTTCGACAAGTGGTTCGACGTCGTCGCGATCCTGAAGGACGTCGGCAAGCGCCCGTTCATCACGGTCGGTTTTGCCGCGTTCGTGCTGCTGATTCCGCTCGCGGCAACGTCGCCGCGCGCGATGGTGCGCCGCCTGGGCCGCCACTGGACGACGCTGCACAGCGCGATCTACGCGATCGCGCTGTTCGCCGTGCTGCACTTCTGGTGGATGCGAGCCGGCAAGCACAATCTGGCGCAGCCGAAGCTGTATGCGGGAATCGTCGCCGTGCTGCTCGGCTGGCGGCTCATTGCATGGGGATGGCGGCGCGTGCGCGCGTGACGGCACAGCCTGAAAAAACAAAAGGCGATGACTCGGAAGTCATCGCCTTGTTTCGTGAGCCGTGCAGGCGGCGCGTCGTTACTTCGCGGCCGGGCTCGACGCCGGTGCAGGCATCGACGATGCGCTGCTCGACAGTTCGGGTGACAGCGTGAGCGGCGTGCCGGACGAATCGGGCACACTGTCGGACGACGCGTTTTCATCGGTCGGCTTCACGTCCGACGGCGGGGTGTCCTGCTGCTGGAGTGGCTTGGGCATCGGAGGCACGGTGGGCAGATAGAGCGCGCCGCTTTGACCGCAGCCGGCAAGAATCGCCAAAGCCGCTACAATCGCGCTCATCCGGAAAACGACTCGCATGATCGTCCCTGAACAATTGAACCGATAGAGTTTAGCATGTCCGATACCGAATACCTGACCCGTGCCGAGGCCGTGCTGGCGGCCGTCGAGCGTACCGTCGACGACGCCAACGACGGCGATCACGACATCGATCTGGAGCGCAACGGCAGCGTCCTGACGCTGACGTTCGAGAACGGCTCGAAGATCATCGTCAACCTGCAGCCGCCGATGAAGGAAGTGTGGATCGCCGCTAGGGCGGGCGGTTTCCACTACCGTTTCATCGACGGCGAATGGCGCGATACGCGCACGGGCACCGAGTTTTTCTCGGCGCTCACCGAATACGCGACGCAGCAGGCCGGCCTGCCGATCACATTCAGCGCGCCGTAACTGCCCAGGCCGAAGCCGGGGCTGCGCGTCGACGCGTCGTGCCAAAGAAAAAGCGCCCCGCGGGGCGCTTTTTTCATGTCCGGGCCGGTGGTCAGTGCGCGAACAGGTTCATGATGTCCTGCTTTTCCTGCTCGTCGACGTGCGGCACGGTGGCGTCGACGTTCTGCGCGGCCGGTGCCTGCGGTACGCCGACCGTCGACACGAAGCCGTGGCCCGGCGCGAACTCGGTGAAGTACAGCTCGCCGCCGAGCGATTCGACGCCGTCCGGCACCGTCGGCTTGAACTCGGGGACGCCCTTCAGCGCGGCGCCCATGTAGTCGATCCAGACCGGTAGCGACAGGCCGCCCCCCGTTTCGCGATCGCCGAGGCTGCGCGGATTGTCGTAGCCGATCCACGCGATCGCGGCGAGCGTGTGCTGGTAGCCGGCGAACCACGCGTCGTGCGAGTCGTTCGTCGTGCCGGTCTTGCCCGCGAGATCGGTGCGCTTCAGCACGTTGGTCCGTGCGCCCGTGCCGCGCTGCGCGACGCTCTGCAGCAGGCTGTTCATCACGTACGCGTTGCGCGGGTCGATCGCGCGCGGCGCATTCTGCTCGGCGACGAGCGGCTGCGCACGCACGACGATCGCGCCGTTCGGATCGGTGACTTCGGCGATCAGGTACGGATTGACGCGAAAGCCGCCGTTCGCGAAGACCGAGTACGCGCCCGCCATCTGCAGCGGCGTGACCTGGCCCGCGCCGAGTGCCATCGGCAGGTAGGCCGGATGGCGTTCGGCGTCGAAGCCGAAGCGGGTGATGTACTGCTGCGCGTACTTCGTGCCGATGTGGTTCAGGATCCGGATCGACACGAGGTTGCGCGAGCGCTGCAGCGCGGTGCGCATCGACATCGGGCCTTCGAAGCCGCCGCCGTAGTTCTTCGGCTCCCACGGCTGGCCGCCCGTTTCGGCGGCGCTGAAATACAGCGGGCCGTCGTTGATCACGGTGGCCGGCCCGAGGCCCTTGTCGAGCGACGCCGAATAGATGAACGGCTTGAACGACGAACCCGGCTGCCGCCACGCCTGCGTGACGTGGTTGAACTTGTTCTTGTTGTAGTCGAAGCCGCCGACGAGCGAGCGGATCGCGCCGTCCTGCGGGACGATCGACAGGAATGCCCCCTCGACCTGCGGCAACTGCGTGATCGACCATTTGCCGGCGTCGTTCTTCACGACGCGGACGATCGCGCCCGGGCGGATGCGGCGATTCGGCTGCGCATTGGCCGACAGCGCGCCCGACGCGAAGCGCAGGTTGTCGCCCTCGATCGTCGCATTGCTGCCGTCGATGAACGCGACCGTGATCTGGCGCGGGCTGGCGGCCGTGACGACCGCGGCGATCAGTTCGCCGTTGTCGGGGTGTTCGAGCAGTGCATCGTCGATCGCCTGTTCGCGGTCGTCGGCCCCGGCCGGCAGCTCGATGAAGCCTTCCGGCCCGCGATAGCCGTGCCGGCGTTCGTAATCCATGATGCCCTTGCGCAGCGCGGTGTACGCGACCTGCTGATCCGCGGAGTCGATCGTCGTGACGACGTTGAAGCCGCGCGTGTAAGTTTCCTCACGGTACTGCGCGTACATCATTTGTCGGACCATTTCCGCGACGTACTCGGCGTGCACGCTGAAATCGCGGCCCGGGCCCTTGACGACGAGCGGCTGTGCGACGGCCTCGTCGTACTGCTCGCGCGAGATGAAGTTCAGCTCGAGCATCCGTTGCAGGATGTATTCCTGGCGCACCTTCGCGCGCTTCGGGTTCACGACCGGGTTGTATGCGGACGGCGCCTTCGGCAGCCCGGCAAGCATCGCGGCTTCGGCGAGCGAGATGTCCTTCAGGTCCTTGCCGAAGTAGACCCGCGCGGCGCTCGCGAAGCCGTACGCGCGCTGGCCGAGATAGATCTGATTCATGTAGACCTCGAGAATCTGATCCTTCGTCAGCGCACGCTCGATCCGGTACGCGAGCAGCATCTCGTAGATCTTGCGCGTGTAGGTCTTCTCGCTCGACAGGAAGAAGTTGCGCGCGACCTGCATCGTGATCGTGCTCGCACCCTGCGACGCATGGCCGTTCGTCAGCGCGACGATGCCGGCGCGGACGATGCCGGTGAGATCGACGCCGCCGTGATCGTAGAAGCGCGCGTCTTCGATCGCGAGGATCGCCTTCTTCAGCGAGTCGGGCACGTCCTTGAAATGGACGACGTCGCGGCGCTCTTCGCCGAATTCGCCGATCAGCACGTGATCGGACGTATAGATGCGCAGCGGCACCTTCGGCCGATAGTCGGTCAGCGCGTCGAGCGACGGCATGTTCGGCCACGCAACGACGAGCGCGTAGCCGAGCACGAGGCCGCCGGCCACGACGAGCGCGACGCACATCGTGGCGAATCCGAGCAGGACTTTTTGCCACCAGGGCCGCTTCTTCGGCTCCGGGGCGGGAGGCGGGGACGTAGGAGTCGTGGATTGCATAGGCATACCGGAAAACAGTCCCGCGATTATAGCTGCCCGGTAAGACCGGTCCTGACGCAGGGGGCGCCCGACGCGAAGACGCGGTCTGGCGTGCTTCCAGCATAGCCCGTGCATGGCCGTCGCGAGCGGATGCTGGCCGTTAGGCCGACTGTCGGCCGCACGCGCCGATTTGCAGAATCAGGTCTCGGAAACGCGGCATGGGCCGCGACGATTTCGGGAGGCTGGGATGGCGGGACGATGGCGAGCGCGGTTTGCGCAGGGTGGGCAACGGTCGACGGGAATCGACGTCGGTGCGGACGAGGTGAGGGTGGCCGTGCTGAGCCGGCGCGGCCGGGGCGCGGAGGTGTGCGTCGAGGGGCTGGAGCGGGAGCCGGTCGGGTTGGCGGGCGGGCCGGAGGATGCGCGCTGGGCGGCGGTTGCGCGTGCGCTGGCCGCCGCCGTGTCGAGGCTGTCGGCGGCCGGAGTGCGGTGCGACGCGCGCGGCGTGATGGCGTTGCACGATGACGAGATGCGTACCGCGACGCTCGATCTGGCCGGGCGTGCCGACGTCGAGGACGCCGCGCGGCAGGCGGCCGAACGCATCTCGGGGCTGGCGCCGGACAGTCTCGCGTTCGACTGGCGGCAGGAGGGCGGCGCGGGAGCCGGTGAGATCGAGATTGCCGTGGCCCCGCTGGCGCTGCTCGAACGCCGGATCGACGTGGCCGCCCAGGCCGGTGTCGACCTGACGGTGGTCGACGGCGAGTCGGCCGCGGCGCTGCGTGCGTTGCGCTATGCCGCGCAATTCGAACCCGACGCGCAGGCGGGCCCCTACGCGGCGCTCTGGTTTCATGACTCGGGCGTGCACGGCTGGCGAATCGACGGCCCGTTGGCCGTACCGGTGCTGACGCTGTCCGGCGCCGTGCCGGGGGCGTTTTCCGATGCATTGCGCCAGCGCGCGCTCGGGGCCGTGTGTTGCGTACTCGTGGCCGGGGACGAGCGGTGTATTGCCTGCTTCGACACGTCCGTCGCCGAGATTGGCGACGTGCTCGGCGCGGTTGCGGTGTCGTTCGACTGCACCGGCTGGAGTGGGCAACCGTGCCGGGCCGCCGGCATGCCGGGCGGCCCGGCATGGGCGGTCGCATTCGGGCTGGCCTTGCGCGGGGTGTGGGAATGACGGCCTGTCGTGCGGAGCCGGGCGGCTTCAACCTGCTGCCGTACCGCGAGCGGCTGGCGCAGGCGTTGCGACGTCGCCGTGCCGCGCAGTGCGGTGCGGCGATTCTGTTCGGTGTGCTCGGCGCCGGCCTGTGGACGGGCGCCGCCACCGGGGCGCGGTGGCGCGTGGATGCCGAGCGCGCGAGTGTGGAGGCGCGGCTGCGGCAGTTGCAGCCGCAGGTGGGGGCCGCGACACGCGCAGCCAAGGCTGCGGCCGTTGCCGCGCAACGCGACGCGCAGGCGGCCGCGCTCGCCGCGCCTTATCGGCACGTCGCAGGGCTGCTGGCCACACTCGCGCAGGTGCGCGACGGCACCGTCCGGCTCGACGCGCTGCGCACGACGTCGGCCGGTGCCGTGATCGATGCGCGCGCCGCGAGCTACCGGGCGGCCGCGCGATGGCTCGCGGGGATGGCACGCGAGCAACGTGGCTGGCGGATCGATATCGATGCGTTGAAGCCTGCTTCCGGTGCTCCGGTCGTGACAGGCGGGATGCCGTTCCGGTTCTCGGTCCAGCTGCGCTGGCACGACAAGATGGCATCCCGGAATGCGTCGGGAGGTGGCGCATGACGGCGGTGTTCGCGCATCGGTCCGCACTGCGCAGCGACGGATGGCGAGGCGGCATGCGGCGTGTGTCGCCGGCGGCTGCGCACATCGCAGGCTGCGGGCTCGCATTCGCGGCCGTGCTGGCGGGCGGCATTCATCTGGCGAATGCCGCCGACTGGAGCGGGCTCGCACATAGCCGCGCGTTGCTTGCCGCGGCGCAGATGCGGGAGGCCGATGCGCGGCGTGTCGTGGCTGCCGCTGCACGGCAACGCGGCGTGCAGCCGGCGGCGGCATACGGCGATCGCTCGCCGGGTACGCCGGAATGGGCTGCGTTGATGCTGGAACTGGCGGATCGCGCCGCGTCGAGCGGGCTGCGCGACGTATCGATCGAACCGCTGCGCGCCGATGGCGCGGTGCCGGACGGCCGGCGCACGGTGCGCATCGTCGCGGAAGGCCGCTTTCACGCGTTGCTGCAGATGGTCGGCGGGCTGGCCCGTTTCCCGGTGCTGGCAGTGCCGTCCGCGCTGCGTGTCGAACGGGGAAAGGAGGCCGCGCGCGTGGAAATGTCCGTCGACGTGTTTCCGGCGTTGCCGGCGCCAACGTCCACCGGCGGGGAGGCGTCGGTTCTGGCCGGCGCGCCCGGTGCCGATCCGTTCGGCGAGGCCGGTTCGTCTGAAGCGGAGGGGGCGGCTGTCCGCCTGGCCGGCACGATTCGCGACTGGCGTACCGGTCTCGCGCTGTTTGACGACGGTGACGGCGTGTTCACGGCCGTGGTCCCCGGCGACACCCTCGGGGCCGCGCGGGTGGTGCGAGTCGATCCCGTCGCCGTGACGCTCGCGACAGCGGACGGCGCGTACCGGGTCACGCTGGACGACGGGAGGCAGCCATGATCAAGCATGGATGCCGGGTGCTCGCCGTTTGGGCCGGATTGACCGCGGCCAGTGCAAGCGCGTCATTGCCGCCGCTGCCGGCCGTCTGGCCTGCCGCATCGTTGGATATGCAGGTGCCGGGCCTGCCGTTGCCACAAGGCGGGGTGGACAGTGCGGATCACACCGTATCGACGGAGGCCGGCCCGCCGCCGTTCGGTCAGGCGGCTCGCGCGGCGCTTCAGGCGGAGGCCGCCGCCCCGGCACCCGGGCTGGAGGGGCCGCCGATCCCGTTGGCGCCGCCCGCCCGGATGGGCGACGCTGCGGCCCGGCAACCGGGCGATGCTGACGACACGCGGCGGATCTCGCTGAATCTGCAGGGCGCAGGGCTCGCGGCCGCGTTCGACGCGTTCGCGCGGTTCACGGGGCTCAATATCGTCGTCAGCGAGCAGGTGCGCGGCACCGTCACGTTACGTCTGAACAATGTCCCTTGGCGCGATGCCTTCGACACGCTACTCGACACACACGGGCTCGCGATGACCCGGCGGGGCAACGTGATATGGGTCACGCCGGCGGTCGAACTGGCCGCCCGCGAACGCGAGCGCTTCGAAATGCACGCGCGGGCCGCCGATCTGGAGCCGCTTGCGAGCCGGACGTTCGCGCTGCACTACCCGCGCGCGCAGGACGTGCAGCGGCTGCTGGCCGGCGCGACCGGCCAGCGCCTGCTGTCGAAGCGTGGCGCAGCGGCGGCCGATCCGCGCACGAACCTGCTGTTCGTCACCGATCTCGCGCCGCGTCTCGACCAGGTCGCAAGCCTGATCGAGGCGATCGACCGGCCGTCGCGGCAGGTCCGGATCGAGGCCCGCATCGTCGAGGGCGAGCAGGGGTTTTCGCGCAATCTCGGCGCACGCGTCGCACTGCGGGCGCAGGAGCGGCCGCCGTCGGGCGAGAGCGCCACGTTTGCGACCGGTGCCCGCAATGCGCTCGACCTGGCTGCACGGCCGCTCGGCGGCTTCGAAGCGGCAACCGCCGGCTTCACGTTGTTCGCCGCGCCGCTCAGCCGTGTGCTCGACGTCGAACTGAGCGTGCTCGAGGCACAGGGGCGGGGCCAGATCGTTTCGAGTCCGCGCGTGGTGACCGCCGATCGCGTCAAGGCCATCGTCGAACAGGGGTCGGAGTTGCCGTACCAGGCGAAGGTCGGCAACGGCGTGAGCGGCGTGCAGTTCCGCCGGGCCACGCTCAAACTGGAGGTCGAGCCGCAAATCACGCCGGACGGGCGCGTGGTGCTCGACCTGGACGTGACGAAGGACAGCATCGGCGAGCCGACGGCGGCCGGCCCGGCGATTCATACGAAACACGTCCAGACGCGCGTCGAGGTCGAGAACGGCGGGACGGTCGCGATCGGCGGAATCTATGAACAACTGAACCGGAACGATGTGACGCGCGTGCCGCTCTTGGGCAAAATACCGTTTCTGGGCGCGCTTTTCCGGCACCGCGCGCAACGCGATCAGCGTAACGAACTGGTCGTCTTCATCACGCCGACCGTCGTCGATGCGCGCTGCAATGCGCGCGGCGCGGTCAGCGCGGATGCGGAGAAAACGGGGCCGGAAGCCGCCGGCGCAGGCTCGACAAGGCAGCCGCTTTGCCAGTAAGCTGCGCCACACACCAGCAAGATTGAAGCAGAGGAAGCCGTTGCAAGCGCGGGACCCACATGCAAACGTATTTTTCGTCGGCCTTATGGGAGCGGGTAAGACCACCGTGGGCCGTGCGGTCGCGCGTCGTCTCGACAGGACGTTCTTCGACTCCGACCACGAAATCGAGGCCCGCACGGGCGCGCGCATTCCGGTGATCTTCGAGATGGAGGGCGAGGCCGGGTTTCGCGATCGCGAAACGCAGGTGATCGCCGATCTCACGCAGCGCGAGAACATCGTGCTCGCGACGGGCGGCGGCGCGGTGCTGCGCCCGGAAAACCGCGACTGCCTGAAAAACCACGGCATCGTCGTCTACCTGCGTGCCAATCCGCACGATCTGTGGCTGCGCACGCGCAAGGACAAGAACCGCCCGCTGCTGCAGACCGAAGATCCGAAGGGCCGTCTCGAAGCGCTGTACGAGGTACGCGACCCGCTGTACCGCGAATGCGCGGATTTCGTCATCGAGACCGGCCGTCCGTCGGTCAACGGTCTCGTCAACATGGTGCTGATGCAACTCGAACTGGCCGGCGTCATCGCCAAGCCGCTACAAGCATGATTACTGTCAACGTCGACCTGGGCGACCGCGCCTATCCGATTCACATTGGCGCCGGCCTGATCGGCCGCGCCGAGCTGTTCGCGCCTCATATCAAGGGCTCGTCCGTCACGATCGTCACGAACACGACAGTCGATCCGCTCTATGGCGACGCGCTGCGTGCGGCGCTTGCGCCGCTCGGCAAGCGCGTGTCGACGGTCGTGCTGCCGGACGGCGAGGCGTACAAGAACTGGGAAACGCTGAACCTGATCTTCGACGGCCTGCTGACCGACCGCGCGGACCGCAAGACGACGCTCGTCGCGCTCGGCGGCGGCGTGATCGGCGACATGACGGGCTTCGCGGCCGCTTGCTACATGCGCGGCGTGCCGTTCATCCAGGTGCCGACGACGCTGCTGTCGCAGGTCGACTCGTCGGTCGGCGGCAAGACGGGCATCAACCACCCGCTCGGCAAGAACATGATCGGCGCGTTCTACCAGCCGCAGGCCGTGATCGCGGACATCGGCGCGCTGACGACGCTGCCTGACCGCGAACTGGCGGCCGGCGTCGCCGAGATCATCAAGACCGGCGCGATCGCCGATGCGGAATTCTTCGACTGGATCGAGGCGAACGTCGACGTGCTGAACCGTCGCGACCCGGCTGCGCTCGCGCATGCGGTGCAGCGCTCGTGCGAGATCAAGGCGAGCGTGGTGGCGGCCGACGAGCGCGAAGGCGGCCTGCGCGCGATCCTGAATTTCGGCCACACGTTCGGCCATGCGATCGAGGCCGGGCTCGGCTACGGCGAGTGGCTGCACGGTGAGGCGGTCGGTTGCGGGATGGTGATGGCGGGCGACCTGTCGGTACGGCTCGGCCTGCTCGACGAAGCGTCGCGGCAGCGTCTCGATGCGGTGATCGCGGCCGCGCACCTGCCGACCCGCGGGCCCGCGCTCGGCGATGCGCGCTACATGGACCTGATGCGCGTCGACAAGAAGGCCGAGGCCGGCGCGATCAAGTTCATCCTGCTGAAGCGATTCGGCGATACGCTGATCACGCAGGCGCCGGACGAAGCCGTGTTCGCCACACTGGCGCAGACCACCCGCTAACGGCGGCCCGGATGCCCCGGCGCCCCTGACATGGAGGAGACGTGAGCGAGACATCCAGCAGCACACTGCCCGAAGCCGGCCACGCGTCTGCTGCGCCGGTGGCCGAGCCGCCGACGCTGGCGGCGCTGGAAGCCCATCTCGCTCCGTATGCCGCACACGCGTCGCAGTCGCGCGGCCGTCGCCATCCGGAAGCACCGCCGGCGGCGCGCACCGAATTCCAACGCGACCGCGACCGCATCGTCCATTCGACCGCATTTCGCCGGCTCGAATACAAGACGCAGGTCTTCGTCAATCACGAAGGCGACCTGTTCCGCACCCGTCTCACGCACAGTCTCGAAGTCGCGCAGATCGCGCGCTCGGTCGCGCGCAACCTGCGCCTGAACGAGGATCTCGTCGAGGCGATCTCGCTCGCGCACGACCTCGGCCATACGCCGTTCGGCCATGCCGGGCAGGACGCGCTGAATGCCTGCATGCGCGAGCATGGCGGCTTCGAGCACAACCTGCAGAGCCTCGCGGTCGTCGACGAGCTCGAGGAGCACTACGGCGCGTTCGACGGGCTGAACCTGTGCTTCGAGACGCGCGAAGGCATTCTGAAGCACTGCTCGCGCGAGAATGCGCGCAAGCTCGGCGCGCTCGGCGAGCGCTTCCTGCAGGGCCGCCAGCCGTCGCTCGAAGCGCAGCTCGCCAACATCGCGGACGAGATCGCGTACAACAACCACGACGTCGACGACGGCCTGCGTTCCGGCCTGATCACGATCGAGCAGCTCGCGGAAGTCGAGCTGTGGCAGCGCCACTACGAGGCGGCGCTCGCCGAATTCCCGCACCTCGAGGGCCGTCGTCTCGTGCACGAGACGGTGCGCCGCATCATCAACACGCTGATCGTCGACCTGATCGACGAGACGACGCGCAATCTCGCGCGTGTCGCGCCCGCTTCGCTCGACGACGTGCGCGCCGCGCCGCCGCTCGTGTCGCACAGCGAAACGGTCGCCGCGCAAGCGGCTGCCCTCAAGCGTTTTCTCTTCAAGAACCTCTATCGTCACTACAAGGTGATGCGCATGGCGAGCAAGGCGCAGCGCGTCGTCACCGGCCTGTTCGATGCGTTCATCGACGATCCGCGCCTGCTGCCGCCGCCATACCAGTCCGACGACACCGCGCAGCAGCCGCGCCTCGTCGCGCACTACATCGCCGGCATGACCGACCGCTTCGCGCTGAAGGAGTATCAGCGCCTGTTCGTCATCGGCGACAACTGACTGTCACAAACGATCACTAGACTTCGCCGGTTCAATGGCGACGGGAATGTTGCACACGCTGTTGGTAACGTTTTCATAGGAGAGAGGTCGATGAAGAAGAAGCCTGCGGGGACACTGGTTCGTTCGATCGCGCTCGGCGGCGCGCTGATGTTCGGGATGCAGCACGTGGCGCTCGCCGCGACGGAAATCCAGTTCTGGCATGCGATGGAGGCCGCGCTCGGCGAGCGGGTCAATGCGATCGCCGATCAGTTCAATGCGTCGCAGAGCGACTACAAGATCGTGCCGGTCTTCAAGGGCACCTACGACCAGGCGCTCGCGGCCGGCATCGCCGCCTATCGCAGCGGCAACGCGCCGGCGATCCTCCAGGTCTACGAAGTCGGCACGGCCACGATGATGCAGGCGAAGAAGGCCGTCGTGCCCGTCTACGACGTGTTCAAGCAGGCCGGCGTGCCGCTCGACGAAAAGGCGTTCGTGCCGACCATCGCGAGCTACTACAGCGACGCGAAGACGGGCCATCTCGTCTCGATGCCGTTCAACAGCTCGACGCCGGTGCTGTACTACAACAAGGACGCATTCAAGAAGGCCGGGCTCGACCCGAACCAGCCGCCGAAGACGTGGGCCGACGTGCAGGCCGATGCCGAGAAGCTACGCAAGTCGGGGATGGCGTGCGGCTTCACGACCGGCTGGCAGGGCTGGATCCAGCTCGAGAACTACAGCGCGTGGCACGGGCTGCCGTTCGCGAGCCGCAACAACGGCTTCGACGGTACCGACGCGGCGCTCGAATTCAACAAGCCGCAGCAGATTGCGCACATCTCGTTCCTGCAGCAGATGGCGAAGGACGGCACGTTCACGTACGCGGGGCGCAAGGATGAGGCGTCGGCGAAGTTCTACAGCGGCGACTGCGGGATCCTGACGACGTCGTCGGGCGCGCTCGCGAACGTGCAGAAGTTCGCGAAGTTCAGCTACGGCACGGGCATGATGCCGTACGACGCGAACGTGAAGGGCGCTCCGCAGAACGCGATCATCGGCGGCGCGAGCCTGTGGGTGCTGGCGGGCAAGGATCCGGCGACCTACAAGGGCGTCGCGAAATTCCTCGCGTACCTGGCCTCGCCGGCGGTCGCCGCGAAGTGGCACCAGGACACAGGCTACCTGCCCGTGACGACCGCGGCGTACGACCTCACGCGCCAGCAGGGCTTCTACGCGAAGAACCCGAGCGCCGAAACCGCGATCAAGCAGATGCTGAACAAGCCGCCGCTGCCGTACACGAAGGGGCTGCGCCTGGGCAACATGCCGCAGATCCGCACGGTGGTCGACGAGGAGTTCGAACAGGTCTGGGCGCAGAAGAAATCGCCGAAGGACGCGCTCGATTCGGCCGCGTCGCGCGGCGACGAACTGCTGCGCCGCTTCGAGAAGTCGGGCGGCTGAGCCCGCATCGCACCGTGCCGCCGGCCGGCCGCGTCGCATCCAGTGCGGATGCGCGTGCCGGCCGGCGGCACGCCCCCTTTCCGTTACGCCTGACCGGATCTTCGCGATGCAATCCCGTTCCCGTTTCGGTACGAGCCTGCTGCCGTACCTGCTGATCGCGCCGCAGCTCGCGATCACCGCCGTGTTCTTCCTGTGGCCGGCCGGCGTCGCGCTATGGCAGTCGACGCAGATGCAGGACGCGTTCGGCACGTCGAGCGAATTCGTCGGCCTCGCGAACTTCACGCACCTGTTCGCCGATCCGCTATATCTCGATTCGTTCCGCACGACGCTCGTGTTCAGTTCGCTCGTCACGGTGAGCGGGCTCGTCGTGTCGCTGGTCCTCGCCGCGTGCGCCGACCGCGTGATCCGCGGCGCGCGCGTGTACCGCACGCTGCTGATCTGGCCGTACGCGGTCGCCCCGACCATCGCTGCCGTGCTGTGGGCGTTCCTGTTCAACCCGAGCATCGGCCTGATCACCTATGCACTCGCGAAGAGCGGCATCGTGTGGAACCACGCGCTGAACGGCGGGCAGGCGATGTTCCTCGTCGTGCTCGCGTCGGTGTGGAAGCAGGTGAGCTACAACTTCCTGTTCTTCTACGCGGGCCTGCAGGCGATTCCGCGCTCGCTGATCGAGGCGGCGGCGATCGACGGCGCGGGGCCGGTGCGGCGCTTCTTCAACATCGTGCTGCCGCTGCTGTCGCCCACCAGCTTCTTCCTGCTGGTCGTGAACCTCGTCTACGCGTTCTTCGACACGTTCCCGGTGATCGACGCGGCCACCGGCGGCGGCCCGGCGCAGAGCACGAAGACGCTGATCTACAAGATCTTCGCGGAAGGCTTCCAGGGGCTCGACATCGGCAGCTCGGGCGCACAGTCGGTCGTGCTGATGATCATCGTCGTCGGGCTCACGGTGATCCAGTTCCGCTTCGTCGAACGCAGGGTGCAATACGCATGATCGAAAATCGCAAGGGCTTCGACCTGTTCTGCCACGCGGTGCTGATCGCGGGTGTGGTGCTGATCGTGTTTCCCGTCTACGTCGCGTTCTGCGCGGCGACGATGAACGCGCAGGAAGTATTCACGGTGCCGCTGTCGCTCGTGCCGAGCACGCACCTGTTCGAGAACGTCGCGTACATCTGGGGGCATGGCAGCGGCGGCACGACCGCGCCGTTCGGCCGCCTGCTCGTGAACAGCTTCGCGATGGCGCTCGGCATCGCGGTGGGCAAGATCGCGGTGTCGATCCTGTCCGCGTACGCGATCGTCTATTTCCGCTTCCCGTTCCGCAACACGGCGTTCTGGCTGATCTTCGTCACGCTGATGCTGCCGGTGGAAGTGCGGATCTTCCCGACCGTGCAGGTCGTGTCGACGCTGCACCTGACGAACACCTACGCGGGGCTCACGCTGCCGCTGATCGCATCGGCGACCGCGACGTTCCTGTTCCGCCAGTTCTTCATGACGCTGCCCGACGAGCTGATGGATGCCGCACGCATCGACGGCGCGGGGCCGCTGCGGTTCTTCTGGGACGTCGTGCTGCCGCTGTCGAAGACGAGCATCGCGGCGCTGTTCGTGATCACCTTCATCTACGGCTGGAACCAGTATCTGTGGCCGATCCTGATCACGACGGAGGCCTCGCTGTCGACGGCTGTGGTGGGTATCAAGACGATGATCGCGAGCGGCGACGCCGCGACCGAATGGCAATACGTGATGGCGGCGACGCTGCTGGGAATGATCCCGCCGCTCGTCGTCGTGCTGGCGATGCAGCGCTGGTTCGTGCGCGGCCTCGTCGATTCCGAGAAATAAATGACGGACGGCAACCGGGAGAAAGACCAAGAATGGCTGCGCTGAGCTTGAAGGGCGTCAGGAAATCCTACGACGGCAAGCAGCACGTGCTGCATGGCATCGACGTGGAGATCGCCGACGGCGAATTCATCGTGCTGGTCGGCCCGTCGGGCTGCGGCAAGTCGACGTTGCTGCGGATGATCGCGGGGCTCGAGACGGTGACGGACGGCGAGATCGCGATCGGCGAGCGTGTCGTCAACGCGCTGGAGCCGAAGGATCGCGACATCGCGATGGTGTTCCAGAACTATGCGCTGTACCCGCACATGACGGTCGCGCAGAACATGGGCTACGGGCTGAAGATCCGCGGGATCGAGCGCGCGACGATCGATTCGCGGGTGGCGGCTGCCGCGAAGATCCTCGAGCTCGAGCCGCTGCTCGCGCGGCGGCCGCGCGAGCTGTCGGGCGGCCAGCGGCAGCGCGTCGCGATGGGGCGCGCGATCGTGCGCGAGCCGTCGGTGTTTCTGTTCGACGAGCCGTTGTCGAACCTCGACGCGAAGCTGCGCGTGCAGATGCGGCTCGAGATCCAGCGGCTGCATGCGCGGCTCGCGACGACGAGCGTCTACGTGACGCACGACCAGATCGAGGCGATGACGCTCGCGCAGCGCGTGATCGTGATGAACCGCGGCTACGCGGAGCAGATCGGCGCGCCGGTCGACGTGTACGAGAAGCCGGCGACGGTGTTCGTCGCGGGCTTCATCGGCTCGCCGGCGATGAACCTGATGCACGGCCGGCTGTCGGACGACGGCGCGACGTTTACGGTCGCGGGCGGCGGCCCCGCGCTGCCGGTCGCGGGCGCGCCCGGCATCGGCGCGGCAATCGCCACCGGGCGCGACTGGGTGCTCGGTGTGCGTCCGGAACACATGACGCCGCAGCCGGGCGTCGCGCAGGCGACGCTGCCGGTCGACTCGTGCGAGCTGCTCGGCGCAGACAATCTCGCGCACGGCCGCTGGGGCAGTCACGACGTCGCGGTACGCCTGCCGCACGCGGACCGTCCCGCGCGCGGCACGGCGCTGGCGGCCGCGCTGCCGGCGCACCGCCTGCATTTCTTCGATCCCGAGACCGGCAAGCGTGCCGGCTGACCCTGCGACCTTGCCGAGAGACCGACGATGACGACCCGTACCGACTGGTGGCCTTATCCGCGCGTCGTCGCCCATCGCGGCGGCGGCACGCTCGCGCCGGAGAACACGCTCGCCGCGCTCGACGAGGGCGCGCGCCGTGGCCACCGGATGGTCGAGTTCGACGCGAAGCTGTCGGCCGACGACGTGACGTTCCTGCTGCACGACGACACGGTCGACCGCACGTCGAACGGTCACGGCGCGGCGGCGGGCATGCGTTATGACGCGCTGGCCGCGCTCGACGCGGGCACGTGGCGCGACGCGCGCTTCGCGGGCGAGCGGATGCCGACGCTCGAGGCGGCGGCGGCGCGCTGCCTCGCCCACGGGCTGGCAGCGAATGTCGAGATCAAGCCGTGCCCGGGGCGCGAGATTGAGACCGGGCAGCGCGTGGCGGCCGACGCGGCCGCGTACTGGCGTGATGCCGCGATTGCGCCGCTCCTGTCGTCGTTCTCGTTCGATGCGCTGCAACAGGCACGCGCGACGGCGCCTGCGCTGCCGCGCGGAATGCTCTACGAGTCCGTGCCGGACGATTGGCATGCGCAGGTCGTCGGCGCGCTCGGCTGCGTTTCGTTGCATGCAGACCACACACAGCTCGACGAACCGCTCGTGCGCGCGATCAAGGCGGCCGGGCTGCGCATCCTGGTTTACACGGTGAACGACCTCGAGCGGGCACGCGAACTCGCCCGCTGGGGCGTCGACGCGGTCTGCACGGACCGGATCGACCTGATCGGCCCGGCAGCGCTGGACGACATCGCCATCCCCTGACGGCCGCGACAACGGCCGGCGAAACCGGCGTCAGGAACGTGCCTGATGCGAAAAAACGACGCCCCGACGGGATTCCCGCCGGGGCGTTTCGCATCGTGGAGACGTTACGTCACGAAAAATCCGCTACAAATTGCAGCAGGATTAACCATTCCCCAAATATTCGACTACGCTTAGAAGCGGTAGCCGAGGTTCAGGTACGTGACGATCGGGTTCAGCGAGATCTTCGCTTTCGACGTTTCGGTCAGGGTGCCGACCGGCGTCCGGCGGGCCGTCGTGAAGGTCGCGGTCACGCTGACAGGGATGTACGAGAGCGACAGCCCGGCGAACCAGTGCTTCGTGAAGTTGTACGTGAAGCCGGCGTTGAAGACGGGCGCCCACTGGTTGCTGGTCGTCGCGCTGGTCGGGCCGCCGAGCACGCCGTTCTCGAACGTGCCGTTGGTGATCTTCGCGCCGGTGAACCAGACATACGTCGCGCCGACACCGACATACGGACGGAACTTCGCATTGGCGTCGTTGAAGTGGTAGCGCAGCAAGACGGCGGGGCTCCACTGGTACGCGCGGCCGAGTACGCCGAATCTATCGAACTGACCCTTGCCGGTAATGTCGAACTTCGGCGGTATCCCCATCACGAGCTCGGTGGAGATATGGTCGGTGACGAAGTAGCCCGCCGCGAGCCCCAGCGTGTCGGCGTCGTTGATGCCCGCGCCGGTGTTGGGAATGGATTGGTTGATGGGCGTGCCGCCTACGCGGTAGACGAACAGCGGGTCGCTGCTGTCCTGCGGCGAAAGGTGCAGCCAGCCGGTGCTGACGTAGAAATCACCTGCGGATTGTGCGTGTGCCGTACCGCCCGCGAATGCGAGCGCTGCGGCCCCCGTAATGGCCAGTTTTCGTTTCATTGTGTCTCCTCCGATCAAAGGCGTGCTCATTATGACGACTGCGTTTAAAACCAAACAAGCTCGTAAGTTAGAGTTTTCTCCCTAGGTTTCGTACGACCGTACGCTTTCGCGCCCAGCGGGGACAGGCATTCTACGCAGGTGCGCACTTTCGGACCCCCGGGTATTTCCTAACGCGTTCAAACGGACATTCAGCATGGCACGGTTAGCACGACTCTACGTTCCCGACCAGCCGCAGCACGTGATACTGCGCGGCCTGGATCAGCAACCCGCGTTCGTCGACGACCAGGACTACGAACTCTTCATCGATTGCCTGAAGGCCGCCGCGCGCGATCATCACCTGTCGGTGCACGCCTACGTGCTGCTGCCCCGCCAGGTGCAACTGCTCGTGACGCCGAGCGACGAAGCGAGCCTGCCGAAAGCGATGCAGGCCGTCGGTCGCCGCTACGTCGCGCATTTCAACCGGCGCTATTCGCGGCGCGGCACCCTGTGGGAAGGCCGCTATCGCGCGACCGTGATCGAAGGCGAGCGCTATTTCCTGCTCGCGAGCCGCGTGGTCGAGATGAGCCCGGTGCGCGCGCAGCTCGTCGCGACGCCCGAGGCCTATCGCTGGTCGAGCTACCGGCACCACGTCGGGCTCACCGTCGACAGCCTGATCACCGACCATCCGCTCTACTGGGCGCTCGGCAATACGCCGTTCGACCGCCAGCGCGCGTACAAGGAGCTATGCGAGCAGCCGCTCGACGAGCGCCAGGCCGACCAGCTGCAGCAGGCGACGTTGAAGGGCTGGGTGCTCGGCGGCGAGAATTATCGCGAGTGGGCGGCGCGTACCGCGAACCGGCGCGTGTCGCCGCTGCCGCGCGGACGCCCCAGAAAGGTGCGTGAAAACACGCCGCCGATCCAGCAGTAACGCAGGAATGTCGGTTCAGGAGGCGGCGCTGCGGGCGCCGCTTCTTTTTGCACCAAAACGATACGGCCCCAATAAAACGGCACCAGATCGAGGCATCCATTTTATTGGGGCTCGATCAAGCGGTTTTTGTTGCTATTCCTTTGATTCGTCGCGTATATTCCGAATTCCGGTGGCCCGGGCGAAGCATGCCCATCCACGGTCGGCCGTGCCGTCTCCCGTCGGGAGCGGGATCGACGGCAACAAGAAAATGGTTCAACGGCCTCCAGGCCCCCTTTACGACGGTGTCCCCATGAACGACCACCAGCAGCCGCTCGCCGCGGTGCCCGCCGCACAAGGTCTGTATGACCCGCAAAACGAACACGACGCCTGTGGCGTCGGCTTCGTCGCTCACATCAAGGGCAAGAAGAGCCACGAGATCATTCAGCAGGGCCTGAAGATCCTCGAGAACCTCGATCACCGTGGCGCGGTCGGCGCCGATCCGCTGATGGGCGACGGCGCGGGCATCCTGATCCAGATTCCGGACGCGTTCTATCGCGAGGAAATGGCGAAGCAGGGCGTGAACCTGCCGCCGGCCGGCGAATATGGGGTCGGCATGATCTTCCTGCCGAAGGAAAACGCATCGCGTCTCGCGTGCGAGCAGGAGCTCGAGCGGACGGTGAAGGCCGAAGGCCAGGTCGTGCTCGGCTGGCGCGACGTGCCGGTCGATCATGCGATGCCGATTTCGCCGACGGTCAAGGCGAGCGAGCCGCTGATCCGCCAGATCTTCATCGGCCGCGGCAAGGACATCATGGTGACGGACGCGCTCGAGCGGAAGCTGTACGTGATCCGCAAGACGGCGAGCCACCGCATCCAGGCGCTGAAGCTCAAGCACGGCAAGGAATACTTCGTGCCGTCGATGTCGGCGCGCACGATCGTCTACAAGGGGCTGCTGCTCGCGGGCCAGGTCGGCGTGTATTACCGCGACCTGCAGGACGCGCGTGTCGTGTCGGCGCTCGCGCTCGTGCACCAGCGCTTCTCGACCAACACGTTCCCGGCGTGGGAACTCGCTCACCCGTACCGGATGATCGCGCACAACGGCGAGATCAACACCGTGAAGGGCAACGTGAACTGGCTGAACGCGCGTACCGGCGCGATCGCGTCGCACGTGCTCGCCGACGATCTGCCGAAGCTGTGGCCGCTGATCTACCCGGGCCAGTCGGATACCGCGTCGTTCGACAACTGTCTCGAGCTGCTGGTGATGGCCGGCTACCCGCTCGTGCACGCGGTAATGATGATGATCCCGGAAGCGTGGGAACAGCACACGCTGATGGACGAGAACCGCCGCGCGTTCTACGAATACCACGCCGCGATGATGGAGCCGTGGGACGGCCCGGCCGCGATCGCGTTCACCGACGGCCGCCAGATCGGCGCGACGCTCGACCGTAACGGCCTGCGTCCGGCGCGCTACATCGTCACCGACGACGACCTCGTCATCATGGCGTCGGAAGCCGGCACGCTGCCGATCCCCGAATCGAAGATCGTCAAGAAGTGGCGCCTGCAGCCGGGCAAGATGTTCCTGATCGACATGGAACACGGCCGCATCATCGACGACAAGGAACTGAAGGACAACCTCGCGAACGCGAAGCCGTACAAGAGCTGGATCGACGCCGTGCGCATCAAGCTCGACGAGATCGAGCCGAAGGCCGAGGAAGTCGCGGCCGGCCGCACGCAGGGCGCCGCGCTGCTCGACCGCCAGCAGGCGTTCGGCTATACGCAGGAAGACCTGAAGTTCCTGATGGCGCCGATGGCGCAGCAGGGTGAGGAAGCCGTCGGTTCGATGGGCAACGACTCGCCGCTCGCGGTGATGTCGAACAAGAACAAGACGCTCTATCACTACTTCAAGCAGCTGTTCGCGCAGGTCACGAACCCGCCGATCGACCCGATCCGCGAGAACATGGTGATGTCGCTCGTGTCGTTCATCGGCCCGAAGCCGAACCTGCTCGACACGAACAACATCAACCCGCCGATGCGTCTCGAAGTGTCGCAGCCGGTGCTCGACTTCAAGGACATCGCGAAGATCCGTGCGATCGACCAGTACACGGGCGGCAAGTTCAGCGCGTACGAGCTGAACATCTGCTACCCGGTCGCGTGGGGCAAGGAAGGCATCGAGGCGCGCCTCGCGTCGCTGTGCGCGGAAGCCGTCGACGCGGTGAAGTCGGGCTACAACATGCTGATCGTGTCGGACCGCAAGACGGACGCCGAGCATGTCGCGATTCCGGCGCTGCTCGCCACGTCGGCGATCCACTCGCACCTCGTCCAGCAGGGGCTGCGCACGAGCACGGGCCTCGTCGTCGAGACGGGCTCCGCACGTGAGACGCACCACTTCGCGCTGCTCGCGGGCTACGGCGCGGAAGCCGTGCACCCGTACCTCGCGATGGAAACGCTCGCGAAGATGGCCGAAGGGCTGCCGGGCGACCTGTCGCCGGAGAAGGCCGTCTACAACTTCACGAAGGCAGTCGGCAAGGGCCTGCAGAAGGTGATGTCGAAGATGGGCATCTCGACGTACATGTCGTACACGGGCGCGCAGATCTTCGAAGCGCTCGGCCTGTCGAGCGACCTGGTCGAGAAGTACTTCAAGGGCACGGCGTCGAAGGTGGGCGGCATCGGCCTGTTCGAAGTCGCGGAAGAGGCGATCCGCCTGCACCGCGACGCGTTCGGCGACAGCCCGGTCCTGCGCGACATGCTCGACGCGGGCGGCGAGTATGCGTACCGCGTGCGTGGCGAAGACCACATGTGGACGCCGGATTCGATCGCGAAGCTGCAGCACGCGACGCGCAGCAACTCGTACCAGACGTACAAGGAATACGCGCACCTGATCAACGACCAGACCAAGCGTCACATGACGTTCCGCGGTCTGTTCGAGTTCAAGGTCGAGCCGACCAAGGCGATCCCGATCGACGACGTCGAACCGGCGAAGGACATCGTCAAGCGCTTCGCGACGGGCGCGATGTCGCTCGGTTCGATCAGCACCGAAGCGCACGCAACGCTTGCGATCGCGATGAACCGGATCGGCGGCAAGTCGAACACCGGCGAAGGCGGCGAAGACGAGAAGCGTTACCGCAACGAGCTGCGCGGCATTCCGATCAAGTCGGGCGAGACGCTGAAGTCGGTGATCGGCGATGAAATCGTCAGCGACATTCCGCTGAAGGACGGCGATTCGCTGCGCTCGAAGATCAAGCAGGTCGCGTCGGGCCGCTTCGGCGTCACCGCCGAGTACCTCGCGTCGGCGGACCAGATCCAGATCAAGATGGCGCAGGGCGCGAAGCCGGGCGAAGGCGGCCAGCTGCCGGGCCACAAGGTGTCCGAATACATCGGCAAGCTGCGTTACTCGGTGCCGGGCGTCGGCCTGATCTCGCCGCCGCCGCACCACGACATCTACTCGATCGAGGATCTGGCGCAGCTGATCCACGACCTGAAGAACGTGAACCCGAGCGCGAGCATCTCCGTGAAGCTCGTGTCGGAAGTGGGCGTCGGCACGGTCGCGGCCGGTGTCGCGAAGGCGAAGGCCGATCACGTCGTGATCGCCGGCCATGACGGCGGCACGGGTGCGTCGCCGCTGTCGTCGGTCAAGCATGCGGGCACGCCGTGGGAACTCGGCCTGGCCGAAACGCAGCAGACGCTGGTGCTGAACCGCCTGCGCGGCCGCATCCGCGTGCAGGCCGACGGCCAGATGAAGACGGGCCGCGACGTCGTGATCGGCGCGCTGCTCGGCGCGGACGAATTCGGCTTCGCGACGGCGCCGCTCGTCGTCGAAGGCTGCATCATGATGCGCAAGTGCCACCTGAACACGTGCCCGGTCGGCGTCGCGACGCAGGATCCGGTGCTGCGTGCGAAGTTCAAGGGCCAGCCCGAGCACGTCGTGAACTACTTCTTCTTCGTCGCCGAGGAAGTGCGCGAGATCATGGCGCAGCTCGGCGTCGCGAAGTTCGACGACCTGATCGGCCGCGCCGACCTGCTCGACACCCGCAAGGGCATCGAGCACTGGAAGGCGAAGGGCCTCGACTTCTCGCGCGTGTTCTACCAGCCGGAAGAATGCGAGGACGTCGCGCCGCGTCACGTCGACGTGCAGGATCACGGCCTCGAGCGCGCGCTCGACCACGTGCTGATCGAGAAGGCGAAGGCCGCGATCGAGAACGGCGAGCATGTGTCGTTCATCCAGCCGGTGCGCAACGTGAACCGGACGGTCGGCGCGATGCTGTCGGGCGTGATCGCGAAGAAGCACGGCCATGACGGCCTGGCCGACGACGCGGTGCACATCCAGCTGAAGGGCACGGCCGGCCAGAGCTTCGGCGCGTTCCTCGCGAAGGGCGTGACGCTCGACCTCGTCGGCGACGGCAACGACTACGTCGGCAAGGGCCTGTCGGGCGGCCGGATCATCATCCGCCCGACCAACGACTTCCGCGGCAAGTCCGAGGAAAACATCATCTGCGGCAACACGGTGATGTACGGCGCGATCGAAGGCGAATCGTTCTTCCGCGGCGTGGCGGGCGAGCGCTTCTGCGTGCGCAACTCGGGGGCGACGGCGGTCGTCGAAGGCACGGGCGATCACGGTTGCGAATACATGACGGGCGGCACGGTCGTCGTGCTCGGCGAGACCGGGCGCAACTTCGCGGCCGGCATGTCGGGCGGTCTCGCGTACATCTACGATCCGGAAGGCACGTTCGCGGCGAAGTGCAACAAGTCGATGGTCGCGCTCGAGCCGGTGCTGCAGCAGGCCGAGCAGGAGCGCACGGTCGACCGCGCGCTCTGGCACGAAGGCACGACGGACGAAGCGCTGCTCAAGGGGCTCGTCGAGCGTCATTTCCAGTTCACGGGTTCGCCGCGCGCGAAGTCGCTGCTGGAAAACTGGGACGCGGCGCGCCGCCAGTTCGTGAAGGTGTTCCCGCACGAATACAAGCGCGCGCTGGGCGAGATCGGTGCGAAGAAGGCGGCGAAGGAAGAACTGGCCGCCTGAGCGACGAACGACATAGCGAATGCCGCGCGCGCATGATTGCCGCGCGCGGCTCCCCCACCCGATACACCGAACAGAAGAGCACCTTATGGGCAAGGCAACCGGTTTTCTGGAGTTCGAACGCCGCCACGAGGCGTACGAAGCACCGCTCACGCGCGTGAAGCACTACAAGGAGTTCGTCGCGGCACTGACCGACGCGGACGCGAAGGTCCAGGGCGCGCGCTGCATGGATTGCGGCATCCCGTTCTGCAACAACGGCTGCCCGGTCAACAACATCATTCCGGACTTCAACGATCTCGTTTACCGCCAGGACTGGCAGCAGGCGATCGAAGTCCTGCACTCGACCAACAACTTCCCGGAATTCACGGGCCGCATCTGCCCGGCGCCGTGCGAAGCCGCCTGTACGCTCGGGATCAACGACGATCCGGTCGGCATCAAGTCGATCGAGCACGCGATCATCGACAAGGCCTGGGCGGAAGGCTGGGTGAAGCCGCTGCCGGCCGAGCACAAGACGGGCAAGAAGGTCGCGGTCGTCGGTTCGGGCCCCGCGGGCCTCGCCGCCGCGCAGCAGCTCGCGCGCGCGGGCCACGACGTGACGGTGTTCGAGAAGAACGACCGCGTCGGCGGCCTGCTGCGCTACGGGATTCCCGACTTCAAGCTCGAGAAGTGGCTGATCGACCGCCGCATGCGCCAGATGGAAGCGGAAGGCGTGACGTTCCGCACCAGCGTGTTCATCGGCAAGGATCCGCTGCCCGAGTCGATCGGCAGCCTCGCGAAGGAAACCATCTCGCCGGAAACCCTGAAGGAGGAATTCGACGCGGTCGTGATCGCGGGCGGGTCGGAAACGCCGCGCGACCTGCCGGTGCCGGGCCGCGAACTCGCGGGTGTGCATTACGCGATGGACTTCCTGCCGCAGCAGAACCGCGTGAACGCGGGCGACAAGCTCGTCGACCAGCTGCTCGCGAAGGGCAAGCACGTGATCGTGATCGGTGGTGGCGACACGGGTTCGGACTGCGTCGGCACGTCGAACCGTCACGGCGCGAAGCAGGTCACGCAGTTCGAGCTGCTGCCGCAGCCGCCGGAAGAGGAAAACAAGCCGCTCGTGTGGCCGTACTGGCCGATCAAGCTGCGCACGTCGTCGTCGCACGAGGAAGGTTGCGAGCGCGACTGGGCGGTCGCGACGAAGCGTCTCGAAGGCAAGAACGGCAAGGTCGAGAAGCTGATCGCGGTGCGCGTCGAGTGGAAGGACGGCAAGATGCAGGAAGTGCCGGGTTCCGAGTTCGAAATGAAGGCCGACCTCGTGCTGCTCGCGATGGGCTTCACGCAGCCGGCAGCCCCCGTGCTCGAGGCATTCGGCGTCGCGAAGGATGCGCGCGGCAATGCGCGTGCGGCGACCGAAGGTGATCGTTCGTACTACACGTCGGTCGACAAGGTGTTCGCGGCGGGCGACATGCGCCGCGGCCAGTCGCTCGTGGTGTGGGCGATCCGCGAAGGCCGCCAGTGCGCACGCTCGGTCGATGCGTACCTGATGGGGCATTCGAACCTGCCGCGATAAGCTGAATCTCGCGAGCGGGTTTTGACGAAAGGCGGGCGTCCGGAAGGGCGCCCGTTTTTTTATGCGTGCGCCGGATGGCCGTTGCCGCTTAACATGCGCGAATCAGGGTTCAGGCGTTGGCCGGGCGACGGTCGAGGCCTGTTTCAGCCACGAACGTATCGCGCAGTCCATGTCTCGAGAAACCGCCCCGGAAATCACCCGACCGTGCTTGACGGACGACGGCCAGCGCGTCCGGCTGGACGAGGTCGTCGCGCTGCTGCTTTCGTTCGGCCGTGGTCTTCACGTCGAGGATCACGCATTCGTCGGACGGCAGCGGCCGATCGAAATCGAGCAACACATTGCCGACGCGATCCACGCCCGGGTGGCGCTCGAGGGCTTCGCCCAGTTCACCCCGAGCGACGACGTGCGGGGCACCCTTCCGCTCGCGGCGATGCGCGACATGGTGACGAGCCTCGTGCAGGCCGGCATTCCGCCGGTGTTCGCGTTCGTGTGCGACGAATTCTGGCTCACGTACTGGCGGTTGCACCGGATTGTCCAGGCGGCGCTGGGTGCCGACACCTACCAGTTGATGCCGGATTTCTGGGTATGGCACGTCCGCGCGAACGCGGGGCAGGCCGGCTGGAGCATGCATCGCGATGCGGGGGCGAGATCGCTGCTGCCGGACGGGCGCGCCGGCGCGCTGTCGCTGTGGATCCCGCTGACGCCCGTCGATTCGTCCACCGGTTGCGTGATGCTGCTGCCGAAGCATCGCGATCCCGACTATGGAACGGATCGCGTGTCGCAGGCCGAATTCGACGTGCGGGACATCCGCGCGCTTCCCGGGCTCGCCGGCGACCTGATGATGTGGAGCCAGGCCGTACTGCACTGGGGCAGCCGCGGCAGCCCGCTGTCGGACCTGCCGCGGATCAGCATGTCGATGGGCGTGCAGGTCGACAGCCTGGGCCCGCTGAATCCGCCGCTGCTGAAATCCGACGTGTTGCCGGATGCCGGATTGCGGCTCGAACTGATCGCCAAGCAGATCCTGCAGTACGAGCGATTCGCGTCGATCGAACCTGCCTGGGCGCATTTTGCGCGCGTCTTGCTCGCCAGCGGATTGTCCGGGCTGGTCTTTGATGTTCCGGCCGAATGGCGGCCTCGCTGACGCAACGAAGCGTGCCCGCGTCGTTCGGACAGGAGACCGCGAATAACCCGCTGATATCTTTCATTTTGTAATGTTCCTTGCGAACTGTCATATCATGTCGCCCCTCGGGCCGCATTCGCGGTGGCTGCATGTGACTGACCCTATTTACAAGGACTCTGGATGGAAGCACTCGTGCAAGGGCTGATCGACGCCGTCAACGGCGTGTTGTGGAACTACGTGCTGATCGCGCTGCTGCTCGGCGTGGGCCTGTGGTTCACGCTGCGGTTCCGGATGATCCAGCTGAAGGCGCTGTTGCTCAGCGTGAAGCTGGTCGGCAGCAAGGGCGAGCCGGGCAGCATCTCGTCGTTCCAGGCGTTCGCGACCGGGCTCGCGAGCCGCGTCGGCACCGGCAACATCGCCGGCGTCGCGGTCGCGCTGACCGTCGGCGGGCCGGGCGCGATCTTCTGGATGTGGATGACGGCGCTGGTCGGGATGTCGTCCGCGTTCGTCGAGGCGACGCTCGCGCAGATCTTCAAGGTGTCGCATCCGGACGGCAGCTATCGCGGCGGCCCCGCGTACTACATCCAGACGGGCCTGCGCTCGCGCGGCTTCGGCGTGCTGTTCTCGCTGTCGCTGATCCTCGCGTTCGGCTTCGTGTTCAATGCGGTGCAGGCCAACGCGATCGCCGATGCGTTCGACACGTCGTTCGGCTGGAGCCGCGCGACGGTCGGTCTCGGGCTCGTGCTGCTGACCGCGCCGATCATCTTCGGCGGGATTCGCCGGATCGCGGCGGTTGCGCAGGTGATCGTGCCGCTGATGGCGATCGGCTACCTCGCGCTGGCGGTCTATGCGGTCGCGACGCATATCGCGCTGGTGCCGGGCGTGATCGCGCTGATCGTGAAGAGCGCGTTCGGTCTCGAACAGGCGGCGGGCGGCCTGACGGGCTATGCGGTCAGCCAGGCGGTCGCGATGGGCGTGAAGCGCGGGCTGTTCTCGAACGAGGCCGGCATGGGTAGCGCGCCGAATGCGGCGGCAACAGCCAGCACGCGGCATCCGGTCGTGCAGGGGCTGATCCAGATGCTCGGCGTGTTCGTCGACACGATCGTGATCTGCAGCGCGACCGCCTTCGTGATCCTGCTGTCGGGCCAGTACGAACTCGGCACCGGCATGGAAGGCGCGGCGCTCACGCAGCGCTCGATCGCGAGCCACGTCGGCGACTGGGGCGGCATCTACATGGCGTTCGCGATCTTCTTCTTCGCGTACTCGTCGGTGATCGGCAACTACGCGTATGCGGAAGGCAACGTCGAGTTCATCACGAAGCGGCGCGGCGTGCTGCCGCTGTTTCGCGTCGCGGTGCTCGCGATGGTGATGTTCGGCAGCGTCGGGCAACTGCCGCTCGTGTGGGCGATGGCCGATACGAGCATGGGGCTGATGGCGATCATCAACCTGATCGCGATCCTCGCGCTCGGCAAGTACGCGCACGCGGCCTGGCGCGACTATCGCCGCCAGCGCGCGGACGGCGTGGCCGATCCGGTGTTCACGCGCAACACGATTCCGGAGCTCGCGAACGTGCTGCCGACCGACGTGTGGGGCGAGCATGGCCCGCTGCCGCAACGTCCGGCCGCGGCTGATCCGGCGCGCGCGCCGCGCGCGGTGGCGAGCGAGTCATGAACGGCGACCGGCTGCGCGTGTTCGTCGCGCTGATGCCCGATGCGGCATCGCGCGACGCGCTGCACGCGTTGCCGGTTACCCGGGGCGCGCGGCGTCCGCTGCCCGCGCAACTGCATGTGACGCTCGCGTTCGTCGGCGCGATCGAGCGGGCGTGCTGCGACGCGCTGGCCGCGTGCCTGCCGGCGCTCGCGGCCGCGCATGCACTGCCGTTGATGCCGGTCGAACGGATCGCGTGGTGGCCGAGCCCGCCGCGGGCGCGGCTGATCGTCGCCGAGCTGGCCGCCGAGCCGGCGTGCGCGGCGTTGAATGCCGCGCTGTCGGCGAAGCTGCGCGAACTCGGCGTGCCGGCTGACCGGCGGCCGTTCCGCCCGCACGTGACGCTCGCGCGGCTGCCGCACGATGCGGTCGGGCAGCCGGCGCACGGCGGTGCGGTGAAGCGGCCGGTCGCGCTGCGGTTCGACGCGCTCACGCTGTTCGAAAGCCGGCTGTCGCACGAAGGCGTGTCGCATCGGCCGATCGTGTCGGCGCCGATTGCGCGGGCGGACGGTGAGGCGGGCGGCCAGGCGTCGCAGTGAGTGGCTTGTGAGCTGCGTTGCGATTGCCGGCCGCCATGTGTATCGCGTCAGCGCATCGCGTCGACGATATCGTCGGGCCTACCGGGCCTACCGGGCCTACCGGGCCTACCGGGCCTACCGGGCGTAGCGCGCGAGCGTCAACCCCGACAGATCGATCTCCGGCTCTCGCCCCGTGACGAGATCCGCCACCACCTTCCCCGAACCCATCGACATCGCCCAGCCCGTCGAGCCGTGGCCGACGTTCAGCCAGAGTCCGTCGATCCCGCTTGCGCCCAGCAGCGGCGGCCCGTCGGGCGTCATCGGCCGCCGGCCGACCCAGAAGCGCGCCGACGCCCGATCGGCCGCGTGCGGGAACCAGTCGTCGAGCACCTTCATCAGCGTATCGAGCGCCTGCTGGCGCAGCGCGGCGTGCCGGTTGCCGAGTTCCGCGGTACCCGCGACGCGCAGCGTCGGGCCGAAACGCGTGATCGCCGTCTTCAGCGATTCGTCCATCAGCGCGGCGCGTGGCGATTTTTCGTCGTCGACGACGGCGAGCGTCGCCGAGTAGCCCTTGACCGGATACAGCGGTACGTCGATGCCATGCGGCCGCAGCAGGCCGGCGCTGTCGACGCCGAGCGCGACGACGATCGCATCGGCAGCGAGCCGCACGTCGCGGTGCTGGCCGCCGGGGTTCGATGCGCGCGGATTCGGTCCGCCATCCTCGTCGCCGGTGCCGACGATCCGCACGCCGCGCACCCGGCCGGCTTCAACGTCGAGCGCCCGCACTTGCGTGCGAAAGCGGAACGTCACGCCGCTCGCTTCGCACAGTGCCCGCAGTTCGCGCGTGAAGCGTGCGCAGTCGCCGGCTTCGTCGTCGGGCAGGTAGATGCCGCCGACGGGCGCCTGCCGCGCCCAGCGCAAGCCCGGTTCGATCGCGGTGCAGCCGGCCGCGTCGAGTTCTCGGAACGTGATGCCCGCGTCGCGCAGCACCTTCAACGCGGGCTGCACCATCTCGACGTCGAACGCGCCGCGCAGCAGCTGCAGGTAGCCGCGGCTCGCGCCGTAGTCGAACGGATGGCGGTCGCGAAACGCGTGCAGGCACGCGCGGCTGTAGTACGCGATGCGCTGCATCCGCTGCTTGTTCACACGGAACCGCTCGAACTCGCATTCGCGCAGCCAGCGCGCGATCCAGCGCCACTGCGCGGCGTCGAGCGTCGGCCGGAAGATCAGCGGCGAAGCGGGCTTGAACAGGTACTTGAGGATCTTGCCCGGCATCCCGGGCGCGGCCCACGGCGTCACGTAGCCGGGGGCGATCACGCCCGCGTTGCCGAGGCTCGTCGCCTGCGCGACCTCGGCTTCGCGTTCGATCACGGTGACGTCGCAGCCTGCTTCGCGCAGGTGCCAGGCCGTGGTGACGCCGATCACGCCGGCGCCGAGAACGATCACGTGCATGCGGTTTCCCGAACGAAGAGGCCGCTCACGACGCGACGGCCGGATCGTCGACGAGCGACTTGCCGCGCGTTTCCGGCAGCACGAGCGCGGCGACGATCACGAGCAGGTAGCCGCCGCCGGCCACGAGGCCGATCGCCTTCACGAGCGACATCGACTGTGACAGCGCGCCGACGAGGATCGGGAAGAACGAACCGAGCCCGCGCCCGAGGTTGTAGCAGAAGCCCTGGCCCGAGCCGCGGATCGCGCCCGGATACAGCTCCGACAGATAAGCGCCGATGCCCGCGAAGATTCCCTGCACGACGATGCCGAGCGGGAAGCCGAGCAGCAGCATCGCGGTGTCGGTGATCGGCAGCATCGTGTACGCCATGCCGAGCGAGAACGAGCCGATCGCGAACAGGATGAACGACGCGCGGCGGCCGAGCCGGTCGGACAGGATCGCGCCGACCACGTAGCCGACGAACGAGCCGACGATCAGCACGACGAGATAGCCGCTCGTGTTGAACACCGACAGGTGGCGGACGGTTTTCAGGTAGGTGGGCAGCCACGTCGTGATCGCGTAGTAGCCGCCGAGCATCCCGGTGCACAGCGCGCTGCCGAACAGCGTGGCGCGCAGGTGCGGCGGTGAGAAGATCTCGAGGAAGTGGCCCGACACGCGGCCTTCGTCGCGCGCGCGGCGGGTGGCCGTGTAGATGTCCGGATCGCTGACGTTGCGGCGGATGTACAGGATCCACAGCGCAGGCAGGATGCCAATCCAGAAGCAGGCGCGCCACGCGACCTGCTCGGGCAGCAGCGCGAAGAACGCCCAGTAGAGGATCGCGGCCGCGCCCCAGCCGAACGACCAGCTGCTCTGCACGGTGCCGACCGCTTTCCCGCGATGCTCGGGCGAGCGGATCGTCTCGGCCATCATGATCGTCACGACCGACCATTCGCCGCCGAAGCCGAAGCCCTGCAGCGTGCGCGTCGCGAGCAGCTGCCAGAACGAATGGGTGAAGCCGGACAGGCAGGTGAACAGCGCGAACGTCGCGATCGTCCACTGCAGCACGCGTACGCGGCCGTAGCGGTCGGCAAGGATGCCGGCGACCCAGCCGCCGAGCGCCGACGAGATCAGCGAGCTCGTCGCGATCATCCCGGCCTCGCTCTTCGTCATGCCCCAGGTGGCGATCAGCGTCGGAATCAGGAACGAATAGATCATGAAGTCGAACGCATCGACCGCGTAGCCGCCGAAGCCGGCGTACAGCGTCCTGCGCTCGCGCGTCGACAGTTCGTTGAACCACTGGAATGCCTGCATGCTTGCCGCCCCCTCTTTTGTCTCGTCTCGCGCTGCCGTCTGGCGGCTATTTTACGGGCGGGATGCGGGGTGCCAAAAAGGTGAGTGCCGGTGTGTGGCGGCGCGGTGAATGGCGAGGGCGGAGGGTGTTCGTCCGGGAAAGGCAGGATGGCCGATCCGATCGCGCTTGGGCGACAGACAGGCCCGGGCAACGGCGACGGTCCACGCGCCGGCACGTGCTTCAGAGCGTCAGGCCACCGTCGACATGCACGACCTGGCCGGTGATCTGCCGCGCGGCGTCCGACAGCAGGAACGCGATCAGCGCGGCCACATCGTCGGGTTCGGCGATCCGGCCGAGCGGTGTCGCCTGTTCGGCCTGCGCCCATGCGGCGGCGTTGCCGGCGCTCGGCCCGTGGTCCTTGCGTGTGAAGCCGGGCGCGACCGCGTTGACGGTGATGCCGCGCGCGGCGAATTCGGCGGCGGCGGAGCGCACGAGCGATTCGAGCGCGGCCTTCGCAGCGGCGGTGGCCGCGAACGGCGCGTCGGCGCGGTAGCGGTGTGCGACGAACGAGCTGACCGCGACGATCCGCGGCGCAACCGACGCTTCGAGCAGCGGCCGCGCGCGGCCCGCGAGCGCGGAGAACGCGCCGGGCATCGCCGTGAAGGCCGACGCGAGCGCATCCGCGGAAAGACCGGAAAAGGATTGCCGCGCGGCGAAGCCGGCATTGGCAACGAGATGATCGAGCCCGCCGAAGTGCGTGGCGGTCGCATCGACGAGCGACGCGGCGACGCCCGGCTCACCGAGATCGCCGGTAAGCGTGACGCATTCCGCACCGGCCGCCGTGCATGCGTGAGCAACTTCGGTGAGCCGGGCGCGCGCCGCTTCGTCCGCGCCGCGCGCGTGCAGCGCCAGCGCGATACCGGGTGCCGCAAGCCGCCGCGCGAGTGCCGCGCCGATCCCGGAACCCGCGCCGGTGATCAGCGCGATCCGTGCGATGTGCGCGGCGCGTGCGCTCAAGCCGCGACCTTGTCGCTGTCGTTCACGCGCTCGACGTTGATCGTGCCGACGTGGAACGCGGCCAGCGATTCGCGGTGTGCGATGCTGACGATCGCGGCCTTCGGCAGCCGTTCGGCGAACAGGTGGTACAGGCGCGCTTCGTTGTCGGCGTCGAGCGCGCTGGTCGCCTCGTCGAGGAACAGGAAGTCGGGCTTGTGCAGCAGCACGCGCGCGCCGGCCAGGCGCTGCTGTTCGCCCGGCGACAGCACGCGGGTCCAGTGCGCGGTCTCGTCGAGGCGGTCGACGTAATCCTCGAGGCGGCATGCGCGCAGCGCGTCGCGGCAGGCTTCGTCGCTGAACGCGTCGGCCGTCGCCGGATAGGTGAGCGCGGCCTTCAGCGTGCCGATCGGCAGATAGCTCGTCTGCGGCACGAACATCATCCGCGCGCCGACCGGCGCATCGATCGCGCCGTCGCCGAACGGCCACAGGCCCGCGAGCGCGCGCATGAACGTGCTCTTGCCGGAACCCGACTTGCCGATCACGAGCCAGCGCGAGCCGGGCTCGATCGTGACGCTGCCGATGTTCGCGAGCGCGTTGCCGTTCGGCAGCGCGAGCTTGAGCGACGACGTCGACAGTTTCGCGCCGTCGACGTAGTGCAGGTTGATGCCGCCGTGCTCGGTCGCGGGCGACAGGCTTTCCTTCAGGTGCGACGTGCTCATCACGCGCTTGAATTCGCGCAGACGGTTGACGGTGGCGCGCCATTCGACGAGGGTCGAGTAACTGTTGATGAACCACGAGAACGAATCGCTGACGGTGCCGAACGCGGACGAGATCTGCATCAGCACGCCGAACGAGAACGCACCCGCGAAATAGCGCGGCGCGGCGACGACGAGCGGGAAGATGATCGCGATCTGCCCGTAGAAGCTGAGCACGAACGTGAGCCGCTTCGTGTACTTCATCACGCGCCACCAGTTGTCGCGGATGCGCATGAAGAGGTTTTGCGCGTTGCCGGTCTCGGTCTTCTCGCCGTCGTAGAACGCGATCTGCTCGGCGTTCTCGCGCACGCGGATCAGCCCGAAGCGGAAGTCGGCCTCGACGCGCTGCTGCTGGTAGTTGATCGACACGAGCGGATGGCCGACCTTCTGGATGATCAGCGAGCCGACCACCGCGTACAGCGCCGCCGCCCACACCATGTAGCCGGGAATCGCGATCGGCGTCGCGCCGAGCGAAATCGTCAGCGCGCCGGCGAGCGACCACAGGATCGTGATGAACGACACGAGCGTGACGACCGTCGACAGCAGGTCGAGCGACAGCGCGAGCGTGGTCGTCGCGAACGACTGGAGGTCGTCGGTGATCCGCTGGTCGGGGTTGTCGGCGAGGCGGTCACGCTCGATCCGGTAGAACGCGCGATCGCCGAGCCACTGGCCGAGAAAGCGGTCGGTGAGCCACTGGCGCCAGCGGAAGCCGAGCATCTGCCGCAGGTAGCGGCCGTACACGGCGAGGATGATGAAGGCGAACGCGAGCGCGGAGAACTGCATCAGCAGGTTCGGGAAGTCGTGGACGTCCTTCGACTGCAGCGCGTTGTAGAACTCCGCGTTCCACTTGTTCAGCCGGACGTTGATCCAGACCACGCAGAGGTTGATCGCGATGATCGTGACCAGCAGGCCCCACGCGATTTTCCATTCGGACGATACCCAGTAGGGCTTGATGAGGCTCCATGCGGATACCGGGCGCTCGTCCTGCGGCGCGTCGGAGGCGGAGCGGACGGGATCGATCGATTGGGTCATGTGCTTCCTGATGAGTAGCCGGCGCGCGGGCCGGGCGAAGCCGGGCGCGCGCCGCGATACGGCATGCCGGGACGCGGCGCCGACTGACGGCGGGCGTCCGGATGGTCGCCCGCGCGTCTTAAACGGCACTTAAGGCCGGCGGTGACGCGGCAACCGGCCGCTCGCGCGGCCGGCCTGCGGGCATTGTGCCAGAGCGGCGCGGCACGTCGGCGAATTTGCCGCAAGGGGGACAGTTTGCGGCGCTTTCCGCTTTTATGGTCTAATGGCCGACGACGAAACAGGGGTGCTTCGTGGCGCGGCCGGCAGATGTTCCGGGCAGCGCGATGAGGCTGAGAAAGACCCTTCGCACCCGATCCGGGTAATACCGGCGAGGGAAGTTTCTGATCCCGCCGGGTCGCGCTGGCTGCCATCCCACATGGTCAGCGCCCTTGTCCCGCCCGGCCGGCCTTTGCTGCCGGTTTCGTCCTTTTGGGTACGCGCCTTGCGCGTTACGGAAGGAATGATGACCGCACAATCTTCAGTCTTTTGCATGGTTCCCGGCCCGATGCCGCGTGCACTCGCATGCGGCGGCGCGTGCGCGTCGACGCTCGTCGTGCGTGCTCGCGCGGAGGGCGCGCGATGAACGCCCGGGATTCCCGACCCGATTTCGCGGTGCTCGGCGGCGGCCTCGTCGGCCGCCTGATCGCCTGGCGGCTCGCGGGCGACGGGCATCGCGTCGCGCTTTACGAGCGCGGCGGCCCGGACGGCGAGCAGTCGGCCGCGTGGATCGCGGCCGCGATGCTCGCGCCGCTCGCGGAAGCGGCGAGCGCGGAGCTGCTGATCACCGAACTGGGCGCCGCGTCGCTCGCGCGCTGGCCGCAGTGGCTCGCGGAACTGCCCGACCCCGTCTTCTTCCAGCAGCACGGCACGCTCGTCGTCTGGCACCACGCCGATCGCGCCGAGGCGCCGCTGTTCGAGCGGCGCGTGCGCGCGAACGCGCCGGCCGACCTGTTCGACCGCGGTTTCGTGACGCTCGTCGGCGCGCAGGTCGACGCGGCCGAGCCCGTGCTCGCGGGCCGCTTCGCGCGCGGCCTGCTGTTGCCGAACGAAGGCCAGCTCGACAATCGCCAGGCGCTGCGCGCGCTCGCGGCCGGCCTCGTCGAGCGCGGCGTCGACCTGCACTGGCACGTCACCATCGACGATGCGAACCTGCCCGCCGCGCATTTCACGATCGATTGTCGCGGGCTCGGCGCGAAACCCGCGCTGCCCGCGTTGCGCGGCATCCGCGGCGAAGTCGCGCGCGTGCACGCGCCCGGCATCGGGCTTACCCGGCCCGTGCGGCTGCTGCATCCGCGCTACCCGCTGTACATCGCGCCGAAGCAGGACGATCTCTATGTGATCGGCGCGACCGAGGTGGAGGGCGAGGACATGTCGCCCGTCAGCGTGCGCTCCGCGCTCGAGCTGCTGAGCGCGGCGTTCTCCGTGCATCCGGCGTTCGGCGAGGCGCGCATCCTCGAACTCAATGCGCAGTGCCGGCCGACGCTGCCCGATCATCGCCCGGCGGTGATCTGGGACGGCGCGTCGACGCTCGCCGTCAACGGCCTGTACCGGCACGGCTTCATGATCGCGCCGGAAGTCGCGCACGCGGCGGTCGCGGTTGCCGAAGCCGCGCTCGGCGGCGCGTTCGGCGATGCCGATGCGTTCGCCGCGTGGCGCGACGCCGAGCGCTGGCCGACGCTCCTTCATCACCGCAATGACGCGCGCCAACCGGCCTGACGCGCGCTGCCGACCGAATTCGACGAAGCCCCATGGACATCCAGATCAACCAACAGAACCTGACGTTGCCCGACGGCGCAACGGTGGCCGACGCGCTCGCCGCGTACGGCGCGCGTCCGCCGTACGCGGTCGCGCTGAACGGCAACTTCGTCGCGCGCACGCAGCACGCGGCGCGCGCACTCGCGGCGGGCGACAAGCTCGACGTCGTGCACCCGGTCGCGGGCGGCTGAGCGCCGCCACGTTGTTCACGCTTCGTCCCCGCTCTTTCAGGAAAACGACATGACGTCCCTCATCTCCGCCGACGCGTTGACGCTGTACGGCGAAACCTTCGCAAGCCGCGTGTTGCTCGGCACGTCGCGCTATCCGTCGCTGCAGTCGCTGTCCGATTCGATCGCCGCGTCGCGTCCCGGGATGGTGACGGTCGCGCTGCGCCGCCAGATGACCGGCGGCACGGCCGAAGCCGGCTTCTTCGACCTGCTCAAGCGCCACGCGGTGCCGCTGCTGCCGAACACGGCCGGCTGCCAGACCGTCGCCGAAGCCGTGACCACCGCGCACATGGCGCGCGAGGTCTTCGACACCGACTGGATCAAGCTCGAACTGATCGGCGACGACTACACGCTGCAGCCCGACCCGGTCGGCCTGATCGAAGCGGCCGCGCAACTGGTCAAGGACGGTTTCAAGGTGCTTCCGTACTGCACCGAGGATCTGGTGATCGGCCGGCGCCTGCTCGACGTCGGCTGCGAGGCGCTGATGCCGTGGGGCGCGCCGATCGGCACGGGCAAGGGCGTCGTGAACCCGTACGGCCTGCGCGTGCTGCGCGAGCGCCTGCCGGACGTGCCGCTGATCGTCGACGCGGGGCTCGGCGTGCCGTCGCATGCGTGCCAGGTGATGGAGTGGGGCTTCGACGGCGTGTTGCTGAACACGGCCGTGTCGCAGGCCACGCATCCCGAGATCATGGCGCGCGCGTTTGCGCAGGGCGTCGAGGCCGGCCGTGCCGCCTATCTCGCCGGGCCGATGGATGCGCGCGAGACCGCCCATGCGAGCACCCCGGTCGTCGGGATGCCGTTCTGGCACCAGGACGGAGGCGGCGCATGAGCGCGCGTTTCGCCGATGCATTCTGGCCGCCGGCCGACGAACTGGCCGAAGCGGCCGAGCGGATTCGCGCGCGGCTCGGCGACTGGCCGCGCGGCACTGCGCCGTGGCGGCTTTGTGTCGCGGTGCCTGATGTGCCGGCCGATGGCGACGTGCTGATCGTCTCGGCTGGCGACCGCACCGCGCAGGCGCGCGTGTCGGCCGCGTCGCGGCCCGCGGCGCCGGGCGCCGTCGCGATCGAATTCGACGAGCAGGGCGCGGTGTTTCACACGGCGGGCGCGCGTTACGCGCTCGACGCCGCGCATCCGCTCGGGGACGACTGGATCGCCGCGCTCGCGGCGTTCCTCGATTGCGGCTTTGCGCCGATCGACGCGCTGGTGCTGGCGCTGGCCTGGCGCGACGGCGATGAAACCCGCGCCGCCGATGCGTGGCCGGTCGACGCCGCGCGGTTTCCGCGGGTCGCCGGGCTGCCGGCCGCGCCCGAACCCGCGTTCGCGCCGTGTCCCGCGCAACTCGGCCTGTATCCGGTCGTGCCGGACGCCGAATGGGTCGAGCGTGTGCTCGATTGCGGCGTGCGGACCGTGCAACTGCGTGTGAAAGGCGCGACGCCGGACACCTTGCGGCGGGAAATCGCCCGCGCGGTCGCGGCCGCGCGCCGCTATTCCGATGCGCGCGTGTTCATCAACGATCACTGGCAGATCGCTGCAGAAGAGGGGGCGTACGGCGTTCATCTGGGCCAGGAAGACCTCGAGACGGCCGATCTGGCCGCGATCGCGCGCGCGGGCCTGCGGCTCGGACTTTCGAGCCACGGTTATTACGAAATATTGCGGGCATTGCACCAGCGCCCGAGCTATCTCGCGCTCGGCCCCGTGTACGCGACCGCGACCAAGGCCGTTGCTGCGCCGCCACAGGGCCTCGCGCGGATCACCCGCTATGCGCGCTTCGCTGGCACCCAGGCGCCGCTCGTCGCGATCGGCGGGGTGGGGCTCGACGCGCTGCCGGGCGTGCTGGCAACGGGCGTCGGCAGTGTCGCGGTGGTCAGCGCGGTGACGGGCGCGACCGACTATCGGGCCGCCATTGCTGCATTGCAGCAATGCTTTCCCGGACAATTTGACAATCGTTGACCGCAGGGCCCGGAACGGCTTCACGACATCATTCCAATGCAGGCCCTATAATTCGGCGTTCTGCGTAAAAGGACTGTCAGCTCCGTGAGCCCCACTCCTACCGAGACACTGCTGGAACTTCGCGACGTCGACTTTGGCTACGGCGACCGCCTCGTCCTGTCCAACCTGAACCTGCGCTTCGGGCGTGGGCAGGTGGTTGCGGTCATGGGCGGGTCGGGTTGCGGCAAGACGACCGTGCTGCGCCTGATCGGCGGCCTCGTGCGCGCGCGCCGCGGCCAGGTGCTGTTCGACGGCGCCGATGTCGGCGCGCAAACGCGCGACGGCCTGTACGCGCTGCGCCGCAAGATGGGCATGCTGTTCCAGTTCGGCGCGCTGTTCACCGACATGTCGGTGTTCGAGAACGTCGCGTTCGCGCTGCGCGAGCACACCGACCTGCCCGAAGACCTGATCCGCGACCTCGTGCTGATGAAGCTCAACGCGGTCGGGCTACGCGGCGCGCGTGACCTGATGCCGTCCGAGGTGTCGGGCGGGATGGCGCGCCGCATCGCGCTGGCACGTGCGATCGCGCTCGATCCGCAGCTCATCATGTACGACGAGCCGTTCGCGGGCCTCGATCCGATCTCGCTCGGCATCACCGCGAACCTGATCCGCACGCTGAACCAGGCGCTGGGCGCCACGTCGATCCTCGTCACGCACGACGTGCCGGAATCGTTCGCGATCGCCGACTACGTGTATTTCCTGGCCAACGGCGGCGTGCTCGCGCAGGGCACGCCCGACGAGCTGCGCGCGTCGACCGATCCGAGCGTGCGGCAGTTCATCGACGGTGCGCCGGACGGCCCGTTCAAATTTCATTACACGAGCCCGCCGCTCGCAGCGGATTTCGGCCTCGGCGGAGGGCGCGCATGATCAGCGCGATCGGACGTTACGTCATCGGCGGCCTCGAACGCGCGGGCTACGGCACGCGGCTGTTCGTGCGCCTCGTGCTGGAATTCTTCCCGCTGCTGCGCCGGCCGCGGCTGGTCACGAAGCAGATCCACTTCCTCGGCAACTATTCGTTCGTGATCATTGCCGTGTCGGGGCTGTTCGTCGGCTTCGTGCTCGGCCTGCAGGGCTATTACACGCTGAACCGCTACGGTTCCGAGCAGGCGCTCGGCCTGCTGGTCGCGCTGTCGCTCGTGCGTGAGCTCGGGCCGGTCGTCACCGCGCTGCTGTTCGCGGGGCGTGCGGGCACGTCGCTCACGGCCGAGATCGGTCTGATGAAAGCCGGCGAACAGCTCACCGCGCTCGAGATGATGGCGGTGGACCCGATCAAGAACGTGATCGCGCCGCGCATGTGGGCGGGCATCATCGCGATGCCGCTGCTGGCGGCGATCTTCAACGCGGTCGGCGTGCTCGGCGGTTACTTCGTCGGCGTCGTGCTGATCGGCGTCGATCCGGGTGCGTTCTGGTCGCAGATGCAGGGCGGCGTGCAGGTCTGGGCCGACGTCGGCAACGGCGTGATCAAGAGCATCGTGTTCGGGTTCGCCGTGACCTTCATTGCGCTGTATCAAGGGTATGAAGCGAAGCCCACGCCCGAGGGCGTGTCGCGCGCGACCACCAAGACGGTCGTGTTCGCGTCGCTCGCCGTACTCGGCCTCGATTTCCTGCTGACCGCGCTGATGTTCAGCTAAGCCTCAGCCAAGCCAAATTTTGGGATGACGATGAAAAAGACTGCTCTCGACTTCTGGGTCGGCCTGTTCGTGGTGGTGGGCTTCCTTGCGGTGCTGTTCCTGGCGCTCAAGGTCGGCAACATGAGTTCGCTGTCGTTTCAGCCGACCTATTCGGTGAGGATGAAATTCGACAATATCGGCGGGCTGAAGCCGCGCGCGGCCGTGAAGAGCGCGGGCGTCGTGGTCGGCCGCGTGAAGTCGATCGGCTTCGACACGAATACGTATCAGGCGCTTGTCACGATCGATGTCGACGGCCAGTATCAATTCCCGAAGGATTCGTCGGCGAAGATCCTGACGTCGGGCCTGCTCGGCGAGCAATATATCGGCCTGGATCCGGGCGGTGACACCGAAATGCTGAAGTCGGGCGATACGATCACGATGACGCAATCGGCGATCGTGCTCGAGAACCTGATCGGCCAGTTCCTGTACAGCAAGGCTGCCGATGCGGGCGGGGCGAAGCCGGCAGCCGGTGCATCGGCCGCCGCGCCTGCCGCGCCCGCACCGGTGGCGGTGCCGGCGTCGGCGGTGTCCGCTGCGTCCGGTTCGGCGGCCCAATAACCACACGAGAGAAAACAAGAGGGAATGACCATGCACACGATCCGCATCAGGCAGGCCGCGCTGGCGGTAGCGGCAGTCGCCGCGTTGAGCGGCTGCGCGACCGTGCAGACGCCGACCAAGGGCGATCCGCTCGAAGGCTTCAACCGGTCGATGTACAAGTTCAACGACACGGTCGACACGTACGCGCTGAAGCCGGTCGCGAAGGGCTACCAGTACGTGGTGCCGCAGCCGGTGCGCGACAGCGTGACGAACTTCTTCTCGAACATCGGCGACGTCTACATCGCGGCGAACAACATCGTGCAGCTGCGCATTGCCGACGGCGTCGGCGACATCATGCGCGTCGTGATCAACACGGTGTTCGGCGTCGGCGGCCTGTTCGACGTCGCGACGATCGCGAAGCTGCCGAAGCACACGGCCGACTTCGGGATCACGATGGGCCGCTACGGCATGCCGTCGGGCCCGTATCTCGTGCTGCCGCTGCTCGGCCCGAGCACGCTGCGCGACACGGCGGGCCTGGGCGTCGACTACGTCGGCAACCCGCTCACGTACGTGAAGCCGGATGGCCTGAGCTGGGGCCTGTTCGGCGTCAACCTCGTCAACACGCGTTCGAACCTGCTCGGCGCGGGCGATGTGCTGGATGCCGCGGCGCTCGACAAGTATTCGTTCGTCCGTAACGCGTACCTGCAACGCCGCCAGATGCTGATCAGCAACGCGCGCGGCGAGGCGGCCGCGACATCGAGCAACGACGCACTGCCGAAGTACGACCTGCCGGAAGACGGCGCGGCACCGGCGGCAGCCGGCGCGGCCGGTGCGGCGGGCGCCGCGGCGGTGGGCGGTGCAACGGCGCCGGCAGGCGCATCGGGCGCGGCGGTGGCCGCGCCGGCTTCGGGCACGGCCGAATCGCCGAACCCGGCCAGCGAAACGAACGTGCCGGCGATGCAGGTGGCGCCGCCGTCGCCGGGCGGGTTCCGGTTCCCGAGCATCCGGCTGCACTGACGGATTTACATTCGTTACAGCCGGAAACGATTCAGTCGGTAGCGTATGCGAACTTGCGCGTAAGCTACCTGCTCCAACCTTCGCATCGACTCATTCATGCAGGCCACTATGATGAAAAAACTGTTCCTGATCCCCGTTTTCGCGGCGCTGTTCTCGTTCGGCAGCGCAGCCCACGCGCAAGTCGACCAGTCGAACCCGCAGGCGCTGATCAAGACGGCGACGCAGCAGGTGCTCGACGAAGTCAAGCAGCAGACGATCAAGCAGGGCGACACCAACCGCATCATCACGATCGTCAACAAGGATATCCTGCCGTACACCGATTTCCGCCGCACCACGCAGCTCGCGATGGGCCGCAACTGGCGCACCGCGACGGCCGAGCAGCAACAGCAGGTCCAGGAGCAGTTCAAGCTGCTGCTGATCCGCACGTACTCGGGTGCGCTGGCGCAACTGAAGCCGGACCAGCAGATCCAGTACCCGCCGTTCCGTGCCGATCCGGCCGATACCGATGTCGTGGTCAAGACGGTCGCGATGAACAACGGCCAGCCGGTCCAGATCGATTACCGCCTGTACAAGACGGCGAACGGCTGGAAGGTGTATGACCTGAACGTGCTCGGCGCGTGGCTGATCCAGACGTACCAGCAGCAGTTCAACGAGAAGATCCAGCAAAGCGGCGTGGAAGGCCTGATCCAGTTCCTCACGCAGCGCAACCAGCAACTTGCCGCCGGCAAGCAAGCGTCGTGAGCGGCTTCGAAGCCGGCTCCTCGCTGACCGTCGCGAGCGCGAAGTCCGCGCTCGCGGACGGTCTTGCGCGCATCGGCGCGGGCGCGACCGCCGTCGATTGCGCGGCGCTGACGCAGTTCGATTCGTCCGCGCTCGCCGTGCTGCTCGCATGGCAACGTGCCGCCAAAGCGCGCGGTGCGACCCTCGACATCCACAATCTCCCTCCGAAGCTCGCCAGCCTCGCGCACGCGTACGGCGTCGACGCGCTCATCGACGGCACCGGGCGACATTGACCCTCTCCGACCGGAGCCTGCCGCGCCGCCCGGCGCGCGCAAGCTTCAGGCCGCGTGCCTCCGGCACCGGCTCCCCCAGCCGGTTTGCCCTATAATCAAGCGTTTTGCGGGGCAGCCAATCGGCGTCCGGCCCCCATTTTCATACGCAGCAAGCACAGAATAGGCGTCGCGGCCCTGGCGTCGCGCACAGTCATGTCAGCCATAGAAATCCGTCACGTCAAGAAGCGCTACAAGTCGCTTCAGGCGCTCAAGGGCGTCAGCCTGTCGGTCGAGGAAGGCGAGTTTTTCGGTCTGCTCGGCCCCAACGGCGCAGGCAAGACCACGCTCATCAGTATCCTCGCCGGGCTCGCCCGGGCCGACGAAGGCAGTATCTCGGTGCGCGGTCACGACGTCGTCAAGGACTTCCGTGGCGCGCGCCGTGCACTCGGCGTCGTGCCGCAGGAACTCGTGTTCGATCCGTTCTTCACCGTCCGCGAGACGCTGCGGATCCAGTCCGGCTATTTCGGGCTGCGCCGCAACGACGACTGGATCGACGAAGTGATGGCCAATCTCGACCTCACCGAGAAGGCCGACGCGAACATGCGCGCGCTGTCGGGCGGGATGAAGCGCCGCGTGCTGGTCGCGCAGGCGCTCGTGCACCGGCCGCCCGTGATCGTGCTCGACGAACCGACCGCCGGCGTCGACGTCGAATTGCGCCAGACGCTGTGGAAATTCATCTCGCGCCTGAACCGCGAAGGCCACACGATCGTGCTGACCACCCATTACCTCGAGGAAGCCGAGTCGCTGTGCGACCGCATCGCGATGCTGCGCCGTGGCGAAGTGGTCGCGCTCGACCGCACCGACGCGCTGCTGCGCCGCTTCGCGGGGCTGCAGCTCTACCTGCGCCTCGCGACCGGCGCGCTGCCGTCCGAGCTGCGCGGGCTGGAGTCCGACCCGGCCGCCCGCGCGCCGGGCGAGCACCTGCTGCGCCTGACGAGCTACGACGATGTCGAACGCATCCTCGCGCAATGCCGCGCGGCGGGCTGCACGTTCGACGAGATCGAGGTCCGCAAGGCCGACCTCGAGGATGTGTTCGTCCAGGTGATGAACGGGGCAGAGGTCATCGAGGGATTGGCATGAGCGGGTTTCAAACGCTGTTCTACAAGGAACTGCTGCGTTTCTGGAAAGTGTCGTTCCAGACGGTGTGCGCACCGATCGTCACGGCGCTGCTGTATCTGACGATCTTCGGCCACGCGCTGTCGGGCCGCGTCGAAGTCTATCCGGGCGTCGAGTACGTGAGCTTTCTCGTGCCGGGCCTCGTGATGATGAGCGTGCTGCAGAACGCGTTCGCGAACAGCTCGTCGTCGCTGATCCAGTCGAAGATCACCGGCAACCTCGTGTTCATGCTGCTGCCGCCGCTGTCGTACCGCGACATCTTCGGCGCGTACGTGCTCGCGTCCGTGGTGCGCGGCCTCGCCGTCGGCGCGGGCGTGTTCGTCGTGACGATCTGGTTTATCCCGATGCATTTCGCGGCGCCGCTGTTCATCATTGCGTTCGCGTTGCTCGGCTCGGCGATCCTCGGCACGCTCGGCCTGATCGCCGGGATCTGGGCCGAGAAGTTCGACCAGCTCGCCGCGTTCCAGAACTTCCTGATCATGCCGCTGACGTTCCTGTCCGGCGTGTTCTATTCGACGCACTCGCTGCCGCCCGTGTGGCGCGAGATCTCGCGTCTCAACCCGTTTTTCTACATGATCGACGGCTTCCGTTTCGGGTTCTTCGGCGCGTCCGACATCAACCCGTTCGCGAGCCTCGCGATCGTCACCGGTTTCTTCGTGCTGCTCGCGCTGATCGCGATGCGGCTGCTCGCGACCGGCTACAAACTGCGTCATTGATATCGACAGGCAGCGGCCGCCATCCGGGCGGCGCGCGCCGACAGGAGCCTTACACCATGTTGCCGACTCCCGAACAGGTCAAGCAATACATCGCCGGCGGTCTCGCCTGCACGCATCTGGAAGTCGAAGGCGACGGCCAGCATTTCTTCGCGACGATCGTGTCGGCGGCCTTCGAAGGCAAGCGGCCGATCCAGCGGCACCAGCTCGTCTATGCGGCGCTCGGCGATCGCATGAAACAGGAAATTCACGCGCTCAGCATGAAGACGCTGACGCCCGCCGAATGGCAGAACGCATAAACGGAAATCACTGAGTGCAAGTCACCGTCAACGAGCGCGACGCCGTCCAGAGCGTCGCCACGGCACACCCGGCCGCCAACGGGGAAGCGCATGGCCATGGGATGGACAAGCTCGTGATCGAAGGCGGCCACCGCCTGTCGGGCGAGATCGTCGTGTCGGGCGCGAAGAATGCCGCGCTGCCGATCCTGTGCGCGGGGCTGCTCACCGGTGACCCGGTCGATCTCGACAACGTGCCGAATCTCAAGGACGTGCGGACCACGCTGAAGGTGCTGAACCAGATGGGCGTGAAGAGCGAGACGGACGGCTGCCGCGTGCAGCTCGACGCGTCGCGCGTCGACAACCTCGTCGCGCCGTACGAGCTCGTGAAGACGATGCGCGCGTCGATCCTCGTGCTCGGGCCGCTGCTCGCGCGCTTCGGCGAGGCGAAAGTGTCGCTGCCGGGCGGCTGCGCGATCGGCGCGCGTCCGGTCGACCAGCACATCAAGGGCCTGCAGGCGATGGGCGCCGAGATCAGCATCGAGCACGGCTTCATCGAAGCCCGCGCGAAGCGCCTGAAGGGCGCGCGCATCGTGACCGACATGATCACGGTGACGGGCACGGAAAACCTGCTGATGGCCGCGACGCTCGCCGACGGCGAGACCGTGATCGAAAATGCCGCGCGCGAGCCGGAAGTGAGCGATCTCGCACACTTGCTGGTCGCGATGGGCGCGAAAATCGACGGCATCGGCACCGATCGCCTCGTGATCCAGGGCGTCGAGCGGCTGCACGGCGCGCGCCATTCGGTGATCCCCGACCGCATCGAGGCCGGCACGTTCCTGTGCGCGGTCGCGGCGGCCGGCGGCGACGTGATGCTGACGGGCGTGCGCCCGCACATCCTCGACGCGGTGATCGACAAGCTGCGCGAAGCCGGCGTGTCGATCGAGGAAGGCGACAGCTGGCTGCGCGTGAAGATGGACCGCCGCCCGTCGGCGGTGACGATCCGCACGTCGGAATACCCGGCGTTCCCGACCGACATGCAGGCGCAGTTCATGGCCCTCAATACGGTCGCGACGGGCACCGCGCAAGTCGTCGAAACCATTTTCGAGAACCGTTTCATGCACGTGCAGGAGCTGAACCGGCTCGGCGCGAACATCACGATCGACGGCAATACCGCGCTCGTGACGGGGGTCGAGAAGCTGTCGGGCGCGAACGTGATGGCGACCGACCTGCGCGCGTCGGCGAGCCTCGTGATCGCCGGGCTGCGTGCCGACGGCGAAACGCTGGTCGACCGCATCTATCACCTGGACCGCGGCTACGACCGCATGGAAGCCAAACTGACCGCCGTCGGCGCGAACGTGCGCCGCCTTTCCGGGAGCCAAGCATGACCGCGCCGCTGACCCTTGCCCTGTCGAAGGGCCGGATTTTCGAGGAAACCCTGCCGCTGCTGGCCGCGGCCGGCGTGCAGGTGACCGAGGATCCGGAAACGTCGCGCAAGCTGATCCTGCCGACGACGAACCCCGACCTGCGCGTGATCATCGTGCGCGCGAGCGACGTGCCGACCTATGTCGAATACGGCGCGGCCGATTTCGGCGTGGCCGGCAAGGACGTGCTGGTCGAGCACGGCGGCTCGGGCCTGTACCAGCCGATCGATCTGAACATTGCGCGCTGCCGGATGTCGGTGGCCGTGTCGGCCGGTTCCGACTATGCGAGCGCGGTGCGCCAGGGCGCGCGGCTGCGCGTCGCGACGAAGTACGTCGAAACCGCACGCGAACACTTTGCCGCGAAGGGCGTGCACGTCGACCTGATCAAGCTGTACGGCTCGATGGAGCTGGCGCCGCTGGTCGGGCTGGCCGACGCGATCGTCGACCTCGTCAGCTCGGGCGGCACGCTGAAGGCGAACAATCTGGTCGAGGTCGAGGAGATCATGGCGATCTCGTCGCGCCTCGTCGTGAACCAGGCTGCGCTGAAGTTGAAGCGCACGGCGCTCAAGCCGATCCTCGACGCGTTCGAACGCGCGTCGCAGAATGGCGGTTGAGCGCATCACCGTAACGGAACTCCCATGTCCATCACCATCCGCAAGCTCGATTCGACGAGCGAAGGCTTCGGCGCCGAGCTGCGCGCGCTGCTCGCATTCGAGGCGAGCGAAGACGCGGCGATCGAGCAATCGGTCGCGCAGATCCTCGCCGACGTGAAGTCGCGCGGCGATGCCGCGGTGCTCGAGTACACGAACCGCTTCGACCGGCTGAGCGCGACGAGCGTCGCCGCGCTGGAGCTGCCGCAGGACGCGCTGCAGACGGCGCTCGACGGCCTCGCGCCGAAGGCGCGCGCGGCGCTGGAAGCCGCTGCCGCGCGGGTGCGTGCGTACCACGAGAAGCAGAAGATCGAGTGCGGCACGCACAGCTGGCAATACACGGAAAGCGACGGCACGGTGCTCGGCCAGAAGATCACGCCGCTCGACCGCGTCGGCCTGTACGTGCCGGGCGGCAAGGCCGCGTATCCGTCGTCGGTGCTGATGAACGCGATTCCCGCGCGCGTCGCGGGCGTCGGCGAGATCGTGATGGTCGTGCCGACGCCGGACGGCGTGAAGAACGACCTCGTGCTCGCCGCGGCGCTGCTCGGCGGCGTCGATCGCGTGTTCACGATCGGCGGTGCGCAGGCGGTCGGCGCGCTCGCATACGGCACGGCGACGGTGCCGGCCGTCGACAAGATCTGCGGCCCCGGCAACGCGTACGTCGCGTCGGCGAAGCGCCGCGTGTTCGGCACGGTCGGCATCGACATGATCGCCGGGCCGTCGGAAATCCTCGTGCTGTGCGACGGCACGACCGACCCGAACTGGGTCGCGATGGACCTGTTCTCGCAGGCCGAGCACGACGAACTCGCGCAATCGATCCTGCTGTGCCCGGACGGTGCGTTCCTCGAGCGCGTCGCAAAGGCGATCGACGAGCTGCTGCCGTCGATGCCGCGCCAGGACGTGATCCGCGCGTCGCTCGAAGGCCGTGGCGCGCTGATCAAGGTGCGCGACATGGCCGAGGCCTGCCGGATCGCGAACGACATCGCGCCCGAGCACCTGGAAATTTCCGCGCTGGAGCCGCAGCAATGGGGCCAGCAGATCCGCCATGCGGGCGCGATCTTCCTCGGCCGCTACACGAGCGAGAGCCTCGGCGACTACTGCGCGGGCCCGAACCACGTGCTGCCGACGTCGCGCACCGCGCGCTTCTCGTCGCCGCTCGGCGTGTACGACTTCATCAAGCGCTCGAGCGTGATCGAGGTCAGCGCGGAAGGCGCGCAGACGCTCGGCGAGATCGCGTCCGAACTCGCGTACGGCGAGGGGCTGCAGGCGCACGCGAAGAGCGCCGAATTCCGGATGAAGAACTGACCGCACGCTGCACGGGGCCGCGGCCGGCGCTGATGTGCCGCCCGGCCTGCCCCCGAAGGCCGGGGCGGGAGACACCAGTGCAGGGCGGCAGCCGCCGCTTTGCCTACCCATTGACGCCGGCGCGACGTACGCCGGCTTGAGACCATGACGACGCCACAAGACATCATCCGCCGCGACGTGCTCGCGATGACGAGCTACCCGGTGCCGGACGCGAGCGGGTTCGTGAAACTCGACGCGATGGAGAATCCGTACCCGCTGCCTGAGCCGCTCGCCGCGGCGCTCGGGGAGCGTCTCGCGCAGGTCGCGCTGAACCGCTACCCGGCACCGCGCCCGGCCGCGCTGCTCGACAAGCTGCGCCATGCGATGGGCGTGCCGGCCGGTTGCGACGTGCTGCTCGGCAACGGCTCGGACGAAATCATCAGCATGATGTCGATGGCCTGTGCGAAGCCGGGCGCGAAGGTGCTCGCGCCGGTGCCGGGCTTCGTGATGTACGAGCTGTCCGCGAAGCTCGCGCAGCTCGAATTCGTCGGCGTGCCGCTGAAGGCCGACCTGACGCTCGACGTCGACGCGATGCTCGCGGCGATTGCCGAGCATCGTCCGGCGCTCGTCTATCTCGCGTACCCGAACAACCCGACCGGCACGCTGTACGACGATGCCGACGTCGAACGGATCGTCGCGGCCGCACGGCACAGCCTGGTCGTGATCGACGAGGCGTACCAGCCGTTCGCCGTTCGCTCGTGGCTGTCGCGCGCCGCCGAATTCGACAACGTCGTCGTGATGCGCACGGTGTCGAAGCTCGGCCTCGCGGGCATCCGCCTCGGCTATCTGGTCGGTTCGCCCGCGTGGCTGACCGAATTCGACAAGGTGCGCCCGCCGTACAACATCAACGTGCTGACCCAGGCGACCGCCGATTTCCTGCTCGACCATCTCGACGTGCTCGACGCGCAGGCGGCCGACCTGCGAGCGGAACGCACGCGTCTCGCACGGGAAGTGGCCGCGCTGCCGGGCACGACGGTGTTCCCGAGCGCCGGCAATTTCCTGCTGGTGCGCGTGCCGGACGCGGCCGCCGTGTTCGACGCGCTGCTCACCGAGCGGGTATTGGTCAAAAACGTGAGTAAAATGCATCCGTTGCTGGCTGAATGCGTGCGGCTGACCGTCGGTTCTCCCGACGAAAACGCGCGCCTGCTGGCCGCTTTGAAACTCGCGCTGCCCGGTTGAGCCTCTGGGCGCCGCAGCGCGAAACGATCAATCCCCATTTACATCGACTCAGTCAAGGAATTGCCATGCGTGTGGCGGAAGTCGTTCGCAATACCAGCGAAACGCAGATCCGTGTGAAGCTCGATCTCGACGGCACGGGCCAGCAGAAGCTGGCCACCGGCGTGCCGTTCCTCGACCATATGCTCGACCAGATCGCGCGACACGGGCTGGTCGATCTCGAGGTTGAAGCGCATGGCGATACGCATATCGACGACCACCACACGGTCGAGGATGTCGGCATCACGCTCGGCCAGGCCGTCGCGAAGGCGATCGGCGACCGCAAGGGCATCCGCCGCTACGGCCATTCGTACGTGCCGCTCGACGAGGCGCTGTCGCGCGTCGTGATCGACTTCTCCGGCCGGCCGGGCCTCGAATTCCACGTGCCGTTCACGCGGGCGCGGATCGGCACGTTCGACGTCGACCTGTCGATCGAATTCTTCCGCGGTTTCGTGAACCACGCGGGCGTCACGCTGCACATCGACAACCTGCGCGGAATCAACGCGCACCATCAGCTCGAAACGGTGTTCAAGGCCTTCGGCCGTGCGCTGCGCGCGGCGGTGGAGCTGGACGAGCGTGCGGCGGGGCAGATCCCGTCGACGAAGGGCAGTCTCTGAACCTGAACTGACCGGACGGCGCGTCAAGGACAACCTCACGGCTTCGGCGCGCGGCGCCGGCTTGCGATGGATCTGCTCAAATCGTTCATATCGCTGCTGGCGCTGATCAATCCGGTCGGCGCGGTGCCGTTCTTCCTGAGCCTGACGGCGCAGCAGACGGATGCCGAGCGGCGGCGCACGATCCGGATCGCGTCGGTGTCGGTGTTCTGCGTGATCACGGTGACGACGCTGCTCGGGCAGCAGATCATCGACTTCTTCGGCATTTCGGTCGGGTCGCTCGAAGTGGGCGGCGGGATCATCATGCTGCTGATGGCGATCAACATGCTGAACGCGCAGATCGGCAACACGCGATCGACGCCGGAGGAGCGCCACGAGGCCGAGCTGAAGGACAACATCGCGGTCGTGCCGCTGGCGATTCCGCTGCTCACGGGCCCCGGCTCGATCAGCACGGTGATCATCTATGCGGCGAACTCGCATCACTGGTATGAGCGGGCCGGGCTGGTCGCGATCGGCGCGGTCCTGGCTTTTCTGTGTTTCGTCGCGATGCGGCTCGCCGAGCCGATCGCGAACTGGATCGGCCGCACGGGCATCAACATCGCCACGCGGCTGATGGGTCTGATGCTGTCGGCGCTGGCGGTGGAATTCATCGTCAATGGACTGAGGGCGCTACTGCCTGCACTGAGATGAAAACTTCGATTGCGATTGTGGATTATGGGATGGGCAACCTGCGCTCGGTCGCGCAGGCGCTCAAGAAGGCCGAACCGGCCGCCGACGTGGCGATCGTCGACACGCCGGCCGCGATCCGCGCGGCCGACCGTGTCGTGCTGCCCGGCCAGGGCGCGATGCCCGACTGCATGCGCAGCCTCGGCGAATCGGGCCTGCAGGAGGCCGTGATCGAGGCCTCGCGCACGAAGCCGCTGCTCGGCGTGTGCGTCGGCGAGCAGATGCTGTTCGACTGGAGCGCGGAAGGCGACACGAAGGGCCTCGGCCTGTTGCCCGGCAAGGTCGTGCGTTTCGCGCTCGACGGCCGCCTGCAGGACGACGGCTCGCGCTTCAAGGTGCCGCAGATGGGCTGGAACCGCGTGCGCCAGGCGCAGCCGCACCCGCTGTGGGACGGCGTGCCCGACGACGCGTATTTCTACTTCGTGCACAGTTATTACGTGACGCCGGACAACCCGGCGCATACGGTTGGCGAAACGGCCTACGGCGCGCCGTTTACGTCCGCGGTCGCGCGGGACAACCTCTTCGCGACCCAATTCCACCCCGAGAAAAGCGCGGAGGTCGGGTTGCGTCTGTATCGCAACTTCGTACACTGGAAACCGTAAAACGTGGTGCGCGAGCCACAGTCGATCTGGCCGAACGGCCTGTCGCACGGCGCGCTCGCGCCTAAGCGCCGAAAGAGTTGTACTAAACTAGCGAGACGGCGCGGTACCGGATTGGCCGGTACGCGCCGGATTCTTTTCTTTTTCCACGACGACACCCGATTGCTATGTTGCTGATTCCGGCCATCGACCTCAAAGACGGTCAGTGTGTGCGCCTCAAACAGGGCGATATGGACCAGGCCACGATTTTTTCCGAGGACCCGGCGGCGATGGCCCGCAAGTGGGTCGATCTCGGCGCCCGGCGGCTCCATCTCGTCGACCTGAACGGCGCGTTCGCCGGCAAGCCGAAGAATCTCGAGGCGATCGAAGCGATCCTCGACGAGGTCGGCGATGAAATTCCCGTCCAGCTCGGCGGCGGCATCCGCAGCCTCGAGACGATCGAGAAGTATCTCGACGCCGGCCTGTCCTACGTAATCATCGGTACGGCCGCCGTGAAGAACCCCGGCTTCCTGCAGGACGCGTGCACCGCGTTTTCCGGCAACATCATCGTCGGCCTGGACGCGAAGGACGGCAAGGTCGCGACCGACGGCTGGAGCAAGCTGACCGGCCACGAAGTGATCGACCTTGCGCGCAAGTTCGAGGACTACGGCGTCGAATCGATCGTCTACACGGACATCGGCCGCGACGGGATGCTGCAGGGCATCAACATCGAGGCGACCGTGAAGCTCGCGCAGGCAGTCGGCATCCCCGTGATCGCCAGCGGCGGCCTGTCGAACCTCACGGACATCGAGAACCTGTGCGAAGTCGAGGAGCACGGCGTCGAAGGCGTGATCTGTGGCCGGGCGATCTACTCCGGCGATCTCGATTTCGCGGCCGCGCAAAGGCGCGCGGACGAACTGAACGGCGAACTCGACAACGCGTAAGCGCGGTTGTCCCGCTCGCCGGGGCTGCCTGCAGGCGGCCCCGACCGGAAGCCTCGCGCGAGGCTTTCCGCAACCGGCCGTCCCATCGCGGCATTTGGCGCAACATCATGGCTCTAGCTAAACGCATCATCCCCTGCCTGGACGTGACTGCCGGGCGTGTCGTCAAGGGCGTCAACTTCGTCGAGCTGCGCGACGCCGGCGATCCTGTCGAGATCGCCCGCCGCTACGACGACCAGGGCGCCGACGAACTGACGTTCCTCGACATCACCGCGACGTCCGACCAGCGCGACCTGATCCTGCCGATCATCGAAGCCGTCGCGTCGCAGGTGTTCATTCCGCTGACCGTCGGCGGCGGCGTGCGCGCCGTCGAGGACGTGCGGCGCCTGCTGAACGCGGGCGCGGACAAGGTCAGCATGAATTCGTCGGCGGTCGCGAACCCGCAGCTCGTGCGCGACGCGGCCGACAAGTACGGCTCGCAGTGCATCGTCGTCGCGATCGACGCGAAGCGCGTGTCGGCCGACGGCGAGACGCCGCGCTGGGAAGTGTTCACGCACGGCGGCCGCAAGAACACGGGCCTCGACGCGATCGAGTGGGCGCGCAAGATGGCCGAGCTCGGCGCGGGCGAGATCCTGCTCACGAGCATGGACCGCGACGGCACCAAGTCGGGCTTCGACCTCGCGCTCACGCGCGGCGTGTCGGACGCGGTGCCGGTGCCGGTGATCGCATCGGGCGGTGTCGGCTCGCTGCAGCACCTGGCCGACGGCATCAAGGACGGCCGCGCCGACGCGGTGCTGGCCGCGAGTATCTTCCACTACGGCGAGCACACGGTCGGCGAGGCGAAGCGCTTCATGGCCGGCCAGGGCATCCCGGTGAGGCTGTGATGAATACGGAAACGAATGCATTGCCCGCGTGGCTCGACAAGGTCCGCTGGGATGACAACGGCCTCGTGCCGGTGATCGCGCAGGAGGCGTCGACGAACGACGTGCTGATGTTCGCGTGGATGAACCGCGAGGCGCTGGCGAAGACGATCGAGACGCAGCGCGCGGTCTACTATTCGCGCTCGCGCAAGCGCCTGTGGTTCAAGGGCGAGGAGTCGGGCCACGTGCAGCACGTGCACGAGGTGCGGCTCGATTGCGACGAGGACGTCGTGCTGCTGAAGGTCGAGCAGGTGTCGGGCATCGCGTGCCACACCGGCCGGCATTCGTGCTTCTTCCAGAAATTCGAAGGCACCGCCGACAGCGGCGACTGGGTCGCGGTCGAACCGGTGCTGAAAGATCCCGAACACATCTACAAATGACGCAATCGACCGAAGACACGCTGCTGCGCCTCGCGGCCGTGATCGATAGCCGCAAGGGCGGCGATCCCGACCAATCGTACGTGTCGCGCCTGTTCCACAAGGGCGACGACGCGGTGCTGAAGAAGATCGGCGAAGAGGCGACGGAAGTCGTGCTGGCCGCGAAGGACGTGCGCCAGGGCGGCGCGCCGACCGCGCTCGTCGGCGAGGTGGCCGACCTGTGGTTCCACTGCCTCGTGATGCTGTCGCATTTCGACCTGAGCCCGGCCGACGTGATCGGCGAACTCGAGCGCCGCGAAGGGCTGTCGGGGATCGAGGAGAAGGCCCTGCGCAAGCGTCGCGAGCGCGAGGAAAACGGCGGTTGACAGGCCCTTGTCGCGGGATGGCCACAGTGCGGTAAGCTGTAAGAATTGTCATCTAACGGGGGTAGCATCATGACCGATACGCCAAGCCAGTTTCCGCCGCCGTCGGTGCCGGGGGCCGCGGACGCCGAGCGCCTGAACGGGCTGCGCACGCTGACTCACGTGCTCTACGGCCTCTATGCGTTTCATTGGCTGACAGGCGGCGTCACGGGCATCATCGCGATCATCATCAACTACGTGAAGCGCGACGATGTGGCCGGCACGCCGTATGCGGCCCACTTTGAGTGGCAGATCCGCACGTTCTGGCGCGCGCTGATCGCATATGTGATCGGGTTCGCGCTGATGTTCGTGGTGATCGGATTCGCAGTGATGTTTGTCACATGGATCTGGACGCTGTACCGTATCATCAAGGGTTGGCTGTACCTGAACGACAACAAGCCGCTCGATCCGCAGGCCTGGTTGTGACCGGCCTCGGGCGGGCGTCTGCAGGAGCAACATGAGTCACGATCCGAATTGCCTGTTCTGCAAGATCGCGGCAGGCGAGATCCCGAGCACCAAGGTGCACGAGGATGACGAATTCGTCGCGTTCCGCGACATCCGCCCGGCGGCCGAGACCCACGTGCTCGTGATTCCGCGCCAGCATCTGCCGACGCTGTCGGCGGCGAGCGAGGCCGATGCACCGATGCTCGGCCGGCTGATGCTGCTCGTGTCGCGTCTCGCCGGCCAGCTCGGCGTCGCGTATACGGGCGGCGAAACCGGTTTCCGTACGGTGATCAACACGGGCCCCGGAGGCGGGCAGGAGGTCTACCACCTGCACGCGCATATCCTGGCCGGCCCGCGCCCCTGGCAGCGGATGGGTTGACGGCGCGGGGCGTTTCCCCGCATCGATGGTCGAAGCCGGCGCGTTGCCGGCGATTTACGCCGCATCGCGGCGTGGTTGAGGAGAGGTTTCATCATGGGTGGATTGAGCATTTGGCACTGGCTGATCGTGCTGCTGATCGTCGCGCTGGTTTTCGGTACGAAGAAGCTGCGCAACATCGGCAACGACCTCGGCAGCGCCGTGAAGGGTTTCAAGGACGGCATGAAGGACGGCGAAGCGCCGGCGGACGCGCAGCAACTGCCGCGCTCGGGCTCGGTCGACGTCAACGCGAAGGAAACGACGCGTTCCGACTCGAACAAGGCGTAACGCCGGTACGCTGACAGGCATTCGCGATGCTGGATCTCGGTCTTTCGAAGATGGCGCTGATCGGCGTCGTCGCGCTCGTGGTGCTCGGCCCCGAGCGCCTGCCGCGCGTTGCGCGCACGGCAGGCGCGCTGTTCGGCCGTGCGCAGCGGTACATCAACGACGTGAAGGCCGAGGTCTCGCGCGAAATCGAACTCGACGCGTTGCGGACGATGAAGACCGATTTCGAGTCGGCCGCGCGCAATGTCGAGACGACGATTCACGACAACCTGCGTGAGCACGAGAAGGAACTGAACGACACGTGGCATTCCGCGGTCGGCGGTCTCAACGAAGCGGCGGGCGACGCCGGTTCGACGGGTTCCGATACGCCCGCCATGCCGTCGTGGCGCGGCAGTTCGGCCGCGCTCGCGCCGAAGCGCCGCAACTGGCGCGTCAAGCAGGCGGCTGCGCCTGCCTGGTACAAGCGCGCGACCACCCGCCGTACCCACGTGCAGTCGGGCGCCGCGCGTGTCGCGCGCCACCAGCCGGCCAGCCTGCGCCGGCCGACGCGCTTCTTCTGAGCCGAGCGCATGCTCGCTCGTCAATCCTACCGAGGGCCGGTGTGAGCGACCCCCAGCAGAACCCGGGCGACGCCCCGGAAGAAACCTTCATTTCCCATCTCGTCGAGCTTCGCGATCGCATCATTCGCGCGGGCGCGGCCGTGATCGTCGTGTTCCTCGGGCTCGTCTACTGGGCGCCCGACATCTTCCGGCTGCTCGCGCGGCCGCTGATGGAGAACCTGCCGAAGGACGGCAAGATGATCGTCACCGACGTCACCGGCTCGTTCTTCGTGCCGATGAAGGTCACGATGCTCGTCGCGCTCGTGATCGCGCTGCCGATCGTGCTGTACCAGATCTGGGCGTTCGTCGCGCCGGGGCTGTACCAGCACGAGAAGAAGCTCGTCGCGCCGCTCGTCGGCAGCAGCTACCTGCTGTTCCTGTGCGGGATGGCGTTCGCGTACTTCCTCGTGTTCCCGACGATCTTCCGCGTGATGGCGCACTACAACGCGCCGCTCGGCGCGGAAATGACCACCGACATCGACAACTACCTGAGCTTCGTGCTCGGGATGTTCATCGCGTTCGGGGTCACGTTCGAGGTGCCGATCGTCGTCGTGCTGCTCGTCCGGATGGGCGTGCTGTCGCTGAAGAAGCTGAAGGAGATGCGTCCGTACGTGATCGTCGGCGCGTTCGTCGTCGCGGCGGTCGTCACGCCGCCGGACGTGTTCTCGCAACTGATGCTCGCCTTGCCGCTGGTCGTGCTGTTCGAGATCGGGCTGCTGGCGGCGCGGTTCTTCGTGCCGAAGAAGCCGGCCGAGGAAGGCGAGGCGGAGAACGGCGAAGCCGCCAGTTGACGGCAGCGCGCCGGGCGGCGCGCTGCGGCCGGGCCTCCGGCGTCAGGCTTGAGCGAAACTCGGTGGCGCAGTCGGTCGGAAAGCGGAGGGCGGGGCCATCTGCCCGGCAACGACGGTCTTTCGATACAAAGCAAAAGGGCAGCCAGCCGGCTGCCCTTTTTTCATTTCCGACGGTGTCCGGGCATGCGGCCGTGCGCCGCTCGCCCGGCGTCACTCGGTATCGCTGTCCTGCTCGTCGAGCGCCTGCTTCGGCGGCGGCGGGCGCTTGCCGATCACCACGTTCAGGTCGAACGCCTTGCCCTTGCGCACGACGTGCACCTTGGTCGCCGTGCCGGGCTTGATTTGCGCGACGGTGTTCAGCAGCTTCGTGGTGTCGGTGATCTCGTCGCCGTTGACCGAGATCAGGATGTCGCCCGGCTTGATGCCGGCCTTGTCGGCCGGGCCGCCCTGCAGCACGCCGGCGACGATCGCGCCCGATTTTTGCGTCAGCCCGAACGACTCGGCGATCTCCGGCGTGACGTCTTGCGGCTCGACGCCGATCCAGCCGCGCGTGACCGAGCCCGTCGTGATGATGCTTTCCAGCACCGTGCGCGCGGTCGACACGGGGATCGCGAAGCCGATGCCGAGCGAGCCGCCCGAACGCGAGTAGATCGCGGTGTTGATGCCGAGCAGGTTGCCGTTCACGTCGACCAGCGCGCCGCCCGAGTTGCCGGGGTTGATCGGCGCATCGGTCTGGATGAAGTTCTCGAACGTGTTGATGCCGAGGTGGTTGCGGCCCAGCGCGCTGATGATCCCCATCGTGACCGTCTGGCCGACGCCGAACGGGTTGCCGATCGCGAGCACGACGTCGCCGACCCGCGACTGGTCGGAGCGGCCGAGCGTGATCGTCGGCAGGTTCGTCATGTTGATCTTCAGCACGGCGAGATCGGTTTCGGGATCGCTGCCGATCACCTTCGCGGTGGCCGTGCGGCCGTCGGCGAGCGCGACTTCGATCTGGTCGGCGCCGTCCACGACGTGCTGGTTCGTTAGAATGTAACCTTCAGGGCTCACGATAACGCCCGAGCCAAGGTTGGCGGCCGGTTCGTCCTGCTGCTTGCGGGCGTTGCGGTCGCCGAAGAAGTAGCGGAACAGCGGATCTTTCGCGCGCGGGTCGGGCGGCAGCGAGCCGTCCTTGCTGGAGAACACGTTGACGACGGCCGGCATCGCCTTTTGCGCGGCTTCGGCGTACGACGTGGTCGCCGGTGCGCCGCCGATGCCCGGCGCGACTTCCCGCAGCGCAACGATCGGCGTGGCGAGCTGCTTGCCGAGCTGTCCTTGCCGTTGCAGCCATTGCGGCTTGAGCGTCACGACGATGAACATCAGCGCGAGCAGCACGGTAACCGCCTGCGCGAAGAACAGCCAGAAGCGTCTAAGCATCTGAATGGATTAGAGGTTTATATGGATCGGATCGAACTTGAATTGTACTTGAACAATACCCTTGAAACCGCGCGCTTCAAGGACTATTGCCCGAATGGCCTCCAGGTCGAGGGGCGCCGCAAGATCGAGAAGATCGCTACCGGCGTGACGGCGTCGGTCGCGTTTCTCGAAGCCGCGCTTGAATGGGGGGCAGATGCCGTGCTGGTCCATCACGGCTATTTCTGGCGCAACGAGCCGCCGCAGATCACGGGCCGCAGGTACCAGCGCCTGAAGCTGCTGCTCGCGAACGACCTGAACCTGTTCGCGTTCCACCTGCCGCTCGACGCGCATCCCGAATTCGGCAACAACGCGCAGCTCGGCGACCGGCTTGGCCTGATCGGCGAGCAGCGGTTCGGCGAAGGCGACCTCGGCTGGATGGCGACGCTGCCGATGCCCGTCACGCTCGAGCACTTCGTCGCGAAGGTCGAACGCACGCTTGGCCGCACGCCGCTCGTGCTCGGCGATCCGGACATGCAGCTGCGCCGCATCGCGTGGTGCACGGGCGCCGCGCAAAGCTATTTCGACGCGGCGATCGACGCCGGCGCGGACGTGTTCCTGACCGGCGAGGTGTCCGAATACGTGACGCACACGGCTGCCGAGAGCGGCGTCGCGTTCGTTGCGGCAGGGCACCATGCGACCGAGCGCTACGGAATCCAAGCACTTGGCGCCCACTTGTCGGAAGAATTCGATATCGAACACCTTTTTATCGATATCCATAACCCGGTCTGAATGCCGGATTTGCGGCAGCGCATCGAAATCTCGCAATGTAGCGGATGCTTAAAAGTGAAATGATTTAATCGCTCCGATAGTGGGGGAAAACCCTTAACTATCAATCACTTCGAAGGGATTTTCATCTCCGGGCCTTGTAAATGGCGACTCCATTCGCGCAAACTAGCGGCGGAATGAAAAGTCGTGACGGAAAATCCAACTCAGAAGTGGGGCGTGTGATGCGAGACAAGGAAGAGAAACGCGTCGACAGCGGCCGCCGTACCTGGCTGATTGCGACATCCGTAGCAGGTGGCGTGGGAGGCGTAGCCACCGTCATACCTTTCGCGGCGTCGCTTGCGCCGTCCGCGAAAGCGAAAGCGGCCGGTGCACCGGTCGAAGTCGACATCAGCGGGCTGAAGCCCGGTGAAATGGTGACCGTGCCGTGGCGCGGCAAGCCGGTGTGGATCCTGAACCGCACCGACGCGATGCTCGCCGATGTGGTCAAGGCCGACAAGGAAGTGGCCGATCCGACCACCGAAAAGCCCTATACGATGCCGTTGCCCGCGTATTGCGCGAACGAATATCGCGCGCGGGCCGATCGCAAGAACATTCTCGTCGTGATGGCCGTGTGTACGCACCTCGGCTGCACGCCAAGCCAACGCTTCACGCCGGGTCCGCAGCCGAACCTGCCGGACGACTGGCCGGGCGGCTTCCTCTGCCCGTGCCATGGTTCGACCTACGACCTCGCCGGCCGTGTGTTCAAGAACAAACCGGCGCCTCAGAATCTCGACATCCCGCCCTACATGTTCACGTCGGCAACGACCCTCGTGATCGGCAAGGACGAGAAAGGAGAAGCGTGATGGCCGACAACAAGGAAGTCTCCACGACAGGTCTCACCGGCTGGATCGATCAGCGCTTCCCGCTCACGTCCACCTGGAAGAAGCACGTTTCCGAGTACTACGCGCCGAAGAACTTCAACTTCTGGTACTTCTTCGGCTCCCTCGCGCTGCTGGTGCTCGTCAACCAGATCGTCACCGGCATCTTCCTGACGATGAACTACAAGCCCGACTCGACGCTCGCGTTCGCGTCGGTCGAGTACATCATGCGCGAGGTGCCGTGGGGCTGGCTGATCCGCTACATGCACTCCACGGGCGCGTCGATGTTCTTCGTGGTCGTCTACCTGCACATGTTCCGCGGGCTGCTCTACGGGTCGTATCGCAAGCCGCGCGAACTCGTGTGGATCTTCGGCTGCGCGATCTTCCTGTGCCTGATGGCCGAGGCGTTCTTCGGCTACCTGCTGCCGTGGGGCCAGATGTCGTTCTGGGGCGCGCAGGTGATCGTGAACCTGTTCTCGGCGATCCCGTTCGTCGGCCCCGACCTGTCGCTGTGGATTCGCGGCGACTACGTCGTGTCGGACGTCACGCTGAACCGCTTCTTCGCGTTCCACGTGATCGCGATTCCGCTCGTGCTGGTCGGCCTCGTGATCGCGCACCTCGTCGCGTTGCACGAAGTGGGCTCGAACAACCCGGACGGCATCGAGATCAAGGCGAAGAAGGACGAGAACGGCGTGCCGCTCGACGGCATCCCGTTCCATCCGTACTACTCGGTGCACGATTTCCTCGGCGTGTGCGTGTTCCTGATGGTGTTCGCGCTGATCGTGTTCTTCTCGCCGGAGATGGGCGGCTACTTCCTCGAGGCGAACAACTTCGTCCCGGCGAACCCGCTGCAGACGCCGCCCGAGATCGCGCCGGTCTGGTACTTCACCGCGTTCTACGCGATGCTGCGCGCGACCACCGACCCGTTCAAGATCGTCCTGATGATCGTGATCGCGCTGCTCGGCGTGCTCGCGCTGATCCGCGCGCGCGGCAAGTGGAAGGTCGGCCTGCCGGTGCTGGCCGCGGCGATCGTCGTGTTCATGTACCTGACGGAGTCGAAGTTCTGGGGCGTCGTCGTGATGGGTTCCGCGGTGGTCTCGCTGTTCTTCCTGCCGTGGCTCGACCGCAGCCCGGTGAAGTCGATCCGCTATCGGCCGCTATTCCACAAGGTGTTCCTCGGGATCTTCGTCGTGGCGTTCCTGACCCTCGGGTTCCTCGGCACGCGGCCGCCATCGCCGGCCTCGACGCTGATCGCGCAGGCCTGTGCGCTGATCTACTTCGCGTTCTTCCTCGGCATGCCCGTCTGGACGCCGCTTGGCACGTTCAAGCAGCCGCCGGAGCGGGTGCGCTTCAAGCCCCATTAACGTGAGCGAGGAGAGAACGACATGAAGAAACTGCTTTCGACACTCGCGCTGATCGGGGCGACCGCGTGTGCGCTGCTGGCGGCGCCGGCGGTTCGGGCGGAAGGTAATTTTCCGCTCGACCGGGCGCCCGATAACACGGAAAATCTCGTTTCGCTTCAGCACGGCGCGCAATTGTTTGTAAACTATTGCCTGAACTGCCACAGCGCGAACCTGATGCGCTACAACCGTCTGACGGATCTGGGCATATCCCAGAAGGAGATCGAAAAGAATCTCCTGTTCACGACCGACAAGGTCGGCAACACGATGTCCGTCGCGATGCGGCCCGAAGACGCGAAGAACTGGCTCGGCACCTCGCCGCCCGACCTGTCGGTCGAGGAGCGCGCGCGCGGCCGCGACTGGCTGTATACGTATCTGCGGAGCTTCTACCGCGACGATACACGGCCGAGCGGCTGGAACAACGCGGTGTTCGAGAACGTCGGCATGCCTCATGTACTGTGGCAGCTGCAGGGGCAGCGCACCGCCAAATTCGAAGACAAGACGGACGAGGAGACGGGCGAGAAGGTCCATACGCTCGTCGGCTTCCAGCAGGTCACACCGGGGACACTGTCCGCGGTGGATTATGATTCTGCGGTTGCCGACCTGGTGGCGTACATGACCTGGATGTCCGAGCCGGCTCAGCAGACCCGTAAACGCCTCGGCGTATGGGTGCTGATCTTTCTCGGTGTCCTGACTTTCCTGGCCTGGCGGCTCAATGCCGCGTACTGGAAAGATATCAAGTAATCACGCCTGACCGGCGTGGGGCCGGCGCAAGGTGGAACCCCGGAAGGGGTTCGCCGCGTGCCGGCCCTCGGCTTTTTTGAGGAAACGCAAACATGATGGTTCTGTATTCCGGCACAACTTGCCCGTTCTCCCAGCGTTGCCGGCTGGTGCTGTTCGAGAAGGGCATGGACTTCGAAATCCGTGACGTCGACCTGTTCAACAAGCCGGAAGACATTTCGGTGATGAACCCGTACGGTCAGGTGCCGATCCTGGTCGAGCGCGACCTGATCCTGTACGAATCGAACATCATCAACGAGTACATCGACGAGCGCTTCCCGCATCCGCAACTGATGCCGGCCGACCCCGTGCAGCGCGCACGTGCACGCCTGTTCCTGCTCAACTTCGAGAAGGAACTGTTCGTCCACGTCAGCACGCTCGAGAACGAGAAGGGCAAGGCAGCGGAGAAGAACCACGAGAAGGCACGCCTTGCGATCCGCGATCGCCTGACGCAGCTCGCGCCGATCTTCGTGAAGAACAAGTACATGCTCGGCGAGGAATTCTCGATGCTCGACGTCGCGATCGCGCCGCTGCTGTGGCGTCTGGATCACTACGGCATCGAGCTGTCGAAGAACGCGGCGCCGCTGATGAAGTACGCCGAGCGGATCTTCAGCCGTCCGGCCTACATCGAAGCACTGACGCCGTCCGAAAAGGTCATGCGTCGTTGATGGTGCAATGAGTGCATGACGGAGAGGGCGGCGCGGCATGCCGCGCCCCCGCTCCGGGTTCGAGGATTGTGATGCAAGAGATTTCAACGAAGCCTTATCTGCTGCGCGCGTTGTACGAGTGGTGCACCGATAACGGTTACACGCCGCATATCGCGGTGAGGGTCGACAACTCGACGCGCGTGCCGCGTCAGTTCGTGCGTGACGGCGAGATCGTGCTCAACATCAGCTTCGAGGCGACGAGCCAGTTGCAGATGGGCAACGAGTGGATCGAGTTCACGGCTCGGTTCTCCGGGAAGGCGCACAAGATCGAGATTCCGGTTGCCAACGTGCTCGCGATCTATGCGCGCGAGAACGGGCAGGGCATGGCGTTCCAGGTCGATGCGGTCGCGGGTGAAGGCGCGGATTCGGGTGCGTTCGATGATGAAGCGGCGCAGACGGATGAAGCGCAGCGCGACGAATCGCCTGCGGTGTTGACGCCGGTGGCCGACAGCGGCGCGAACGAGGAGCCCTCCGAAGGCGCCGACGAACCGCCGAAAACCGACGGCGATGGCGACGGTTCAAAAGGTGGCAGCAGACCTCGCCTCAAGATCGTGAAATGAGGTAGAATCTCGCGCTACGCCGGCTTAGCTCATCTGGTAGAGCAGTTGATTTGTAATCATCAGGTGGCGGGTTCGAGTCCTGCAGCCGGCACCAATACCCATGCGGGTCCCAGAGATGGGGCCCGCATTTTTTTGTTCTACAATCAAAGCGTTGTTCTACAAACCGCGTTACTCCAACATTGGCCACGGCGAGCGTTTGGTCGTCGAAGGGACTGAATTGCGCGGTGTCGCGGACAACAAGCAAGGCAATGGCCCGAAGCTCCGACAGTTCCTGTCGGACTATGAGTGGTAAATCGTCATAGCCGGTGAGCGCTATGTTCAATTGTACGATTTGCCTTTGAACATTAAGGCGAAGCTTCCCACCAAATGAAAAGCCCGCATATGGCGGGCTCGATCTATCGTGCAGGCGCGTAGTTTTATCTGCTGCGTAACTTATATCACGTCGCTTTTTTAGTGGGCTACCGCGTTAGGTTTAACAGCGCGCCTTTCAGCGTCGAAAGTAGCATTTTTGCGAAAGACGGTTTATCAATATTGATCGAAAAATGTCCGGTTTGTGCCTGAACGGTATTCGCTTTCTGTTGCTGAACCGGCTGACCATTCACCAGTGAAAAGCCGTTTTTCGTACCTTTTGCGGTAATGGTGAACACGCCATTTGTGTTTATGAAATCCGGTTCCGGACGCTTGAGTTCGATATCTTTGGAGGCGGTGACAATCGATCTGGGCGTCGGTGCGTATATTCCAAATTCCGCCCCATTAGAATTCTTGTCGGCGGAATTTGAGCCGTGGGTGACGAATTTCTCCAGAAACTGGAAATTCATAATGTGGTTCTGGCCGTAACCTTGATCCAATACGTAATTCAAAAAGCCCTTATCCAGTTTGGTATTCTTGCTGTTATCTTGAATCACTTTCGCGGATGCCACGTCTCTGTCGCTGAAAGAAGATGTGAGGCGATGGCCTTCCTTATCGTACATCGGGTTAGTCGTCCAGTTCGATACTACTGTACCTGCAGTTTGCCGATAATAGGCAAGCTGAAACGCGATATCGTCAACGTAATGCAGGTCAGCGCCGGTCTGCTGTGCATACCCGTACAGATCCGACAACGCGCTACGGTCGTCTGCGTTAAGCCACATAACCGGATCAGCAGCACCAACGTCTTTCGGTCCGACTAACGGCGTTGCCGGGATTCCCTTTTCGGAACCGCCATATAACCGCGAGAGCATAATTGCTTCGCCGCTCAGCGTCACGCTATCGGCTTGTGTCGATGTCGATTGAGCCAAAGTGGATGCATAAGCAGCAGCGCCGGTCGAATCGCTGGCCGCAGGTGTTGTCGGTGATTTAGCAGTGCCGCTATTTTGCGTTATCGTCGAAACGTTAGAGTTGATTTCCATTTAAAACCCCGCGTCGTGAAATCAAAAACGCCTCGCTGATTTCTCAAGCGGGGCGTGTACTCATCAATACGAGTAGTTGTAGGTTACAGATTCAGTGCCTGCGGGATTCAGGAACGTACTGGGCCGTCCGGTCGGGTTGTGTCTAATCACAACGGAAGCGCCGTTGCCGAATGGCAGATTGTTGAAATCTTTAAGACTAACGCTAGTCCCCGGAACGATTTCATTGCGGCAATAATTGGATTGCGTCGTGTACGGCGGCAAATAGCAAACAGAGACGACATCGGTCGTTGCGCCGACATATGACGTAGTTTGAACATCGATGCTAATCAGCTTTTTGTTCGCAAGCAGCAGCGAGCCCGGAAAGTCAGAACCGCTCAACCCGAAATGTGCGCCAGCTGCAAAACCGGCACCGGTCGAAAAAATGAGCGCTTGGGGCGGTGACGTCGTTTTCTGAATTGAAGTGGTGCCAGCATAAGCGCCGACGACAGCCGACGACAGCAGAGCCGCCAAAACGAATTTTTTCGTGATTTTTCGCATAGCGATTTTCTCAATAATTGGATGGAGTATCCGACGAACCGAAAACGCATTCGTCTGATGAATTATCGGTGCGCTTGAGAAAATCTGAAGGGTTTGAAAGAATTATTTTTTCATCATTGTTCCGCCAATTTTTCGAGCGGAGGGTATTGTTGCAAAAGTCGAGTGTGAGGACGGAGTGGCCCACATGGTCATGATTTCAGGCGACGCGAACCGATTGCGGACGAGCGAGGTCCGCTATACGGTTGATTACGCCGACGTGAGCCGCAACCTTGGTCGCCTGCAACCCGAAGCGACGTCACCAAAGGACGTTGCGCTACCTGAACTACACGTTCTACATGGAGAGCAGCGACCACACGCTGTACCAGATCCCGATCGTCAACGACAAGAAGAAGCTCAACGACTACAAGCTGTCGTTCAGCACCTTCAATGGCGGCGACGACATCATTACCGACGCGATGGTCTCGGTGAAAGGCAAGAACGTCTATCTGGTGACTGCGCACAAGGACGCTACGCACGGCTATAACCAGCCCGGTGCCGTGAGCACCAGAACCTACCGTCTATTTGCCGGAGGCGAAGTGGAGTGGACTTATTACTTCGCTCCGGTTGCGGAGGCGCAGTATTCCGAGAAGCAGGACTATACGGTCGAGCGCGCGCTGTCGGAGACGGCGAAGGCGCTGCACTGATTTCGGTATCTTGAGCATTCCGACATGACGAAGTTCATTTCCGCGACACACGACAAGGCGACGCTGACCGTCCAGTACGTTGCTGACAACGGGGATATCCTGCTGCGCAGCGGCGGGGCGATTGCATGGCGATTCAACAACCCCGGCAACATCCGTCCGCCACGCGACTACAAGAAGCACCCGAACGGCGGCATCATCAAGACGCACATCGGTGTCGGCGACACCAAGAGCGGCGAGTTTTTGATCTTTCCCGACTACGAGACCGGTTTGGCGGAAAAGAAGGCGATGCTGCGCCGGAAATACAATCCGATGTCGATCCACGATGCGATGTATGTCTATGCGCCACCATTGGAGAACAATACGGAGAAGTACATCGCGTTCATCTGCCACGGGACAGGGTTTGACAGCACGCGCAAGATCGATTCGATGAACGACGCCGAACTCGATTCGATGATGAAGACGATGGAGAAGTACGAAGGGTTCAACGCTTATCTCAAATCACGACATGAGCAGTGGATTCGCACGGCAACGGTGACGCTTTCGGATGGTGCAAAGCCGATTCCCGACCAGAAGGTCGTCGTGCAGAGCAAGGGCAAGAGCCTGTCGACGAAGACCGATCGGACGGGGCAACTCCCGCTGTTGCCGTTCGAAGCGGCGGGTGAGCAGTTCAAGCTGTTCATCGAGCGATCGGAGGGGCTGAAGGAGATCGGCACGATCGTGACGCAGGCGAAATCGTCGGCCTACGTGTTTTTCCACGACCTGCTGACGGTCTCGGCGCCGACCGGTGCGCACTTTGCGAAGGACCCCGTTCGCCACGACAAGCCGGCAGGTTTCCGCTACAAGATCGTTTCGCACGACACGCTTGGCAAGATCGCCGCGAAATTCAAAGTAAGCGTCGAGCAGTTGCAGAAGGACAATCACCTTCATTCGACGCGAATCTTTGCCGGCGATTACCTGTACATCAACATGACGAAGCCGGCGGACGAACATGCGCCGCGCTCGCATGGACATTCGAAGTCCGACTCCGCACCGGCGCACGCGGACGGTGGCAAACGCGACACGGGCAAAACGGCCGATGACGCAGCCGGCCAGAAGGTCGACCTGAGCCAGATCGCGAAGCCGGCCCCGGGCGTCGCGGCACCTGCGACCACGACGGATCGTCCGAAGGCGGGCACGCCTGCTGCGGTGAGTACGGGAGTCGGCGCGACACACACCGAGCCGGGACGTGCCGCGGCACCTGTCACGGGTTCGGATGCGGAAGGCGCGTCGGCGGCGCCCGCGACGGCAAACAAGTCGGGCAAGCCCGACACCACGCTCGATCGCAGCAAGCAAGGCCAGGGGCATCCGATTGCAACGCTGAACACGGATTCGGGCGAGGCGCCGTGGATGACGTATGCAATCGAACAGGCCAAGTTGTGGCACGGGCAGAAAGAGGACGTGATTACGCAGACGATCAACTATCATGAGGAAGTTGGCGTCAATCTCAAGACGCTGGTCGGCGACGGCAACCCCTGGTGTGCGTCATTTGCAAACTGGTGTCTGCATCAGGCCGGGTATCCGATGACCTCTGCACCGGCAGATTCTCAATCATTCCGTCACAGCAAGAATTTTGTGAAAATCGACAAACCCGTGTTCGGTGCCGTTGCGATATACAAGCACCGGAAGGGCGGGCATGCAGCTTTCGTCTATGCGCAGACGAGCACGGGTGCACCGATCCTGCTTGGCGGAAATCAGAGCGATGCGATCAACTTCGGTATGCAGAAGGCCTCCGAACTGAAGGGGTTCTTCGTGCCCGCCAGTTATCTGAAGTTTGCGCAGGACCGTTTGGCCAAGGGCATCGAGCTCGAAAAGAGCACAACGCAAGACCTCAATGACGAGTTTCACATTACCTTTGCCAAGAAAAAGAAAAATGCAGATCGTTAAGACGTGGTGCGTCACTGTCCTGGTTTCGGTACTGGCTGGTGGTAGTACTGCCGCATTATCCCGATCGTCGGCGCAAGACTGCCTGACGCAAGCCGAGGTCCAGCAGATGGATCGCGACTTCTGGGCGACATTCCCGTCGCCGGACGGTTTCGCCGCGTATGCAGCGCCGAAGTTTTCGCTCGGCACGAACATCACGGAGCTATCGCGGTCGCTTGCGGCCACGACGAGCGGTCCGGCACGGGCGCGCGCCGTTGCCACATTCCTTGCGCAGCATCCGGACGTGTTCGGATCGTTCAAGAACGCGCATGACGCGGCCTATCTGTACTATCCCGGACGCGACCACAGCCCCGATGCCGTGCGTACGTCGTCGACGTTCCCCGTCGGGCAGTGCGTTTCCGAATTCAATTACTCGATCGATACAAGCCGTGCCCAGTGCGTCGCCGGGCAGCGCATTCGCGCATACAGTCTGTCGTTCATCAAGGACAAGGGACGTGTGATGCTGCGAACAGGTGTGCTCGGGCTCGACGCCTGTAATTGATCCGTGCGCCGGCGAACGGCATGGCGGCAGTGTCGTCCCACCGGGGACAGCGCATGGAGGCAGATAGCATCACATCTGCCTGAACAACCCCGCATAAGCACGACTGACCGGCAGCATCTCCCGCTGCCCGTGCACGCGGATCCGCAACCGTCCCAACAGATCGCGCTCGACACGATCGATCGCTGCGTACGCAACGATCACGCCGCGATGCACCTGCGCGAACCGCGCCGGATCGAGTCGCTGCATCAGTTCCTTCAGCGGCGTGCGAATCACGAGCCGTTCGCCTGCAGTGACGACTTCCGTGTATTTCTCCGACGCCTGGAAGTACAGCACGTCGTCGACCGAGACGAGCCGTGTCGCATCCTTGACGCCTACCGTCAACCAGCGGATCGGCGCCGTGTCCCGCGCTTGCGCCGCCTGCGTGAGCGCACCGGCTTGGACAAGCGCAGGCCCGCCGCGCTGCAGCTTCGCGATACAGCGCAGCAGCCGCTCGTCCGTCACCGGCTTCAGCAGATAGTCGACCGCCGCACGATCGAACGCGTCGACCGCATATTCGTCGTAGGCCGTGACGAACACGACATGCACGTCGGGCGCGAGTGCCGCGAGCTTCAGCCCGTCGATGCCGGGCATCCGGATGTCGAGAAACGCGATGTCCGGGCGCGGCGACGCGTTCAGCGCAGCCAGCGTTTCGATGCCGTTGCGCGGCATCGCGACGATATCCAGTTCGGGCCAGAGCTGATCCAGCCGCTGTGCGAGGGAGGCGGACAGGTTCGGTTCGTCGTCGGCGATGAGAGCGGTCGGCATGTCAGTCGATCGGAATCAGCAGGGTAGCGGTGACGCCATGCCCGGCGGCGGCGTTCGTCTCGACGGAGACACGGCCGCGCTCGCCGTGCAGCGTCCGGATGCGCGCGGCGACGTTGGCGAGCCCGACGCCGCCGTGCAGGCGCGAGTCGCCTTTGCCGAGGCCGACGCCCGTATCGATCACGTTCAGTTCCAGGCTGTCGCCACGCATCCTGCCGCGAATCACGATCACACCGCCGTCGATCGACGGCTCGATCCCGTGCAGCAGCGCATTCTCGACGAGCGGTTGCAGCAGCAGCGGCGAGAACGGCAGCGCATGCAGATCCGCCGGCACGTCGATCGCATAGGAAAGCCGCTCGCCGAGCCGGATCGACGCGATCTTCAGCAACGCTTCCACGAGCTCGACCTCGTCGCCGAGCGTCGACGTCGCATCGCGCGTGCGTCGCAGGCTCGCACGCAGGTAGCGGTTCAGGCTGTCGAGCATCGTCGACGCACGCGCCGGATCGCGCTCGATCAGGCTCTGCACGTTCGCGAGCGTATTGAACAGGAAGTGCGGCTCGATCTGCGCCTGCAGCAGCGCCAGGCGTGCGGCCGTCTCGGCCTGGCGCGCTTCGGCGGCTTCGCGGCGCTCGGTCTCGAGCGTCGCGCGCATGCGCATCGACTGCAGGAACAGCGACACGCACACGAACAGGATCGCCGAGATGAGAAACGACGGCCCGTAGTTGTCCCACGTGCCGATGTGGGCGTGCCCGAACACGTGCGGCACGTTCCCGCTGATGATCGCTGCCGTGATCTCGAAACCGATGAGCACGCTGACCGGTGTGATCACGATGGCCTTGAGTGCGAGCCCCGGCTTGTGCGGCAGAAGCCAGTCGGCGGCGTGACTGAGCAGCAGCGCGGAGAAACCGATCGCGTTGGCGACGACGAGGTCGGGCAATAGCGGTTCCTGGAAATGAAGCGCCCAGAAACCCAGGCCGACGACCGAGTTGAAGCACGCGAACGCGAGCAGTGCGGCCGGATCGCGCAACAATCGCGGCGCCGCGCTGGCGGGGGGCGGCGAAATCGGCGAAGGGTCGGACGTGGCTCGCATGGTGTCGGGTGAGGAGGGCGCGCGATGCGCTGATGGTCTTGACCTTACTGCCGGGCGGGCCGACTGCGCACGCATTGCGACGAACGGTGCGCGGCCGCGACGAAAGCGCGTCGGCTGCCGACGGTTGGCCGGTTTCCGTCACGAGTGTAGTGGAAGGGGCTGCGGAAGGACACTGGGCGCGGCCGGTGTCGTGTCGAGCATGAAGCGCCGGCCGTTCGGTTCGGAAGTCACCGGCCGCCGGATTCGCGGGCACATCGGTCTGCCCGATCAGCCGAACGGTCATCGCCGCGACGCGCCACTCGTCCGGGAATTCCGGCCGCCCGTCGCAAGCCCCGCCGCCTGTCGGAATCGCGCAGTACGGTGTTGCCGTGTCCAATCCGATCAGGCGACTCCGACCATGTCTGCGCTCCTTCACCTGAAGCCTTACGTGTACGTGATGTTCTGCGTGCTGCTCTATATCGGCATCAAGCGCTGTTTCCCGCGCGAGGTACCGGCTGTCCGACCGCTGATCTCGCCGGTCGCGTTCGGGATGCTCGGCATCGTCGGCCTGAACGGACGCTTTCCGCATGCGGGTATCGACGCGAACGCAATCGCGCTGGCGGCTGTCCTGGGCGGCGCGGCGCTGGGCTGGCTGCATGCAAGCCGGTGGCGGCTCGAGTTCCGTCCGGCCTCGGCGGGCCTGCGCGTGCGTTTGCCCGGCGATGCGAGCCTGCTCGTCACGCTGATGCTGACGTTCGTCGCCGAAACCGGCATCCATTACGCGGTCGCCGTGCACGCGCCGTGGGCGGCGACGGGCGGCTTCGTGATGCTGTCGTTCGCGGTATGGGGCGTGCTCATCGGGATGACACTCGGGCGCGCGGTGAACGTGGTCGTGCGCTGCATGCGCCATGCGAACGGATCGAAGCAGCGGAGTTTCCCGTATTCGGTCGATCCGCGATGAAGGGTACGAAACGGCCGGCGAGCGGGCAACTGACGGCCTGACAGGCGATGCGGCCCGTCTTCGTCAATCGTGGCGGCCTCGAACCGAAACGGCGTGTGACGCGCACGGATTTGCGCCCCGTTTTCCTGTCACGGTCGCGTCATGGGGCGCCCATAACGTTGCACGTTCCCGTCGCGGCGGCACCGCCGGACCGGGAACGTGCGCAACCCGCTCGCGACGACGTGCCCGCGTCGCAGGTGGGGGCCGACCGGGATCTCGCTCCCGGCGGCGCAGCGGTCTGCATCGCGCCATTTCATTCGAAAATACGATCGACGACGGTTCGAACCGGACCGCGGACGATCAGGAGACAGGGACCATGCTGAGTCCGCATGAATTCTCGATGCTGTTGCGCGTCGCGCGTGCGCCGGACAGCGTCGATCCGTCGAATCCTGCCTTCGCCGTGCTGGTCGAGAAGCGGCTGGTCGACGATACGCAGGTACGCATGAATGCCGTGGCTGCGCGCCCGGCGCTGACGCCGATCGGCCAGATGCTGCTGGCGCGCTTCGACGAAGCGGCTTGAGGAGAAGCGTCACGCCTTCGTCGAGACGAAGGGCGTGACGCGTTGAAGCGCCGGGCCGCTTACTGCGCGACCGGCACGGTCACGTCGCTGCCGAACCAGTGCATCGAGATCTTCTTCAGCGTGCCGTCCTTGTGCAGCGAATCGAGCGCGTCGTTGATCGCTTTCTCGAACTTCGGATTGCCCTTGCGGAACGGGATCGCCATTTCCTGCTTGCCGCCGTTCAGCACCGCGCCCGCGCGCAGCGGCAGGTTCGACGTCTTGATCATGTACGGCAGCATCAGGCGGTCGTCGAGCGTCGCCTCGATCCGGCCCGCGGCGAGGTCGCGCAGTTTCTCCGGCGCGCCCGGATACGTCTGCACCTCGATGCCCGGCACGGTGCGCGCCATCTGGTCATAGTTGGTGCCGAGCGTCACGCCGAGCTTCTTGCCCTTGAAGTCGTCGAGCGACTTGAAGTTGCGCGTGTCGTCCTTGCGCTGGATCAACTGCGCGGCCGAGTATGTGTACGGCTGGCTGAAGTCGAGCGCTTCCTTGCGCTGCGGCGTGATCGTGACCTGGTTGACGATCACGTCGAACTTGCCGGCCTGCAGGCCCGCGATGATGCCGCTCCATTCGGTCGGGACGAACTGCGTCTTCACGCCGAGCTTGCCGGCGACCGCGTTCGCGACGTCGACGTCGAAACCTTCGAGTTGCCCCGACGTGCCGCGCGAGTTGAACGGCGGATACGTGCCTTCGAGGCCGACGCGCAGCACGCCGGCTTTCTTCACTGAATCGAGCAGGTCGTCCGCGTGCGCGGCAACGGCCGTGAAGCCGAGGGCCGACGCGAGCAGCAGGCCCGACAGCAGGAACTTCGAACGTTTCATCGCAGATCTCCAGTGGTCAGCGTGGTGTGGGGTGAGCGCCGGCGTCGGGTGGGCGCGGCGGGCCGCAAGACGGGCACGTAGACACTACTCGCAACCGGGCCGCGCCGGAAGTCGAATTGGCCCTGATTGCAATCGATTTCATCGATGTGCGGGACGGCGGGCGTGATTACCGTCCGCCAGCGTGGCATGCGGGCTGATCGGATTCTGCTCGTTTAAAGCAGGTCAGATTTGAGGGCGGGCGAGGTTTTGTCTGTAAAATCGCGCGAGCAAAATCGAATGCTCGCGCCATCCGAGGGCGTGTCAAAAGAAAAAGGCCGTTCATGAACATGCAGAACACAATCGCCGCGTTGCGCGGCGGATTGCTTCAGCAGGACCGGTTGCTGAAGCTCGATACGCCGTTGGGGGCCGACGTCCTGACCGTTCAGCGGGCAGTCGGCCGCTCACGTATCGGGCGCGCATACGAGTTCACGCTCGACGTGCTGTCGACCGACAGCGATGTGGAACTTAAAAAGCTGATCGCACAGCCGGTCACGTTGTGGATCCAGCAGGGCGATCTCGGTTACCGGCCGATCAACGGGTACGTGCATACCGCGCGCCGGCTCGGTGCCGACGGCGGGCTCACGACCTATCAGCTCGCGTTCGCCGATTTCACCCACTTCCTGAAGTTCCGTCGCGATCAGCGGCTCTGGAACGACACGACCGTCGACCAGATCATCAGCGACGTGCTGAACCAGCACCCGCAGGCGCAGGGCCATTTCCGCTTCGCGCTGTCGAAGCCGCTGCCGAACCGGTCGTACACGCGCCAGCACGACACCGACTGGCATTTCGTGCATCGGCTGATGGAGAACGAGGGGCTCTATTGCGCATGGCAGCAGGCCGACGACGGCAAGTCGCATACGCTCGTCATCACCGACAACCTGCAGGCGTTCGCGCCGCTGTCGCCGGAAACCGTGCGCTTTTATCGCGGCGACGCGGCCAGCGAACCCGACGCGTTCACGCAATGGTCGGGTACGCGCACGCTGCAGAGCGTCACGCGTACGACGCGCACGTTCGACTACAAGAATCCTTCGCAGCCGTCGAACCCGAAAGGCACGTCGTTGCCGACGATGGGCGGTCAGGGCGAGCTACCGGATCAACTCGAAGTCTACGAGTACACGGGCGCCTACACGTATCTCGACCAGACGCGCGGCGACCATCTGACGAAGGTCAAGATGGAAGAGTGGGAGTCGCGGGCGAAACGTTTCCATGCCGCGGGCGGGGTGCGCGCGATCGATGCCGGCCGGCGCTTCACGCTGGCCGATCATCCCGAGCACGATCGTGATCCCGCCGATCAGCGCGAATTCGCCGCGATCGAGGTGGCGTGGTGGATCGAGAACAATCTGCCCGTCGCGAGCGACAGCGCGGACTTTCCGTACAGCCTGCGCGAAGCGTTGACGCAGGCGCAGGACAACTACGGTACCGATCCCGCGTTTCGCGTGCAGCACGACGACGGATCGGCCGGTTTCTATCTCGTCGAAGTCGAGGCGCAGCGCGTGAGCGTGCCGTATCGCAGCCCGTTCGAGCATCACAAGCCGGACATGCATCTCGAGACGGCGATCGTCGTCGGGCCGCAGGGCGAGGAAGTCTATACCGACGAGTTGAACCGGATCCGCGTGCAGTTCGTGTGGGACCGGTTGAACTCGGGCAACGAGAACGCGTCGTGCTGGGTGCGTGTCGTGCAGTCGGATACGGGCGGCGGCTACGGCGGCGTGCATGTGCCGCGTATCGGCGAGGAAGTGCTGATCGACTACGTCGGCGGCGATTGCGACCGGCCGCTCGCGGTCGGGCGCGTGTACAACGGCGCGAACCAGCCGCAATGGCATACCGACGGGATCCTGTCCGGGTATCGGTCGAAGGAGTATTCGGGCGGTGGCTACAACCAGCTCGTGATGGACGACGCGACCGGGCAGAACCGCGTGCAGCTGATGAGCAGCAGCGCGAACAGCCTGCTGCATCTGGGCTACATCATCGACCAGAGCGGCAATTCGCGCGGGTCGTATCTCGGCAGCGGCTTCGACCTGCGCTCGGATGCGTATGGCGCGGTGCGGGCGAGCCAGGGCCTGTACGTGACGACGCACCCGAAGGCGGCGAACAGCCAGCCGCTCGACGTGAAGGAAGCGCAGCAGCAGCTCGTGACGGGCGAGAGCCTCGTCGAGGCGATGTCGGGCGTGAGCGAGCAGCATCAGGCGGAAAGCCTGAAGGACGCGCAGGACACGATGCGCGCGTTCACGGATGCGACGCAGGACAGCGCATCGGGCAGCGCGTCCGGTGGGCGTACGGCAGGCGGCGGCACGGGTAACGCGAACGCGTTCAAGGAGCCGGTGATGCTGTTCGGCAGCCCGTCGGGAATCGGGATGTCGACGCAGCAGTCGGTGCATGTGGTCGCGAACGATCACGTGAACGTGGCGAGCGGGCAGAGCGTGCATGTGGCCGCAGGCAAGTCGCTGATCGGGAGCATCGGGCAGAAGCTGAGCCTGTTCGTGCAGAACGCGGGGATGAAGCTGTTCGCGGGCAAGGGCAAGGTGGAGATCCAGGCGCAGTCGGACAACATCGAGGTGACCGCGCAAAAGGCGGTGAAGGTGGTGTCGGCGACGGACCGGATCGAGATCGCGGCCGATCAGGGGATTCTGCTGACGAGCGGTGGCGGGTATATCCGGATCCAGGGTGGAAACATCGAGATTCATGCACCCGGTGCGATCGACGTGAAGGGCGCGTCGCATACGTTCGCGGGGCCGGCGAGCATGGGGTACCCGCTGCCGAGTCCGAGGCCGGATCAGCCGGGGCAGCTGGAGTTGTTCCACAAGTATGTGAACGGCGAGGCGGTCAAGGGCGGGTTGTTCACGGTGAGAGACGTGAACGGCGCAGTGCTCAAGAAGGGGGCGCTCGACAACGGCGGGTATACGGTCGTGAGCGGGCTGCCGCCGGGGGCGGTGCGCGTCGAGTTCGGGAAGGATCCGCGCGAGTCGGATCAGCCGGCGAACTACTTCAAGCAGGCGAAGTGGCCGGCGGAGCCGATCGAGCCGTCGCCGGAGGCCGCACAGGCTGCGGCGACGGGGCAGCTAGCCAGCCAGTTGCAAGGGATGGCGCCTGCCGCGGCGACCGCTGCGATGGGGCTCGTGAGCGGCGGTGGTGCCGGTGCGGCGTTGGGCGGACTGGCGAGTTCCGCGTTGCCGGCGGCGGCAGGTGCGCTGGGCGGGGCAGGTGCGGTGTCTGCCTTGCAGACGGCTTCGAGCCTGGGCAGCGCCGCGAAGCAGGTGGCCGGGATGGTGCAGGCTGCGCGTCAGGGCGGGCTCGCGGCACTGGCCGCGCCTGCTGCGAACGCGGCATCCGGAGCACTGCAGGGTGCGCTGCCGGGTGTTGCCGGGATCGCCGGCAAGGGCGCCATGACGGTGACGTCCGCTGCCGGCGCCACCGGCATGAAGCTCCCGACGAGCGGGTTTGGCGGACCGCTGAAATCCTGAGAGGGCGGTGCATGACCGCCAAGAACAACCAGATCGTGACTTGAACGAAGAACGACATGGCACAACAGCTTCCACCTGGCGCTGAGAAGGAACAGGCCGTTACCTGGCTCAGCGATGTTTCGGCCAAGGACGTCGCGGCAGTCGGCAACCGCTTTGACGCGTGGTTGCGCAAGATCAGCGGCAACCACATCACATTCGAGGACGTGAAGACATTTGCCGGTGCGGTGCCGATTGTCGGCAACATCATGGCAATGGTTGACGCGCTCGGCGATATCGCCGAAATCGTCGAGAAGCGCGGCGGTCAGGTGCTCGATTACATGAGCCTCGCGATCAACCTGCTCGGCATCATTCCGATTCCGCCGACGCTCGCACCATTCCGGATGTCGGCGCGCCCGCTGCTCGCACTCGTTCGCCACGAATTGCTGATGACGCGCAACAATCTCGGCGCGGCGATCATCTCCGTGCTGGTTACGCACATCAACGCGACTTGCGCGACTGAGATCGAGGATTTTCTCAACAAGCTGAAGACCGGCCTCGTTGAACTGCTCAACGGATGCGCATCGAAGTGCGAGGAGCTGATGCTTGCGCTGGCGACCGGCATGGACAAGGCGCTGCACGGACAGCTCTTCGATGCCAACGCCAATCTGAAACGCCAGCAGCAGCTCGCGAAGAAGATGGCGGACAACCGGCCCTGGTACAGCCCCAGTCGGGTGGGTGACGGCATCCAGTTCGCGTACGAGGGCACGAAGGCGCTCGGCAAGAAGGTCGCGAACAAGACTGCGGGCACGATGGCGAAACTCGCGCCGGATGCCTGGCTCGAGCCGTTTCGCGGCACGGTGACCTTCCTTCGGACCGAAGCGCCGAAGATCGCGACGTCGATCCGTTCGCTCGCCGGCAGCGAAGAAGGCAAGATGATGTGGCTGGTTTTGCAACTGATCGAGGCTGTCGGGCGCGTCAAGGCACGCGCGAAGCTTCACGAGCAGAGTGCTGACGTCAAGGTGGGCGGGAAGAGCCAGGCGAAGAAGACGCGTGGGCAGGAAGGGCTCGAGAAGATCGACGGTCAGGCGCCGGCGGAGGGGCCGGGAAAGAGCGGATGCAAGGCATGCGGGCTGGGTGCGTCGCGGGCCTCGATCGATTTCGCGTTCGGCGACGAAACGTTCTCGCACGTGGATTTCGAGTTACCGGGCGCGCTGCCGCTCGTCTGGGAGCGTACGTATCGATCGCGGCTCTCCGCGTATGACGGTGGCGAACTGGGCGCGCGCTGGATTACGCCGTATACGACCCGGATCGATATCGAGAACGGACGGTGGACCTATCGCGATGCGGAAGGGCGCAGCATCGACTATCCGGCGCTCGCGGCCGGCGAGGTGCACGACGACCTGTCGGAGAACCTGACGCTGTCATGTCTCGACGAGACGTGGGTGACGATCGCCTACGGTCACGTCGCGCTGCACGTGTACGAGCGCCGCGGCGACGCGTTCCGGCTCGCGATGCAGAAGGACCGCGCCGGCAACACGATCACGCTCGACTACGATACGCTCGATCGCCTCGCGCGACTGATCGACGCGAGCGGCAACGTGCTCGCGTTCGAGCACGACAAGCACGGCCGCATCGTACAGATCGAGCAGGTGCTGAAGGACGGCGGGCGCCGCGCTTTGGCGAGCTACGAATACGATGGCGAAGGCGATCTCGTGCGCGCAGTCGATCGCCATCGCAACGCCCGGACCTATCAGTACCATCGCCATCTCGTGACGCGCTATACCGATCGCACGGGGCGCGGCATGACGTTCGAGTGGGACGGCGCGGATGCGGACGACAATGCGGACGCGAAGTGCATCCGCGAATACGCGGACGACGGCAGCCTCGATATCCGGCTCGCGTGGAATCCGAATATCCGCCTGACCTATGTGACCGATGCGCTGGGCCAGATGACGCGGTACTACTTCAACATCCACGGCTACGTGTACCGGATCGTCTATCCGGACGGCAACCAGGAGTGGTTCCGGCGCGATGCCCATCACAATCTGGTGCTCCACATCCGGCAGGATGGCGGCATCGAACGGAGGGAGTTCGACGCACGCGGCAATCTCGTTCAGCATGAGCGCGCGGACGGCAGCGTCGTCGAGATGGCGTACGACGACAAGGACCAGATGGTCCGCCTTGTCGATCCGAACGGGTATGTGTGGCAGCGGAAGTATGACGATGCGGGCAATCTCGTAGAGGAAACGGATCCGCTCGAGCGCGTGACGAAGTACGGCTACAACGACCAGGGTCTGCCGGTGAAAATCACCGATGCCAAGGGCGGGTCGAAGTCGATCGAATACACCGACGCGGGGCAATTGGCGAGCTATACCGATTGCTCCGGGAAAAAGACGGAGTGGCGGTATGACGACGTTGGCCGCGTGTCTGAATCAAAGGACGCGTCCGGCGGCGTCGTTGCCTATGGCTATGGTTCGAATGGACAGTTGACCGAGATTCGTTCACCCGCTGGCGTCGAGCGGCTGCAATACGATGCCGAGGGCCGGCTGTTGCGGCACACTGATCAGCTCAACCGGTCGACCGGATACGGCTACGATGCCGCAGGCCGGATCGCGAGCCGCGTGGATGCGCTCGGGCAGACGCTGGCGTATCGCTACGATCGACTGGGCCGGCTGAGTGCGCTGACCGATGCGAACCTTGCGACTTATCAGTTTCGCTACGACCCGGCGGGGCGCCTGATCGAAGAAGTCGGCTTCGACGGGAAGTTGACGCGCTATCGATACGATCAGGAAAGCGGCAGTCTCGCTTCCGTCGACGAGGCGGGGTGCGTGACGTCGATCGATTCGGACGCGTACGGCCGCTTGCTGAAGCGGGTTGCGGGGGAGCGCGACGAGCGCTTTGCCTACGATCCGGGCGGCCGGTTGATCGAGGCGGTGAATCGATACAGCCGCGTCCAGTTCTTCTTCGATCCGGTCGGCAATTTGGTGCGCGAGCATCACGCCTACGATCTGTTCGGCGAGCGGCGCAGCTATGTGTGGCATCACGAATACGACGAACTCGGCAACCGGCGGAAGACCGTGCGACCGGATGGCCACACGGTCGACTGGCTGATGTATGGCTCGGGGCATGTGCATGGAATGCTGCTGGACGGCGAGGAGCGCGTGCAGTTCGAGCGTGACGACCTGCACCGGGAAACAGTGCGCGTGCTGTCGAGCGAAGTCGGGCAGCGCACGACCTACGATCCGGCGGGGCGAGTATTGCAGCAGACGGTTCAGCGGTCGACGTCGCCCGTGCCTTTGGTCGAACGTCGGTATCGCTACGACGCGGCGGGGCAGTTGTCGCGCATCGAGGATAGCCGCAAGGGCGGGACGGACTATCGATACGATCCGGTCGGCCGATTGATCGAGGCGATCAGTCCGGTCGCGCAGGAACGGTTTGCGTTCGATCCGGCGAGCAACGTCATCGATCCGGTGCAGGCGAGAGCGGTGCCGGCGTCGCGGCCGAGCCCGGTGAGGGCGGAGAGCACGCTGCCGGTCGACGTGCCGAAGGTGCTCGGCAACCTGTTGAAGTCCTATGCGGGGACGCACTTCGAGTACGACGCGCGCGGGAACCTGGTGCGCAAACACACGCCGGCGGGTGAGCAGGAATACGAGTGGGACGAATTCAATCGCCTGCGGTCGGCGCGGGTCGCCGAGGCGTCGAGGCAAAGCCACGCGCGGTATTTCTACGACGCGCTCGGCCGCCGGATTGCGAAGGAGGTGAACGGCGAGCGTACGGTGTTCGGGTGGGACGGCGACGCGCTGGCGTATGAAAGCGATGGCGAGCGCGGGACGCACTATATCTACGAGCCGGGCACGTTCGTGCCGCTGGCGCAGTACGTGGCCGAGCCGGTCGAAGGGATCGAGACACCGGAGTGGAAGGGTACCGACCGGTATGTGCCGGAGGAGGATCCGCTGCAGAAGGTACCGGAACGGCGGGCCGGCGCGAAGCTGTTCTATTACCACTGTGACCAGATCGGCACGCCGCAGCTTCTCACGGATGACTACGGGGATGTGGTGTGGGAGGCGTCGTACAAGGCGTGGGGGGAAGCGCGGGAGGTGATTGCCCGGGCCTCGAAGGCGGCGGGGATGACGCCGAAGAATCCGTTGCGGTTTCAGGGGCAGCAGGTTGATGAGGAGTCGGGGCTCGCTTACAACCGGTATCGGTACTACGATCCGAATAGTGGGCGGTTCGTATCGAAAGACCCGATCGGGCTCGCCGGCGGCATCAACGTGTATCAGTACGCGCCGAATCCAGTTAGCTGGATCGATCCCCTTGGGCTTGCGAGATGCCCCTGTGCGGACGATTGCGAGAAAGTTCTCGCTGACGAAGGTGTTGTAACTGGAAGGCACGGTGATCTGAAGAAAATTGGTGGTCTACAAGATTCACACCACATTTACCAAGATGCTGCGGTAAATAAATTGCCAGACTATAACTACAATGCTGCGCCGGCAATCAGCTTGCAAGGTAGAAATGAGGATGGTACGACACGCGGAACACCGCATTATATGGCGAACCGTACGCAGGATAATGCGTCGGCGGCTGGAACACTGGGTAGTGAGACCGTTGTGGCATACAATTCACTTAAAGCGGCTGGATTGAGTCCGAAGGCTGCGAAATGCGCGGTACTTAAGGCTCGGAGTTATTTCTCCGGAATTGGGGCTAGTGCGGGAAGTCGCACAGTAACTCCATCAAAGCGAGGATGATGAAATGGATAAAGAGTTTGAGGGAAAGGTTTACGCTGTTATCTCGGAATTTATGATTTCAGTGAATTCTATGGACGCGAGGGCGTTGCAGGAAAAATTTGGCGTGACTGCGCCCGTATTGGACGAAATGGTCGAATGTCTGGGTGACTATTTCGGGCGGAAACTTGACATCAGCCCTGCTCCTGCGGATGTGGCATTTTCCGGTAAGATCGGGTCTAGGCCATACATCGATGTCTATGAAATGAACGACGCCAAAACCTGGGGTGTGGAGTGCGTTATTTGGGTTGATGGGAAGGCGGCTGAGCCGATTTTACATGTCGAATTATTCGATAAGGGTGGGAGCCTAGGATTGCGGTATAAATATATCGGTTCGTAGTCGATAATTGTGTTGCACGCAATCAACGTTTAGAGTTGATGGGGTCGCGTAAGCGGCCCTTATTGTTTTCCAGCATGTGCCGAACCCGGACTACCACGGTGACCAGATCGTCACGCCGCAGCTTCTCACGGATGAATATGGGGGATGTGGTGTGGGAGGTGTCGAATTTCGCGGGAAGTTGATAAATGAAAAGTAGTGGTCTTTGTGTCGCGGATGCACGGATTAAGTCCTTTTCTTATCGAGATGCGCGTCTGTCGGTGCTTGTGCAGGCCAATGATAGGGTGTTTGAAGTTATCTTCCACGCTGTTCTTGGCATGAAAGCAATTTCTCCAGAAGGACAAGATTTGTCTCATTTGGCAGAGAGCAAGGGGGGAGGTTATCTTGTTGCCACATGTGAAGCGGCTGAGGAGCCAGTCGATGGGTACAGGGAATTTGGCTTTATATCGGCCTGGACCGATGAGCCGTTACTAACGATAATTGCTAATGACGTTCAGGTTTCCAGGGCGTCGCCTTAGGCAAGGGGCCATGCATACTCTTCTCGAAATGCATGAAAGGTAAGTTGGGACTTTGATAATGGAACAGTGGAATTCGCAGGACTTGCTCAAGCTTCAGCAAGACACATGCAAACGGCTGGCTCTTCCAGAGGCGGCCTCCGAGGAGATGGTTGCTGTCGCAATCTCGACGCTAGGGAAAATGCCAGTGTATGGGACACGGATAGTATTGTCGGAAGGAGGGAACATCAGTTGGTTCTTTCACTGCGGCGAATACTCTGACGGGGATGATTTTTATCAGCCTGTGCATGCAGAGCACCTGTCAGAACTGCTCCCTTCCGTATTGAAATATTTGCGACTTCCGCCAGGATCAAAGTTCATCATTGATGATCAAGGGTACGAAGACGTGTGGATGGTCCAGTGATGAGGGAAAATTCGGACGAAAGTGTCCGGAACAGGCGAGCGATACATCAAGGGCCGCTAACGCGGCCCTTGATGTATGTGGTCATCCGAGATCGGAAGAGATAGAGATCTCGCAGGCGATATGATTGATGGAGACGCACCCGGCGACGCTGGATCGAGGCGCGGCGGCCGAGTTGTTGGCGACCATCGATGCGGAGTCGGAAGAGGATGGTCAGTCGTAAAGGTCAGCGCCCCTGCGGGGCGAGGGTGAGGAGGGGGCGGGGGTAAATATGCGCGGGCAATTAGCGAAGTCCGGCGCTTCCGGCCTACGCTAATTGTCGTTATGTCGGCGGCCACCGTTCCCAAGAGTGGGCTTCGCCGGGATGAAGTCCGGGGCTGCGAAGCGGCCAGAAAGAGAAAGTTAGCCCCGCTCGCCCGGCCGTCTGCTGTGCGGCCTCGAGGGGCAAGATAAATGGTGCTTCAGTCAGGATACCGACCGATATCAACATTGAGCGTGATGATGAGGAATGGATCAGGACAAGTGCCACTGAAACGGAGTTCATCGGTCCGGCGGTCCTGGTAATTTGCAGGAAATTCTGAAGCTTGCTATGGATTGGCTTCAGTAACCGCAAGAGCCGCAGTTGCGGCCCTGGCGGTTAGCGAGGTTGCCTTGCGATCCGGGGAGCCATCAAATGGTTACTTGCGAACGCGCGACGTCAATAGGACGAGACATGGGCAGGGTATTGTGCAAAACGCACCGCGCTTCCGGCGTGGTGCATGTTTCAAGTGATATCGCGGCCGATATGAAAAAAGACGCGGGGCGATTGCAGATGTTCCGCTATGACATCGACTGGCTTGGAGATGGGCTCCCCGACATCTCGTACTTCGTTTCGGCGGATATTGCGAAGCAGTCCGGGTTGCCCGAGCCTGGTGACACACCATTTGGCCCGGATTTCGAAGAAGCGCATGCGACTGTCTTTGACGGGTTTGTCCCTGTTTGCGAAAAGTGCTTTGATGAATATCTGAACAGGACCGCGTTACCGGCTCGACCCGGCAGGCACGCAGCGTCAGCTTTCCACGATCCTGAGCGGATCGAGGTAATCCCGATCGTGACGACGGTTCAGTACCCGTCACTTGCCGCTGCATTTCAGGCACACTCGGTGCGGATAGCGGACTGGGGATACATGCGTTGCCGAGAGGCTGACCTCGCTGCGTCCGGCGTGGTGTTCTTCGATGATGTCGAAGATCCCGGAACCTGCCGGCGTGCCGCGTTTACCGGGCGGGCTGGCAATCTGATCGTGTTGACCATCGACGTTGCTTCGATGCGGGACGTGGTTCTGTTCGCGTCCGATAGTCGCATCGACACGAACCGGATGTGGCGTGATGCGCTACCCGTTGAATGGTCGGGCTGGATCGAAGCATTCGATATCGTGTATTTCGGGAAACCGACATAGCGGGTTTGAATTCGCCGGAATTCGGCCTGGAACCTGTTACATCGAGTGCGCACAACGTCCGTCAGGAGCCGAGCGAAATGGACACCGGATTCGTTGCGGACGTCGTGACTGGCACGTCCGAAGACGGCGTGCATATCGTCGGTCTCGCAGATCACGACCCGCCATCCAGTAACCAGCAGATCGACCTGCGACGACAACTTGCCAATCACGCTGGCGTGGAATTGGCATAATCACGCGCGGCCGCTGCGATCTTGCGGCGGCCATGCCGCATTCACTTCGATACAACCGCAATACCCATGTCGACCACCGTCGCGACCGTCGTGTCGCTGAAACACATTCTCGAACACCCGGGCGATTTCTCCGGATGGCTCTATCTCCCGCCGACGCCATGGACGCTCGACACGGAGGGGGCATTCTCCGAAGACACCAACGACGCCGGAGACGAAGCCGTGCCGGCCATTGCCCGGCAGCCCGGCTGGCACGTGACGTTGGATAGCGCGACGATCGAGGACATCGTGATCAACGCGCACGACCAGATCGACGAACCGACGCTCGCGCAATTATTCGACGCATTTGTGTTCTACGTCGACAACGACGCGTTCATCCTGTTCTGACGTCACACCGCGAGCACGCCACAAACAAAAAAGGACCGCCAAGCGGTCCTTTTTTCATGAAGCATCAGCGCCGGAACGACGCCCACCCCTCAAGGCAACGAAATCGTCAAATTAGCCGACTCCGGCCCGACCTTGATGACTTGCGAATAAGGCGCCAGCGCCTGCAGCGTCTTGTCCTTCAGATACGTATTCAGCCCGAGATACCCAAGCAGCGCAACCAGCGCAAAAACCGCCCCGATCGCCCAAACCGGCACCTCACGCTTGAGTCGATGCGCGATCTGATCCGGCAGCGGCCAATGCGGCGCAAATGCGGCCCGCTTACCCTTCATATGCGCGATCTCGTCCCCCAGCCGTGCGGTGAGGTAAGCCAGCTTCTCCGGCCCCTCGAGCAGATACTTCCCCTGGAACCCAAGCAGCAGGCACATATGAAACACCTCGAGCGACTGCAGCCGCGCCGCGCCCTGCGCGCGACATTCCTCGAGATACTGGAAGAACTTCTCGCCCGCGAGCTGCTCGCCGAACAGCACGAGCTGCAGCGGCCGGCGCTCCCACTCCGTGCGGATCTTGAACTGCGACGACAGCACCATCTCGTCGATCGCCGCGCAGAACGCGAACTTCGCGCCGTACACGTCTTCAGCCGCGATATTCAGCTTCTTCGCGCCGCGCTCGAAGTCCGACAGGAATTCCTGGATGCGCGTGCTGAACTCGCCCGCGCTCTCCGGCTCCCGCCCGTTCTTGAGCAGGAACAGCATGAAGAACCCGTCGTACAGCAGGTCGAGCAGCGAACGGGCCTGGAACGAGGCGTCCGTCGACGCCGGCGTATGCAGCGGGGCCGGCGCGTTGTCGCCGAACAGGGAAGGCGCGTAGCTCATGATGTGACCGCGATCAGTTCGAATTTCAGGTCATTGATGCCAGTCGGCGCGTAGATCATCGCGGACTGGGCCTGCAGCATGCGCTCGTACAGCGGGCTACGCGAATCGAGCGCGAAGTAGCATGCGCCGGGGCGCACCGGAATCGCGGGCGGCACCTGCGGCGTGTACGAGAGCCGCACGCCGGGCATGGCCGACAGCACGAGCTTGTCGACGTCGTCGGGCGCGCCGACCTTGAAGCGGGCCGGCACCGCATCGACGAGCTCGACGCTCGGCATGTCCGCGGACACCGCCAGGTAGAACTCGGTCTTGTCGTCGATCTTGCCGGAATCGAGGCGGCCGAGGTGGAACGACGGGCGCACCTCGTCGAGCGTGATCGCGAAGTAGCGCGTCGAGATCACGGTGTCGAGCAGCTCGCGCAGCATCAGGTCGAGACGCGCGAAGCTCGGGCCCGGGTCGTCATGGCGGTACACCGGCAAATCAGCCAGCGTATAGCCCTTCGAGAACGTCATCAGCTGGCCTGCGAGGCGCAGCAGTTCCTGGAACAGCCGCTCCGGATGCAGCGCCGAATGCTGGTGCAGGTGCGCGAGCGTCGCGAACGCGGCGTTCGCGGTGTGCAGCAGCCAGAACGACGCGATGTCGCCCGAGCGGAATTCGATGATGTTCTTCGACGGCTCGCGGTGGAAGCCGTACAGCGCGTTCACCTTCGCCTGCAGCGCGTCGACGAGCTGGCGCAGCCGCTGGTGGAGGATCGGCGACGCGTCGATCGCGAGGCACGGCGGCACGAAGCTGTCGTCGATCTCGAAACCGGACGTCGCGGTGCGGCGCACGCGCACGAGCGGCACCGACAGCAGCTGGTCGCGCGGTTCGCTGTGCGCGATCAGCTTGACCTGCGTCTTCAGGAACGTGATGTCGGCTTCGGCGGCGTCGGTGAAGTTGTCGCCGACGCTCGTCTGCTCGCTGACGAAGCGCGTCATGAAGCCGGCGGCCGGATCGTCGCTGTAGTTGGTGCCGTTCTCGCGCAGCGGGTGCAGCGCGAGATAGAACACGAATTCGTTGATGCCGTCAGGCAGCGTGTCCAGCGCGATCGGCGGCGGCAGGTCGTCGGCCTGCGGCGCGGCATACAGCGCGCCGTCCGGGAACACGAGCGCAAGCTCGGCCACCCGCAGCACGTTGCTGCCGAGCGCATCGCGGTCGATGCGCACCGAGCGCACGCCCCAGTTGTACGGCTGGATCGCCTGGATCGATTCGAACAGGCGCGCTTCGTGGTACGCGTCCTGTCGCTGAAAGTGTTGAGGCCGGAGGAACAGCCCTTCCCCCCACAGCACCTTGGCCGAATAACTCATGTCAAATCCGGTTAATGTCGCGTTGCGATGTAATCGATTTGTTCGTGCCCGAATTAAATCGCCAATTGTTAACTCTTGTTAATTGACATTCGTGCGTCATTGTTTAACCGCAGGAGACCGAAGAAAGCAAATTCAGCGGTTGTGAAGGCGCACCCTGTTGCGGTGCGATGACAGTGCCGTCGGTGACCGTCATCGCGCAATTATGCAGGCCGATGATTATGCCGGATTTCTCCGACTTCACCGGGTCGAACGTCAGTTTCCATCGTTGGAGTGCGGGATCGCGGAACAGGGCGACGATGCCGAATGCCTGCGCCTCGCGCGAAACCTTCTCGGTCGCCGTATAGCGCTGGCCCGGAATCAGCGTGATTTCACGCACGTTCAGCAGATCCGCGCCCAGTGCGGCCTTTTCCTTGGTCGGATCCGTGAATGCGTCGAACGGCGCCTGCTGGAACGACGTCGGGTCCTTCAGCGTATAGAGCCGCACGACGAGCGCGAGCGGCTTGTGGTCGGTCGCGGCATTCAGGTTCGGCGCCGCGGCGAGGGTGATGCCGAGGTTGCGCGGCGGCTTCTGCGCGTCGGGCACCTCGGGCTTGCCGATGCCGGCCGCGGACATCACGGCGCTCGCGGCCGAGCCGAGCAGCGGGGCGGCCGCGCATCCGGCCAGAAGCGCGCAGGCAACCAGTGGCAGCGCGTAGCGAATCATCAACGATCTCATCGTATTTCCGGCGGGCTGCCTTTTATCCCTGTCAAATCTGCCGGGTATTTCCGCGTTCGCTGCGTGTCCCCGGCATTGCACTGTTCAACTATTAAGCACGCCCGCGTCGAGGCAGGCGCCCGGAAATTTTTGCCACCGTCCGGGCGGCGCGTCGCGAAACCAGTAAAACTTGCCCGTTCCGGCCCAAAGAAAAATCGCTGCGAGCCCGCTGCGAGAGGCCATTGGAGGGGGTAGCGCCCGGTTTTAAAAGGAATTACTCTTCACACGACGATTGAATTATGAAAAATTGATCGGTACTATACCCGCGCGCTTCTTGCAAAGCAAAAGAACCAGATTCTCAACGATTTAAAACTCACGCGCCGGTGGATATAACGATGAAAGACCGTCTCTTCGCAAAACTGTCTGGGGTAGTAGTGGCTTGCGGCGTGATCGCAGGTTGTGCGAGCCAGCCTCCGGCGCCGCCGACTGCCGAAGTGTTCAACAAGTCGCTGGCGGATGCGGACGCAGTTGCGAAGGCGGGGGACCAGGACAAGGCGCTCGGCCTGTACCAGCAGCTCGCGAAGTCGGATCCGACGCGCGAAGAGCCGTGGTCGCGCATCGCGCAAATCCAGTTCGCCCAGAACCATTACGGCCAGGCAATCGTTGCCGCGCAGGAAGCGCTGCAGCGCGACGCGACCGACCGTCAGGCGAAGAGCGTGCTGGCCGTGGCCGGCCTGCGGATCGCGACGCAGTCGCTCGGCGAGCTGCGCCAGGATTCCTCGCTCGCGGGTGACGCGAAGTCGGATGCGCAGGCGCTCGCGAAGCAGCTGCGCGACACGCTGGGCGAATCGGCGCTGTTCCCGCCGGAAACGAAGGTCGTGAAGCCGCGGCAGACGCGCCGCGTCGTTCATCGTGCGAAGACCGGCGCTGCACCGGCGGCCGAAGCAGCGGCGACCAGCACGCCGACGCCGCCCACCACGCCGCAAAAGGGCGGCGCCGACCCGTTCGGCGCACTGCGCAACTGACCGCAAGACTGACGCGATAACCACAACTAACCTGGGAGCCGTCGAGATGGCCAAGAAAGAAAGCATTCAGAAAAGCTTGCAGAAAATACGGCCGCCGCGCGTCCAATTGACCTATGAGGTCGAGAAGGGCGATGCGATCGAGGTGAAGGAACTGCCGTTCGTCGTCGGGGTCGTCGGCGATCTGGCGGGCCAGTCCGAAATCGAGCAGCCGAAGCTGCGCGACCGTAAATTCGTCAACATCGATCGCGACAATTTCGACGACGTGATGAAGGCGATCGAGCCGCGTGCCGCGTTCCAGGTGGAAAACCGCCTGAGCCCGGAAGGCGGCAAGTTTGCGGTCGACCTGAAGTTCCGTTCGCTGTCGGATTTCAGCCCGGACGAAGTCGTCGAACAGGTCGAGCCGCTGCGCCGCCTGCTCGAGGCGCGCTCGAAGCTCGCCGACCTGCGCAACAAGCTCGCCGGCAACGACAAGCTCGAGGATCTGCTGTCCGAGGTGCTGAAGAACACGCAGCAGCTGCAGGAGCTCGCGAAGGGCACGGGCGGCGACAAAGACGGCGAATGACGACGGAGTGTTGAGATGAACCAGCAAACGGCTGCGGCCCAAGCGAGCGGCGCGGATTACGCCGCCGGGACCTCGCTGCTCGACGACATCGTCGAGAAGAGCAAGGTCGCGAAATCCGATTCCGAGCATGCGCGTGCGAAGGACCTGATCGGCGAACTCGTGCACCAGGTGCTCGACGGCACGGTGATCGTGTCGGACAACCTGTCGGCCACGATCGACGCGCGCGTCGCGGAACTGGACCGCCTGATTTCCACGCAGCTTTCCGCAGTGATGCACGCGCCGGAATTCCAGCGCCTCGAAAGCACGTGGCGCGGGATGGACTACCTGGTCAAGGAAAGCAACACCGGCCAGACGATCAAGATCAAGGCGCTGCACGCGCCGAAGCGCGACCTCGTGCGCGATTTCAAGGGCGCGAGCGAGTTCGACCAGAGCGCGCTGTTCAAGAAGGTCTACGAAGAAGAATTCGGCACGTTCGGCGGCTCGCCGTTCGGTGCGCTGATCGGCGATTACGAGATCTCGCGCCAGCCGGAAGACATGTACTTCATCGAGCAGATGTCGCACGTCGCGGCGGCCGCGCATGCGCCGTTCATCGCGTCGGCATCGCCCGAGCTGCTCGGCCTCGAGTCGTTCTCCGACCTCGGCAAGCCGCGCGACCTGGGCAAGGTGTTCGATACGGTCGAATATGCGAAGTGGAAGTCGTTCCGCGACGCCGAAGATTCGCGCTACGTCGGCCTGACGCTGCCGCGCTTCCTCGGCCGCCTGCCGTTCAATCCGAAGGACGGCCAGACCGCGGAGAACTTCAACTTCGTCGAGGACGTCGACGGCACCGACCACGACAAGTACCTGTGGTGCAACGCCGCGTGGGCGTTCGCTGCGCGCCTGACGGCCGCATTCGACGACTTCGGCTGGTGCGCGGCGATCCGCGGCGTCGAAGGCGGCGGCCTCGTCGAGGACCTGCCGACCCACACGTTCAAGACCGACGACGGTGAAGTCGCGCTGAAGTGCCCGACCGAAATCGCGATCACCGATCGCCGCGAGAAGGAGCTGAGCGACCTCGGCTTCATCCCGCTCGTCCATTGCAAGAACTCAGATTACGCCGCGTTCTTCGCTGCGCAGTCGGTGCAGAAACCCAAGAAATACAGCACCGACAGCGCGAATGCGAACGCCGTCCTGTCCGCCCAGCTTCAGTACATCTTCTCGGTATCGCGCGTCGCGCACTACCTGAAGGCGATGATGCGGGACAAGATCGGCAGCTTCGCATCGGCGCAGAACGTGGAGACTTTCCTCAACCGGTGGATTTCGCAATACGTCCTGCTCGACGACAACGCCTCGCAGGAACAGAAAGCGCAATTTCCGCTGCGCGAGGCATCCATACAAGTGTCGGAGATTCCGGGCAAGCCGGGCTCGTATCGTTCGGTCGCGTTCCTGCGCCCGCACTTTCAGCTCGACGAACTCTCGATTTCTCTGCGACTTGTCGCTGATCTGCCCAAACCGGCAAATTCATAAGCGAGTAAATCGCCCGGGCGGGCCGCCTGGGTAGGACGTTAAAACCACCTCTTTGGGGAGTCGAAGGGCCATGTTACATATGCACTTGCAGTTTGGTAGTCCCGCGGTGAAGGGCGAATCCGCGGACAAGGACCACCAGGGCTGGATCGAGCTGAAATCGTGGGATCACTCGATCGTTCAGCCGCGTTCGGCAACCGCATCGACCGCTGGCGGTCACACGATGACGCGTTGCGAACACGGCGACATGATCTTCACGAAGGAAATCGATTCGTCGAGCCCGCTGCTGTACCAACACGCTTCGGGCGGCACCACGTTCGACGAGGTGACGGTCCATTTCTCGCGCGCTGACGGTGAAGGCAAGCGCGTGCAGTATCTGGAAGTCAAGCTCAAGTACGTGATCATCTCGAGCATCGCCCCGAGCGTTCGCGAAGAAGGTCTGCCGCTCGAGACGTTCTCGCTGAAGTACGCAGCTGTGCAGTGGAAGCAAACCCAGCAGAAGATCGGCGGCAACCAGGGCGGCAACACGCAAGGCGCCTGGAGTCTGACGAAGAACGACAAGACCTACGCGGTCTAAGGTCGGTTGCGGCAACGGGGCGCTCGGCGTCCCCGTTGCCGTTTTCGCTGTACATACCGGCCGATGAAACGATTCGAACCCAGTTTTCTCGACAAGCTGTTCGACGACGAACCGCACCTGCCGGCCTCGGCAGCGATGCGGCAATTGTCGCTGGACGAGCTCAAGAACACGGTCGCCCGCGACGTCGAGGCGATCCTCAACACCCGTATCGCCCACACCGAGAACGAGCTGGCCACGCTGCCGGAGTGCCAGAAGTCGGTGCTGACCTACGGGCTGAACGATTTCGCGGGGCTGAGCCTCGCGAGTCACTACGATCGCGCGTTCATCTGCAAGTCGATCCAGCAGGCCATCGCGCGCCACGAGCCGCGCCTGCAGCAGGTGCAGGTGACGTTCGAGCTGAACGAGCAGGCCACCAACGCGCTTTACTTCGCGATCCAGGCGCTGCTCGTCGTGCACCCGGCCGAGGAGCCGGTGAGTTTCGACGCGATGCTGCAGCCCTCGACGCTGCAGTATTCGGTCACGCGCGCACGCGCCGCAAGAATGCAGTAAATCAAGCCGCCGAGCGGGCCGGACCGCCCGGTGGTGGATCAGGGTCCGGCAGGAAATATTGAGGTTCGGGGTCGTCGATGGAAGAATTGCTGCCGTATTACGAGCGCGAATTATCGTTTTTGCGGCGCTATTCGCGAGATTTCGCCGAACGCTATCCGAAGATCGCGGCGCGGCTCGCGCTGTCGGGCGAGCATTGCGAGGATCCGCACGTCGAGCGGATGATCGAGTCGTTCGCGCTGCTCGGCGCGCGCATCAACAAGAAGCTCGACGACGATTACCCGGAATTCACCGAAGCGCTGCTGGAAGTGCTGTATCCGCACTACCTGCGGCCGTTCCCGTCGTGCTCGATCGCGCAGTTCACGCCGGCGTCGCCCGGCCAGCAGACCGAACCGGTCGTGGTCGGTCGCGGCACCGAGCTGAAGAGCCGCCCGATCCGCGGCGTGCAGTGCCGGTTCCGCACCGCCTATGACGTGACGCTCGCGCCGATCCGCATCTCGGAAGCCCGCTATACGCCGGTCGCGCTCGCGCCGAGCGCGACGGTGCTGCCGTCGAATGCGACGGGCGTGATCTCGATCACGTTCGAGTCGCTCGCCGCGCAGCTCGATCTCGGCGCGCTGAAGCTGCCGACGCTGCGCGCGCACCTGCACGGCGAGCAGTCGTTCGTCGCCGCGCTGACCGACTGCCTGTTCGTCAACGTGCTCGGCGCGTATGTCGAGCCCGAGCGCAACGGCCGCTGGACCGCGCTGCGCAAGCTGCCGATCGCGCATGCCGGCTTCGACGAGGACGACGCGCTGATCGACTATCCGGCGAAATCGCATCCCGCGTATCGCCTGCTCACCGAATACTTCGCGTTCCCCGACAAGTTCGATTTCGTCGACTTCGACATCGCGGCGATCGCGCGCGCGAGCGGCCGCTGCCAGCGCGCGACGCTGCATCTCGTGCTGCAGGACGTGCGCAGCGATTCGCACGTCGCGCGGCTGCTCGAACTGCTGACGGCGAGCCACTTCCGGCTGTTCTGCACCCCGATCGTCAACCTGTTCCGCCAGCACGGCGAACCGATCCGCATCACGCACCGCGCGGTGTCCTATCCGGTGATCGCCGAGGCGCGGCGCGCGTTCGCGTACGAGGTGTATTCGATCGATTCGGTGAAGCTCGTGAGGCAGCAGGCGCACGAGGAGTCGGTGATCGAGTTCCGGCCGTTCTATTCGCTGCACCACGGTGAATCGGCGCGGATCGGCCATTACTGGTTCGCGCGCCGCAACGACTGGGTCGCGCAGAAGAGCCCCGGCTACGAAACCGAGATCTCGATCGTCGACATCGATTTCGAGCCGACGTCGCCGCAGACCGACACGCTGAGCCTCGACCTCACCTGCACGAACCGCGACCTGCCGGCGATGCTCGCGTTCGGGCTCGAAGGCGGCGACCTGTTCCAGGAAGGCGGCGCGCAGACGAGCGGCATCTCGCTGCTGCGCCGCCCGACGCAGAGCGTGCGCTTCGAGCGTGGCCGCGCCGCGCACTGGCGGCTCGTGTCGCACCTCGCGCTCAATCACGTGTCGCTGGTCGCGCACGGCCTCGCGCCGCTGAAGGAAATGCTGACGCTGTACGATCTGCGGCGCACCGCCGTGTCGATGCGCCAGATCGACGGCCTGGCCGGCATCGAGCAGCGCGGCGCCGTGCAGTGGCTGCCCGGCAAGCCGTTCGCGACCTTCGTGCGCGGCATCGAGATCCGCCTGACGATCGACGAGGAACACTTCGTCGGCGCGAGCCTGGCCTCGTTCGTGCGCGTGCTCGACAGCTTCTTCGGGCTGTACGTGCACCTCAACAGTTTCGTTCAACTAGTCGTCGTGTCGAAGCGCACCGGCGAGGAGATCATCCGATGCAAGCCCCGGACCGGCGAATCGATCCTGGCGTAGTCGACGCGCTGCTCGACGAACCGCACCGCTTCGAGTTCTTCCAGGCGGTGCGCGTGCTCGAAGGGCTGTTCGCGCGGCAGGCGTCGGACGCGCCCGGCGCGTGGCGGCAGGGCGACGTGGTCGCGCAGCGCATCGAATTCCGCAACACGCTGTCGCTCGGCTTTCCGCCGAGCGAGATCGAAGGTGCGCGTTCGTTCGACGACGACGGCACCCACCTCGACACGGGCGAGGCGCGCGGCGCCGCGCTCGCGGCCGGTGAGCTCGGCCACGTCGAGCTGACGCCCGCGTTCTTCGGGCTGCTCGGCGGGCAGGGCGCGCTGCCGCTGCATTACACCGAGCAGATCGTTGCGCGCGAGCACCTGAAGCGCGATCATGCGGCGCGTGCCTTCTTCGACGTGTTCTCGAACCGCGCGACCGCGCTGTTCTATGCCGCGTGGAAGAAATACCGGCTGCCGTTCCACTACGAGCTCGACCGTGACGAGCGCTATCTGCCGCTGCTGCTCGCGATCGCGGGCGTGCCGAGCGACGAGGTGCGCGACAGCCTCGCGGCCGGCGTGGGCGGCGTGCTCGACGAGGCCGTGGCCGGCTATGCGCTCGCCGCGCGGCACCGGCCGATGTCGGCCGCCTACCTGCAGCGCACGCTGTCCGACTATTTCCGCGTGCCGGTGAAGATCGACCAGTTCGTCGGCAAGTGGTACGACGTGCCGCCCGACCAGCTGAGCGTGCTCGGCGAAGTCAACGCGGTGCTCGGCGCGACGGCGCTCGTCGGCGAACGCGTGTGGCAGCGCGACATGCGCGCGCGGATCGTCGTCGGGCCGCTGTCCAAGCGCGACTACGAGGCGTTCCTGCCCGGCGGCGCGCACGCCATCGCACTGGAGCGGATGCTGACGCTGCTCGCCGGCGTCACGCTCGAATACGAAGTGAAGCTCGTGCTCAAGCGCACCGAAGTCGGCGCGAGCGTGCTCGGCGCGGGCTCGCGGCTCGGCTGGGACGCGTTCCTCTGCACGCGCGACGCGGTCGAGGACCGCTCCGACGCCCGCTACGAACTGCACGTGATTCACTGATTCCGAACGACAACAAACACGCAATCGAACCTGAGATCGACGCCATGAGCACGCCTCTGAAGACCCTGATCACGAAACTGAACCCGCTGTGCCGCCACGCGACCGAGCGGGCGGCAAGCGCGTGCCTGGCGCGCGGCCACTACGAGGTCGATCTCGAGCACCTGTTCCTCGCGCTACTTGACGAAGCGACGGGCGACCTGCCGCTCGCACTGCGCGCGAGCCGCGTCGATCCGCACGCGCTGCACGCCGATCTCGAGCGCGAACTGACGCGCCTGAAGACGGGCAACACGCGCACGCCGGTGTTCTCCGTGCACCTGATCGCGCTGTTCGAACAGGCGTGGCTGATCGCGTCGCTCGACTCGCAGCTCGGCCGCATCCGTTCGGGGCACCTGCTGCTCGCGCTGCTGACCGCGCCCGATCTCGCGCAATTCGCGCAACGGATGTCGTCGCAGTTCGCGGAAATGAACGTGACGGACCTGAAGCACAAGTTCGACGAGATCACGGCCGGCTCGAGCGAAGCCGAGCCGCGTCAGGCGGACGACGAAGGGAGCGACGTCGCGCCGGCCGCCGACGGTTTCGCCCCTGCTGCCGGCCCGTCGAAGACACCCGCGCTCGACACGTACACGACCAACCTCACGCAGCGCGCACGCGACGGCAAGATCGACCCGGTGATCGGCCGCGAAGCCGAGATCCGCCAGGCGATCGACATCCTGATGCGCCGCCGCCAGAACAACCCGATCATGACCGGCGAGGCCGGCGTCGGCAAAACGGCGGTCGTCGAGGGCCTCGCGCTGCGCATCGCGGCCGACGACGTGCCGCCGCCGCTGCGCGGCGTCGCGCTGCACGTGCTCGACATGGGCCTGCTGCAGGCCGGCGCGAGCGTGAAGGGCGAGTTCGAGAACCGCCTGAAGAGCGTGATCGACGAGGTGAAGAAGAGTGCGCACCCGATCATCCTGTTCATCGACGAAGCGCACACGATCATCGGCGCGGGCGGCCAGGCCGGCCAGAACGACGCGGCGAACCTGCTGAAGCCGGCGCTCGCGCGCGGCGAGCTGCGCACGATCGCCGCGACGACGTGGAGCGAATACAAGAAGTACTTCGAAAAGGACGCGGCGCTCGCGCGGCGCTTCCAGGTCGTGAAGGTCGAGGAGCCGAGCGAGCCGCTCGCGGCCGCGATGCTGCGCGGGATGTCCGGCCTGATGGAGAAGCACTTCAACGTGCGGATCCTCGACGACGCGATCACCGAGGCCGTGCGCCTGTCGCACCGCTACATCAGCGGCCGCCAGCTGCCGGACAAGGCGATCAGCGTGCTCGACACCGCGTGCGCGAAGGTCGCGCTCGCGCACAGCGCGACGCCGGCGGCGATCGACGACACGAAGAAGCGCATCGAACGGATCGACGCGGAAATCGCGTCGCTGGAGCGCGAGGCAGCGGGCGGCGCGTCGCACGACGAGCGGCTCGGCGAGCTGCGCGGCACGCGCGACACGGCGCTCGAGCAACTGGCGAAGGACGAGGCGCGCTATGAAGCCGAGCGCGTGATCGTCGCCGAGATCACCGAACTGCGCGAAGCGCTCGACAAGGCACGCGGCCCGTCGGAAGACGGCCAGCCGGTCGACGTGCAGGCCACCCGCGACACGCTCGCCGAACGCGTCGCGGCGCTGCACGCGCTGCAGGGCGGCGAGCCGATGGTGCCGCTGCAGGTCGACGGCCACGTGGTGGCCGAGATCGTCGCCGCGTGGACGGGCATTCCGCTCGGCCGGATGGTGAAGGACGAGATCGACACCGTGCTGAACCTGCAGCCGCTGCTCGCCGCGCGCGTGATCGGTCAGGATCACGCGCTGGAAGCGATCGCGCAGCGCGTGCGCACCGCGACCGCGAGCCTCGAGGATCCGAACAAGCCGCGCGGCGTGTTCATGTTCGTCGGGCCGTCGGGCGTCGGCAAGACCGAGACGGCGCTCGCGCTGGCCGACATCCTGTACGGCGGCGAGCGCAAGATGGTCACGATCAACATGAGCGAGTACCAGGAAGCGCACAGCGTGTCGGGCCTGAAAGGCTCGCCGCCGGGCTACGTCGGCTACGGCGAAGGCGGCGTGCTGACCGAGGCCGTGCGCCGCAACCCGTATTCCGTCGTGCTGCTCGACGAGGTCGAGAAGGCGCACCCCGACGTGCTCGAGATGTTCTTCCAGGTATTCGACAAGGGCGCGATGGACGATGCGGAAGGGCGCGAGATCGACTTCCGCAACACGCTGATCATCCTGACGTCGAACGTCGGTTCATCCGCGGTGATGCAGGCGTGCCTGAACAAGCCGGCCGAGGAATTGCCCGATCCGGACGCGCTCGCCGAGACGCTGCGCCCGCAGCTGTACAAGACCTTCAAGCCCGCCTTCCTCGGGCGGATGAAGGTCGTGCCGTACTACCCGATTTCCGACGACGTGCTGGCCGAGATCATCGAGCTGAAGCTCGAGCGGATCCGCCGCCGGATCGAGGCGAACCACAAGGCCGCGTTCGAATGGGACGAGTCGCTCGTCGAGGCGGTGCTCGCGCGCTGCACCGAGGTCGATTCGGGCGCCCGCAACGTCGACCACATCCTGAACGGCACGCTGCTGCCGGAGATCGCGGGCCACGTGCTCGGCCGGATCGCCGACGGCGAGGCCATCGCGCGCATCGCGGTGCGCGCGGACGAGGCCGGCGAATTCACGTACACCGTCGAATGAGCGCGGCCGTGCAACGCAAGCATTTGATGAACTGACAGAATCATGCCGATCAATCTCCCCGAGCTGCTGACGCCGATCAGCGATGCGTCGCCCAGCGGCGACGACCTGCTGTTTTCGAACGAATTCGACGCGATCCAGGATGCGCGGCGTTACGACGATCCGACGCTCGACCAGGGCGAGTGGGTGACCGAGATCAAGGAGGCCGACTGGGGCTTCGTGGTCGATCATGCGGGCGAGCTGCTGTGCACGCGCACGAAGGACCTGAGGCTCGCCGTGTGGCTGACCGAGGCGCTCGCGCTCGAGGACGGCATCACCGGCCTCACCGAAGGTTATGCGCTGCTCGAGGGCCTGTGCCGCGACTTCTGGGACACCGTGCATCCGTTGCCCGAGGACGACGACACCGAGCACCGGCTCGGCAACGTCGCGTGGCTGTCCGGCCGCACGGCCGAGCTGCTGCGCGCGGTGCCGATGACGGACGGCGCGTCGAACGCGTTCAGCACGCTCGACTGGGAAGTGGCGCAGCACGTCGCGCAGGCCATCAAGCGCGACCCCGAACACGCGGACGACATCGCACGCGGCAAGCCGTCGATCGAGCAGATCGATTCGTCGCGGCGCGTGACGTCGATCGCGTTCTACACCGCGTTGCTCGCGAACCTGAAGGCGTTCGAGTTCGCGCTCGATGCGTTCGAGGAGCGGCTCGTCGAGCGCGCGGGCGATTCGGCGCCGAGCTTCCGGCAGGCGCGCGACGCGTTCGAGACCGTGTACCGGCTCGCCGAGCGCTTTGCGCGCGAGCAGGGCTATACGGGCAGCGCGCCGCACACGCCCGGGGCGCAGCAGGCGCAGCCCGAGCGTATCGAGCCGGTGTTCGGCAACCCGATCCAGACGGAGGAGACTCACGTGCAGCCGCAGCCCGTTCCGCGCGCCCCGGTGACGCAGATGATCGCCGGCATCCAGAACCGTGCGCAGGCCGTCGACCAGTTGCGTGCGGTCGCCCGCTATTTCCGCCAGACCGAGCCGCACAGCCCGGTCGCGTATCTCGCCGACAAGGCCGCCGAATGGGCCGACATGCCGCTGCACAAGTGGCTCGAGAGCGTCGTGAAGGACGACGGCTCGCTGTCGCATATTCGTGAGTTGCTGGGCGTGAGGCCGGACGAGCAGGCGTGAGCGACGATGCCGCGGCGACGCGCGTGACGCGTGCCCGGACGCCGTCGTGTGGTGAGGGAAGGGCTCTTTCCTGAGAGCGCGGGCCCCGGCGGGTTCGCGGCAAACAAGAAGGTGAGTGACGCATGAACGCGACAGAACTGGCGCAGGCGATTCGCGGCGGCCTGATTCAGCAGGATCGCCTGCTGAAGACGGACATCCCGTCGTTGCCGGACCATGCGCTCGTACCGCGCCGGGCCATGACCCGTTCCGAACTGGGGCGCGATTTCAGCGTGACGCTCGATCTCGTGTCCACCGCGAGCGACGTCGAACTCAAGACGCTGATCGCACAGCCGATCACGCTATGGATCCAGCAGGCGGACCGGTCGTATCGCCCGATCAACGGCTATGTCCATACGGCGCGCCGGCTCGGCGCGGACGGCAGCCTGTCGAGCTACCAGCTCACCTTCGCGTCGTGGATGCACTTCCTCAAGTTCCGCAGCGACATGCGGTATTGGCAGGATCAGAGCGTCGATGCGATCCTCGCCGATGTGTTCGACGCGCATCCCCAGGCCAAGGGCCGGTATCAGTTCGCGCTGTCGAAGCCGCTGCCGTCGCGCTCGTACTGCCGCCAGAGCGAAACCGACTGGAACTTCGTGCATCGCCTGATGGAGGATGAAGGGCTGTTCGGCTTCTGGCGGCATGCCGACGACGGCAAGACCCATACGCTCGTCATTACCGACGATCTGCATGCGGTCGACGAGCTGGCGCCGAAGGCCGTCGGCTTCGATCGCTCGGGAACCGGCGCGGAAACGACCGGTTTTACGCAATGGGCTGCGTCGAGGACCCTGCAGAGCACGCTGCACACGACGCGCACGTTCGACTACAAGTCACCGTCGTCCGCGGGCAATCCGAACGGCACGACGCTGCCGACCAAGGCCGGCCAGGGCGACCTGCCGGATCAGGCGGAAATCTACGAATACACGGGCGCCTACACGTATCCGGGCCAGGACCGCGGCGAACATCTGTCGAAGATCCGTCTCGAGGAATGGGAGTCGCGCGCGAAGCGTTTCTTCGGCGTGGGCGGCGTGCGCGGGATCGATGCGGGCCGGCGCTTCGCGCTGGTCGATCATCCGGAGCACGACCGCGATCCGGAGCGCGATCGTGAGTTCGCGGCGATCGGCGTGACACGCTACATCGAGAACAACTTGCCGCTGTCGGACCACGAGGCGCACTTCCCGCACAGCCTGCAGGACCGCCTCGCGCAGGCCAAAGCCGGGCACGGTGCGGCGGCTGCGTTCGAAGTCGGGCACGAAGACGGCTCGGCCGGGTTCTATCTCGTCGAGGTCGAAGCGCAACGAGCGGCGGTGCCGTATCGCAGCCCGTTCGAACACAAGAAGCCCGTGATGCAGCTCGAGACGGCCGTCGTCGTCGGGCCGAAGGGCGAAGAGGTGTATACGGACGCGCTGAACCGCATCAAGGTCATGTTCGTCTGGGACCGGCAGAACGAGGGCACCGAAACCGCATCGTGCTGGATGCGTGTCGTGCAGTCGGATACCGGCGGCGGCTACGGGGCCGTTCATATTCCGCGGGTCGGCGAGGAAGTGCTGATCGGCTATATCGGCGGAGACTGCGACCGGCCGATCGTGATGCATCGGGTCTACAACGGGGCAACCAGGCCGCAGTGGCATAGCGACGGCATCCTGTCGGGCTTCCGGTCGAAGGAGTACGCGGGGTCGGGGCACAACGAGATGGTGCTCGACGACGCGACCGGCCAGAACCGTGCACGCCTGTTCAGCAGCAGCGCGAATTCGCTGTTGCATCTCGGCTACCTGATCGAGCAGAACGGCAACACGCGGGGCGCGTATCTCGGCTCGGGGTTCGACTTGCGCACGGATGCATACGGCGCCGTGCGCGCCGGGCAGGGGTTGTACGTGACGACGCATCCGAAGCAGGCGAATAGCCAGCCGCTCGACGTGCGCGAGGCGCAACAGCAGCTCGTCGATGCCGAGGGGCTGATCGAATCGCTGTCGCAGGTCAGCGAAGCGCATCAGGCCGAAAGCCTCGGCAACGGTCAAGACGCGCTGAAGACGTTCACCGACGCGACGCAGGAGAGCTTGGCGGGCGCGTCGTCGGGCGGCCGGACCGGCGGCGGCGGGACGGGGAACGCGAATGCGTTCAAGGAGCCGGTGATGCTGTTCGCGAGCCCGGCGGGGATCGGGATGGCGTCGCAGCAGTCGGTGCACGTGGCGAGCGACCGGCAGACCAATATCGTCAGCGGTCAAAGCACCTTCATCACGAGCGGCAAGTCGCTGATCGCCGGCATCCGCGACCGCATCAGCCTGTTCGCGCAGAACGCCGGAATGAAGCTGTTCGCCGCGAAGGGCAACGTCGAGGTCCAGGCGCACGCGGACAACATCGAGCTTACCGCGCAGAAGACCGTGAAGCTGGTGGCGGCGACCGAGGCAGTCGATGTGGCTGCGAAGCAGGAGGTCCTGCTGACGTCGGGCGGCGCCTATATCCGGATCAAGGGCGGCAACATCGAGATTCACGCGCCGGGGAAGATCGATTTCAAGGGCGCGCAGCACCAGTTCAGCGGGCCGACGAGCATGCCGTATCCGCTGCCCGCGATGCCGGGCGGCACGTGCAAGCAATGCGTGCTGAACGCGCATAGCGGGCGCGAATCGATGGTCGAGGCGGATTGATGGACGAAGTCAACGACACGGGCGACGTGGTCGATCGGGACGACGCCGTCGAGCCAGGCGAAGCCGTCGACACCGTGCCGAATCCGCGCGAGCCGGCGTGGCTGGCGTTCCTGGAAACACTGAAAGCTTCGCTGGCGCATGCGGACGACGACGGCAGGGCGATGCGGCTTTACGTGCTCGTCGATACGCGCGGCTATCAGGAGCTGGATGTACAGCTCGCGACGGTGCGCGGCCTGCGCTATGCGTCGCTCTGGATCGATACCGGGCTCGATGCCTATACCGATATCGCGCCGTACCTGATCGCGTTCGAGCGCGACGCGCTCGACGACGAGCATGGCGGGCAGCATCGGCTGCTGCGCCAGCTTTGGCTCGATGCAGTCGATTTGCATGCGGTGACATGGCTTTGGTCGACGTGGACGTTCGATGCGCTCGACGCGCATCTGCGCCGGTATGTGCAGTACAAGCTGCCCAATGGTCGTTCGTACTACCTGTTCTTCTTCGACAACCACGTATTCGAACGTCTGCGGCAGGTGTGGAGCGATGCGCAGGCGCGGCAGTTCGTTGCGCCGTTCACCGAGATCCGGTATCGCGAGCGTCGGCTCGACGAGGTCGTGTGGCGCAACGATGCGCCGGCGATCGAAGGCGCGGCGCCGGCAGGCGATGCGCCGGGCCTGAGCGAGCAGCAGCACGCTCGGTTGATCGAGCTCGGGTATCCGGACAAGCTCGTGCTGAAGTTTCGCGAGACGATGGGGGCGGTGGTCGATCACTTGTCGGATGCGCAACTGTATGACGACGTCGTCGAGCAACTCGATCGCGCTGCCGCGCACGGGATTGCCGATGAAGCGGAATTGCAGTGCTACGTGATGACCGGCGTGCTGGTCTCGCCGCGGTTCGACGAGTATCCGGCGGTACAGGCGTGCCTCGAGGCCGTGGCGCAAGGCGAGACGACGCTCAACGATGCGCTGGCGACGATCGACGATGCGACCTGGGATGCGATTCGCGACGCGCATGAGCGCGCGTTGCTGGAGGCGCGTAGTGACGTGGCGTAGGTCTGCGGGGGCGGTGGGCCTGCTTGCGGTGGCTTTGAGCTTGAGCGCGTCCGGCAAGTCGGGACCGGTGTATAGCGGGATATCGGTTATTGCCCACAACTATCTGCCGTACAACCTCGACGGATTTGCGATCACTGACGCACGTGGAAACAAGGCCGGCGGGGGAAACAGCTTGCCGGGCGGCGGGGGCGGGGTGGCCTGCTGCTACAAACTCGAAGGCACGGAATTCATCGTCAAATGGAGTTATGTCGACGTTGACCAGTGGCACAAAGGTAACGAAGAAACGCTGCACGCCGAGGCAAGGGTTGTGATGCCATCGGCCCGGGTTCCGGAAAAGATCGGCGATCGAATTCTCGAAGTGCATTTTTACCCGGATCGTCATGTCGAGCTGCAATTTCCCGGTGCGCTGGCGGATACATCGCGCATTCCGATGATCGATGTGTCGCGCTGGATGTCCAGCCACTACCAGGATCAGTTGAACAGGAAGTACGACGAACGCGAGGATCAGCAGTTTCGACGCATCGTTCGTGTCGTAGCAACGGCATGGCTGAAATACCGACTCACGGATCTCGACGATCTGGAGCAGTACGCCTACTACGACTTGCTCGTGAATGGCCGATTCGATGCACATCCCGAGGTTCAGCGTGTGCTGCAGACGGCTGCCGGTAAGCCGGGGGTGTTCGCGAAATCGATGCAGTCTCTGCCAAAGAGCGTGAGGTTGGCGCTGGCAAGCGATAACTTCAAGCCAGTGGCTGTCCCGGTCATTTCGGACGGGTTGTTGCCGCCGGCGCGCGTGCCGGAGGTGCAGCATGGGTAAGTCGGCTACGTTCGATCAGGGTTGCGAGCAGTCGCCCATCGGCATCGCACGCTGGACGACCTTCGAGCCGTGCGCGAAGGCGATCGATCACAGATGTAAGACAGGCGCTTGCTTGCCACGGAACGGCGGGCGAGGTGTCATTCAGAAGGGAAGCATCGATGCATAGAGGAACGAAATTGGTTCGTATGACGGGCCGTGTTCTGGCGACTTGCTTGTTGTTCGCCGCAGTGACGGCCTGTGGTAAATCCGAGCCGACCTACAGCGGGATTTCGGTCATGGGCCGGAACTATCTGCCGTACAACATGAATGGTTTCACCATCACCGACGCATACGGCAACAAGGCAAGCGGTGGCGGAGACGATCCGCCGGGCGCAGGTGGCGGCAGCGTCGCGTGTTGCTACACGCTCAAGGGCACCGAATTTACGGTCAAGTGGAAGTACTACGACGCAGATCGATGGACGATGGACGACTCGCATGCGCAGCAAGTCGAGACCAAGGTCGTGATGCCGTCGTCGGCCGTTCCCGAGAAAGTCGGCAGCCGGATTCTCGAAGTTCATTTCTATCCGGATCGTCACGTCGAGTTTCAGTTCCCCGGCCAACTGCTGGACGAATCGCGCATTCCGGTCGTGGATGTTTCCCGATGGATGGCGACGCACTATCAGGAGCAATTGGACAAGAAATTCGACGATACGGATGGACAGTCGCATCGGCGCATTGCGCGTGCCGTTGCGACGGCGTGGCTCAAATACCAGCTGACCGATCGGAACGACCTCGAGCAGTACGCGTATTTCAGTTTGCTCGTGAACAGTCGATTCGATGCGCATCCGGAAGTGCAGCGGATCTTGCGGGCTGCGGCCGGAAAGCCTGGTGCGTTCGCCAAGTCGATGCAATCGCTGCCGAAGAACGTATTGGCCGAACTGGCAAGCGGCAAGTTCAAGCCGTTGAACGTACCGACGATTCCCGACGGCCTGGTGCCGCCGCCGCGCGTAGAGGAGAAGCAGCATGGCTGAGAGAATCAAGCTCGATCCGGATGACGCGACACCGATGTCCACATACATGCAGCTTGTCTGCCAGGACGCAAACATGTATCCGAAAGGGGACTGTTTGCCATGTGGCGCGACGATCCGCATGGGATTTTTCTTCGATGCGTTTGGCAGAAGTCGCGATATTGACGACAAGTCGAGCTCGCAATATTCGAACATCTGCCGTTTGTGGGAAGCGCACCGCGACAACGATGACAGGCATCGGCCGGTCAATCAGTTCTGGTTCCGTTTCTATTATTCGGGACTGGGCACGCCGCTCAATGAGTCAGCCAAGGCCAATGAATGGATCAATGCGGGCGTAGCCGCGGCCAAGATGGGAGGCAAGAAGGCGTTGAGCGGAGCGGAGTCGGTCGCCAAGTCGTTCACGCGCGTCAATACGCCAATCAAACAGGCCAGCGTGAAAACGCGTGTCGACGATGTGAAGAAGCAGTTCATCGAGAACTTTCTCGAGGGGGATTTTTCGCTTCGGCCAATCGATAAGGCCTTCCAGGATCTTCGGAAGGATATCGAGCGCATTCCCGCTCAGGCGCGGCGCGTCATGAATGTGGTGAATGCGTCGCCGGAGCGATATTGGGAGCGCACCAAGGCGACCGGAACGCTGTTGTGGCGCAACGCGAAGAACGATTTCAAGAACAACGTCAAAGGCGCCCCGATGAAGGCGGGCTGGGCGGTTGCGCGAAGTCTGTTTGTCGGCATAGCGATGGAGAACGTGCCGATCGTGCGTGACAATTCCGTCATGGCCAAGGCTTTTGGGACGGGTGTCGATACGCGGTTGATCGCAGCCAAAGATCAGTTCGAAGAGGCGTACCACGCGGTCAAGAAGCAGATGCCGAAGGTTCGGGCCATCGAGGTATCGGTGTTCGGCGCGGACCGCGGGTGCGTGCTCGCGCGCGCGTTCATCAACGACCTGGCGGAGAAATACAAGCGCAGGGACGACATGGATCTTGCCATCGACGGCGTATCGATTCAGATCAAGTTTGTCGGCCTGCTCGATGCTGTTTCGTCGGCCATGTCGGAAGAGGCCGGCGAACTGATCGGCATGGTCCCGTATCTGGGGATGATCAAGACCAGCTACAAGGATCGAGCCCTGGGCATACCAGCCAGTGTGCAGCGCTGTGTTCATTTTGCCGCGGCGCACGAGATGCGCTTTTATCAGCGTCTCGACAGTCTCGAGAAGACCCGCGGCGAGCAATTCCTTTATCCGGGTACGAGTTGCGACGTCGTTGGCGGCGCCCCAAAGGGTTCGCTTGGCTTCAACGCCGAGTTGATGCGGATTCCTCTGCGAGACATGCTGCTGGAGGCGTTGAAGGCAGGGGCCGTCATGGATACGATGGAGGATCTGCGAGATAAGAAGCCGGACACCTTCCGGAAATTCACGATTGCACAGCCGATCAATGCAGACGGCAAGCAATATCGCATCAAGCAACTCGTCGATGCGTACTACGCCCTCGTCCCCCGCAAACCCGGCGCCGACTTCATGGAGCATTCGAAAGTCTTCATGCGCTGGATCTCGGCCCGCTATATGGACCCCGAATTCCGTCGCACGATCGCTGACCCCGTCGCCGACTGGAAGCGCAACATGAGCGACGCCGACCTGCAGCGCAAGACCGCGAAGTCGCAACTCGACTGGGAACTGCAGCGACAAGGCATCAACATGAGCATGCTGGCCAGCCGCAGCCCGGATGATCAGGCGAAGCTTCGGGGAATGAAGGCGGCGAGCGACGCGGCGCAAAAACGCTATGAGAAGTTGATCGCGGAGGCGCCGAATGACTATTCGACGGTGTGGGAGCGTCTCGAAAAGGAAGCGGCAAAGAAGCTGCGCAGCGCGTCGTACCAGGACGGCTGGAAGCAATCCGCGGAGCACATCCGAAATCTGCCGGAAACGTGGGATTCTGATAACAAGGTCAGCGCGGCTACGGTCGAGGCCGCTATGCTGCCCGAAGCTGAAATGGAGCTCGTGTCAGCCTGGAAGGAGGGTATCGAAGGCAAGCATCCGCTTCCGGCGGAAGTCATAGCACTGTTCGACATGCTCGTCCACGACACACTGCTGACGAGCTGGCAGGACCATGTGCTGGCGCCGTCACTGTACTTCCGGACACGCGACAAGGATACGTTCGGGTCGAGTGATCTCGACAAGGAAGCGAAACAGCGCAAGAAGGACGACCTCGCCGCCGCCCGTATCGACCAGGCCGCCAAGCAGAGCCAGGAATGGGCGAAAAGGTACAAGGGCGGCGCGACGCCTCCCGTTCATTGACGGCCGGTAGTCGCCCATGAAAAACGGGCGGCGACAATTCCCGTCGCCGCCCGCATCGGGTGATCGCCCGCCGGCTCGCGATGGAGCCGGCCGCCCCCCGCAAATTTACTGCCCCACCCGAAACTCGATCCGCCGATTCCGTGCCCGCCCATCCGCCGTATCGTTCGGCGCGATCGGCTGATCCGGCCCGACGCCCGTCGTCGTCATCTGCTGCGGCGGAATGCTCTTCGTGATCAGGTAGCCCTTCACCGAATCCGCGCGCGCCTGGCTCAGCGCGATGTTCGACGTGCGGTTCCCCGAGTTGTCGGTGTGGCCGATGATGTCGACCGTGCGGTTCTGCATCTTCGCGAGTGCGGCCGCCATCTGGTCGAGGATCAGCTTGCCCTGCGGCGTGAGCGTCGCGCTGCCCGTCTCGAACTCGATCGTCCGGTTCGCGAGCGTCTGGTCGAGCACGCCCTGTTCGGACGCCGACACGCGCAGCCCGTTCTTGATCGTATACGTCGGGTTCAGCGTGTTCGCCATGTCGCTCGCGAGCTGCTGGCGTTGTGCCTCGTTGTGCACCTCGCCCTTCATCTCGATCTGCGTGCCGTTGATCTTCAGCTGCCCCTTGCTGATCTGCTTGAGCTGCGTGCCGAGCAGCTTCTGCACGTTCGCGCTCCAGTTCGGCGGCGTGGCGACGTCGCCCACCTCGATCTGGTCGACGACGTTCGTCGCGCCGTAGGTATCGCGCAGCTTCTGCAGCACGGCGGCCTTGGTCGCCTCGTCGGGCACCTTGCCGCCGACGACCACCTGGCCGGGCGTCGCGGTCGCGGGCGGCGGCGTGACGGTGTTCGCGGTGCCGGCCGTGCCGTGCACGACGGCGCCGGACGCCGTCCCCGGCGCGGCGCCGGGGTTCGCGGACAGCGCGGTGGTCGCGACCGTGCCGTTGCCGACCGGCGTGACGGTCGCGCCGGTGTTCTGCGCGAAGGCCGCGCCGCCGGCGAAGAGCCCGGCAGCGAGGAGGGCGGCGACGGCGGGCGAGCGCGCGGCCGAAAAGCATGCGCGCCGGGCTTGAATCGTGCGATGCATCCCGTCAGCCTCCGATGAACGCTTCGCGGAACGCGTCGATGGCGACACGCAGCGAGAGTTGCGGTTGGTCGAGGTAGCTGACGAGCTTGCTGATCTGGTGATCGTTTTGCGCATGGGCGTCGATCCACTCGGGATCGTCGATGTCGATGTTGTGGGCGGCGTAGGTCTGCGGGTCGACGACGCTCAGCAGCGTCTTCGCCGACGCGCCGTTGAAGCCGATGATGAGCCGTTCGCGCTCGGCGATCGTGCCGATGAAGATCGCGAGCTCGAAGTCGGCCTGCGCGACGAACGGCGCGATCAGTTCGAGCCAGAACGCGGCGACGAGGCTGCGATAGAACGGATCGACCGGCAGCGGCAGCGTGAGGCCGCGCTCGATGTGCGACGAGCCGCTCTGCATCACCGGCCGCAGCAGCGAGCCGAGCGCGAGCATCGCGCCGCGCAGCCGCACTGGATGACCGCTTTCCAGCAGCATCTCCTGGAGGCCGTGCAGCGTCTGGTGCTCGACGAAATCGTTGAAGGTGCCGTCATGCGACGTGCCGGGGCCGCCGATGTCGATCGGCACCTGCGTGTCGCCGAGCGCCTGCAGCGCGCCGGGCGGCTCGTCCTTGCCGAGCAGCGGCGGGATCTGCGTGGCGACGCGCGACCACAGCCGCGCGAACGCGAGCGGGCTGCGCGCGAGGAACGCGAGCGGCCGGTCGACCTCGAGCGCCGTTGCGCCGAGGAACGGGAAGCGGCGCATCGACACGTCGTGGCTCGCGACCATGTGGCCCGCGATCGCGAGCTTGCTGCGCGAGCCGAGGAACGCGAAATGCATCGGCTTCGCATCCTCGTAGACGAGCTTCCAGCGCGGATCTTCCGCGAGCAGCTCGAGCGCCTGCGCGATCCAGCGGTCGAGCGTCTGCAGCAACTGCGGGTTGTGCGGGCTCTTCACGAAGTCGCCGCGCGACGGAATCTTGCCGAAGTAGGCGATCTGCGCCTGTACGGTTTGCGTCATTGCGCCCCCTGGGCATGCGTTGCGTTGGCGGCCGCGACGGCCGGCGCTGCGGCCGGCGTGCCCGTGCCGGCGGTCTGGGTTGCGTTCTGCGCGGCGCCCGCGCTCGCGTCGGCGACCGAAGACGGCAGTTGCAGGCCGCGCAGGCTCTGCTGCTGCGGCTGGTCACCGCCGCCGCCGGACGGTTGCGACGTGCTGATGATGCGCATCGTCACCGACACGTTCACGCTGCCCTGCGCCCACGTCAGGTCGAAGGTGCCGTCCGGACGGCGCTTGCGTTGCGCCGAGTTGATCAGCTTCTCGAGACCGTAGCGGCCCGGCTCGTTGACGAGCTGCACCGTGCGGCCGTCGAAGGTCGTCGCGGACAGCGTCGCGCCCGGCGAGCCCTGCGGGTTCGGCCACACGAAGTTCGTCCACTGCGGCGGTGTGTTGCGGTAGCGCAGCTGCTGGCCGTCGATCGCGATCGTGTATTCCGTCGTGCCCGTGCTCGGCTGCGGCAGGATCTGGAACACGGTCTGCGGCTCGGACGAAGCGGCGGCGCTGCCTGCCGCACCGCCGGCGAGCGGCGCGACCCAGCGTGCGAAGCCGTTCGTGAAGTCCGGCGTGAGGCCGATGCCCATGTCGCCCCACGTGCGGGCGGCGAGGGTGTCGCCGCGGCGCACCGCGAGCGGCCCGAGCGTCGTGCCGACGAACTTCGCGATCGAGCCGTCCGGACCGAACACCTGCGCGATTTCACCGGCGCCGGCCTCGACCTTCGCGCTCGCCGCGAACGGGTACTTCGTCGCGAGCGAGTTCTGGAACGGCTGGTAGACCTGCGCGTTCCACACCTTGTTGACTTCGGCGCTGGCCGGCTGGATCACGACCGCGAACGCCTGCATCAGCGGCCGCACCAGCAGCGGACGCAGCGACTTGCGTTGCGAATCGGTGAGACCCGTCAGCATCTGCTCGTCGACGAGCTTCAGCGAATCGGCGAGTTCCGACCCGTTGCCGTCGAGCGTCTGCTGCATCAGCTGGCGTGCGCCCGGGCCCGGGTCGCCCTGGTTCTTGATCACGTTGAAGCGCGTGCGAACCTTCGACAGCGATTCCATGTAGCCCTTGAGCATCGACGTGCCGTCATGCAACGCGACGATCCGCGCGAGCCCGATGAACTCCTGGCCGATCGGACCCATCGGCACCTCGGCCGGATTGCCGTTGATGTCGATGTTGGCGGCCGCCACCTGGCCGGCCGGCGAGCGCGAGAACAGTTGCTTGACCCAGTTCACGACGCCTGTCTGCGCCTTCTTGATCGTCACGTTCGCGAGCGACGGGTTGTCCCACGAGGTCTGGTCGTACGCGGTCTCGAGGATCTTGCGGATCGGCGAATCCTGCGGGTCGCCGAGGCGGTTCATCCCGTCGACGGCCTGGCCGAAGCTGCTGAAGCCCTGCACCGCGATGCCCTGCATGAACTTCTGCCAGTGCTGCGCGTACTCGGTCTTGTACATGCCGACCAGCGTCTTCTGGATCTGCTCGGGGCTGCCCTCGAGCGTCAGGTCATCCTGCGTCGACGTGTTCAGCACCCAGTCCTTCGCCTGCAGTTCCTTGGTCGCCGCGTCGCGGATCGCCGGCTGCACGTAGTCGAACCACGCTTCGCGCGTGAACGTGCCCGGGATCGCGTAGCTGCCGGCCACGAGCCCCTGGTTGCCGTCGCCGACGATGCGCGCGATGGTCATCGGCGCGAAGCGGGTCGACGCGCGTGCCTTGATTTCCTCATAGACGCGCTGGCGGGCCGGCATCCCGCGCACGACGTGGCGCAGGTTCTCGCGGGTCTGGTCGACGAGCGCGAGGTTCGCGTCGATCATTGGCCAGTCGTTGTCGTTCACGCGGGCGAGGTAGAACGAGATCATGCGCTCCGCGCTCTTGATCATCTCGTCGCGCGGCATGTTGCCGCGATTCGTCTCGAGCCAGCCGCGCCAGAAGCGGGCGAGCTGGTCGGTCAGGTGCGCCTGCTCGACGTGGCGCTTGTCGGACAGCATCAGGTACGTCTTGAGCGCGTTGTACGCGTCCTGCACGTTGGTCGGCGACGCATCGCTGTAGAGGCCGCCCTGCGGTGCGGCCGGCTGCTGCGCCGCGGCCGGCGCGGCGCCGGACGCGGCCAGTGCGGCACCGGCCTGCGGCGCGGCGCCCGCCGCGTTCGTCGAGACCGGCATCGTGCCGCCCTGCACGGCGCCCGATTCGGGCGGGCGCGTCATCGGCACGAGCTGCTCGGGGTGCGCGTTCACGTCCTTCATGAACGACGCGAGGTTCTGCGACACCGGGGCCAGCAGGATCTGGCGCACGCCGTTGTAGTACTCGGTCAGCAGGTGCTGCTCGAGACGGTCGCCCTGGTACAGGCCGAGCGACACCGAAATCGGCTTGTCGCGGCGGAACTGCTCGAGTTGCTCGATCCGGTCCTCGAGGATGTCCATCGCCTGCAGGCGCGACTGCAGGTCATTGCGGCCCTGCTGCAGGCGCGTGACGTTGTCGAGGTCGGCCTGCACGTTCGCGACGAGCTGCTGGTTGCCGATCGTCGACCAGGTCCAGCCGCCCAGCGCGAGCGCGAGCGCCGCGACGAAGCCGAAGAAGGTCGCGTAGCGCAGCCGCGTCTTGGTCGGGCTCGCGAACTGCCGCACCGTCTGGCGGTCCGCGAAGATCACCTTCGAGAACAGGTCGCGCAGGAAGAAGCCGTTCTTCGAGAACGCACTGTGCGGCTTCGGCAGCGCGGCGCCGTCGAGGCCGAAGCGATGCGCGATGCGCTGCGCGGCCGCGCTGTTGGTTTCGCCTTCCTGCAGCGCGCTGGTGAAGTAGAAGCCGCGGAAGATCGGCTTGTACTGGAACGGGTTGTTCTCGAACAGCGTCGCGAGGAATGCGCGCAGCGACGGCTTGATCGTCGAGAATTCGAGCGGGAAGCTCAACTGGCCCGGCGACAGCTGGTTGCCGCGCGACAGCGACAGCTGCGCGACGCTGATCTCCTTCAGCCCTTCGTAGAGTTCCTCGAAGTGCGTGTCGAACTGCGCGACGACGTCACGCTTGTCGTCGGGTTCGTAGGGCAGGGTGGCGCCCCACACGCGGTCGTACTCGTGCTTGTCGCTGCTGCTGAAGAATTCGGTGAAGCCGGTGATGAGGTCGGCCTTCGTGAACATCACGTAGACCGGCGCGAACACTTCGAGCTTCTCCGTCAGCTCCTGAACGCGCTGGCGGAGGTTTTTCGCGAGGTTGATCGCGAATTCGGGGCGGTTGCCGGTGAGTTCGGCGATGCTCGCGGTGACGATGATGCCGTTGATCGGCGCCTTCGGGCGGTAGCGCTTGAGCAGGCCGAGGAAGCCGAGCCACTCGCTGCGGTCTTCTTCATGCACCGAATAGCGGCCGGCCGTATCGAGCAGGATCCCCTCGGTCGTGAAGAACCAGTCGCAGTTACGCGTACCGCCGATGCCGTGGATCACGGCGCTGTTCTTGTCCGCGAACGGGAACTGCAGGCCGGAATTGAGCACGGCGCTGCTCTTGCCCGCGGCCGGGTTGCCGATCACGATGTACCACGGCAGTTCGTACAGCGCGGAGCCGCCCGACACCTGGCCGATCTTCGACGTCTTGATCGTCTTCACCGCATCCGACAGGCGCGTGCGCAGCACGTCGAGGTCGGCCGTCTTCGCGTCGGGGGCGAGCGCGGCGGCGGCGGGCGCGGCGATCTTGCCGGTTTCCGCCTGCTCTTCCAGCACCTGGCCGAGCTGCTGGTTCGCGCGCTTCACGCGCCAGCGGCGCCACAGCGCGACGACGAGCCACAGCGCGAGGATCGCCGCGAAGGCGATCGCCGCCCACAGGAGCGGCAGCTGCAGCATGTCGGCGACGATGAAGAGGATGGCCGCTAGCGCGACGATCCCGACGATCGAGAGCGTACGCGGATGAGTCAGCACGTTGAGGATGCGTTGCATAGGACGTTCAGGTTCCGGTGCGATTCGATGAGGCGACGCAGGCGCGCCGAGCGGCAAGGGTGGCGCCGCGATGTGTCGCCATGCTGTCAAACGGGATGAAGGGGGCTGGCATCAATGCGCCCGCGGCATCGGAGAAGGCGCGCGCATTAACGAAAGGACGCTGTGAGATTTAAAACGGAAGCGGCGGCCGGAAAAAATCGCGCACCGGAATGCATGATTTTTTGCGCCGCCCATATCGTTTCCTGCCGGGATATTAAAAAGCCCCATGCCGCCCTCATTATTTCCTGTCCGGCAGCCCTGGCTAGCTGCCGCGTCCCAGTTTAAAACCGGGTTTATGGTATTCCACGTGCCCGAGATCCATCATTTTCCAGCGGCCCCCCCAGGTCAGGCCAACCTGTTCGGCGACCTGGCCATACAACTGGTAGCCGCGCATCGCCCACGGATCTTTCTCGGAGATGACCAGCTTGCCGTCGCGCAGGAATGCGTTGTCGGCCGCCAGCCCGAATTGGTGATAACTCTGGAAGGCGGCCGCGTTGGTCACGTTGGTGCCCATCTGCGCCAGCCGGTTCTGCCGTTCCGGGCTCCGATAACCTTCCAGCAACGCCATTTCATAACCATATTGTTCGTGCATGATCTTGTAGACCAGCAGCAAACGCGTACGGAAATCCGGATCCAGCAAGTTCCAGTCGCGGCTCGCATCCTTCAGCGCCGGGCGTACCTGTTCGACTTCCTTGGTGGCGAAGACTTCCGGCGGCAGCGGCGGGGGCGGCACGAGTTGTTCGCCCTGCAGCAGCGCGGCGATCTTCTCGTCGGGCACGCGCGCCGTGTCGTCGTACTGGAACAATTGCCGGCCGCGTAACGCAATGGCGACCAATGGCGGCGTCGCAAGAATACCTGCCGATACCATAATCATCAAGCGCCGGCGAACCAGTAAATTTTGCACGTCGTTTAAAGCGCCGCGCGTAGCGCTTGCCGATTTAACAATCTGACTTCGCGTACGCGAGGCGCGATCGTTCGCGCGGCGCGTTAGACGGCCGTGAAACTGGGCGACGGATTCGAATACGGTCGCGCGGATACCCGGTAAAAGCAACAGTGCCGCAACCGCTACGGCAAGGGCGAAATAGGCGACGAGTGCGACGGCAATCAAAGAAATCCCCGGAAATTGGAATTGATTGTGTTTTGCAATGCTTGCTCTTAGAATCAGGCTGCTTCGAGAGGCCGGGCTATATTATCGCGGTGAATTAAACCAGGATTCAATGAGACGCTGAATGAGTGCGCCGGAAAATTCAAATTCGAAATCTCCGCCCAGCCTGCTGTCCGATACCAAACCGGCAGGCGACGGAGCTCAGCAGTCGCGCATTCTCGCGAATCTGGAAGGACGTGTCACGCCGCCGGCCGAGGCGCCGCGCCGTTCGCTGAAGGCGCCGATCGCCGCCGTCGTGGCCTTGGTGGTCGCCGTCGGCGGCTGGGGCGCATGGCGCATGCAGCATGCGGGCGAGCAGGCCCCCGCCGTCACGGCCGAGGCTGCGCCGGCAGCCGCCGCACCGGCGAAGGCCGCGGCGGCCAGCGATGCCGCCGTGCAAGTCGCGCAGAATGCCGCGTCCGCCGCATCCGCCGCGCAACCGGCCACGATCGTCAACGACGACGCAGCTTCCCGAACCGTTGCATCCGCATCGTCCGCGTCCGCCGCGGACAACAGCCGCCTGTCGCGAGCGCTCGCCAATGGCGCCGACGACGCATCGGGTGCGGCCACGGCCGGTGCGGCGGCCGCCGCCGCTGCCGCGACGACCAAAACCGCGAAGGCCGACGCCGCCAAGCCCGACGCCGCGAAGGGCGCGAAGGTCGCCGCGCACGGCAAGACCGATACGAAGGCCGACACGAAAGCCGAGGCCCGCAAGCGTCACAAGGAACAGCAGGCCGAGCTCGCGCAGGCGAAGAAGCATCGCGACGCGACGCCGGCCCGTACCGCGAAGGCGGGCGGCAAGGACGATCCGGATGCGGATCTGCTCGCGGCGCTCGTCGCGCGCACGAAGCCGGCCGACAAGAAGCTCGCCGCGCAGAAGGCGCAGGCCGTGCCGACCAAGACGGCCGCGACGACCGGCTCGCTGGCGTCGCGTGTGAAGGAGTGTTCGGAGCGCGGTTTCTTCGAGGATCAACTGTGCCGCTGGCGCGTCTGCGATGGTCACTGGGGCAAGGACCCCGCGTGCCCGAGCGCCGCGCAGTCGGAGACGCGGCAGTAACGCGTCCTGCGCGTGTCGACCCGCCGCACCTGCGCCGCCCGTTGGGCGGCGCGTTGCTTTTGGGGGCCGCGGAATCGGACGGTATGATGCGGCGTGACGCTGTCACCGGCGCGTCATGCCCGTCGGGCATACGTCTCCTTTCCATTTCCGGCGCGGGCGCGCGACCCGTTTTGCGCGGCGCGCCGTGCGCAGCACGACCTTCGACACGATGGACCTGATCGTACAGACTTACGGCGCCGATACGTCCGGCATGGTGTGCGGATTCCGCTTCGTTCCCGGCGGCTCCGGCGCGACGCTCGATGCGGACTCGGCTGCCGCGTGGCTGCGCACGTGCCGCGAGCATGCTGCGGCGTCGGACGATTTCGTCTGGCTGCACTTCAATCTCGCGCACGGCGCGAGCGAGCGCTGGATGCGCACGCATCTCGAGCTGCCCGACAGCTTCTTCGAATTCCTCCACGAAGGCTCGCGCTCGACGCGCATCGAGCAGGAAGACGGCGCGCTGCGCGCGATCGTCAACGACGTGATGTTCAACCTCGAACTGACGCCGTCGGAGATCGCGACGCTGTTCGTCCACGTCGAGCGGCGCATCATGGTCACCGCGCGGCTCAAGCCGCTGCGCTCGGTCGACACGCTGCGCGCGTGCGTGCGCGACGGCGAGCAGTTCAGGTCGCCCGCGGAACTGCTCGTGCACCTGCTGCGCGACCAGGCCGACCTGCTGATCCAGATCATGCGGCGCACGAGCGTCGACGTCGACCGCATCGAGGATCGCTTCCTGTCGCAGCGGCTCACGTCGAGCCGCATCGAGCTCGGCGCGATGCGCCGCACGCTGACGCGCCTGCAGCGCATGCTCGCGCCCGAGCCCGGGTCGATCTTCCGGCTGCTCGCGAAACCGCCCGCGTGGCTGCATCTGGAAGACGTGCAGGAGCTGCGCGAATCCACCGAAGAGTTCTCGCTGGTGCTCGCCGATCTGGCCGGGCTCAACGAGCGGATCAAGCTGTTGCAGGAAGAGATCGGTTCGCGTCTCGACGAACAGAACAACCGGACGCTGTTCACGCTGACGCTCGTGACCGTGATCGCGCTGCCGATCAACATCGTCGCCGGCTTCTTCGGGATGAACGTCGGCGGCGTGCCGTTCTCGGAGAACAAGCACGGCTTCTGGCTGATGGTGCTGCTCGTCGCGGGTTTCACGGCGCTCGCCGCGTGGTGGGCGTTCCGCCGGCGCGATGATCGCTAGTGCCACCGGCGCCGCATCGACACGTCAGCGCAGCAGCGCGATCACGCGTTCGCCGATCACCATCCCGAGCAGGCCCACGAGCGCGACGAGCGGCGGGGCGGGCGAGCGCACGTGCAGCAGTGCGTACACCACGCCGACGCCGAGGCCCACCGCGAGCGAAGTCACGTAATCCATCATGGCGGTCTCCCGTGTGGTCCGGCGTCAGGGCTTGAGGATGACGCGCTCGCGCGCACCGGCCAGCACCGCGCGATACGCGTCGTGTGCGCGCTCGAGCGGGTACACGTAGTCGTCGCCGATCGGGAACGGGCGCAGCGTGCCGTTGCCGAAGCCGGGCGCGAGCGTGTCGAGGATCTGCGCGACCGTGGCGCCGCCGAGCTGCAGCGAATCGACGCCCACGAACGTGTGCTGGCCGCGATAGAACGCGAAGATGTCGAACGGCACGCTGCGGTCGATCGTCGAGATGAAGATCTGCCGCGCACCGATCGCCATCGACGCGTTCGCCGCTTCGAAGTACGGGCTGCCCACCGTGTTGTAGACGATGTCCGCGCCGTGGCCGCCGGTTGCCGCACGTACCGCGTCGGCCACCGGTTCTTTCGACGCGTCGATCATGTGCACGTCGCCCGATGCGTGGCCGCGATAGCCGCCGGCGCTGCGCTCGACGCCGATCACGGTCGCGCCGTGCGCGCTCGCGAGCTGGATCGCCGCCTGGCCGACCTTCCCGTTCGCACCGAACACGAGCACGACGTCGCCGGCCGTCGGCATGCCGGCGCGGCGCAAGCCTTCGTACGCGGTGACGAACGGCACGCCGACGCCGGCCGCTTCGTCGAGCGTCAGCACGGCGGGCTTGCGGCGCACCAGGGCCGCGTCGAGCACGAGCCATTCTGCATGCGAGCCGTCGCGATGCACGCCGAGATCGCCACCCGAGCCCCACACCGGCGCGCCGATCCAGCCGTCCGGGCCGCTGCGCACGATGCCGGCCCAGTCGCGCCCGGGCGTGCGCGGCCATACCGCGTGCGGCATGCGGCCGAGCGCGGCTTTCACGTCGCTCGGGTTCACGCCGGCCGCGCGCACCTCGATCAGCATCTGGCCGTCGGCCGGGACGGGCGGGTCGATTTCCCTGACGCGCGCGTCGAGCGACTCGATGTCGGCGGCGGGGGCGTCGAAGCGGATGCTGCGCATGATGATCTCCGTGGCGGATGGCTGTCGCGCGGCCCGATGGGGGCGGTGCGTGCAGCGAGTGGAAAGGATGCATGCAGTCTAGTCGGCCCGGTTTGACGCGGAAACGCGCAAAGGCGGATGATTGCTTTGCGTTAAACGCATAGCCAATTTCGAAGGCACCGAATGGACGACTTTCTTTCCCCGCATCTGGCGCTGTTCGTCGACGTGGTCGACCAGCAGAGCTTCTCGGCGGCCGCGCGCCGGCTGGGTGTCGCCGCGTCGTCGGTCACGCGGCGCATCGACCGGCTCGAGACGCAGCTCGGCATTCGCCTCCTGCATCGCACCACGCATGCGCTGCGGCCGACCGAGGCCGGGCAGTTGCTGTACGGGCGCGCGACGCGGATGCTGGCCGAGCTGCGCGGCCTGCAGGAAGACCTGCACAGCCAGCACGACGAGCCGAGCGGGCTGCTGCGCGTCGACTGTCCGGCGCCGTTCGGCCGCCGGCATCTGATGGCCGCGCTGGCTGCCTTCATGCAGCGTCATCCGGCGCTGCAGGTCGACCTGGTGCTGACCGACAGCATGGTCGACCTGCAAGGCGCGCGGCTCGGCTCCGACGTCGATCTCGCGGTGCGCATCGGCCCGCTCGAGGACACGCGCTTCGTCGCGACCGTGCTGGCGCCGCAGCGGCGCGTGCTGTGCGCGAGCGCGGCGTATCTCGCGCGGCGCGGCGAACCCGAGTCGCCCGACGCGCTCGCCGGCCACGATTGCCTCGCCTGGCACGGTGCGCCGCCGCCGGGCGCATGGCGCTTCGGCGAGCGTCGCCACGTGCCGGCGCAGCCGCGGTTTCGCAGCAATCATTCGGAAGCGTTGCTCGAAGCCGCGATCGACGGGCTCGGTCTCGCGCACCTGCCGACCTGGCTCGCGGGTGACGCGCTGCGCGACGGGCGCTTGCGCGCGGTGCTGCCGCGGTTCGCGGCGGCGCCGGAGCCGGCGACGATCCACGTGTTGCGCCAGCAGGCGCGCGGCACCGCGCGCGCGTCGCGGCTCGTTGCGTTTCTCGCGACGTGGTTCGCGCAGCCGGCATGGGATGCCGCGTGGGCATGACGGCGGGCGGGTGCCCGTGCCGAAAGAAAAAAGGGCCTCGCATGCGAGGCCCGTCAAAGGTCGGAGAAACCGGTACGCCGGCCGGCAGCCGCAGGCTGCGCGGCGCCGGCCGGAGGCGCACCGTTACTGCGTCACTACCTTGCGCGGCTTGAAGATGCCCTGGTAGTGAAGTGCCGGGCGTTCCTTCGTCACCGGCTCGAGGCCGCCGAAGGTCGGCGTCTGGCGCAGCTTCATCGCGGCCGGCGAAGCGACCGAGCCGATCGACGTCGAGCGCGAGGCCGGCGCGAGGTTGTTCGCGACGAGCAGTGCGGCCTCGCTCTTCAGGTTCGCGAGCAGGACCGGATCGGTCGAGCCGTTGACCTGCGTGAGCAGCCCGCTCCAGGCCGCGTCGCTGTAGTTCACGACGTAGTAGTCGAGCCCGCTCGGGTCGGCGACCACGCCCGTGCAGCCGTCGACGCGCGTTTGCGTCTGCGTGTCCTTCAGCGCGAGCGTCGTGCGTTTCGCGAGACCCTGGCCGTACGCGAGCGTGATCGGCACCGTCCATTGCAGGCCCGGATACGCGTTCTTGTTCGGGAACGGCTGCTGTTTCAGCGTGATGACCGTCTGGTTCTTCGTCAGGTCGCACTGCGTGTCGAGCGAGATCAGCGGCACGCCGGTCTGGCGGACGTAGCTGTCGCCGATCGCGCCGATCGCCTGGCCGCTTTCCTTCGACAGCGCATCCCACAGACGCTTCGGCGTACCGTTGCCGAACGAGTAGTCGACCAGGTACTGCTGCAGACCCTTACGCAGCGTCTGTTCGCCGAGATAGTTCTCGAGCGTCTTCAGCACGTGGCCGCCCTTGTCGTACGTGAACGCGCTGGCGCTCAGCACGAAGTCGTTCGACGCCCAGCCGTTGAAGTTCGGTGCGACCGGGAACGCGTTCGGGCCGATGTCACGATTGATCACGCGGTACTTGTTCTTCACCTGGTCGAGCCAGCTGAACTCGTCGGGGAAGAACTGGATCGTCGTCTTCGTCTCGAAGAACGTCGCGAACGACTCGTTGAGCCACACGTTGTCCCACCAGTCGGCCGTGACCAGATCGCCGAACCACTGGTGCGCGACTTCGTGCGTCAGCACCTCGTTGCCGTAGTGCGACATCGGCTGGCCCGGCTGCGGCAGGATGTCGTCGGCGAACTCGAGGATCGATCCCCAGTTCTCCATCCCGCCGAAGTTCAGGTCCTTCTGCTCCTTGAACGCGTCGTTCGCGGCCACCGTGTCGAACTTCGTGAGCGGCAGCGCGATGCCCGTGTAGCGGTAGTAGAAGTCGAGCGCCTGCTTGGTGCGGTCCATCGCCGGCTTCGCCCAGTCGCTCATGCCCGGCGGCGTGAACACGCGCAGGTGCAGGCCGCCCTTGCCGCCCGGCAGCGGGCTCGTGAAGTCGTCCTCGTAGGTGTCGAACAGGCCGCCGCCGAAGAACAGCAGGTACGACGGCATCGGCGGGGTCTTCTCGAACTGCACGAGCTTGTAGCCGCCGCCGACGTTGGTCGACGGTTTCTCGGCCGCGTTCGACACGACCCGCCAGCTTTGCGGCACTTCGGCCGTCACTTCATAGGTCGGCCGGAATGCCGGTTCGTCCCAGCCCGGGAACCACTGGCGCGACAGGTTGGTTTCGCCTTGCGTGAGGATCGCGCCGCTCGTCTTGCCGTCGGTGCCCTTCAGGTCGACGCGGAAGACGCCTTCCGCGGCCGAGCAGCCCGGGTACGGATCGTTGCCGCAGCTGCCGCCGGTGTGGTTGACCGGATCGTCATACGACTTGAAGTTGATGATGCCCGACCATTCCATGTGCAGCGAATAGTTGCCCGGCGAGATCGTGCCGCTCACGGGGCGCAACTGGTAGAAGTCGCCCTTGTCCTGCGGCGTCGCGATCAGCTGGATGTTGCCCGGCTGCAGCGTGATGCGGCCGTTCGTGAACTTTATCCGGTGGCCGGCGATCACGATGTTGTTGACCGGCTTCAGCACCTTGATCTCGACGTCGGCACGGCCGTCGAACGCGTTCAGCGCGTCGTTCGGGCGGAACCACAGCCGGTAGTTCACGGGTACCACGGTGTCCGGCAACTCGACAGGCGAGACGCTCTTGTCGACGTTGGATGCGCTCGGCGGCGCGGTGACGGTGGGCGACGAGCCCGAGTGCGGCGCGCCGGCGGAGCTGAGCGCGGACGCCGAGCCCGCGCCGCCGTCGTCGCCGCCGCACCCGGCTAGCGCGAGCGCGGCGACGATCGGCAGATAACGCATCTTGCGAATGTTGATCGACATGACTGAAACCTCGATTGTTGAAAGAATCGTTCAGTGCTGCGAAAACGCCGGCAAAAACAATCCCCTCGCCGTTAATCAACAGCGATGAAAATGCCAATGACGGATTATTCGAAAAGACGGCGGCCGACTACGTGAAGGTAATCATGGTTTACTGCCCCCTCTGGATTTCCGGATGTCGGTTAACTTGCCGGTTCAAAATGGCCGGGCGCGTGTTGTACTGAATTGATTTCGCGCGCACGACACGGAGCCGCACGCCCTGGGCGGGCGTGCTTTCCCCTTTGAACAGACGACCTACGGGGCTGGCCGGGCCTCGTCGCAGGATGGCAGGAAGGCGTGTCGCCGTTCCGTAAAATCACCGTCATGCGGCTTCAAGGTTTGTCGGCTTGCTCGAAGGATGCGTAAATATACTTGATGGTTTTAGGTAAAGGAAACGAAAAATTTAGAAATTGCATCTATTGAATTCGCCGTGCGTCATTGAATGCTGGGAGGCATTAATGCGCTTTCCGTTTGGCATTTGTTTTCGTAGTTTTAATCTATTAACGATCTCGCGTGGCTGCGAAAACTACGAAACCCGGCGTACCGGGGCGTGCTCGGTACAATGCAGCGACGATCCGCTCACCGATTGCCGCGAGGAGGTTCTCCCATGCCACGCACCTTGTTCCGTATCGCGCCGCTGCGCGCCGTGCTGCTGCTGTTCGCCGCCGTGCTCCTGCTCGGCGGCTGCGCGGGGCTGACGCGCGACCCGGTGCGCGTGACGGTCGCCGGGCTCGACCCGCTCGTCGGGCAGGGCCTCGAGATGCGTTTCAGCCTGAAGCTGCGCGTGCAGAACCCGAACGACGCGCCGATCGACTACGACGGCATCTCGGTCGCGCTCGACCTGAACGGCACGCCGTTCGCGAGCGGCGTCAGCGATCGCTCGGGCACCGTGCCGCGCTTCGGCGAGGCCGTGCTCGACGTGCCGGTTTCCGTGTCGGCCTTCGCCGCCGCGCGGCAGGCGTGGAACCTGCCCGGCGCGGCCGCGAACGGCGCGCTGCCGTATGCGCTGCGCGGCCGGCTTGCGGGCGGCGTGCTCGGCACCGTGCACTTCAACGATGCCGGCACGCTGCGCCTGCCCGCGATGCCGGGGTGGGGCGGCTGAACCCGGCGAGCACGGCGGCGCGCGGCGCGGGCCGGCCCCGCGCTTTGCCGCGCGGGCAAAGCGCGGTAAGGTGTGAGCCGCGCGGCGCCCGCAATAGAGTCGCGCCGCCCGTTGAAGCCAACCGTAACCGAGTTCGCGTGACCGATTTCCCTGTTTTCCACTGGACCGACGCCGACGGCGCCGAACATGCCGTGCGCTGGCGCTCCGAAGCCGGCGTGCAACCGCCGAAGCGCGCGGTGCCTGCCGACGACCGCCTCACCGCCGACGCGGCCTACCGTCTCGCCTGCGAGGGCACCGCGCTCGTCTGGCAGGGCGATTTCCAGAATGCGCGCCAGCTCGTGCAGGCGATGGCGCGCCGTGTCGAGCGCAAGCCGAAGAAGGCGAAAGCCGCGGCCGGCGTCGACGCGTTCAACCTGCATCGTCTCGCGCAGTCGCAGCGCGCCCGCACGCTCGGCATGCTGCTGATCCCGCTCGAGGCCGACTACACGATTCCGCTGCGCCGCGCGCCCGACGTGCGTGCCGCATGCGAAGAGGCGTACGGGCCCGGCGGCGCGCCGTCGGTCGTGTCGCTGCGCGAACTGCTCGGCCTCGTCGGTGCGCACGAATGGCGCAAGAAAGGGGTGCCGATCCCGGCGCTCGGCGGCGCGCCGATCCATCCGCACTACGGCGTGTTCTCGCCGGTGCGCGGCGAATACGTCGAACTCGTCGCGCGCGCGCCGCTGCCGGCGACGTCGCTCGCGTTCGACATCGGCACCGGCACCGGCGTGCTGGCGGCCGTGCTGGCGTCGCGCGGCGTCGAGCGTGTCGTCGCGACCGACCAGGACGCACGGGCGCTCGCCTGTGCGCGCGAGAACGTCGAACGGCTGGGCCACGCGGATCGCGTCGAAGTCGTCGAGGCGGATCTGTTCCCGGCCGGCCGTGCGCCGCTCGTGGTCTGCAACCCGCCGTGGGTGCCGGCCCGGCCGAGCGCGCCGATCGAATACGCGGTCTACGATCCGGACAGCCGCATGCTGCGCGGTTTCCTCGCGGGGCTTGCCGCGCACCTCGAACCGGGCGGCGAAGGCTGGCTGATCCTGTCCGATTTCGCCGAGCATCTCGGCCTGCGGCCGCGCGACACGCTGCTGCAATGGATCGACGAAGCCGGCCTCGTCGTGCTTGGCCGCGACGACATCCGTCCCGCTCACCCGAAGGCGATGGATGCCGACGATCCGCTGCACGCGGCCCGCCAGGCCGAGGTCACGTCGCTCTGGCGGCTCGGCGCACGAGCCTGACCGCGCATTTTCGGTAAACTGTCGCCATTCCTCACGAATTCCCGCCGCCGGGCCGTGGTCGACCGACCGTGGCCCGGCGCCGCATCACGATGTCGAACAAGACCCACGAAATCCGCCCGGAGCAGTCCGTCGAGCTGCTGAAGGAACTGCACATCCTCACCCGCGACGGGAAGCTGAACCAGGACAGCCGTCGCAAGCTGAAGCAGGTCTATCACCTGTTCCAGTTCATCGAGCCGCTGCTCGCCGGCGTGCAGGCCGAGCGTGGCAGCGTGACGCTCGTCGATCACGGCGCCGGCAAGTCGTATCTCGGCTTCATCCTGTACGACCTGTTCTTCAAGCAGCAGCCGGGGCACGGCACACCGGCGTTCGCGTCGCACGTGTACGGGATCGAGACCCGCGAGGAGCTCGTCACGCGTTCGGCCGAGCTTGCCGCGCGGCTCGGGTTCGGCGGCATGTCGTTCCTGAACCTGTCGGTCGCCGATTCGATCACGTCGCCGAAACTGCCTGAAACGGTCGACGTCGTCACCGCGCTGCACGCGTGCGACACGGCGACCGACGACGCGATCCGTTTCGCGCTCGCGAAGCGCGCGCAGCACATCGTGCTGGTGCCGTGCTGCCAGGCGGAAGTCGCGGGCGTGCTGCGCAAGAACAAGGGCAAGTCGCTCGCGAACGCGCTGACGGAGGTGTGGCGGCATCCGCTGCATACGCGCGAATTCGGCAGCCAGATCACCAACGTGCTGCGCTGCCTGCAGCTCGAAGCGCACGGCTACCAGGTCAGCGTGACCGAGCTGGTCGGCTGGGAGCATTCGATGAAGAACGAGCTGATCATCGCGCAGTACAAGAACCTGCCGCGCCGGCGGCCCGGCGAGCGGTTGAACGAGATCCTCGGGATGTTCGGGCTGGCCGAGCTGAACGCACGCTTCTTCGTGCCGGAGGCCGCGGCCGCGGGCGGCGAGGTCGTCGAACCGGCCGCCGGCTGACCTGCGCGTGGGCGGGCGCGTCGCGTGCGGCGCACGTTGTACGCCGCCCGTCGCACGTTACACGCCGTCCGTTGCACGTCGCACGTTACACGCCGTCCGTTGCACGTCGCGTCAGACGTCGTCGCCCGGCCGGCGCATCCATTCGCGCCAGCCGTCATGGCCGAGGCGCCGCAGCGTTTCCTGATTCCTTTCGTAGATCGCGGACGCGTCCGGGAACGCGTCGACCGCGCGCGCGATGCTGTCCTCGCGCAGCAGGTGCAGGATCGGGTACGGCGCGCGGTTCGTGTAGTTCTCGATGTCGTCGGGCTCGCTGCCCTCGAACCGGTAGTCCGGATGGAAGCTCGCGATCTGCAGCACGCCGTCGAGCCGCAGTTGCCGCACCATCCGGTCGGCAAAGAACAGCGCATCGTTGTAGTCGATGAAATCGGCGAACGCATGCGGGAAGATCACGAGCGTCGTGTCGATCTGCTGCGGGTCCGCCGCGTCGAGCGCGCGCAGTTCCGTTTCGAGTTCGGCGAGCGCGTCTTCCAGCGTCGTCGCTTCGCTGATCGCGTAGCGCACCTGTTCCTTCACATAGACGCTTTTCGCGAACGGGCACAGATTGAGCCCGATCACCGCGCGCGCGAGCCAGTGCCGCGTGGCGGCGAGGATGTCGTCGTGCGATTCGGGGCGGGTGTCGGTCATCGTGAAACCAGTCGGGCGGAAGGGCGGCGAGGGCCGCATTGTAGCGGGCGCGCCGTCACGCGCAGGCGGCTTCGATCAACTGCGTGACGAGCGCGGGCGCGACGCCGATCGGCGTTTCGCCGTGCCGGTAGGTCTGGCTTGCCGCGTAGATGCCTTCGATCACCAGCGCGAGCGAGTCGGCGAGCGCCTGCGGCTGCCGCGCGCCGGCGTCTTCGCATAGCGCGGCGAGCCGCTTCATCAGCTGTTCCTTGTTCTGCGCGACGCGCTCGCGCGCCGGGTGCGACGCATCCGGGAATTCGGCCGCGACGTTGACGAACGGGCAGCCGCGGTAATCCTGCTGCGTCGCGCGCTCGGCGAGATCGACGAAATACTGGATCAGCTGCGCTTTCGGCTGGCCCGGGTGCTTCGCGACGCTCGTGTTGAAGCGGTCGAAGAAGCACGCATCCATCCGCTCCAGGTACGCGAGGATCAACTCGTCCTTCGACGAGAACTGGCGATACAGGCTCATCTTGTTGACGCCCGCGCGCTCCACCACCGCCTCGACGCCCACCGTGCGAACGCCTTCCTTGTAAAACAGCTCCTCGGCGGCGCGCAGCAGGTGCTCCTGCGCGGTGGCGCCGTCGATCGGCCGGCGCGTGCGGCGCGGCAGCGGTTTGGCGATCTCGATGCCCGACATGATGACCCTCGACTGCATATTGGATTGCTTGACATGTTACCGATTGGTCACTACGATCGCAACACACTTGTGACCGGTCGGTAACAAAGCAGACCGGATCAACAGACAAATGCCAAGCGTCGGCCCGGGTCAGCCGATGCAGCGTGCGGCGGAGGTGGCCTGGCAGGGCGAGCGGCGCGGGTGCGGAGGCACCGGAGCCGCCAACTGGAGAATGCGAAGATGAACTGGGCGGTGACACGAATCGGCGGGCGCTTCCACTACGGATGGCTCGCGGCGGCGGTGGTATTCCTGATCCTGCTGGCGGCGGCCGGCACGCGCGCGACGCCGAGCGTGCTGATGGTGCCGCTCGAGCGCGAGCTCGGCTGGAGCCGCGCGGCGATTTCGCTGGCGATCTCGGTGAATATCGCGCTGTACGGACTGACGGGCCCGTTCGCGGCTGCCGCGATGCAGCGCTTCGGGCTGCGTCCGACCATTCTCGCCGCGCTCGTGACGATGAGCGCGGGCGTCGCGCTGTCGTCGATGATGACGCAGAGCTGGCAGATGGTCGTGATCTGGGGCCTGATGGTCGGCTGCTCGACGGGCGTTGTCGCGCTGACGCTGTCCGCGACCTTCGTCACGCGCTGGTTCCATGCGCGGCGCGGCCTCGTGATGGGGATCCTGACCGCGAGCACGGCCACCGGCCAGCTCGTGTTCCTGCCGATGCTCGCGGCGATCGCGCAGCGCCATGGCTGGCGGCCGGTCGTGCTGGTCGTCGCGGTCGCGGCCGCGATCGTGATTCCGCTCGTGGCGTTCCTGTTGCCCGAGCGGCCGGCCGACGTCCAGCTGCGCCCGTACGGCGAACCGGCCGATGCGCCGTCCGCCCCCGAGGCGACGAAGGAGAACCCGCTCACGGTCGCGTTCCGCACGCTGCTGACGGCGAGCCGTTCGCGCGATTTCTGGCTGCTGTTCTTCAGCTTCTTCATCTGCGGCGCGAGCACCAACGGTTACGTCGGCACGCACCTGATCGCGATGTGCAGCGACTACGGGATGACGGAAGTGCAGGGCGCGTCGCTGCTCGCGGCGATGGGCGTGTTCGACCTGTTCGGCACGACGCTGTCGGGCTGGCTGTCCGACCGCTACGACAACCGCGTGCTGCTGTTCTGGTACTACGGGCTGCGCGGGCTGTCGCTGATCTACCTGCCGCACGCGTTCGGGGTCGATTTCTTCGGGCTGCCGCTGTTCGCGATGTTCTACGGGCTCGACTGGATCGCGACCGTGCCGCCGACCGTGCGGCTCGCGACCGACGTGTTCGGCAAGGCCGCGGCGCCGGTCGTGTTCGGCTGGATCGTCGCCGGCCACCAGCTCGGCGCGGCGTTCGCGGCGCTCGGCGCGGGGCTGCTGCGCGCGAGCCTCGGCACCTACACGATCGCGTCGATGATCTCGGGCGGGCTGTGCATCGTCGGCGCGCTGATCGTGCTGCGGATCAACCGCGGCCCGTCGCGCGCAGCCGCGCAGGCGGCCTGAGCGCGGCAATCCGATGGCCCGGCCGGCCGCGCGACGGATGGCCGGGCAATGCACGCACGGAGATTTGCATAGCGCGGGAGGATCGGGCGCGCATCGGCTCAAGCGGGTATGCTTGCGGTTCGCCAGGGCGTTCGCGCCCCTTCATCGATGTCAGCGAGGAACCGCATGTCCGTCAAACCTGCTCCCACCACTGTTTCGATTCACGACCTGATCGCGGGCCGCTGGAGCCCGCGCGCGTATTCGGATGAAGCCGTCAGCGCCGGCGATCTGCACGCGGTGCTCGAAGCCGCCCGCTGGGCGCCGTCCGCGTACAACGCGCAGCCGTGGCGCTTCATCGTATTCGACCGCACGCAGGACGAAGACGCGTTCAAACGCGCGTTCGCGACGCTGGTGCCGTTCAACCAGGGCTGGAATGCGCCGGCGCCCGTGCTGATCGCGGTGACCGCGCACACGCTCACGCCGAAGGGTGAGCCGGCTCCCACCGCGCTGTACGACGCGGGTGCCGCCGCGATGTCGCTGGTGCTGCAGGCGCACGCACTGGGCCTGGCCGCCCACCAGATGAGCGGCTTCGACGCGAAGGCGTTCCGCGATGCGTTCGCGATTCCGGCCGACGTCGCGATTCCAGCGATCATCTCGCTCGGTCACTACGGCAACGTCGACAAGCTCGATCCGGTGCTGCGCGATCGCGAGAAGGCGCCGCGCACGCGCCATGCGATCGGCGAGGTCGTCTATGCGGGCGCGTGGAAGAAGGGTTTCGACGCGGTAGCCTGACCTGCCTGGCGGACGGGCTGCGTCGCGCATCCCGCCCGCATCGCTCTCCGGCGCGCCAGGTTGCGCGCCGCCGCCTCCCGGGCCCATTGCGCGGGACTGGTGGCCGGCCCCGGTTGTGATCCCGCGGGCTTCATGTTAAAAAGCCCGTCCTTTCCGTTTTCGCGCCGGCCCTGCTGCGGCAACTTCCCATGACTTACTGCGCGATCGATTTCGGCACGTCCAATTCCGCCGTGGCGCTGCCCGACGGCGACGGCATGCGCCTCGCGCCCGTCGAGGGCGACCACCTGACGCTGCCCACCGCGATCTTCTTCAACAACGACGAAGAGACGGTCGAATACGGCCGTGCGGCGCTGGCTTCCTATATCGACGGTTTCGACGGCCGGCTGATGCGCTCGATGAAGAGCATCCTCGGCTCGCCGCTCGCGGAAACGACGACCGATCTCGGCGACGGCAGCGCGATCGCGTACACCGAAATCATCGCGCGCTTCCTGACGCACCTGAAGCGCAAGGCCGAAGCCCGCGCGGGCGCGCCGATCGGCCGTGCGGTGCTCGGCCGGCCGGTGTTCTTCGTCGACGACGATCCGCGCGCCGACCGCCTCGCCCAGGACCAGCTCGAGGCCGCCGCGCGATCGGTCGGCTTTGCGGACGTGCAATTCCAGTACGAACCGATCGCGGCCGCGTTCGACTACGAGTCGCGCCAGCAGGCGGAGCGCCTCGTGCTCGTCGCCGACATCGGCGGCGGCACGTCCGACTTCTCGCTGGTGTGCGTCGGGCCCGAACGGATGGCGCGGCTCGAGCGCAAGGACGACGTGCTGGCCCACCACGGCGTGCACGTCGCGGGCACCGATTACGACCGGCGTGTCGAGCTGGCGGCGATCCTGCCCGCATTCGGCTACCGTTCGCTCGACCCCGAAGGGCGCGAGTTGCCGAACAAGATCTACTTCGATCTCGCCACCTGGCACCTGATCAACACGGTCTACACGCCGAAGCGGCTCGGCGAGCTGAAGCTGATGAAGCACCTGTACCGGGACGTGCAGCAGTACGACCGGCTCACGAGCGTGGTCGAGCAGCGGCTCGGGCATGCGCTGATGGCGCGTGCGGAAGAAGCGAAGATCGGCGTCGCGGCGGGCGGGGAGACGATGATCGACCTGAACGACGTGGAAGAGGATCTGCAGATCGCATTCGATGCCGACCGGCTCGTCGACGCGAGCCGCGACGACACCGCACGCATCGTCGACGCCGCGCGCGAGACGGTGCGGCTGGCGGGCGTGGCGCCGCGCGATGTCGGCGCCCTGTATTTCACCGGTGGCTCGACGGGGCTCGCGTTCCTGTCGGGCGCGCTCGCGGGTGCATTCCCGGATGCGCAACCGGTGTTCGGCGACCGCCTCGCGAGTGTCGCGACGGGCCTCGGCATTCACGCGCAGCGATTGTTCGGTTGAATGCGGGCGGCTGAAAGGCCGCGATGCCGGTCGACCGGCGCCGAAAAACAAAAAGCCCCGCCGAAGCGGGGCTTTTTTCACGAATTATCGCGCCAAGCTTAGACCGGACGGATGTTCGCAGCTTGCAGACCCTTCGGGCCCGTCTTCACTTCGAATTCAACCTTCTGGTTTTCTTGCAGCGTCTTGAAGCCTTCGACGCGGATTTCCGAGAAGTGCGCGAACAGATCGTCGCCGCCGCCTTCCGGGGTGATGAAGCCGAAGCCCTTTGCGTCATTGAACCACTTGACGGTACCGGTTGCCATGTTACTTGTTCCTAAAAAGATAAAACGGGGCCGAGGCCCATGGGGTGCGGAAAATCAAGGAAGGGGTAATAGGACCAACCGGAGTACCGTTGATGGGCGAACTACGAAAGAACCAATTCACTCGCCACTTGAAATCCTGCGAAGTCCTTTATACGGCTTATCAACCGCGTGGTCAACCGTATTTCCATGGACTCAGGGTTATTGCGGAGATCAGGTTTACAAAGCTTGCAAACGATGCGAATTTTTTGTAGGGGCCGAACGATTTTGGCGCCACGTTTGAGGTGCAACCGTTAAACTACGCGCCGCGTGGACGGGTTGCCCCGATCGGGTGACACGCCCCCCCAAAATTGCGTGCGCGGTGCTGTCCGAGCCGATCCCGGACCGCGGGCCGACCATGCTTTTTGAGACACAGGAGAGGATGTGAAGAGTTCTATTCAACGGAACATCGGCCCGTTTGCATTGATGCTGACGGGGCTGGGTTCGATTATCGGCTCGGGCTGGCTGTTCGGCGCCTGGAAGGCCGCGAAGATTGCCGGTCCGGCGGCGATCTGCGCATGGATCATCGGCGCTGTCGTGATTCTTGCCATTGCACTGACTTACGCGGAATTGGGCGCGATGTTCCCCGAGTCGGGCGGCATGGTGCGCTACGCGCGCTACTCGCACGGTTCGCTGGTCGGTTTCATCAGTGCGTGGGCGAACTGGATCGCGATCGTATCCGTGATCCCGATCGAGGCCGAGGCGTCGATCCAGTACATGAGCACGTGGCCGTATCCTTGGGCGCACGCACTGTTCGTGAACGGCGAATTACAGACGCTCGGCCTGCTGTTGTCGGCCGTGCTGGTCGTCATCTACTTCATGCTGAACTACTGGGGCGTCAAGGCCTTTGCGCGGGCGAACACCGCGATCACGATCTTCAAGTTCCTGATCCCCGGCCTCACGATCCTCGGCCTGATGCTGACGAGCTTCCATGCGGAGAACCTCGGCACGGCATCGAATGCAAGCTTCGCGCCGTACGGCTGGTCGGCGGTGCTGACCGCGGTCGCGACGAGCGGCATCGTGTTCGCGTTCAACGGCTTCCAGAGCCCGGTGAACCTGGCCGGTGAAGCGCGCAACCCGTCGCGCAGCGTGCCGTTCGCGGTGATCACGTCGATTCTGCTCGCGCTCGTGATCTACGTGCTGCTGCAGATGGCGTATATCGGCTCGGTGAATCCGGCCGACGTCGCGAAGGGCTGGGCGCACTTCAACTTCTCGTCGCCGTTCGCGGAACTCGCGATCGCGCTGAACCTGAACTGGCTCGCGATCCTGCTGTATGTCGACGCGTTCATCAGCCCGAGCGGCACCGGTACGACCTACATGGCGACGACCACCCGCATGATCTATGCGATGGAGCGCAACAACACGATGCCGAAGATGTTCGGCAACGTGCACCCGATCTACGGCGTGCCGCGCCAGGCGATGTGGTTCAACCTGCTCGTGTCGTTCATCTTCCTGTTCTTCTTCCGCGGCTGGAGCTCGCTCGCGGCAGTGATCTCGGTGGCGACGGTGATTTCGTACCTGACCGGCCCGATCAGCCTGATGGCGCTGCGCCGTTCGGCGACCGACATCGAGCGTCCGCTGTCGATTCCGCTGATGAAGCTGATCGCCCCGTTCGCATTCGTCTGCGCGTCGCTGATCCTGTACTGGGCGAAGTGGCCGCTGACGGGCGAGATCATCCTGCTGATGATCGTCGCGCTGCCGGTGTACTTCTACTTCCAGGCGAAGTCGGGCTGGACCGGCTGGGGTGACGACCTGAAGGCCGCCTGGTGGCTGGTCGCGTACCTGCCGACGATGGCCGTGCTGTCGCTGATCGGCAGCAAGGAGTTCGGCGGCCACGGCGTGCTTCCGTACGGCTGGGACATGGTGGTCGTCGCGGCGATCTCGCTGGTGTTCTACTTCTGGGGCGTGAATACCGGCTACCGGACCAAGTATCTCGACGAGCGTGAATCGCACGACGAGATCCTCGAGGGGGTCGGTGCCTGACGCGTGACCTGCCGCCGGATTCGGCGGCGGCAGCAAGCAGCGTAAAAAAACCCGCCCGAGCGATGCTCGGGCGGGTTTTTTGTTGGGCGGTCGGCGGCTGCCGCGCGACCGCTCAGGCGGCCGCGCCGGCGAACACGTAGTTCGTCATCGCGAGCACGCGCTGGTACGTGCCGAGCGACTGGATGCCGAGCTGGTAGTCGTCGTCCGCCGCACCGAGTGCCGTGAACACCGGCAGCAGATGCTCGTCGGTCGGATGCATCAGCGCCGCGTGCGGCGCCTGCCGGCGGTAGTCGAGCAGCGCATCGACGTCGCGCGCGGCCAGCTTCGCCTCGAACCAGTCGGTGAATTCCGCGACGCGCGGGTCTGCATCCTCCGGTGCCGCACCGAAATCGGCGGCGCGCAGGTTGTGCGTGATCTGGCCGGAGCCGATCACCATCACGCCCTCGTCGCGCAGCGGTCGCAGTGCGCGGCCGAGCGCGAAGTGGTGGGCGGCATCCGCGCGCGGCTGGATCGACAGCTGCGCCACCGGCACGTCGGCTTCCGGGAACATCAGCAGCATCGGCACCCACGCGCCGTGGTCGAGGCCGTGCTCGGTCGTCGCGGTCTCGATGCCGGCCGCATTCAGGAGCCCAGCCGCGCGTTCGGCGACGTCGGGCGCGCCGGGCGCCGGGTAGCGGATGTCGTACAGCGCCTGCGGAAAGCCGTAGAAATCGTGGATCGTTTCCGGATGTGCGGCAATGCTGGCGACGGGGCGCTGCGTGCCCCAGTGCGCGGACAGCATCAGCACCGCGCGCGGGCGCGGCAATTCGGCGGCGAGGTGCGTGAACGCGCCGGACGGCAGCGTCGGGTCGATCGGCAGCGTCGGGGCGCCGTGGGACAGGTAGAGCGAAGGCAAGCGGTTCATGGTGGTGGCCTGCAAAGGGATTTGCCTGTGACTATAGGCGCGCACCGGGTATTGATAAATCCGCGATCGGGAATTTGATTGACGCTTGTTTGTTGATAATCCGGGCGGCGCCGTGCGCTTCACGGCAGCTGGACGCTGTATGCGCGAAATTGAGTGAATTTCAGTGAAAATCGGCGCGGATGTGCGACGAACGGACCGTGGGGTGCTCGCTTACTGCGCGTGCCGGATACCGGCCCACGGCGTCGTCAGCGGTGCGCTGAGCGCGAACAGGTCGAGCACGCGCGTGACGGTCTGGTCGACGAGCTCCTCGATCGTCTTCGGCATCGCGTAGAACGCGGGCAGCGGCGGGAAGACGATGCCGCCCATTTCGGTGACGGCCGTCATGTTGCGCAGATGCGCAAGGTTGAACGGCGTTTCGCGCACCATCAGCACGAGGCGGCGGCGTTCCTTCAACGTGACGTCGGCTGCGCGCGTGATCAGGTTGTCGGACAGCCCGTGGGCGACGCTCGCGAGCGTCTTCATCGAGCAGGGCGCGATCACCATGCCGTCGGTCGCGAACGACCCCGATGCGATCGTCGCGCCGACGTCGCGCACCGAATGCACGACGTCCGCACGGCTTTCGACATCGGCCTTCGACAGCTTCAGTTCGTGCTGGATGTTGAGCCAGCCGGCGTTCGAAATCAGCAGGTGCGTTTCGACGCCGCCGGCGGCGCGCAGCAGGTCGAGCAGCCGGACGCCGTAGATCGCGCCGGTGGCGCCGGTGATCGCGACGATCAGCCGGCGTGGCGGCGCGCTGGGAGAGGCCATCGAAAGGAGGGACGTATTACGCGGCGGCGAACAGTTGCTGCAGTTCGCCCGACTGGTACATCTCCATCATGATGTCCGAGCCGCCGATGAATTCGCCCTTCACGTAGAGCTGCGGGATGGTCGGCCAGTTCGAGAATGCCTTGATGCCCTGGCGGATCTCGTCGTCTTCGAGGACGTTGACCGTCTTGAACTGGTCGACGCCGCAGGCTTTCAGCACCTGGACGGCGCGGCCCGAAAAGCCACACATCGGGAATTGCGCGTTGCCCTTCATGAAGAGCACGACCTGGTTTTCGTCGACGATTTGCTTGATACGTTGTTGGGTGTCCATGACTGACCTTGCGTTAGCGGGGCGTTAGATCGAAATGATAGCGGATTTCAACCGGGCGGGCCGGGCATCAGCCCGGCAGGCGGCCGCCTGTCGTGCGTTCGATGGCGGCCAGATCGGCGAGCGATTCGATCGCGACGAAGCCGTGCGAGGCGAGCACCGCGCGCACGGCCTCGGCCTGGTCGTAGCCATGCTCGATCCAGAGCGTGCCGCCCGGTTTCAGATAAGAGCCGGCGCCAGCGACGATCGTGCGGATCGCGCTGAGGCCGTCGGCATCGTCGGTGAGTGCGCCGCGCGGCTCGAAACGCAGGTCGCCCTGCTCGAGGTGCGGATCGTGCTGCGCGATGTACGGCGGGTTGCTGACGATCGCGTCGAATGCGAGCGCCGGATCGAGCGCGGCGTACCAGTCGCTCTGCAGCCAGTGCAGCGGGCCGCCGGGGCGGCGCGCGTCGAGCAGCTTGCCTGCGTTGCGTTGTGCGACCTCAAGGGCGGCCGGCGAACGGTCGAGCGCCCACATGCGTGCATCGGGACGCTCGGCGGCGATCGATACGGCGATCGCGCCGCTGCCCGTGCCGAGATCGAGCACGGCCGGATGCGGCAGCCCGTCGATCGCATCGAGTGCGGCTTCGACGAGCAGTTCGGTTTCAGGACGCGGGATCAGCACGTCGGGCGTCACGTCGAACGGGCGGCCGAAGAATTCGCGCATCCCGACGAGCTGCGCGACCGGCTCGCCGGCCAGGCGGCGCGCCTCGAGCGCGCGGTAGCGTTCGACCGCGACCGCGTCGAGCGGCGCGTCGCCGCGCGTGATCAACTGCGTGCGGGTCCAGCCGAGCGCGTGCGCGAGCAACACGCGCGCATCGACCGCGTCGAGCGGCGACGCGCGCAGCAGTTCGTCGGCGGTGGTGTCGGGCATCGCGGCCTCAGTCGGCATCGCCGAGCGACGCAAGCAGTTCGGCCTGGTGTTCGCTGACCAGCGCGCTGATCAGTTCGTCGAGGTCGCCGTCCATGAGCGCCTCGAGCCGGTACAGCGTCAGGTTGATCCGGTGGTCGGTCATCCGGCCCTGCGGGAAGTTGTACGTGCGGATCCGCTCCGAGCGGTCGCCGGAGCCGATCAGGCTCTTGCGCGTGGCGGCTTCCTTCGCGTGCTGCTCGTGATACTGCTTGTCCTTGATGCGCGCGGCGAGCACCTTCAGCGCGCGATCCTTGTTCTTGTGCTGCGAACGGTCGTCCTGGCACTCGACGACGATCCCGGTTGGAATGTGCGTGACGCGCACCGCCGAATCGGTCTTGTTGATGTGCTGGCCGCCCGCGCCGGACGCGCGGAACGTGTCGATCCGCAGGTCGGCCGGATTGATCTCGACCTCGCCGATTTCGTCGGCTTCCGGCATCACCGCGACCGTGCACGCGGACGTGTGGATGCGCCCCTGCGTTTCGGTGGCCGGCACGCGCTGCACGCGATGGCCGCCCGATTCGAACTTCAGGCGTGAATACGCGCCCTGGCCCGCGATCCGCACGATCACTTCCTTGTAGCCGCCGAGATCCGACGCGCTCTCCGACATCATTTCGACCTGCCAGCGCTGGCGTTCCGCGAAGCGCAGGTACATGCGCAGCAGGTCGCCCGCGAACAGCGCCGATTCGTCGCCGCCCGTGCCCGCACGGATTTCGAGGAAGATGTTGCGGTCGTCGTTCGGATCCTTCGGCAACAGCATCTTCTGCAGCTCGGTCTCGAGGCGGGTCATGCGCTCGCGTGCGCTGCGGATTTCGTCTTCCGCGAAGTCGCGCATCGACAGATCGCCGAGCAGTTCCTGTGCCGCCGTCTCGTCGCTGCGCGACTGGCGCCACAGCGCGTACTGTTCGACCACCGGGCCGAGTTCCGCATGTTCACGCGTGAGCTTGCGGTACTGGTCGAGGTCGGCCGTGACATTTTCGCGGCTCAGCAGGTCGTTCAGTTCGGCCAGCCGTGTGGACAGCTGGTCGAGCTTGCGTTGCATGCTCGTCTTCATGGTGTGGAGCGGCGCTCCCGGGCAAGGGGTATTCGGAAAGGATAGGCCGGCGCGCGGCCGGCGGCAGGGCGATTGGCGGCGCTAGTGGCCGGACTGGTCGTTCGAGCGCGGGGCGTGCTGGTAGAAGCCGCGCATCAGGTCGATCAGCGAATCGCGATCGGCGCCGTTCACGCGGTTGAGCGCGCTCGTCGGGCCGTGGATCAGCTTGTTGGTCAGCGCTTGCGACAGCGCTTCGAGCACGGCGGCCGGATCGTCGCCGCGCGCGAGCAGCTTCTGCGCCTTGTCGACTTCGGCCCGGCGCAGTGCGTCGGCCTGCGTATGCATGTGACGGATCACCGGCACGACGCTGCGCGTGTCGAGCCATTGCATGAAATTCTGCACGCGCGTTTCGATGATCGTTTCGGCCTGCGCGACCGCAGCCTGGCGCGATGCATTGCCTTCGCGCACGATCGCGCCGAGATCGTCGACGGTGTAGAGGAACACGTCCTTCAGCTTGCCGACTTCGGGCTCGATGTCGCGCGGCACCGCGAGGTCGACCATGAAGATCGGACGGTGGCGGCGTGCCTTCACCGCGCGCTCGACTGCGCCGAGGCCGATGATCGGCAGCGTCGACGCCGTACACGACACGATGATGTCGAACTCGTGCATGCGGGTCGGCAGGTCGGCGAGCGGCATCGCACGGCCGTTGAAGCGTTCGGCGAGCCGCTGGCCGCGTTCGGCCGTGCGGTTCGCGACGACGAGTTCGCGCGGGCCTTGCGCGGCGAAGTGCGTTGCGCACAGCTCGATCATTTCGCCGGCACCGATGAACAGCACGCGCTGATCCGACACCTTTTCGAAGATCCGTTGCGCGAGGCGCACCGCGGCGGCGGCCATCGACACCGACTGCGTGCCGATTTCGGTCGTGCCGCGCACTTCCTTCGCTACCGCGAACGTGCGCTGGAACAGCTGGTTCAGATAGGTGCCGAGTGCGCCGGCTTCCGTCGCGGTGCGGACGGCGTCCTTCATCTGGCCCAGAATCTGCGTTTCGCCCAGCACCATCGAATCGAGGCCGGATGCGACGCGAAACGCGTGCCGGACCGCTTCCGACTGCGGCAGCGCATAGACGTGCGGTGCGAGTTCGTCGACCGGGATCCGGTGATACTCCGACAGCCAGCGGATCGCGCCTTCGCGTGCCGCGCGATCGTCGGTCGCGCAATACAGTTCGGTGCGGTTGCAGGTGGAGAGGATCGCCGCTTCGGGCGTATTGGGCGCCTGGGGGCCGAGAAACACGTTCTTGAACGTGACGAGAGCCGGCTTGATCTGCTCGAGCGGAAACGCCACGCGTTCGCGCAAGGCGACAGGCGCAGTGTGGTGATTGATTCCGATCGTGAGGAGTTGCATATCGAGGGCTATCGTTTAGCCCCATATTATAGCGTTTCAGCGATTTCCTCACTCGCCGCATACCGGGCATCAGCGTGGCGGGGCCGGGAATTTGGGGGCTCGATCGGCACGCGGTCGAGCTGATAGCCGTAGCCGTAGAGCGGCAGCAGCCGGTAGCCGCGCTCCGGAAGCAGCCGTAGTTTGCTGCGCAGCCGGGACGCATGGGTATCGAGCGTGCGCGACTTCATGTCGCGGCGGCGCGCCCACACCGTTTCGAGGATATGGGCGCGCGACACCGGCCGCGACAGGTTCGTGAACAGCAGCTGCGCGAACCGGAACTCCTTCGGCGTGAGTGAAACGATTGCGTCGTCGAAGCGAACGAGGCAGTGGGTGGCGTCGAAAGCGTATTCGCCATACATTTCGCGCGAGCGGTTGGGTGGCCGGCGGACGCCGGCGCGCCGGCTCAGCGCGTTGACGCGCGCGAGCAGCTCGGGCCCGCTCACGGGGCGTACGAGGCAATCGTCGGCGCCCGCGTGCAGGCACGATACGATTTCGCTCTCGCGCGGCAGCAGCATCACGGCGATGGCCGGCAGCCCCGGCAGGACCGTCTGCGCACGCGGGATGACTTCCTCGGCCGGCTGGTCGCCGGCCCAGTGGCCGGTGATCAGCATGTCGCAGGTGTTGTCGGTGGCGAGCCACTCGAACAACGCCGCGCTGGACGGAAACGCGTGGCACACGTGACCGCCCGCAAAGAGCAGGCGGTTCAGGAGCGCGGCATGGCGCGCGTCCGGATCGATCAGAGCGATTCGCATGAGAATTTCTTCAATACGGCAGCCGGCGCGCGCTTGCCATAACGTCGAGTCGGCCCCTACACTCGAATGTTGGCGGCACCCGGCTGGTCTCGGGTTCGATGGATGAATCGATGCTAGCCGCTGGCAACGTTCACGCCTATGGGACGAATCTGAATTTATAGAAGGCGTCGAATGAACTGGTTTGGAATCCTTGTCCTGGGAGCGGCCGTCGGGCTGTTCGGCCGATGGCTGCATCCGATGCGGCGCACGGGCCGGCCGGCATGGTGGATCGCGGTGCTCGCCGGCATCGTCGGCGCGGGCGCGGCCCGCATGGCCGGCAATCTCTCGGGACTGTTTTACGATGGCGAGACGCTCGAATGGCCGGTCTGCACCGGTGTCGCGTTCCTCGTCGTAGCCGTGACGGTTACGCTGTCGGCCCGTCGCTGAATGTTCTCAGGTGAAATCATGAATGCCCGTCTTCCCGAAGTCTCGCCGGTGCCGGCCCGCCTCGCGCTGCTGCGTGGCGCCATGGCCCGCGAGGACCTGGCCGCCTATCTCGTGCCGTCCGCCGATCCCCATCTGTCCGAGTATCTGCCGGAGCGCTGGCAGGCCCGCCGCTGGCTGTCCGGCTTCACGGGCTCGGTCGGCACGCTGGTCGTGACCGCGGATTTCGCGGGGCTATGGGTCGACAGCCGCTACTGGGTGCAGGCCGAGGCCGAACTGGCCGGCACGGGCGTGCAACTGATGAAGATGACGGGCGGGCAGCAGAGCGCGCCGCACGTCGACTGGCTCGCGCAGAACGTGGCGGCCGGTGCGACGGTCGGCGTCGACGGCGCCGTGCTGGGCGTCGCGGCCGCACGCGGGCTGACGGGTGCGCTGAATGCGCGCGGCATCGCGCTGCGTACCGATCTCGACCTGCTCGATGCAATCTGGCCCGAGCGGCCGGGTCTGCCCGGCGACGCGGTGTTCGAGCACACGGCGCCGCAGGCCGACACGACGCGCGCGAGCAAGCTGGCCGAAGTGCGCCGCGCGATGTGCGCGCAGGGTGCGCAATGGCATTTCGTCTCGACGCTCGACGATCTCGCATGGCTGTTCAATCTGCGCGGTGCCGACGTCAACTTCAATCCCGTATTCGTTGCGCACGCAATGATCGGCGCCGATCGCGCGACGTTGTTCGTCGCCGACGGCAAGGTGTCGCCGGCGCTGACCGCTTCGCTCGCGAAGGATGGTGTCGACGTTCGCGCCTACGACGCCGCGCGCGCCGCGCTCGCGTCGCTGCCGGACGGCGCGACGCTGCTGATCGACCCGCGCCGCGTGACGTTCGGCACGCTCGAGGCCGTGCCGGCCGGCGTGAAGCTCGTCGAGGCCGTGAATCCGTCGACCTTCGCGAAGTCGCGCAAGACGTCCGCCGAGATCGAGCACGTGCGCGTGACGATGGAACACGATGGCGCCGCGCTCGCGGAGTTCTTCACGTGGTTCGAGCAGGCGGTGAACCGCGAGACGATCACCGAGCTGACGATCGAGGAAAAGCTCACGGCCGCCCGCGCCCGGCGCCCCGGCTACGTGTCGGCAAGCTTCGCGACGATTGCGGGCTTCAACGCGAACGGCGCGATGCCGCACTACCACGCGACGCCGGCGTCGCATGCGACGATCGCCGGCGACGGCCTGCTGCTGATCGATTCGGGCGGCCAGTACGTGACGGGCACGACCGACATCACGCGTGTCGTGCCGGTCGGCACCGTCAGCGACCTGCAGCGGCGCGATTTCACGATCGTGCTGAAGTCGATGATGGCGCTGTCGCGCGCCCGCTTCCCGCGCGGCATCCGCTCGCCGATGCTCGACGCGATCGCGCGCGCACCGATGTGGGCGGCCGGGCTCGACTACGGCCACGGCACGGGGCATGGCGTCGGCTACTTCCTGAACGTGCACGAAGGCCCGCAGGTGATCTCGCACTACGCGCCGGCCGAGCCCCACACGGCGATGGAAGAGGGCATGATCACGTCGATCGAGCCGGGCGTGTATCGACCCGGCCAGTGGGGCATCCGGATCGAGAACCTGGTCGTGAACCGCGCGGCCGGGCAGACGGAGTTCGGCGATTTCCTCGCATTCGAGACGCTGACGCTGTGCCCGATCGACACGCGCTGCGTGCTGATCGAGATGCTGCACGATGACGAGCGCGCATGGCTGAACACGTATCACGCGACGGTGCGCGAGCGTGTCGGCCGGCACCTGAGCGGCGATGCGAAGGCGTGGCTCGACGCGCGTACGCAGCCGATCTGACACAACATGCGATAACGGCCGGACAACGGCCGAACGACACAACCGAGGGCAGGCAATGGCGGACACCGCAGTGATCGTGGTCGACATGCAGCGCGGGCTGGTGGAGCGGGCGCAACCCGCTTACCGGCTCGACGACGTGGTATCGGGCATCAACCGGCTGACGGCGGCGGCGCGTGCGGCGAACGCGCCCGTGTGCTTCGTGCAGCACGACGGCGATGCGGACGACGACATCGTGCCCGGCACGCCGGGCTGGGAGCTGCATGCGGGGCTGGTCGTCGGGAACGACGACTGGCGTGTGCGCAAGCAGGTGAGCGATTCGTTTCACGACACGCCGCTCGCGGCGCAACTCGACCGCCACGGCATCCGTTCGGTGCTGATCTGCGGTTATGCGACCGAGTTCTGCGTCGATTCGGCCGCGCGCCGCGCGGCGCTGCTCGGCTACCGGACGACGGTCGTGTCCGATCTGCACACGACGAACGAGCGCACGCACCTGTCGGCCGCGCAGATCGTCGCGCACCATCACTTCGTATGGCAAAACAATTCGCTGGCGGGTAACCCGGTGACGCCGCGTCCGCTCGCGGACGTCCTTTCGACGGAGTTCGCATGACGATCAAGGCCGTGGTGTTCGATTTCGGCGGCGTGCTGATCGACTGGAGCCCGGAGTACCTTTACCGGGAGTTGATTCCCGACGACACGGAGCGTCGCTGGTTTCTCACGCACGTGTGCGCGATGGACTGGGTGATCCGCCAGGACGGCGGGCAAACGATCGAGGAAGGCACGGCCGAGCTCGTCGCGAAGTTTCCGGAGCACGAGGCGCTGATCCGCGCGTTCTACGCGCGCTGGCACGAAATGATCGGCGGCGTGCTCGAAGAGGGCGCCGCGCTCGTCGATCGACTTGAAGCGCAGGGGATGCCGCTGTTCGGGCTGACGAACTGGTCCGCGCAGACGTTTCCGTATGCGTGGGACAACTTCCCGGTGCTGCGGCGTTTCAAGGAGATCGTCGTGTCGGGTCGCGTGAAGCTCGTGAAGCCCGATCCGGCGATCTACCGCGAGATGCATGCGCGGATCGAACCGCACCTGCCGGGCATTGCGCCGCACGAACTCGTATTCATCGACGACAACGCGAAGAATGCCGCGGCCGCGACGGCGCTCGGCTGGCACGGCATTCATCACACGAGTGCGGCGACGACCGAGGCGCGGCTGCGCGAACTGGGCGCGCTCGCGTAAGCGGCGGGCGAGCAGCCCGCCATCGGATAAAAAAAGCGGGCCAGCGGCCCGCTTTTTTGTTGTGACGCTTCCTGAAGCGGCCACCGTCGGCGACCGGCCCCGCGTTGCCGCGGCGCCGGGCACCCGGGCCGTGCCGGTCAGCGGCTGATCGGCTTGTAGCGCAGGCGCTTCGGCTTCGCGGCTTCCTCGCCGAGGCGTGCACGCTTGTCGGCTTCGTACTCCTGGTAGTTGCCGTCGAAGAACGTGACCTGCGAATCGCCTTCGAACGCGAGGATGTGCGTCGCGATCCGGTCGAGGAACCAGCGATCGTGCGAGATCACCATCACCGAGCCCGCGAATTCGAGCAGCGCGTCTTCCAGCGCACGCAGCGTTTCGACGTCGAGGTCGTTCGACGGTTCGTCCAGCAGCAGCACGTTGCCGCCCGAGATCAGCGTCTTCGCGAGGTGCAGGCGGCCGCGTTCACCGCCGGACAGGTTGCCGACGATCTTCTGCTGGTCGCCGCCCTTGAAGTTGAAGCGGCCGATGTACGCACGCGACGGCGTTTCGTACTTGCCCACCGTCAACACGTCGGCGCCGCCCGAGATTTCCTCGAACACCGTCTTCGTGCCGTCGAGCGCGTCGCGGCTCTGGTCGACGTACGCGAGCTTCACGGTCGGCCCCATCACGACTTCGCCCGAATCCGGCTGTTCCTTGCCGGTCAGCATCTTGAACAGCGTCGACTTGCCGGCGCCGTTCGGGCCGATGATGCCGACGATCGCGCCGGCCGGGATCTTGAAGCTCAGATTGTCGATCAGCAGGCGGTCGCCGAACGACTTGCTGACGTTCTTGAACTCGATCACTTCATTGCCGAGGCGTTCGCCGGCCGGAATGAAGATTTCCTGCGTTTCGTTGCGCTTCTGGTATTCCTGGCTGCTCAGCTCCTCGAAGCGCGCGATACGGGCCTTCGACTTCGCCTGACGGCCCTTCGGGTTCTGGCGCACCCACTCCAGTTCCTTCTTGATCGCCTTCTGGCGCGCCGATTCCGACGCTTCTTCCTGCTTCAGGCGCTCTTCCTTCTGGTCGAGCCAGCTGCTGTAGTTGCCCTTCCACGGAATACCGTGGCCGCGGTCGAGTTCGAGAATCCACTCGGCCGCGTTGTCGAGGAAGTAGCGATCGTGGGTGACCGCGACGACGGTGCCCGGGAAGCGCACCAGGAACTGCTCGAGCCAGTCGACCGATTCCGCGTCGAGGTGGTTGGTCGGCTCGTCGAGCAGCAGCATGTCGGGTTTTTCGAGCAGCAGCTTGCACAGCGCGACGCGGCGCTTTTCACCGCCCGACAGGTGTTCGATCCTGGCGTCCCACGACGGCAGGCGCAGTGCGTCGGCGGCCACTTCGAGCTGCTGCTCGGGGCTGCCGCCGTCGCTCGACGCGAGGATTGCTTCGTACTTCGCCTGCTCGGCCGCGAGCGCGTCGAAGTCGGCGTCCGGCTCTGCGTACGCCGCATAGATTTCCTCGAGTTTCTTGTTGGCCTGGAACAGGTCGCCGAGGCCTTCCTCGACGGCTTCGCGCACCGTCTTCGTCGGGTCGAGCTGCGGCTCCTGCGGCAGGTAGCCGATGTTCAGGTTCGGCATCGGCGTGGCTTCGCCTTCGATGTCCTTGTCGACGCCCGCCATGATGCGGATCAGCGTCGACTTGCCCGAGCCGTTCAGGCCGAGCACGCCGATCTTCGCGCCGGGAAAGAACGACAGCGAGATGTCCTTCAGGATCTGGCGCTTGGGCGGCACGATCTTGCCGACCCGGTTCATCGTGAAAACGTATTGGGCCATTTCGGTGTGAAAGTCAGAAGTGGTTGAGACTGCCGCGCAGCGCGTGGGCGTGGCGGCGTCGGGTGATTCGGTACGGAGCGTGCCGCGCGAGGCGCGGCGGCGTCGCCGCGTGTGGGCGGCGCGAGCGGCTATTGTACTTCGCCGCCGAGCGTCGCTGACAGCGGCGGGCGGCTGCAGCGGTCCGGATTGGCCATTCGGCCGAGGCTACAGCCACGCGGCGACGCCGCCGTGCCCCGAGCACGTGCCGCGCCGGTGACGGCTGAAGCTGTACGTGCCGTCGCGGCAGCGCGCGCTCGCACCGTCGGGCACGCGGCCCGATTTCGAATGCGCGGGGGCGTGCACGGTTTCGCCGTCGCGGTTGCGATACGTGTCGTGGCGGTCGAGATCGGCTTCGTTGCCGTAGCCGGTCGGTGCGCGATACGCGTGTGCCGGAAGGGGCAGCGCGGCGCACGCGACGAAAAATGCGGCGGACAGCGTCGCGATGCGTGTCGCGCGGCGGAGCAGGGCGGGCATGGTCTCTCTCGGTCTGTTGTTATCGGTGCCGGGCCGCATGTTAGCCGATCGGTAGAAGAAGCGCGCCGTGACGCAGGGCGCTACGCCGCGCCGGACATCGATGCCGCACCGTCGGCCAGTGCGGCGTCGAGGATCCATCGGCGAAAGGCGGCAACCTTTGGCCGTTCCGCGTGATGCGGCGGATAGACGAGGTAGTACGCGAAATCGTCGAGCCACGCGACGTCGGCGAGCTGCACGAGCCGGCCGCTTGCCAGCTCGCCGCGCACCATCGCGGCCGGCAGCAGCCCGGCGCCCTGGCCGGCGACGATCGCCTGCAGCAACAGGCCGGAGTCGTCGAACGCGGGGCCGCGCGGCGGGCCGAAATCGTCGATCCGCTGCGCGCCGAACCAGATGTGCCAGCCCTTGCGCTCGGCGTCGTGCAACTGCGGCCAGCCGACGAGCTCGGCCGGCGTCGCCGGCATGCCGAGCCGCGCGACGAGTTCGGGCGATGCGAGCGCGACGATCTCCACCGTCAGCAGGCGCTCGCTGCACAGCCCGATGTAGCGCCCGAGGCCATGACGGATCGCGACGTCGACGCCGTCGCGCGAGAAATCCGCCAGTGCGTGGCTCGTGACGACCTGCAGGTCGACGTCCGGGCAAGCCTCCCGGAACTCCGCGAGGCGCGGGACGAGCCACGCGGATGCGAAAAACGGCGTGACGCTCACCGTCAGCACGCCGCTGTCGGCCGCACCCGACACGCGCTGCGACGCATCGGCGATCTGCCGGAACGCGTTGCGCACCGGCGGCAGGTAGTCGCGGCCGGCGGCCGTGAGCAGGATGCCGCGGTTGACGCGCTCGAACAGCTGTACACCGAGATGCGTCTCGAGCGTGCGGATCATCTGGCTTACCGCGCCGGGCGTGACCGACAGCTCCTCGGCGGCCGCCTTCACCGACAGGTGGCGGGCGGCCGCTTCGAATGCGCGCAGCGGGTTGAGAGGCGGCAAGCGGGAACGATTCATTCAGTTTTTCTAAATCGAAAGTCCGACGAAATATCGTTTGAGACGATGCATATGCGCGAGTACCGTTGACGCATCGGATCGCATGCTGCGCGACTGCCTGTCGGCAACCGATGCGATCAACATAGTTCAACTATATCCATGAGGCAATCCGGACGCCGCCCGGCGGCCGGGGAACCTGAGAGGAGCATCGTCATGAACCGCCCGGGCGCATCGCGCGTTTTCTACGGCTGGTACGTGGTGGCGGCCGCGTTTGCCGTCACGTTCGTCGGTTTCGGCAGCGCATACACGTTCAGCGCCTTCGTGGAGTCGCTGCAGCGGGATTTCGCCGCGTCGCGCGGGCAGATCTCGCTCGTGTTTTCGCTCGCCGGCTTCCTGTATTTCGGTTTCGGCATCGTCAGCGGGCCGCTGGCCGACCGCTTCGGCTCGCGGCGGCTGGCCGTCGCCGGGATGCTGCTGACGGGCATCGGGCTCGCGGCTGCCGGCGCCGCGCATACGCTGGTGCAGGTCTACGTCGCGTACGGGCTCGGTGTCGGTCTCGGCGTCGGCTGCGCATACGTACCGGCTGTCGGCGCCGTGCAGCGCTGGTTCGTGCGCCGGCGCGGCTTCGCGTCGGGGCTCGCGGTCGCCGGGATCGGCGTCGGCACGCTGGTGATGCCGCCGCTCGCGTCCGCGCTGATCGCGCACGTCGGCTGGCGCGGTGCGTATTTCACGCTGGCCGTGATCGCGGTCGTGATCGGCGCGGGGATGGCGTTGCTGATCGAGAACGATCCGCGCGGGCGGGGGCTGCTGCCGGACGGAGAGGCGGCGCATGAGCCCGTCGAGGGCGGCGGCGCGAAGGCCACCGCGCGCGATACGGGGCGTTCGGTCTCCGGTGCGGCCGCTAGTCGCAAGCCGGCTGCCGGCGCGACGGTGCGCGAAGCCGTCACGTCGCGCTCGTTCGCGAGCCTCTACGCGGCATGCCTCATCTGCTCGTTCGGCGTGTTCGTGCCGTTCGTTCATCTTGTGCCGTACGCGCTCGATCATGGCGTCTCGTCATCGACGGCCGTGCTGCTGCTCGGCGCGATCGGCGTCGGCAGCACGGCCGGCCGCTTCTTCCTCGGCGGCCTCGCCGACCGCTTCGGCCGCCGCACGTCGCTGCTCGCGATGTTCGCGGGCATGGCCGTCGCGCTCGTCGCGTGGGCCGGCGCCGGCACCGTCGCCACGCTTGCCGCGTTCGCACTCGGGTTCGGCGTGTTCTACGGCGGCTGGGTCGCGGTGCTGCCGGCGGTGGTGATGGACTATTTCGGCGGCCGCAACGTGAGCGGGATCATCGGCGTGCTCTATACGAGCGTCGCATTCGGCACGCTGATCGGGCCGACCGCGGCCGGCTTCATCTATGACGCAGGCGGCGGCTATCTCGTGCCGATTCTGGCCAGTGCCGCCGCGAATGCGATCGCGTTCGCGATTGTCGCGACGACAGGGCGTGCGTCGACGGCCGCGCGTGCGGCGCGCGGATAAGCGCACTGCCCACGGCACGGCTTCGCGAATTCCGGTAGGGTGGCCGGATCGTGAACCGAAGGCATCCAGCCGGGAGGCCCCGTGACATTCGACGAAGTTCGGCAGATCGCACTGGCGTGGCGCGGCGTCGAGGAAGGCACGTCTTACGGCACGCCCGCACTCAAGGTGAAGGGCAAGATGCTCGCGCGGCTGCGCGAGGACGGCGACACGCTCGTCGTGAAAGGCGTCGGCCCCGATGAGCGCGCGTGGCTGATCGAATCGGAACCCGACGTGTATTACGTGACGGATCACTACGTCGGCTGGCCGATCGTGCTGGTGCGACTGTCGGCGGCCCATCCGGACGCCGTGAAAAACCTGCTTCTGCGAGAATGGCAGGCCGTCGTCCCTGCCAAATGGCGTGACGAGATGGCGAACGGCACGCGCTGACGCGCCGCCGGTTGCGGCTGACTGACTCGATGTCGCCGGGCGCTTTCGGCGCGCTCGCGAGTCGCCACGGACGGTACAAGCGTTGCATCGATCGATGTCGATGCAACAAGTGGTTCCATCGAAATTCTTCAATTGGTTCTTAGTGAAGAACCGTTTGATGCTTACACTCCTTCGCTTCGAAGGCAGCTGACGAAAGCCGACGGAAAGGGCGCACGCGATGCGCCGGCGCCCTGCGTGCCGCATCGCACCCGCAGCTTCGCAGACTGCGTCGCGACCCGTTCCGGAACGGCCCCCGATCCGGCTGCGCGCCTGCACCCATGCAGGTGCCGCATCCGGCCCGGCCCAAGAACGACAATCCCCCGTGCTGCCTTCACGCGATACCCGGCCATACCGGAACCGTTTTTTGGAGAGAGACAGATGAGTGGAAGCAACACAGGCCTCGGTACGGGCCTGAAGCAGCGGCACGTGACGATGATGTCGATTGCCGGCGTGATCGGCGCGGGCCTGTTCGTCGGCTCCGGCCACGCGATCGCGGAAGCCGGCCCGGCGTCGATCCTTGCGTATGCGATCGCAGGGGTGCTGGTCGTGCTCGTGATGCGCATGCTCGGCGAGATGGCAGTCGCCCATCCGGACAGCGGTTCGTTCTCCACCTATGCCGATCGCGCGATCGGCCACTGGGCCGGTTTCTCGATCGGCTGGCTGTACTGGTGGTTCTGGGTGCTCGTGATCCCGATCGAGGCGACTGCCGCCGCGACCATCCTCAATGCATGGTTTCCTGGCGTTGCAACCTGGGTCTTCGCGCTCGGCATCACGCTGGTGCTGACGGTGACCAACCTCTTCTCGGTCAAGAACTACGGCGAATTCGAATTCTGGTTCGCGCTAATCAAGGTTGTCGCGATCGTCGTGTTCCTGTGCATCGGCGGTGCGGCGATCGTCGGCATCATCCCGGCGCCGGCTGTGTCGGGCGTGTCGAACCTGTTCGTGCATGACGGCTTCATGCCGCACGGCGCCGGCGCCGTGCTCGCGGCGATGCTGACGACGATGTTCTCGTTCCTCGGCACCGAGATCGTGACGATCGCGGCCGCCGAATCGGACAACCCGCAACGCCAGATCGTGCGCGCGACCAACTCGGTGATCTGGCGTATCACGCTGTTCTATCTCGGCTCGATTCTCGTCGTCGCGGCCATCGTGCCGTGGAACGACCCGCTGCTGCCGAAGCACGGCTCGTATCAGCGCGCGATGGAGCTGATCGGCGTCCCGAACGCGAAGGCGATCATCGACGTGATCGTGCTGGTGTCGGTCGCGAGCTGCCTGAATTCGGCGCTGTACACCGCGTCGCGGATGCTGTTCTCGCTGTCCAAGCGCAAGGATGCGCCTGCGTTCCTGCACCGCACCGATTCGACCGGCACGCCGCGCGCGGCCGTGCTCGCATCGACCGCGTTCGGTTTCGTGACCGTGATCGCGAACTACCTGATGCCGGAGCAGGTATTCGGCTTCCTGCTGGCGACGTCGGGCGCGATCGCGCTGCTCGTGTATCTCGTAATCGCGATCTCGCAGCTGCGGATGCGCAAGACGCTCGAATCGACCGGCGCGGACCTGACGCTGCGGATGTGGTTGTTCCCGTGGCTCACGTGGGCGGTGATCCTGTTCATCTGCGGCACGCTGACGGTGATGCTCGTGAGCGAGGATCACCGGATGGAAGTGGGGGCGACGGCCGTGCTGGCGCTGATCGTGCTGCTGGCGTCGTGGCTGAACAAACGTGGTCGCGATGCGCAGGCGAGTGAAGGGCGGCGCGTGTCGGCGATGTGATGGCGTGAAGTGACGGCGGGCGGAAAGCCCGCGTCGTGAAAAATGGCCCGATCGGCGTTTGCCGGTCGGGCCATTTGCTTTTGGCATTATTCAATGCGGCGGAAAATGTCGACGCGCGATTTTTTGTGAGAGGCGAGAAGCAAGAAGAAACTAGCGCGGAATAATCGAACTCGTCTGATTTCATCAACAAAGACATGCTCGTACATTGATTGCTTCGATTACCGAGGTGAATCGATGGGCAAATCAATTTGGCGTCCTTTGTTGATGGTCGGCATTATCGGGCAGAGCCTGATAGCCAATTGCGCGATCGATACGCCTTGTCGTTTGTCGACTGTATCGAGGTCGCAACAATGACTGAGCGTTCGACTGCTCGCGTCGGCATAACTTTCTCCGCCCGCGACGGATTCCAGCTCAAGGGAACCTATTTCCCGGCGGCCGAGGGTGATCGTTCCCCCGTGCTCATCTGCCCTGCGACGGGAATCCGACAATCCTTTTATTTCCCGTTTGCAGATTGGCTACGCAAAGACGGCCACTCGACGTTTGTATTCGACTATCGGGGGATCGGCGCGTCGCTCGGTACGGATCACGTCCGCCGGTCCCAAGCGCGGAAACAGGACTGGGGGCAGTTCGACATGCCCGCGGCGCTCGACTGGCTCCTTGGCGAAACCAGTGCGCGCAGCGCGCATTTGATCGGGCATAGCGCAGGCGCACAACTGGTCGGCCTGATGCCGAATCACGCATCGATTCGTTCGCTGTGCGCCATCTCGGCGTCTTCCGGGTATGTCGGCAACATTCGCTGGCCAAAGCGTTTCGCGGCCTTGCTGCTTGCGCATATGTATGTACCGATTTCCATTCGATTGCTCGGTTACGTTCCGGCCAGGGTACTCGGCTGGGGTGATGATCTGCCACCGTGCGTCGGACTTCAGTGGGCCCGATGGTGCCGTCGGCCGGGATATGTAGCGAACGAATTCGGGGCAGGGGTGGCACGCCACTACTACGACGAATTTATCGCTCCGGTCACCGTTGTGGCCGCAACCGACGACCCGCTTGCCACGCCGGCCAATATCGCAGACTGGCTGCGCCTGCTGCCGAGAGCCAAGTCCGACGCCCACTTCATCCATCCAGAAAATCCCGACGGCCGAGCAATTGGCCACGTCGGCATGTTCCGCCGCGAGCATTCGTCGCTGTGGCCGGAGCTCACCAGAGGGTTGCTGCGCTGACCGCGCGTGTCGTTCGCATCCTCACATCAGGAGACCACGATGGATGATTCAACAGAAATGAAATCGCGCTTCAAGGCCGTCAGAAATGAGGCGAAGGAGACGCGCGCGTCGCTTTACCATCTCACGAATCAATGCAACCTCCGTTGCAAGGGCTGCTGGTTTTTCGAGAACGAATTCGATACAGCATCGCAAGAGTTGAGCGATGCGCGTCGCCTTGAGCAGCGTGTGAAGGAGGAGGCTGCGCGCGGGGTCAACGCACCGCTATTGATTGGCGGCGAGCCTGCATTGCACCTCGATCGGATACGGATATTCAGGAAATACATGCCGAAAGTGTCAGTGTCGACGAATGGACTTCGAAAAATCCCGTATGAAGGATTCGAGGACATCACCATCGCGATCTCCGTATTTGGCGGCGGGCCACTCGACGATGAATTGCGTGCGATTGGTCCGAACGGAAAACGCTTCACCGGCTTGTTCGACAAGGCGCTGGCAAACTATCGCGACGACGAACGTGCGGGTTTTGTCTATGCCGTGACGATTGACGGTATTGCGTACATCGAGGAAACGGTGCGCAAAATTCGAGATAACGGGAATCGGTTGCTGTTCAATTACTACAGTCCCTACGACGTTGACGGCCCGCTACGTCGACGAGGCGAGGAGCGGTTGCTGGACGTCCTGCTCGACTTGAAAGCGAAATACCCTGAAACCATTGCAAGCCATCCCTATTATCTGACGGCCCTGATGCGGGGTGAGACCGCCTGGGGAGCATTCAATGGTGCAAGTTGTCCGAGCGTCAGCGAAGATCATCCGCAAAACGTGGATCGGTTCGCGTCGGGGTGGCCCGCGCTCCCCAGGTTCAATGCGTATCGTGCCGATTTTGTCTCGCTTGCGCGCTGTTGTACGTCAGGAGAATGCGCGAAGTGTCGCGACAGCCAGGCCGTGATGTCCTGGTTGCTGGTTAACGCGAGGCACGTACTGCAGGAAGACGACGGACTTCGGACATGGACGGAGGTTGCTGAAAGCTATTTCAGTCAGTTTGTCTGGTCGAAATACCATCCGCGCAACCGTATGGAGCGCGCGTCGATTTGCGCAATGCAATGAGACGGCACAGGGAGGTCACCATGCAGCCATGCATAGCCGGATCTAAATCGGACACGGGCGGCTCCGGTCGTGACTAGGCCGGTACACCGAAAAGAAAAAAGCCCGCAGAAGCGGGCTTTTCACTGAGGCGATAACGCAACGCTCAGACGTTGAACAGGAAGTTCATCACATCCCCGTCGTGCACGACATATTCCTTCCCTTCCGCGCGCATCTTGCCGGCTTCCTTCGCGCCTTGCTCACCCTTGTACGTGATGAAATCGTCGAACGCGATCGTCTGCGCGCGGATGAAGCCGCGCTCGAAGTCGGTGTGGATCACGCCGGCCGCCTGCGGCGCCGTGTCGCCGATATGGATCGTCCATGCGCGCACTTCCTTCACGCCCGCGGTGAAGTACGTCTGCAGGCCGAGCAGCTTGAAGCCCGCGCGGATCACGCGGTCGAGGCCCGGCTCTTCCATGCCCATGTCGGCGAGGAACGCTTCCTTGTCCGCGTCGTCGAGATCGGCGATTTCCGCCTCGATCGCCGCGCACACGGCCACGACCGGCGCATTCTCGCTTTCCGCGTACTTGCGCACCGCGTCGAGGTGCGGGTTGTTCTCGAAACCGTCGTCCTTCACGTTGGCCACGTACATCGCCGGCTTCGCCGTGATCAGGCAGAACGGCTTCAGCAGCGCCTCTTCGTCGTCCGACAGTTCGAGCCCGCGCACGGCCTTGCCCTGGTCGAGCTGCGCGCGCACTTTTTCGAGCACCGCGACGAGCTTCGCCGCTTCCTTGTCGTTGCCCGACTTCGCCGCCTTCGAATAGCGCGTGAGCGCCTTCTCGACGGTGCCGAGGTCGGCGAGCGCGAGTTCGGTGTTGATGACTTCGATGTCGTCGATCGGGCTGACCTTGCCGGCGACGTGAATGACGTTCTCGTCCTCGAAGCAGCGCACGACGTGCGTGATCGCGTCGGTTTCGCGGATGTTCGCGAGGAACTGGTTGCCGAGGCCTTCACCCTTGCTCGCGCCCGCGACGAGGCCCGCGATGTCGACGAATTCGACGACGGCCGGCACGACACGCTCCGGCTTGACGATCTCGGAGAGCGCCTTCAGGCGCGTATCGGGCACTTCGACGATGCCGACGTTCGGCTCGATCGTGCAGAACGGGTAGTTCTCGGCGGCGATGCCGGCCTTGGTCAGCGCATTGAACAGGGTGGACTTGCCGACGTTGGGCAAGCCGACGATGCCGCATTTGAGACTCATGGAATCCTTCGGACGGGTAAGGCGGCGCGGCCGGACAGGGCACGGCGGCGCGGGAAAAAAGGGCGGCCGGCGCGTGGGGCGCGGCGGGCCGACGGTCAAAGTCGCTATTGTACCGTGCCGACGCCCCGGATTCCGGGCAGGCGCCGAATGGCCGATGCGGCGGGCCGCCGCGTTGCCGCATCGGCCTGCGATTCTGCTGATTTCCCGCAAAGTCCGGCCGCGTAAGGGTTTGGCCCCGCGGCTATAATGCCCGCCATGACTGCCCACCACACCTTCGACGTCGCCGTGGTCGGCGGCGGGCTCGTCGGCAAGACGGCCGCGCTCGCGCTGACCCAGTCCGGCTACAAGACAGCCTTGCTCGCCCAGCCGGCCACGCCGCGCCCCGCCGATCTCGCCTTCGACACGCGCGTCTACGCGCTGTCCTCCAGTTCGCAGGCGCTGCTCGAGCGGCTGCGCGTCTGGCAGGCGCTCGATCACAGCCGGCTTGCGCCGGTCTACGACATGCGCGTGTATGGCGACGCGCACGCGGAACTGCATTTCTCCGCGTACCAGGCGTCCGTGCCGCAGCTCGCGTGGATCGCCGAATCGTCGCTGGTCGAGGCGTCGCTCGACGCCGCGCTGCGGTTCCAGCCGAACCTCACGTGGTTCGATGCGCGCGCACAGGGCTTCGACGTGCGCGACGATGCGGCCGTGCTCACGCTGTCGTCGGGGCAGGTGCTGGCAGCGGACCTCGTCGTCGGCGCGGACGGCGCGCATTCGTGGGTGCGCTCGCAAATGGGGGCCAAGGTCGAGCGGCGCGACTACCGGCAAACCGGCGTCGTCGCGAACTTCAAGGCGTCGCTGCCGCACCGAGAGACCGCCTACCAGTGGTTTCACGAAGGCGAGATCGTCGCGCTGCTGCCGCTGCCGGACGGCCATGTGTCGCTCGTCTGGTCCGCGCACACCGCGCATGCGGACGAATTGCTCGCACTCGATCCGGCGCAGCTCGCGGCCGAAGTCGAGCGCGTGTCGCACGGCCAGGTCGGCACGCTCGACTGCGTGACGCCGGCTGCCGGCTTCCCGCTGGCGCTGCAGACGGTCGACAAGCTGATCGCACCGCGCGTCGCGCTCGTCGGCGATGCCGCGCACCTGATCCACCCGCTCGCGGGGCAGGGGATGAACCTCGGCCTGCGTGACGTCGCGGCGCTTGCCGACGCGATCGCGGGCAAGGAAAGCTTCCGCAACCTCGGCGATACGGTGCTGCTGCGCCGCTACGAGCGTTCGCGTCGCGAAGACATCCGCGCGCTGATGGTCGCGACCGACGGGCTGCAGCGGCTGTTCGCGGTGCCGGGCTCGCTCGCGAAGGCCGTGCGCAACGCGGGCATGGCCTTCGTCGGCGCGCAGCCGCTCGTGAAGCGCTGGCTCGTATCGGCCGCGCTCGGCTGATCGATCGAACCTTCGGCCGCTTCGCCGGTCGGACACGGTTCCGTTACGGCGTACACTGTGCCGTGCACTCCGATTGAGCTGAAGGAAGATTTCGATGAAAAAAACGATCCGCATCGCGTCGCTGGCGCTGGCCGTCACGATGGCGACGCTTGGCTGCACCGCGCAGGCCGACCAGACCACCGACAAGCTGAAAGCAACGCTGCAGGCCCGCCTCGGCAACGACGCGCCGATCAAGAGCGTGTCGAAAGCGCCGGTCGCGGGCCTTTACGAAGTCAACCTCGGCTCGCAGATCATCTATAGCGATGCGGCAGGCGATTACGTGCTGCTCGGCGATCTCGTCGACACCAAGACGCACAAGAACCTGACCGACGCGCGCCTGTCCGAAATCAACAAGATCGACTTCGCGAGCCTGCCGTTCGCGAATGCGATCAAGGTCGTCAAGGGCAACGGCGCCCGCAAGATCGCGGTGTTCTCCGATCCGAACTGCCCGTATTGCAAGAAGCTCGAGACGACGCTGCAGTCGGTCGACAACGTGACCGTCTACACGTTCCTGTACCCGGTGCTGTCGCCGGATTCGACCGCGAAGTCGAAGGCGATCTGGTGTGCGACCGACCGCGCGAAAACGTGGCAGGGCTGGATGCTCGACCACCGCGCGCCGTCCGGCGCCGGTACCTGCGATACGACCGCGCTCGACAAGAACCTCGCGCTCGGCCGTGGGATGAACGTCACGGGCACGCCGACGATCTTCCTGCCGGACGGCCGCCGCCTGCCGGGCGCCGTGTCGGCCGACCAGCTCAATCAGGCGCTCGCCTCGAGCAAGTAACCGACCACACGCCGGGCCGCATGGCCTGGCCAGCGAGGGGCGCCCGCATCTGCCGGCGCCTCTCTTCGTTTCCGCCGCCGTATTCGACCGACCGATTGCCACGATGACCCAGCCGATCCGCTATTCGATTGTTCCGAAAGATCTTGCCGCGCACCTGTTCGAAGTGTCGGTGACGGTCACCGATCCCGACCCCGAAGGCCAGCGCTTTTCGTTGCCGGTGTGGATTCCGGGCAGCTACCTGGTGCGCGAGTTCGCGCGCAATATCGTGACGCTCGGCGCTTTCAATGACGCGGGCCGCAAGGTGCGGATCGCGAAGACCGACAAGCACACGTGGCAGGCCGCACCCGTGAACGGCACGCTGACGCTGCGCTACGACGTGTATGCGTGGGACCTGTCGGTACGCTCCGCGTATCTCGACGAATCGGGCGGCTTCTTCAACGCGACGGCCGTGTTCCTGAGCGTTGCGGGCCGCGAGGATGCGCCGTGTGAAGTCGACATCGCGAAGCCGGCCGGTGCGGCGTTCCGCGCATGGCGCGTCGGTACGTCGCTGCCTGAGGCGCGCGGCACCAAGCGCTACGGGTTCGGTGCATATCGCGCAGCGAACTACGACGAGCTCTCCGACCATCCGGTGACGATCGGCGAATTCGCGCTCGCGACGTTCGACGCGCATGGCGTGCCGCATGACATCGTGATCGCGGGGCGCGTGACGCAGCTTGACCTGGAGCGCCTGCGCGCCGACCTGAAGCGCGTGTGCGAAGCGCAGATCGCGCTGTTCGAGCCGAAATCGAAGAAAGCGCCGATGGACCGCTACGTGTTCATGACGCTGGCGGTCAGCGACGGCTACGGGGGCCTCGAGCACCGCGCGTCGACCGCGCTGATCTGCAACCGCACCGACCTGCCGGTGAAAGGGCGGCCCGAAACGACGGAAGGCTATCGCACGTATCTCGGGCTCTGCAGCCACGAGTACTTCCATACGTGGAACGTGAAGCGCATCAAGCCGGCGGCGTTCGTGCCGTACGACCTGTCGAAGGAAAACTACACGTCGCTGCTGTGGCTGTTCGAAGGCTTCACGTCGTATTACGACGACCTGATGCTGGTGCGCAGCGGGCTGATGTCGCAGGACGAATATTTCGCGGCGCTCGGCCGTACGGTCGGCGGCGTGTTGCGCGGCACGGGGCGCCTGAAGCAAAGCGTCGCCGAAAGCTCGTTCGACGCGTGGATCAAGTACTACCGCCAGGACGAGAACGCGACCAATGCAATCGTCAGCTACTACACGAAGGGTTCGCTGGTCGCGCTCGCCTTCGATCTCGCGATCCGCGCGCAGACGCGCAACAAGAAGTCGCTCGACGACGTGATGCGCCTGCTGTGGCAGCGCTACGGCCGCGATTTCTATCGCGGCAAGCAGGCGGGCGTCGAGGAGAACGAAGTCGAGGCGCTGATCGAGGAGGCGACGGGCGTCGCGCTCGGCCGCCTGTTCGCCGATGCCGTGCACGGCACGCGCGACCTGCCGCTCGCCGAACTGCTCGCACCGTTCGGCGTGACGCTCGCGCCCGATGTGGCGAACGGCGCGATCGCGAAGCCGACGATCGGCGCGCGCCTGCGCGGCGGCGCGGACTGCACGTTCGCGGCCGTCTACGAAGGCGGCGCCGCACATCGCGCGGGGCTGTCGGCTGGCGACACGCTGATCGCGGTCGACGGGCTGCGCGTCACGGGCACCAACCTCGACGCACTGCTCGCGCGCTACCGGCCGGGTGACAAGATCGAGGTTCACGCCTTCCGTCGCGACGAGCTGCGCATCGCGAAACTGAAGCTCGACGGCCCGGAAGTCACGCGCTACCGGCTGACGGCGGCCGCGAAGCCGGCCGCGGTCTCGAAGGCCCGGGAGGCCTGGCTGAAGGGGTGAGCGGTCGGAAGCGGGTATCGGGGCACGATCAACGATTGTTCTGCTGTTGCAACAATCCGTCGCCCTGAACCCGCTTTTTCGCGATCATTCGGCCACGCACAATGGCGTCACTCGCGCTACCAAAGCGCAACCCTACTGGAGCCTGACATGACGACCATTCTGCAAATCAATTCCGCCGCGCGTTCGCAAGGTGCGCAATCCACGCTGCTGGCCAACGAACTGACGGCAAAGCTGCAACAATCGAACCCCGGCGCGAACGTCGTGGTTCGCGACCTGCTGGCCGATGCGCTGCCGCACCTCGACGAATCGGTGCTCGGCGCGTTCTTCACGCCGGCCGACCAGCGCACCGCGGAACAGAATGCGATCGTCGCGAAGAGCGATGCACTGATCGCCGAACTGCAAGCTGCCGACATCATCGTGATCGGCGCACCGATGTACAACTTCGGCATCTCGTCGCAACTGAAGACGTACTTCGACTGGATCGCACGTGCAGGCGTCACGTTCCGCTACACCGAGAACGGTCCGGAAGGCCTGATCAAGGGCAAGAAGGTTCACGTGGTGACGGCCCGCGGCGGCAAGTACGCCGGTACGCCGAACGACAGCCAGACCCCGTACCTGCGCACGTTCCTCGGCTTCGTCGGCATGACCGACGTGAACTTCATCTTCGCGGAAGGCCTGAACCTCGGCGCGGATGCGCAAAGCGCAGCGCTGGCTGGCGCACGCGAAGCGATCGCCGCCGCGTAAGGTCGATGCGGGTGCGTCGCACCCGCCGCGTCGCCCGACAAAAAAACGCCGCGTCCCGAAAGGGGCGCGGCGTTTTTGCATACCGGCTGCCGTGGCGAACGAACGGCGGTGCAGCGGTTACGCGAGCGTTTCCGCCACGTCAGGCAGGCGCCAGTCGATCGGTTCGCGGCCTGCCTCGACCAGATAATCGTTCGCGAGCGCGAAATGGCGGCAGCCGAGGAAGCCGCGGTGCGCGGACAGCGGCGACGGATGCGGCGCCTCGAGCACGCGGTGCGCGCTGGCGTCGAACAGCGCGCGCTTCGCCTGCGCGTGGGCGCCCCACAGCATGAAGACGAGCCCCTGATGGCGGCCGGCGAGTTCGCGGATCAGCGTGTCCGTACATTGCTCCCAACCGCGCTTCGCATGGCTCGCGGCGGCCCCGCGCTCGACCGTCAGCACCGTGTTGAGCAGCAGCACGCCCTGGCGCGCCCAGGTGTCGAGGCAGCCGTGGCGCGGTGTGTCGTGGCCGAAGTTCGCGGTGATTTCCTTGAAGATGTTGCGCAGCGACGGCGGCATGCGCACGGCCGGCGGCACCGAGAACGCGAGCCCGTGCGCCTGCGGCGTGCCGCGATCGTCGCCGTGGTACGGATCCTGGCCGAGGATCACGACCTTCACGTCGTCCGGGCTCGTCAGGCGCAGCGCGCGGAACACGTCGGTCGGGTAGACCGTCTTGCCGGCCGCACGCTCGTCATCGACGAAGCGGCACAGCGGCGCGTACGCGTCGCTGTCGGTAAAGGGTTTCAGCACGTCGCGCCAGACGGGCGGCAGCGCGTCGAATTGCGCGGCGAGGTGCGGGACGTCGGCGGCAACGGGCTGGGGTGCCGTCGGGGCCGCAGCAGGAGCGGCGGCTTTCTTGGCGGGCTTGCGTCCGGCCGCGGGCGCTTCGGGCGCCGGCGGCGGAATATCGGCCGGTGCCGTTTCCGGCACGGGATCATCGAACAGCGACGCCTGTTGCGGCGCGCGGGAAGTCTTGCGGGTTGCCATGCGTGATGCGGGTTATTGCGCGCGCAGCCGGTAGCCGCGCTGCGCCTTGCTGATGTTTTCGGGAACGAGGCCCGGCAGCGCTTGCTGCAATTCGGCGGCGAGCGTTGCAAGCGCCGCCTCCGGGCCGTCGATCAGTTCGAGTTCGATTTCGCTGATCGGTTCGCGGCGCGTTTCGTGTTCCGCCTGGACGACGATCTCGCCGAGGTCCACCGCGGCTTCGACCGTTGCGCCGCCGATTGCGATGCGCCACAGCGTACGCGAAAAATCCGTGCGGAACAGCGCCGACAGCGAGCCGGCCGCGTCATTCAGCGCGGCGGCGGCTTCCGGCACGTCGCAGGCCGCGACGAGCGCGTCGATTTCGAGCGCGTCGCCGGCGACCGGCAGCTCCCACTCGTGGCGGCGATGCAGGCCGCCTTCCGCGCTGCCGACCGTCTTGAACGTCTGCAGCCAGCCTTGCGGCGTGCGGCGCACGCGCACCGCGCTCTTCGAGCGGGCCAGCGCGAGATCGGGCGTGTCGTAATAGACGTTCGCGAGCGTGACGTCGCGACCGGGTTCGCCGGTCAGCGTCTCGAAGAAGCGTCGCGCGGCGTCGGCATGGCCGGCCGGCAGCGCGAGCTTGATTTCCTTTTCGATTGCCATCAGAAGAACATCCGTGCGAGTTCCTCGCCCGGCTGCTCGGCGCGCATGAACGCCTCGCCGACGAGGAACGTGTTCACGTTTGCCGCACGCATCGTGTCGACGTCGGTGCGCGACAGGATGCCGGATTCGGTCACGACGATCCGGTCCGCCGGAATCATGTCGAGCATGTCGAGCGTGGTCTGGATCGACGTCTCGAACGTGCGCAGGTTGCGGTTGTTGATGCCGAGCAGCGGCGTCTTGAGCGTCAGCGCCTGCTCCATCTCGTTGCGGTCGTGGACTTCGACCAGCACCGCGAGGCCGAGCGAGTGCGCATACGCTTCGAGATCCTGCATCAGCGGCGTGTCGAGCGCGGCGGCGATCAGCAGGATCGCGTCGGCACCCATCGCGCGCGCTTCGATGATCTGGTACGCGTCGACGATGAAGTCCTTGCGCAGCACCGGCAGTTCGCAGGCCGCGCGCGCTTGTTCGAGATAGCGGGCGCTGCCCTGGAAGAACTGCTCGTCGGTCAGCACCGACAGGCACGCGGCGCCGTGCGCTGCATACGAACGCGCGATGTCGGCCGGCACGAAATGCTCGCGCAGCACGCCCTTCGACGGGCTGGCCTTCTTGATTTCGGAAATCACGGCCGCGTGGCCGGCCGCATGCTTCGCGCGCAATGCGCCGACGAAGTCGCGCAGGTCGCGCGCGGACGCTTCCAGTTTCAGTGCCTCGAGCGGCGCGCTGCGCATGGCCGCCGCGACTTCTTCGCGCTTGACGGCGATGATTCGGTCGAGAATGTCGCTCATGTGGATTCCTGCTTGATTCGTAAGGGGAGTCAGCGCTTGAACTGCTGCGTGAAGCGCACGAGTTCGTCGACTTTCGCGCGGGCCTTGCCGCTCGCGATCGCTTCGCGGGCGAGCTGGATGCCGTCCGCGATCGACTCGGCTACGTTCGCCGCATAGAGCGCGGTGCCGGCGTTCAGCGTGACGATCTCACGCGCGACGCCCGGCTGGTTGTCCAGCGCGCCGAGCAGCATCGTGCGCGATTCGTCGGCATTTTCAACCTTCAGCGTGCGGTTCGACACCATCTGCAGGCCGAAGTCTTCCGGATGGATCTCGTATTCGTGCACCTTGCCGTCGCGCAGCTCGCCGACGAGCGTTGCCGCACCGAGCGATACCTCGTCCATCCCGTCCTTGCCGTACACGACCAGCACGTGCTGCGCGCCCAGGCGCTGCATCACGCGCACCTGGATGCCGACGAGGTCGGGGTGGAACACGCCCATCAGCTGGTTTGGCGCGCCGGCCGGGTTGGTCAGCGGGCCGAGGATGTTGAAGATCGTGCGCACGCCGAGCTCGCGGCGCACGGCCGCGATGTTCTTCATCGCCGGGTGATGGTTCGGCGCGAACATGAAGCCCATGCCCGTTTCGGCGATCGACGCGGCAACCTGGTCGGACTGCAGGTCGATGTTCACGCCGAGCGCCTCGAGCACGTCGGCGCTGCCGGACTTGCTCGATACGCCGCGGTTGCCGTGCTTCGCGACTTTCGCGCCGGCCGCGGCCGTGACGAACATCGACGCGGTCGAGATGTTGAACGTGTGCGAGCCGTCGCCGCCGGTGCCGACGATGTCGACGAAGTTCGAGTTGTCCTGCACCTCGACGTGGTTCGCGAATTCGCGCATCACGGTCGCGGCGGCGGCGATCTCGCCGATCGTCTCCTTCTTCACGCGCAGCCCGGTGATGATCGCGGCCGCCATCACGGGCGACATGTCGCCGCGCATGATGAGCCGCATCAGATGCAGCATCTCGTCGTGGAAGATTTCGCGGTGTTCGATCGTGCGCTGCAGCGCTTCCTGCGGGGTAATCGTCATCGTGAGGCTCCCGTCAGGCGGCTTGCGCGGCCGCGGCGCGGGCCTGTTTCAGGAAATTCTCGAGCAGCGCGTGGCCATGCTCGGACAGGATCGATTCCGGGTGGAACTGCACGCCTTCGATCGGCAGCGTCTTGTGGCGCACGCCCATGATTTCGCCGTCGTCGGTCCAGGCGGACACCTCGAGGCAGTCGGGCAGCGATTCGCGCTCGATCGCGAGCGAGTGATAGCGCGTGACGTCGAAGTGCTTCGGCAGGTCGGCGAACACGCCGCGGCAGTCGGTTTCGATCTTGCTCACCTTGCCGTGCATGATGGTCTTCGCGCGCACGACGCGGCCGCCGAAGGCCTCGCCGATCGCCTGATGGCCGAGGCACACGCCGAGGATCGGCTTCCTGCCCGCGAATTCCTTCAGCACGTCGAGCGTGATGCCCGCGTGCTGCGGATTGCTCGGGCCGGGCGACAGGCAGATCGCATCGGGGTTCAGGCGCGCGATTTCGTCGAGCGTGATTTCGTCGTTGCGGTAGGTGCGCACGTCCTCGCCGAGTTCGCCGAAGTACTGGACCAGGTTGTAGGTAAACGAGTCGTAGTTGTCGATCATGAGCAGCATGGTCAGTCTCCGGTCAGAAGTCGCTATCGAGGCCGTCCTGGACCTGTTCGGACGCACGCAGCACCGCGCGCGCCTTGTTCTCAGTCTCTTGCCATTCGGATTCGGGCACCGAATCCGCGACGACGCCGGCCGCCGCTTGCACGTACAGGTTGCCGTTGTGGATCAGGCCCGTGCGGATCGCGATCGCGAGATCCATCTCGCCCGAGAACGACAGGTAGCCGACGGCGCCGCCGTACAGCCCGCGCTTGACCGGCTCGAGTTCGTCGATCAGTTCCATCGCACGGACCTTCGGCGCGCCGGACAGCGTGCCGGCCGGGAACGTCGCGCGCAGCACGTCGTAGTTCGTCATGCCGGGCTTCAGCTTGCCTTCGACCGAGCTGACGATGTGCTGCACGTGCGAGTATTTCTCGATGACCATCTGGTCGGTCACGTGCACCGAGCCGATTTCCGCGATGCGGCCGACGTCGTTGCGCGCGAGGTCGATCAGCATCACGTGCTCGGCGATCTCCTTCGGATCGTTGAGCAGCTCGGTCGCGAGTTCCGCGTCGCGCTCGGGCGTGTTGCCGCGCGGGCGCGTGCCGGCAAGCGGGCGGATCGTGACGATCTGGTCTTCGCCGCGCTTTTCCTGGCGCACGAGGATTTCCGGCGATGCGCCGACCACGTGGAAATCGCCGAAGTTGTAGTAGTACATGTACGGCGACGGGTTCAGCGAACGCAGCGCGCGATACAACGACAGCGGATTGTCGCGGTACGGCTTCGTCAGGCGCTGGCCGACCTGGATCTGCATCAGCTCGCCGGCCGCGATGTATTCCTTCGCCTGGCGCACGGCGGCCAGATAATCATCCTTCTTGAATTCGCGGAACGTCTCGGTGCGCACGCTCGCCGACGTGACCGGCGGCTGCACGGTCGTGCGCAGGCGCTGCTTCAGTTCGCGCAGGCGCTGTTTCGCCTTCGTATAGGCTTCGGCCTGGCTCGGGTCCGCGTAGATGATCAGGTACAGCTTGCCGGCGAGGTTGTCGATGACCGCGACTTCCTCGGTCAGCAGCAACTGGATGTCGGGCAGGCCGAGATCGTCGCGCGGTGCGGTGTTCGCGAGCTTCTTCTCGATGTAGCGCACCGCGTCGTAGCCGAAATAGCCGGCGAGACCGCCGCAGAAGCGTGGCAGGCCCGGGCGCTGCGCCACCTTGAAGCGCGCCTGGAACGATTCGATGAACTGGAACGGGTCGCCGTCATGCGTCTCGACGACCTGGCCGTCGCGCACGACTTCCGACACGCCGTTGCGGGTCCGCACGAGCGTACGGGCGGGCAGGCCGATGAACGAATAGCGGCCGAAGCGTTCGCCGCCGACCACCGATTCGAGCAGGAACGAGTTGGCGCCCGAGCGTTCAGGCTGGGCCAGCTTCAGGTAGAGGGACAGCGGCGTTTCGAGATCGGCGAGGGCTTCCGCGATCAGCGGGATGCGGTTGTAGCCTTCGTTCGCGAGCGATTGAAATTCGAGTTCGGTCATGTTCCGGTCCTGTTCGGGACGAGCGGCGCGTGCGCCAGGGATCACTTGACGCTGCGCGGGTTGCCGTCGGCGAAAGGGCGGTCGATCGAGAAGTGCCTGTTGCCGGCCGGCACTCCGGGCGTGAACGTCGCGAGCCTGCGGCCGTGCCTGAACGCAGGCGTTCGGACGCGGTAGAACTCGAGGTGGTGCGACGATCGGCGCGCGGATGCGCAGCGAGATAAAAAACGGCGCTGAAGACGTGCTTCAGCGTACCTCATCGAAGAGGTTAGCGCGACCAGCGACGCCAGGGCCAGGCTCCCCGGTCGATGCTGCTCAGACTCCGTTTTTTATTCAGAAACATGCAGATGGAAGAAATAATCAGAGGGTTGGCCGGCCGGCGTTGTGCGCGGAGATTGCGCGAGCTGCGACCAGCAACGAATCGACTATACCATCCGAATTTATCGTTTGTATAGCTTTGCCATGGTTGTAGCCGTACGGCACCGTCAGCGTCGCCATCCCGGCCGCGCGGCCTGCCAGCGCATCGTTTTCCGAGTCGCCGATCGCGACTGCCGCATCCGGTGCGACGCCGAGCGCGTTGCAGGCCGTCAGCATCGGCAGCGGATCGGGCTTCTTGCGCGCGACGCTGTCGCCGCCGAGCACGATGCCGAAGCAATCGGCCAGCCCGTATTGCTCGAGCAGCTCGACCGCGAAGCGATGCGGCTTGTTCGTCACGCACGCGAGCCGGATGCCGGCTGCGCGCAGCGCGTCGAGACCGGCGGCCACGTCCGGGTAGAGGCGGGTGTGGCGGCCGTTGATCTTCGCGTACTCGGTCTGGTAGATCGCCAGCGCGTCGTCGAAGCGCGCGTGCGCCTCGTCGGCCGCGAAGCGCGGCTTCAGCACGCTCTGGATCAGGTGTTCGGAGCCCTTGCCGACGTAGCCGATCACCTCGTCGCGCGACGTGGCCGGCGCGCCGAGCTGCGCGAGCATCCCGTTCAGGCCGGCCGTGAAATCGTCGGCCGTATCGACCATGGTGCCGTCGAGATCGATCAGCGCCGCGTCGATGCGTGACGTGGCGAAGCGGATCGGAGTGGCTTCCGGTACGGCCCCGGCCGGCGCATGGCCGGCGAGCGACGAGTCGGCCACGGCGTCAGCTCCGCTCGACGGTAGCGAGCGCGGCGCGCATCTCGTCGATCACCTTGCGGTAGTCGGGCTTGCCGAAGATCGCCGAACCCGCGACGAAGGTGTCGGCGCCGGCCGCCGCGATTTCCGCGATGTTGTCGGTCTTCACGCCGCCGTCGACCTCGAGCAGGATCTCGCGGCCGGTGCGCTCGGTGTACGCGTCGATGCGTGCGCGTGCTTCGCGCAGCTTGTTCAGCGTCTCCGGAATGAACGACTGGCCGCCGAAGCCCGGGTTGACCGACATCAGCAGCACGAAGTCGAGGCGGTCCATCACGTGGTCGAGGTAGTTCAGCGGCGTGGCCGGGTTGAACACAAGGCCGGCCTTGCAGCCGTGGTCGCGGATCAGCGACAGCGTGCGGTCGATGTGATCGGAGCCTTCCGGGTGGAAGCTGATCAGGTTGGCACCGGCCTTCGCAAAATCGGGCACGATCCGGTCGACCGGGCGCACCATCAGGTGCACATCGATCGGCACCTGCACGTGCGGGCGGATCGCTTCGCACACGAGCGGACCGATGGTCAGGTTCGGCACGTAATGGTTGTCCATCACGTCGAAGTGGATCCAGTCGGCGCCGGCGGCGACCACGTTGCGGACTTCTTCGCCGAGCCGTGCGAAATCGGCCGACAGGATGCTGGGAGCGATGCGGAATTGGGTCATGGCAGGGGAGCGGGGACGTTGCGGCGCAAAACCGCCATTCTACCGTCCGGCGACCCGGTGCGCGGCGGCAGGCCGTGCGGTCGAGGCCGGATTGCGCATAGAATGCCGAACCAATGCGGCGCGCCCGCGGCCCCGTTGCCCATGCCGGCACGGGCGGTCATCTTCCAGCGGAAACACCATGAGTCAGTATCAATTCACCGTTTCGGTGAAAACCAGCTACTTGCCGGAACAATCCGACCCCGATCGCCGTCAATACGCATTCGCGTACACGCTGACGATCCGCAACACGGGACAGGTCGCAGCACAGCTGATCGCGCGTCACTGGATCATCACGGACAGCGAGAACCACGTGCAGGAAGTGAAGGGGCTCGGCGTCGTCGGGCACCAGCCGCTGCTCCAGCCGGGCGAGCACTTCGAGTACACGAGCTGGGCCGTGATCGCGACGCCGGTCGGCACGATGCGTGGCGCGTACTTCTGCGTGGCGGAGGACGGCGAGCGTTTCGAGGCGCCGGTCGACGAGTTCGCACTGCACATGCCGCGCACGTTGCATTGAGCGGGCGGAGTGCGTCAGGGTGTTAGCGCGGCTTGCGGGTGTGCTTCTTTCTGCCCGACGACGTCCACACGACGATGAAGATCAGCAGGGCGAGCGCGACGAAGGCTTCGAGCGCGAAGATGAGCATCGGATATTGGTCGAGAAAATCTGACATGGCGGTTTCCATCAAGAACGGACATTGTATGTGGTTTGGGCCCCGGGTGGCCGGGTGGGTGGCGGCCGCTGCGGCAGCGGCGCTGCTGGCAGCGTGCGGTGGCGCGCCGACGCGGACGTCGTCGCTGAAGCCGCCGACCGGCGCGGCGATCGTGCCGGGGCAGGTCGCCGCGAAGCGGCTCACGCCGGTCGCGTGGCAGCAGGTGCCGGGCTGGCAGGACGATTCGCTGCTCGGCGCAACCGCCGCGCTGCGACAGAACTGCGTGCGGCTCGCGCGCCAGCCAGCCTGGGCACGCGCTTGCGCGGCCGCCGACCGGCTCGACGAGCTCGACGTCAGCAGTGCACGCACGTTCTTCGAAACGTATTTCACGCCGTTCCAGCTTGCGAACACCGACGGTACGCTCGACGGGCTCGTGACCGGCTATTACGAGCCGCTGCTGCACGGTTCGCGCGTGCGTCGCGGTCCGTATCAGTACGCGCTCTACCGCTGGCCGGCCGGTTATCGCGCGGGCGCCGCGCTGCCGGCACGCGCGCAGCTCGAACGCGCCGGCATCCTGAACGGCAACGAACTCGTGTGGGTCGACGACCCGATCGAAGCGTTCTTCCTGCAGGTGCAGGGTTCGGGGCGCGTGCTGCTCGACGACGGTTCGGTGATGCGGGTCGGCTTCGGCGGCACCAACAACCAGCCGTACCGCTCGATCGGCAAGTGGCTGCTCGATCGCGGTGAGCTGACGCCCGCCCAGGCGACGATGCAGGGCATCAAGGCGTGGGCGAAGGCGAACCCGACCCGGGTCGACGCGTTGCTCGACACGAACCCGCGGTTCGTGTTCTTCCGCGACATGCCGACCAAGGAAGATGCACCGCACGGCGGCGCGGACGGCCCGATCGGCGCGCTGGGCGTGCCGCTGACGCCGGAGCGTTCGATCGCCGTCGACCCGTCGTCGATCCCGCTTGGCACGCCCGTGTTCCTGCAGACCACGCGCCCGCTGACGAATACGCCGATGAACCGGCTCGTGTTCGCGCAGGATACGGGCTCCGCGATCAAGGGCGGCGTGCGGGCCGACTATTTCTGGGGGCTCGGCGACGATGCTGGCGATCAGGCCGGGCGGATGAAGCAGGTCGGCCGGATGTGGCTGCTGTTCCCGAATTCCTGATGTGACGCGGCGCGGGTGGCTGGGGTTTCTCGGGTCACCGCCGATGCGGTAGACGCGGCATTCGCGGAAGCGGCGGTGTGCGCGGGGCACGTCGCTCGGATCGTGAGGGCGGACGTGCTGTGTCAGATTTCGTGATGCGCTTGTTGCGTCGGCGGATGGCCAAAGGCATCCCGGAATGAAACAGCCCGATCGGTGTTGGCCGATCAGGCTGTTTCATTTGCAGCCACGGATTCACCGCGCGTGATTGACGCGCAGCGATTTTCGTCAGACCCTGCGCTTGTCGACGACGCGTCGCGCCTTGCCGACCGACCGCTCGATCCCGTTCACGGGCAGCACGTTGATCACGGCCGTCACGCCGATCAGCGACTTGATGTCGTAGGCGAGCGCCTGTTTTGCCGCATGGATCGCCGCCGTATCGGGTGCTGTCTCGGGGCAAGGCTCGACATTAAGCGTCAGCACGTCGAGCGGGCCTTCCTTCGTCAGCACGATCTGATAGTGCGGGGCGAGCGCGCGCTGCTTGAGCAACTGCTCCTCGATTTGCGTCGGGAACACGTTGACGCCGCGCACGATCATCATGTCGTCCGAGCGCCCGGTGATCTTCTCCATCCGGCGCATCGTGCGGGCAGTGCCGGGCAACAGCCGCGTGAGGTCGCGGGTCCGGTAGCGGACGATCGGCAGCGCCTCCTTCGTCAGCGACGTGAACACGAGCTCGCCGAGTTCACCGTCCGGAAGCACTTCGCCGGTTTCGGGATCGATGATTTCCGGATAGAAGTGGTCTTCCCAGATGGTCGGGCCGTCCTTGGTCTCGACGCATTCGGACGCGACGCCGGGGCCCATCACTTCGGACAGCCCGTAAATGTCGACCGCATCGATGCCCATCCGCTGCTCGATCGCGACGCGCATGTCGTTGGTCCAGGGTTCCGCGCCGAAGATGCCGATGCGCAGCGAACTCTGCACGGGATCGAGACCCTGGCGCTCGATTTCGTCGGCGATCGACAGCATGTAGCTCGGCGTCACCATGATGATGTCGGGTCGGAAATCCTGGATCAGCTGCACCTGCTTCTCGGTCTGGCCGCCACCGAACGGGATCACGGTCAGCCCTGCGCGTTCGGCGCCGTAGTGTGCGCCAAGCCCGCCCGTGAACAAGCCGTAGCCGTAGCTGACGTGCACCTTGTCGCCGCGGCGCGCACCGGCGGCGCGGATCGAGCGCGCGACGAGATTCGCCCATGTGTCGATGTCACCGGCCGTATAGCCGACGACCGTCGGCTTGCCGGTCGTGCCCGACGACGCATGAATGCGCGAGATCTGGTCCTGCGGCACCGCGAACATCCCGAACGGGTAACTGTCGCGCAGGTCGCTCTTCGTCGTGAACGGGAAGCGCGACAGGTCGGCGAGCGTCTTCAGGTCGTCCGGATGGACACCCGCGTCGTCGAACTTGCGACGATAGACGGGGGAGTGGTCATACGCATGCCGGAGCGACCACTTGAGGCGCTCGAGCTGCAGCGCGGTCAGCTCGTCGCGTGAGGCGGTCTCGATCGGCTCGAGCGGTAGCGGGGTAGTCATGCATGTCTCCAGTGTTTGTTTTGTGCGAGCCGTCGACGTCAGCGGTCTTCCGGGATGACCGTGCCCTTGATCTGGGCGGATTTGCCGCGAAACATCGCGACGGTTTCGCCGGTCTGGTTCGTGACGCGGATGTCGTAGATGCCTTGGCGGCCGGCGCGCGCCTGCTCGATCGCCTCGGCCGTCAGCACGTCATCGCCGTGCACGGGGCGCAGGAATTCGATCGAGCAGCCGGCCGCGACGGTATTCACGTTGTACGAGTTGCACGCGAACGCGAAGGTCGAATCGGCTAGCGTGAAGATGATTCCGCCATGGCAGGTCTGATGCCCGTTCAGGAATTCGGGCCGCACGCGCATCTGCAGGCGCGCGTAGCCGGCGCGTACTTCGGCGATTTCCATCCCGAACGCACGGCTGCATGCGTCGGCGTCGTACATGGCCCGCGCGGTGGCGCGGGCGAGCGCATCGGGGTCGAGCGTGGCAGTGGCGTTTGTCATGTCAACGCCCCTCGAAGCGCGGCGCACGCTTCTCGATGAATGCCTTCACGCCTTCCGCGTAGTCCTGCGACTGGCCGAGCATGCGCTGCAGGTCGCGTTCCATGTCGAGTTGCTGGTCGAGCGTGTTCGTGACACTGGCACGCATCGATTGCTTGATCGATGCGATCGCGAGCGTCGGCTGCTGCGCGAGCTGGGTGGCGAGCTGACGGGCTGACGCAGCGAGCGCGTCGTCGTCGACCGCGCGCCAGATCAAGCCCCATTGCTCGGCCTGTTCGGCGCCGAGCTTGTCGCCGGTCAGCGCGAGCGCCAGCGCGCGTGCCATGCCGACGCGTTGCGGCAGGAACCACGTGCCGCCCGAATCGGGCACGAGACCGATCTTGACGAAGGCCTGGATGAAACTGCTCGAGCGGGCGGCGAACACGAGATCGCAGGCGAGCGCGAGGTTCGCACCGGCGCCGGCCGCCGTGCCGTTGACGGCGGCGATCACCGGAATCGGCAGACGCTGCAGGCGGCGGATCAGTGGATTGAAGTGCTCGTCGATCAGCGCGCCGAGATCGGTGGACGCGCCCGGCGTGAAGTCGAGATCAGCCAGGTCCTGGCCCGCGCAGAAGCCGCGCCCCGCACCTGTCAGGATCAGCGCGCGCGCGCCGGCCGCCTCGACATCATCGAGTGCCGACTGCAACTCGCGATGCATCGCCCGCGTAAAGCTGTTCAGCTTGTCGGGGCGGTTGAGGGTAATCGTGGCTACGTTCGAGGCCTGATCGATTTCCAGCTGAATCGCCTGATAGGACATGCGGTGTCTCCTTCATGACTTCGTTATAGGCGTGCGGTGCGTCGGTTACACGCGTTCGATCGCGAGTGCGATGCCCTGGCCGACGCCGATGCACATCGTACAGAGCGCAAAGCGGCCGCCCGTACGCTCGAGTTGGTGGAGCGCCGTGGTCACGAGCCGGGCGCCCGATGCGCCGAGCGGATGGCCCAATGCGATTGCGCCACCGTTCGGGTTCACGCGCGGATCGTCGTCGGCGACGCCGAGCATGCGCAGCACCGCGAGACCTTGCGACGCGAACGCCTCGTTCAGCTCGATCACGTCGAACTGGTCGATGGTCATGCCGAGCTGATGCAGCAGTTTTTGCGTCGCCGGCGCGGGGCCGATGCCCATCACGCGCGGCGCGACGCCGGCTGTCGCCATGCCGATGACGCGTGCGCGGCGGCGCAGGCCGTACTGGTCGGCTGCCTGCGCATTGGCGAGCAGCAGCGCGCACGCACCGTCGTTGACGCCCGAGGCGTTGCCGGCCGTCACTGAGCCGTCCGGGCGCACGACGCCCTTCAGCTTCGCGAGCGCTTCGAGCGATGTCTCGCGCGGATGCTCGTCACGCGAGACGACCACCGGATCGCCTTTCTTCTGCGGAATCGTGACGGCAACGATTTCGTCGGCAAGCGTGCCGTCCTGCTGCGCACGTGCGGCCTTCTGCTGGCTGCGGAGCGCGAACAGATCCTGGTCGGCTCGGCTGATGTTGTAGTCGACCGCGACGTTTTCGGCCGTCTCGGGCATCGAATCGACGCCATACAGCTGTTTCATCTGCGGATTGATGAAGCGCCAGCCGATCGTCGTGTCGAAAATGTCGGCCTGGCGTGCGAACGCGCTCGTGGCCTTGCCCATCACGAACGGCGCACGCGTCATGCTCTCGACGCCCCCTGCGATCGTCAGGCGCGCCTCGCCCGCCTTGATCGCGCGCGCGGCTGTGCCGACCGCGTCCATCCCGGAGCCGCACAGCCGGTTCAGCGTCGTGCCGGGCACGTCGGTCGGCAGGCCGGCGAGCAGCGCCGACATGCGCGCGACGTTGCGGTTGTCCTCGCCGGCCTGGTTCGCGCAGCCGTAGATCACGTCGTCGATCGCCGTCCAGTCGACGTCACGGTTGCGCTCGACGAGCGCCTTGAGCGGCACCGCACCGAGGTCGTCGGCGCGGACATCTTTCAGGGCGCCGCCGTAGCGGCCGATGGGAGTGCGAATCGCGTCGCAGATATAGGCGTCTGTCATGGGCGTATCGATGAGCAACGAACCCGCCGGGTGGCGGATTCGTTCATGGTAGAGAACGTGGCGGCGTTTGCACGTCGGCCATTCGGGTTATGCCGGTTGGCCGGCTTCCACCGGTGCTGCTTTCGGCGCAACATGGACACGGCTTTGCACTACGCGGAACCGGTTGGCGACGAACGCCGGGTCGGCCAACGCCGCGTTGGCTGCCGGATTCGCGCCCGTGCCGTGGAAATCCGAGAACGCGGCAGACTGGTTCACGAACACGCCGCCCGTCAGGTTGATCGACAGTGCGACGCCGCCGCGTACCGCCGCGTCGTGGGCGGCGTCGACGATCGCGTCGTCGGTGCTGTAGACGGAGAGGGTCAGCGCGCCATGTTCGGCCGCGATTTCCCCGGCGAGGTCGAGCGACTGCGCGGTCGAGTCGGTCGCGATCACGAACGAGATCGGGCCGAACCACTCCTGCGTGAATTTCTCGCGATCGGCCACGTCGAGTTGCAGCACGAGCGGCGTGCGCACGCGGGCATCTGGGAACGCAGGGTGCTGGAGGGTCAGGCTGTCGGCGAGCACGCGGCCGAGCTCGCGGGCGTTGTCGATGCGTGCGGTCACGCTTTCGTTCTGGATTGCGCCGATCAGTTCGACCGAGCGTGCCGGGTCGCCGGTGAGTTTTTGCACGGCAACGGCGATGGCTTGTGCGACCTCGTCGAAGCTCGCATGGCCGTCCGCCGTCCGGATGCCGTCGCGCGGCACGTAGATGTTCTGCGGTGCCGTGCACATCTGGCCGGAGTACAGTGCCAGCGAGAACGCAATGTTCTTGGCGACGGCCTTCAGGTCGTCGGTCGAGTCGATCACGATCTGGTTGACGCCGGCCTTCTCTGTATAGACCTGTGCCTGGTGGGCATGGCGTTCGAGCCACGTGCCGTTTTGCGTGCTGCCGGTGAAGTCGATCAGCTTGATCTCGGGGCGCAGCGCGAGATCCTGGACGAGTGCGCCGTCGTTGGGTTCGGTCGCGAGGAGCGTGACGACGTTCGGATCGAAACCGGCTTCGCGCAGCACGTCGCGAGCGATCCGGACGGTGATGGCGAGCGGCAGGATCGCGCCCGGATGCGGCTTGACGATCACGGTGTTGCCGGTTGCGAGATCGGCGAACAGGCCGGGATAGCCGTTCCAGGTCGGGAACGTGCAGCAGCCGAGCACGAGCCCGGTGCCGCGCGGGACGATCGTGTAGCGCTTGTGCATCGCGAGCGGCGGGTTCTTGCCTTGCGGCTTTTCCCAGTGCGCGTCGGCCGGGATGCGGCGCAGTTCGTCCCATGCATAGGCGACTGCCTCGAGCGCACGATCTTGCGCGTGCGGGCCGCCGGCCTGGAACGCCATCATGAATGCCTGCCCCGTGGTGTGCATCACGCTGTAGGCGATTTCGAAGCTGGCGCGATTCAGGCGCGCGAGGATTTCGAGACTGACGCCGATCCAGGCGCTCGGGCCGGCTTCGCGCCACGAGCGTTGTGCTGCGGCAGCGGCGGCGATCAGTTCGTCGGGCGTCGACTTCGGATACCGGATGCCGAGTGCAATGCCGTACGGCGACCGCTCTGCGCCGACCGTTTCTCCGGATGCCGGCTGGTCGATCGCGAACGTCTTGTCGAGGTGCGACTTGAACGCGGCCTCACCCTCTGCGTTCGCGCTTTCCCCGTACACTTTGGGGCTCGGCATTTCGGCGAATGGGCTCCAGTACCCGCGGCTCTCGATGGCGGCGAGTGCGTGTTTCAGCGTGTCTTCGTGCTTCGTGAACAGTGCATGGGTCATGGCGGCAGCCTGATGGACGTTGAGAGGGGTTGGATCGATTAATTAACCGACCGGTTGGTCGGAGAATGGTAGCATCAAACTATTCGCATGTGCGAGGCGTTTCTCATTTCATTGATCGAGGAGAAATAGATGGCTTACGAGAACATCCTGGTGGAGACCCGGGGGCGTGTCGGGCTGGTTACGCTGAACCGCCCGAAGGCGCTGAATGCGCTGAACGATGCGCTGATGGATGAACTGGGAGCCGCGCTGAAAGCGTTCGATGCGGACGATGGCATCGGTGCGATCGTCGTGACCGGGAGCGAGAAGGCGTTCGCGGCTGGCGCGGACATCGGCATGATGGCGACCTACTCCTATATGGATGTCTACCGGGGCGACTACATCACGCGCAACTGGGAGACGGTCCGCGAGATCCGCAAGCCGATCATTGCGGCGGTTTCGGGCTTTGCGCTGGGTGGTGGCTGCGAGCTGGCCATGATGTGCGACATCATCTTCGCGGCGGACACAGCCAAGTTCGGCCAGCCGGAAATCAAGCTGGGTGTCATGCCGGGTGCGGGCGGCACGCAGCGCTTGCCGCGCGCGGTGTCGAAAGCGAAGGCGATGGATATGTGCCTGACGGCTCGCTTCATGGATGCTGCCGAAGCGGAGCGCGCGGGGCTCGTGTCGCGCGTGCTGCCGGCCGACAGGCTGCTCGACGAGGCGCTTGCCGCCGCGGCGACGATCGCCGAGTTTTCGCTGCCGGCGGTCATGATGGTCAAGGAGTCGGTCAACCGCGCGTACGAGACGACGCTGGCCGAAGGCGTCCACTTCGAGCGTCGGCTGTTCCATTCGCTGTTCGCGACCGAAGACCAGAAGGAAGGGATGGCGGCATTCGTCGAAAAACGGAAGCCAGTGTTCAAGCACCGCTGATCGAGTTGCTGGGGTAGTTGGCCGGCGACGTTGCGGTATCGGTCGTCTGCATGATTGCCCGGCCCGTCGAGCCCAAAGCCCCCGTGCGCGCCGGCGCACGGGGGCTTTTTCAAAATATTTTCACAAAGGGCTTGCGTAGACGAGGGTGGGTGCTTAGAATCACGCCTCTTTCGCGCTAACGGAAACGCGGCGCGGGAGAAGGGAAGCAGGGTGGCGGTGTGCTTGCAGTCTGGAGCGCGCAGCTGGCCTGGAAGTTGAGCCCCGCAGTCGCAACGATGCAGTAAAAAAGTTGTTGACGAACTGCGAAACACGGTTCATAATCTCGCTTCTCTGCTGCTGAAAACGCAGCGCTGCCGGGAAACACGAAGTTCCTCGCAGAATGCTCTTTAAAAATTAACAGCCGATAAGTGTGGGCGCTTGATGAAAGCGAGCTGATCCTCGGATCAGATAGCGAAAGTATCAAGAGTCTCACACTAAAGTAAGTCAGGTT
>NZ_NKFK01000007.1:0-836308 GCF_002223365.1 Burkholderia sp. AU6039
ACGACGAGGGCGGCAATGTCACGCGTGAACACCAGCACTTCCGCTTCCTGAAGAAAGCGAGTGTCGCGGTGTGGCGCCACGAATACGACGTGCTGAACGAGCGCGTGGCGACGATCCGCCCGGACGGTCACCGGGTGGCGGTTCTGACCTACGGCAGCGGCCATGTGCACGGCGTGCTGCTCGATGACACGGAACTGGTGCAGATCGAACGGGACGCGTTGCATCGCGAGATCGAGCGGGTGCAGGGCAATGGCCTGACCCAGACGCAAGAATACGATGCGGCGGGAAGGTTGCTACGCCAGAAGCTGAAGGTGACCCGGAGCGAAACGCCGGGTGGAAAGCGGCTCGTGCAGCGCAGCTATACCTACGACCGCGCGGGTCAGCTGGAGCGGATCGAGGACACGCAGAACAGCATGCGGACCTATCGCTACGATCCGGTGGGTCGGCTCGTGGCGGCCACCGGCATGCTGGGTGAGGAGACGTTCGCATTCGATTCGGCGAGCAACCTGCTGGACGACGCGCAGACGCGGCACTTCGAGGCTGATCCTGCGCGCGGCATACCGGGGTATTCGAGTCGAATCCTGGGGCGCCCGGCGCTGCTGGACAACCTGCTGCGCGAGTACGCAGGCACGCACTATAGGTGGGACGAATACGGCAACCTGATCGAACGTCGGAAAGATGGCGATCAGGCGTGGTTCGAGTGGGATGGCTTTGATCGGCTCATTCGGTTCGATACCGTCAAGGTGAGCGTGCGTTACTGGTACGACGCGCTGGGCCGACGGATGGCGAAGGAATCGAATGCGCGCGTCCGGGTCAGTTCGCTCGACGGTAGCGACTACCATGCAATCGAGACGGCGCGGCTCAATGCGGAGTATGGCTATGGTCTGACGCTATATGGATGGGACGGCGATACGCTGGCGTGGGAGAGCGGCAAGGGCGAGTATGGTGGCAATGGCCGCACGACGCACTATGTGTACGAGCCGAACAGCTTCGTGCCGATGGTGCAGGCGACGCATCCGGGATGGATTCCGCTGCACGAACGGCCGGACTATGATGAACATTACGACATCGACCGGGACCCGCTGTGGAGTCGCACGAACAGGCCGGTGGCGTTTGCGCGGATCGGCTATTACCAGTGTGACCAGATCGGCACGCCGCAGGAAGTGACGGACGAGCAGGGTGAGATTGCGTGGAGCGCGCGTTACCGCGCGTGGGGTGAAGCGAAGGAGGTGATCAGCGAGGCGGCGCGCAAGGCGGGTATTCGGAACCCGATCCGCTTCCAGGGGCAGTACTTCGATCATGAGACGGGGCTGCATTACAACCGGCATCGGTACTACGATCCGCAGACTGGGCGGTTCATTAGCAAGGATCCGATTGGTCTGCGAGGCGGGACCAACTCATATATATACGTGCCGGACCCAACGACCTGGATCGATCCGCTTGGTTTAATGGGCTACCGAGTCGCGACGCGAACTGCTGAGCGAGTCAAATTAGGGCGAGATCTTACTGACAAGCAAGCAATTTCTCGTGTGCGGAGAGGTGGAGACGTGCATGCAGACAATCGTGGTGAAGCTATAAGCCTGGGTAAGCGGTGTGCATGCGGCATACTGATGAAGCATGATGCTCACCCGGACAGGGTTACTGGCAGTACGGAAGGAAGATTGCCGCACGTTCATCCAAATAATCATGAAGGTGTGATCGGGGATGCGCACATATTCTATCCGAAAAAATAGGAATAGTGATGTCTTATTTTTTAGTTTATTTTGAAAAAAGTAATTCAAATTCAACGGACTACAGTGGATTCTTATCCGTTGGGAAATTTTCCATTCCTTCTGATATTTTCGGGGGGTGGGTAAATGTATTGTATGAGGACAAGGAAAGGGTGGCGGCGCTTGTAACGGATTGGAGTCGTCAGGCTGCAAATGATATGTTCAAAAGAGAGGGGGAGGGTGCTAGGCGTCAATTGATTGATTTTATAGGTAAAAGATTAAAAAACAAAAGCGTAGTTGCGTGCCTGGCCGGCTATATTGAAAATAACTCAGGTGACTTGGTGGCGATGGAGAAGGAGAGGCTATTGAGGGTTGGGCAGATTGGAGAGTTTCTTGCAAGGCGTATCGACGCGGGGAGATGTATCGAGATAATTGATTAATCGGTTTTCCCGGCAGAGTGAAGTTGCGTGGGATGTGGGCTATGTGTGCCAGTTCACATGAGTTCATGGAGGATACGCAGATACTGCTGCACGCAGTGCGCTGAATTCAGTCATGGGGAAATCCGTCCGGATGAACAAGGAATTCGGTGGTCCGATTCATCAAAAAGCAGGCCGGTACTTCGCGACGATTCCAGAGCCGGGTACAGGCTGCACCTTCCTTCCCGCCTTGGCCTTGCCACAGGTTCCGAAAGGGGCAACCATCGTAGGTGATTACCATACGCACGGCGATTATTCGGTGCAGAACATGAACGGCGAAATCGTTAGAACTTCAAATCTGGCCAGAGATGATTTTGATAGCGACAATTTTTCGGTGAAGGATAACTTGCTCACACTAGCGGCAACGGCAAAAAATAAGTGCCATCGCTCTTATTTAGGCACGCCAAGCGGAAAGATAAAGGTTTTCACGGTAGCAGGAGGTTCTCGTGAACTATAACGAAGAAGAAGTGATGGGTTTGGTCAGGAGATTCCCGCCAGATTTTATGTTTGATGGGGTGGTGTTTAAGTTTTTTGGGCGAGCCTTGGATGATTTTAAAGAATTTTCTAAGGGAAGGTGGCCTTTGGGGAATTATACTGTTTCCGTTAATTCTGAGTCGGATGGGCGTATGGTCGCTATTTCGTTTTCTCCGATTACGGTTGACCTTGTGGATGATATTCCGTTTGAAATTGCGGATCGAGGAGTGTACAAGAATGGAATGGGCGTTACTTATGTGTACTCCACTGGAGATGGAAAATTGCTGAAGAAAATTTACATGAGATAATTTTTTAATAATTCTATTATTTATGATCTTATTTTTCAAATTATCTGGTGGAAAAATCGGGAAAATATAAAAAATTACGAATTAATGCGTAAAGGCTGCGCTATAACCGGCACAGGTACTACGATCCGAACTCGGGACGGTTCATCAGCAAGGATCCGATTGGGCTGGAGGGCGGGCTTAACGCGTTCCAGTCCGAGCCCAACCCGTTTGGTTGGTTGAACCGTTGGGGCTGTCGAAGCAATGTGCGAAATGCTTGCCAAGTTGCAATGACTATACGTCCCATGAGCCGAAAAAGAAGGACGCATCCATCGGTCTGCAGCATTGTTCGCGCGTGCCCAAGCGTGACTGATGCAACGGCAGGACGCCACCCAAGGGCGCCCGCGCGCCGGGGTCGGTGCGCGAAGGCGTCGAATTGTGTTCGTTGGTCTGGCCGTCGGCCGGCTGCCACACGGTGATTGTCCGCGTTCGTCTCCGTGGCGTAACCGCGCACTGACTTCCCGGTACGTTGGGTGCCGGCCGTGTTGTAGTGTCCCCACGCATTGCTTGACGGTCGCCAGCACGTGTGGCCGGTCATGCCATCAGCCAAAATGAAGCTGCGCCACAGCGCGACTGCGATGCCGATCACTCGCGGGATGCCGGATCTCAACCAGACGGAGCGCGTTCTTATCGGACGGGCGAAGGAGATCCGCGCGAACCATCGCGCGGGAGCGCCAAACATACCACCGCGCCCGCGTCCGCCAATCCGTCGGCAACCTGCGGCGCCCGTCAATACCCCGATCCACTCCCCCCCTGATCCGTCACGATCGCCACCCCCGAACTCGTACCGAGCCGCGTCGCGCCGGCCTCGATCATCGCCAGCGCGGCCGCGCGGTCGCGCACGCCGCCCGACGCCTTCACGCCGAGCACGGGGCCGACCGTGCGGCGCATCAGCGCGACATCGGCGAGCGTCGCGCCGCCGTGGCCGAACCCGGTCGACGTCTTCACGAACGCGACGCCGAGATCGCGGCACATCTCGCACACGCGCACTTTCTCGTCGTCGGTCAGCAGCCCCGTTTCGAGGATCACCTTGAGCGGCACCGCGCCGCATGCCTGATGCACGGCGTCGATGTCGGCCTTCACGTCGTCGGCGCGGCCGCTCTTCAGCGCGCCGATGTTGATCACCATGTCGATCTCGCCGGCGCCCGCCGCGATCGCGGCGGTGGCTTCGAATGCCTTGGCGGCCGACAGCCCGGCGCCGAGCGGAAAGCCGACCACCGCACAGACGAGCACGCCGGTATCGGCCAGCTCGCGCGCGGCGAGCGGCACGTTCGCCGAATTCACGCAGACCGAGTAAAAGCGATGCTCGGCCGCCTGGCGGCAGAGTTCGCGGATCTGCGCGTCGCTCGCGTCGGGCGCGAGCAGCGTGTGATCGATGGTTTGAGCGAGTTGGGCGTTGGAAAGCGGCATGTTTCAGGACTCCACGGAGCGTGTGCCGGAAGGGCACACGTAAAGTTGATGTTTTCACATCGGTTTGTTACAAATACGACATTCCGGCCGGGCCCGCGCGCCCGGCACGACGAGCGACGGATGCAGCGGGCACGCAGGATACTGGCATGGAAACGAAGAAAGGCGAACGGATCAAGACATTGATGAACGTGCTGCAAGGGCAGAACGCGATTCATCTGAAGGAAGTGGCCGAGCTGTTCGGTGTGTCCGAGATGACGATCCGCCGCGATCTCGCGGACAACCCGCACGGCTTGAGCCTGATCGGCGGCTACGTGACGCGCCACTTCGCCGCGCAGCGCAGCGACATCGGCGAGTACGTGGTCAGCACCGAGAACGACCGGCAGACCGAGGAGAAGCGCCGCATCGGCAAGCTGGCCGCGCAGTTCGTGACGACCGGCGACACGATCTTCGTCGACTGCGGCTCGACCACGCCGTTCATCGTCGACTTCATTCCGGACGACCTCGAATTCACCGCGGTCTGCAATTCGCTGAACGTGTTCGCGAAGCTGCAGCAGAAGCCGCATTGCAGCGTGATCCTGTGCGGCGGCGTGTACCACCGCAAGAACATGGTGTTCGAGTCGGTGGCCGAGACGGGCATCCTCGACACGGTGCGCGTGTCGAAGGCATTCATCTCCGCCGCCGGCGTGAGCGACCGATGTGGCGTCACCTGCTTCAACTTCCACGAAGTCGACGCGAAGAAGAAGGTGATGGCGCGTGCGCAGAACCGCTTCCTGCTCGTCGACCACACGAAGTTCGACGAAGTGCGCGCGGCGTACTTCGCCGAGCTGACCGACTTCAACTACGTGATCTCGGACGGGCAACTGAGCCGCCGCTACGAAACGGCGATCCGCGAACACGGGATCGCGCTCGTGACCTGACGCCGCGCCGCCGCGCATCGCTTCACGCATGGCGGGCTTCCGCCGCGCTCAGGTAGCCGGTGACGACTTCGAAGCGGCGCGTCGCGCCCGGCGCGAGCGCCGCCACATGGCCCTTGCGGCGTTCGGCTTCATACCCCTCCGGCTCGCAGGTCGACGGCAGCGCGAACGCGGCGACCTGCTGGTCCGCGTTGTGCAGGATCCAGCGTGTCGCGAGCGGGAATTGCTCGGGGCGGTACGCGGTGTGGAAGGCGCCGCCATCCGGATGTTCGAGCAGGAAATGCGCGAGCCCGTCTGCATCCGTTTCCGCACCGTTCATGAAGAACACGATCTCCGGGTCGTACAGCGCGGGCGCATCGAGCGTGTGAAGCCGTTCCGGCTCGTGCGCGAGCGTGGCCGTGTAGTCGCGCCATGCGGCGGTCGGCCTGACGTGCGCGGGCACGCTGTCGCGCAATCGCAACCCGCCTCGAGGCAATGCCTGCACGAAGCGACCGCCCGGCACGTACGCATAGTTCAGATGCGCCATGTACATCAGGTCCATCGGCGCGCCGCCGAGATTCGTCACGTCCATCGCGATCGTCATCTGCGCGTCGTGCTCGGCGAGCCGCACCGACGGGCGCGCCATGTAGTGGCTGCCGAATCCCTGCACGTATTCGTATTCACCGGTCACCTCGACGAACGCGCCGCGCGCATCCGCGCCGACGACGACGCTCGCGCGATCCATCGGCGCGCACGGCATCTCGCCGTGCAGCGCATGCGTATCGTCCGGCCCCGGGCAACCGTTGCGCAGCAGCCCGCTGTGGAACATGAAGCAACCGTAGGTATCGATGATCGATGCCGCGCGCTTCGGCTGCCGGAACATGTGCTTCATCGTCAGGTCGCGGCCGTCGAACGCGGCGGCCCAGATCATCTGGCCGAGATACGGCAGCACGACGAGGTGGCCGCGACGGTTCTCGAGCTTCAGCGCCTCGACGCCGGACGGATACGCGAACGCGGTGACGGCGAGCCCGTCGGTGCGATACAGCGTGCGCGGCGTGTCGCGGAAGTCGTCGCGGCGCAGTTCGATTTCGCCTCGCATGCTCAGGCTCCGGACGTGTTGCGCGTGGCGGCGTAGCGCGCGGGCGCGTTGCCGTCGGCGGCTGCGTCGGGCGTCGCGGCCGGCAGGTGGCGCAGGCAGTAGAAGCCGTAGTAGACGATCACGACGAAGCACGCGAGCGGCACGACGAACGCGAGCTGCATGTTGCCGCCCGTGTGATCGGAGATCAGCCCCTGGATCAGCGGCACGACCGCGCCGCCGACGATGCTCATCACGAGGATCGAGCCGCCGTATTCGGTGTCCTTGCCGAGCCCGTCGATCGTGAGGCCGTAGATCGTCGGCCAGCACGGGCCGAGGAACACGCTCACGCCCACGGCCGCATAGACGGCAGTGATGTCGTGCACGCTGATCGTGTACGCGAGCAGCGCGATGCACAGGATGCCGTAGACGATCAGCACCTTGGCCGGGCCGACACGCTTCATCACGAGCGTGGCGACCAGCTTGCCGACGAAGAAGGCGAAGAACGTCGCGAGCAGGTAGTGCGACGCGCCGCGCTCGGTCAGGCCGCCGATCTGCATCGCGAGCCGGATCGTGAAGCTCCACACGCCGACCTGCGCGCCGACATACAGGAACTGCGCGACCACGCCCGCGACGAAGCGCCGGTTGCCGAACAGGCGCGCGAGCGTGCCGCGCGCGTCGATCCGGTGCGTGGCCACGCTCGGGCCGTTGCCCTTGCAGGCCGGGTAGGGCGTGAGCGCGAACACGATGAACACGGCCACGAGCACGACGATCAGCCACTTGTACGGCTCGAGCGTGGCCTGGATCATCGCGAGCTGGTGCACGTGCGCGTCGGCGGCCGACATCGCGGCCAGCTGCGCATGCGACGCATCGCCTTCCTTGAAGATCAGGAAGCTGCCCATGTACACGCCGGCCATCGCGCCGAACGGATAGAACGTCTGCGAGATGTTCAGCCGCCGCGTGCTGGTTGCGCGCGGGCCCATCAGCGTCGAATACGAGTTCGACGCGGTTTCGAGGAACGACAGGCCGGCCGCGATCACGAACAGCGCGACGAGAAACATCCCGTACTTCGCCATCGACGCGGCCGGGAAGAACAGCAGGCAGCCGGTCGTGTAGAGCAGCAGGCCGACGAGGATCGTCGTCTTGTAGCTGAACTTCTTCACGACGGTCGCGGCCGGAATCGCGAGGAAGAAGTAGCCGAGATAGAACGCGGACTGCACGAATGCCGATTCGAAATCGGACAGGAAGAACGACTTCTTGAATTGCGCGATCAGTACGTCGTTCAGGTTCGCGGCGGTGCCCCACAGCGCGAACAGGCAGCACAGCAGCGTGAACGCGAAGAGCGGCGTGCGGTTCAGGTAATAGCCGTCGGGGGTGTGTTCGATCCTGGCTCGGCTCATGGGTGTCTCCTTCCCAATTGTCTTGTCGATGAAGGCGCCGCTTACATGCCGGCGTCGCGGAGGAAGCGTTCGAACGTCGCGGTGTCGGCGTACGACTTCTGCGTGCCGAGGCCCGTGACCGAATGCGCGGCATACGCGGACGCGTAACGCATCGCGTCGAGTGCGTTGCGTGACGCGGCATAGCAGCGCGCGAAGCAGCCGATGTACGCATCGCCGGCGCCCGTCGTGTCGCGTGCGTCGACCGGCACGCCCGGCACATGCCGCACGCCGTCGCGCGATACCAGCAGCGAACCGTTGCTGCCGAGCGTGACGAGCACGTGCTTGAGCCCGCGCGCGACCAGCGCTTCGGCGGCGCGCGCCGCGCTGTCGCGCGAATCGACCGGCATGCCGGACACGATCGCGAGTTCGGTTTCGTTCGGCACGAAGAATTCGACGGTGCGGATCCGCTCGAAATCGAGATCGGCCACCGCGGGCGCGGGGTTCAACAGCACCGGAATGCCGTGCCGCGCGCCGAATGCGATCGCGTGATAGACGGTGTCGAGTTCGATCTCGAGTTGCAGCACGATCAGCGCGCATGCGGCGAGCTGCGGCGCGGCCGCGTCGATGTCGGCCGGCGTCAGGTGGCGGTTCGCGCCCTTGACGATCAGGATGCTGTTGCTCGAATCGGGTTCGACGAAGATCGGCGCGACGCCGCTCGGCACGCCGGCGACCTTGCGCACGTGCGTGGTGTCGATGCCTTCGCGCTCGAAGTTGCGGATCGTGTTGTCGGCGAAGACGTCGTCGCCGACCTTCGTGACCATCACGACGCGCGCGCCGAGGCGGGCGGCCGCGACGGCCTGGTTCGCCCCCTTGCCGCCGCAGCCGAGCTCGAAGTTCGGTGCTTCGAGCGTTTCGCCCCGGGCGGGCATGCGTGCGACGTAGGTCACGAGATCGACCATGTTGCTGCCGATGACGGCGATTGTCTCCATCTGCGTCTCTTCCTTGGTATGGGATGCGCCGCGCGCGTGGTGGGCGGCGGCTTGCAATATTCGATAATAAAATCACATAAAATGTGAAAATGCAATCATACGATGTTCGGAGGGTTACTTTTGTCGGGGCGCAGCTGTGCCGGCATGTGCTATCGATGCCGCCTGATGCAAGCCTTGATCCGGCCGGGCGGCGCTTTAGGCGCTGTTCCGATGCGCTCGTCCGGGCCGTGACGAAACCGCTCGACGAAACGTCGCTCAGCAAGCTCGGCGTTGCTCAATGGGTGCGGCGTGCAGGCATGAGGGAATCCGAACGCAGCGGAAGGGGGGGCCTCACCTTGCTGGGCGGCGGCCTGATGTGAACGGCAGTGCACCGGCTTCGGCAGGGCCCGCGCGCGAGAATCCGGACGCGACGGCCACGCGAATGGCCAGCACGTCGGCGACGATCCTCGACGCGTTCGATCCGACGTGCGGGTTCGCGCAGGCCGGCTCCAAATAGCGGCGGCAGCGGCTCGGGAGGGCGCCTTTAAGTTCGGTTGCATACGCAGTGGCGACGCGTGCGACGTGCGGACATCGCCGTCCGGGTCGTGCTCGGTTCCCGGCATCCGCACCGCGCCCGCGTGCGCCGGGCTACTCGCCTCCGGAATACCGATCGGCGCCGCCAATGGGGATTCGGGGGTTCGCCACCGCACGCCACGCTGACGGCCCGATTACCGTTTTGTCATCCACCCCGTTCCCGCTTGCGCCGTACAGTGCTCCGTCGCCGTTTCCCGGTAACATCGCCGCATGTCACCACGACCGCGACGGAACCGCCATGCGCATCCTGATAGTTGAAGACGAGCCGAAGACGGGCGCCTACCTGAAGAAGGGCCTCGAGGAATCGGGGTTCAGCGTCGATCTCGCGAAGGACGGCGGCGAAGGGCTGACGCTCGCGCAGGAAGAACGCTACGACGTGATCGTGCTCGACGTGATGCTGCCGGTGCTCGACGGCTGGGGCGTGCTGAAGCGGCTGCGCGACACGCATACGACGCCGGTGCTGTTCCTGACCGCGCGCGACGACGTGCAGGACCGCGTGCACGGCCTCGAGCTCGGCGCCGACGATTACCTGGTGAAGCCGTTCGCGTTCGTCGAGCTGCTCGCCCGCATCCGCACGCTCGCGCGGCGCGGGCCGCCGCGCGAAACCGAGCATCTCGCGGTGGGCGACCTCGAAATCGACGTCGTGCGCCGCCGCGTGAAGCGCGGCGCCACGCGGATCGACCTGACGCCGCGCGAATTCTCGCTGCTGCAGCTGCTCGCACGCCGGCAAGGCGAGGTGCTGAGCCGCACGCAGATCGCGTCCTACGTATGGGACATGAATTTCGACAGCGATACCAACGTCGTCGAAGTCGCGATCCGGCGCCTGCGCGCGAAGATCGACGACGCATTCCCGGTGAAGCTGATCCACACGGTGCGCGGCGTCGGCTACGTGCTCGAGCCGAAGGACGACGCATGAGGTGGCCGCGTTCGCTGGCCGCGACGCTCGCCCTCGCGATTGCCGCCACCACGCTGGCCGCGTTCGGGCTCGTCGGCGTGTACGTGTACGCGAGCCTCGAGCGGCAGGTCAATACGCAGGACGACCTCGACATCGTGCTCGCCGCGCGCCATACGCGCCGGCTCGCGGGCGAGCTCGAATCACTCGACGCGGTGCGCGCGCATACGGAGCGGCTCACGAGCCAGGTGCTCGGCAACGAGGCGCTGTCGATGGTCGTCACCGATGGGCAGGGTGACATGCTGGTGCGCCACAACGTCACGCTCGCCGCGCTCGACGACGCGCGGCCGGCCGCGTCGGCGCCGCTGGCCGACGCGCAGCTGGTTGCGCCGAATGCGACGCCGATACCCGCGAACGACCGGATCACGGCCGATCGACTCGTCACATGGATCGCGGCGGGCGGCACGCCGATGCGCGGCGTCGTGATCGAAGCCTTGCTCGGCGACCGCACGCCGATTCACATTGCGATCGCGCGCAACATGCGCGACCGGGCCGCGCTGCTCGACGGTTATCGCGACCGGCTCAAGCTCGCCGGCGGCCTCGGCGCGTTGTTCGCGTTGCTGCTCGGCTACGGGCTGATCCGCACGGCACTCGAGCCGCTGCGCGAGATCGTCGACAACACCGGCCGGATCACGGTCGACAAGCTCGACACGCGGCTCGACGCTTCGCGCGCGCCGCGCGAGCTGCGGGCGCTCGTCGATGCGCAGAATGCGATGCTCGGCCGCCTGCAGCAGGCGTTCTCGCATCTGTCGCAATTCAGCGCCGATCTCGCGCACGACCTGCGGACGCCGCTGAACAACATGCGCGGCGCGACCGAAGTCGCGCTCGCACGGCCGCGGCCGGCCGACGAATACCAGGCGCTGCTCGAATCGCATCTCGAGGAATACGACCGGCTCGCGCGGATGATCGACAACGTGCTGTTCCTCGCGCGCGCCGAGCATCCGAGCTTCGTCACGCGGCAGCGGGCGTTCGACGTGCGCGACGAACTCGAACGCATCGCCGGGTATTTCGAGGGGCTCGCCGACGAAGCGGGCTCGACGCTGCGCGTCGAAGGGCAGGGGCGGCTGACCGCCGACGTCGAGCTGTTTCGCCGCGCGATCGGCAACCTGCTCGCGAACGCATTGCGTTACACCCCGGCCGGCGGTGTCATCACGCTCGTCGTCGACGAAACGCCGGATGCGGTGCGCGTCGTCGTCGCCAATCCCGGCGAGCCGATCGATCCCGCGCTGCTGCCGCGGATCTTCGACCGGTTCGTGCGCGGCGACCCGGCGCGCAGCGGCGGTGCGCCGGGCGGCACGGCCGGGCTCGGCCTCGCGATCGTGCGGTCGGTGATGGAGCTGCACGGCGGGAACGCGCGCGTCGAAAGCGATGCGGCCGGCACGCGTTTCATGCTCACGTTCAGCCGGCCGTCGACGTCGTAACGGCGGTATCGTGCGGCGCGGCGGCCGCGTCGCTTGCGATGCCCGTCTGCGTCTGCGCCGCCGCGCCGGGCGCCGGCTCCGCCTGCCAGCCACCGCCCAACGCCTTCAACAACCCGACCTCGGCCTCCATTCGCCGCGCGTCGATCTGGTCGGCCGTGCGCCGGTTCGTCAGCGCGATCGTCTGTGCGGTGACGACGTCCAGGTAGCTGACGGCACCTGCGTTGAACCGGTTCGTCGTCAGCCGCAGCGACAGGTCGGCCGCATCGGTCGCGCGCAGCTGGCTGCGTGCCTCCGACGCGAGCGCATCGAGCGACGACAACTGATCCTCGACCTGCTGGAACGCCACCAGCACGGTTTGCCGGTAATCGGCGACCGCGCCGTCGTATTGCGCATGCGCGCCGCGCAGCGACGCACTGCGGCGCCCGCCGTCGAACAGCGTGCCGGCGAGCTGCGGGCCGAGCGACCAGAACAGGCTCGGCGCGGTGAGCCACGGCGCAAAGAACGAACTCTCGAGCCCGGCGCTCGCCGACAGCACGAGGTCCGGGAAGAACGCCGCGCGCGCCTCGCCGATCCGCGCGTTCGCGGCCGCGACGCGGCGCTCGGCCGCCGCGATGTCGGGCCGCCGCTCGAGCAGTTGCGACGGCACGCCGGGCGGGATGGCCGGCACGTCGTACGACTGCAAGCGCGGCGGCAGCGCGAACGTCGACGCGCTTTCGCCAACCAGCGTTGCGATCGCATGCTGGAGCTGCGCGCGCGATGCGTCGATGTCGGTGTCCTGCGTGCGCGTCGCCTCGAGCTGCGTGTCGGCCTGCGCAACCGCCGACGCGTCGATCGCACCGGCCGCGAGCTGCTGCTTCAGCAGCGTCAGTGCGTCCGCGTACGCGTGCACGGTGTCGTCGAGCAGCTGCTTCTGCGTGTCGAGCGAGCGCAGCGCGAAATAGTCGGTCGCGAGCTCAGCCGTGACCGACAGCTTCACGGCCTGCAGGTCGGCCGTGCTCGCGGCGGCGTTCGCCTGCGCACCCGCCACCGCATCGCGCACGCGGCCGAATACATCGGGTTCCCAGCTCGCGGCCACGCCGGCCTGATAGTCGGGCGTGGTCTTGCCGGCCAGCGACGAGCCGAGCCGGTTCTGCGACACGCGTGCGCGGCTTTGCGCGACGCCCGCGGTGATCGTCGGCAGGAACCCCGCATGCTGGTAGTCGACCATCGCGCGGGCCTGCTGCAAATCGGCGAGCGCTTTCTTCACCGTCTGGTTCGATACGTCGACGCGCGCTTCGAGCGCGTTCAGGTCGGCGTCACCGAACACCGTCCACCACGCGCCGCGCGCGACGGCGTCGGCCGGCATCGCGACGTGCCAGCCGGCTTGCGCAGCCGGTGCGGTCGAGGCGGTCGGTGCGCCCGCGTAGTGCGCCGGTACGGCGACCGCGGGCGGTGAATATGGCGGCAGCGTCGTGCAGGCGGTCAAAGCGGCCAATGCAGCGGCGGCGCCGAGCGCGACGGCGCGGCGGGCGAACGGGAGCGGATGAGCGAGGCGCATGGCAGATATCTCGTCAGGGGTCTTCGATAGGTCAGCCGCGTGCGGGCGCCGAGGCGGGTGTCGATGCGGCCGGCGCGGCCGGTGCTGCGCCGCTCGCGCGCATCGGCGGCACGCCGCCCGCACCGCTCGCGGGCGCGGGTTGCGCGCGTTGCGCGGACGAAGCTGAAACCGGTGCCGCCGCATGCGCAATCGACACGATCTTCACGACTTCGCCGGCCGTGATCGCATCGCCCGGGTTGTCGATCACGCGATCGCCTGCCGCGAGCCCCGAGACGATCTCGACGCGTGTGCCGAAATCGCGCCCGATCTGCACGCGCTCGAGCGCGGTGCGTCCGTTCGCGGCGACGGTCGCCACCGTCACGCCGTCCGGCCGGAACAGCAGCGCGCTGACGGGCAGCTCGAACGCGGGCGCGGCGCTCGCGACGACGAGGTGCGCCTGCGCATACGCACCGGGCAGCAGCGCGCCGTCGGCGTTGTCGACGTCGATTTCGACGCGCAGCGTGCGCGTGACCGGATCGATCGCGCCGGCCGTGCGCGCGACGCGCGCGGCAAAGTGCCGCCCCGGATACTGCTGCGTGGTCAGGTAGACCGGCGTGCCGGTCGAGACGTCGGCTGCGCTGTCCTGCGGCACGTCGACGAACACGCGCAGCGTGCCGGTCTGCTCCAGATGGAACAGCTCGCCGGACAAGCCCGGACTGCCCGGCGTGCCGCCCGCGGTGACGAGCGTGCCGACGTCGACGTTGCGCGCGGTGATCACGCCGTCGAACGGCGCGCTGACCGCTTCGTACGACACCAGCTCGTTCAGGTGCGCGACGTTCGCCTGCGCGGACGCGAGCATCGCACGCTTCGCGTTCATGTCGGCCACCTTCGTGTCGGTGTCCTGCTGCGACACCGATTGCGACGTCAGCATGTCCTGCCAGCGCTGCGCGGTCGATTTCGCATAGTCGTAGTTCGCCTGCGCGGTGGCCGCGTCGGCGCGCGCCTGGCGCAACTGCGCATCGAGATCGGGCGCGGCGATCTGCGCGAGCGGCTGGCCGGCCTTCACGTGCGCGCCGAGATCCGCGCTCCAGTGCGCGATATAGCCGCTGGTGCGCGCATAGATCGACGCTTCCGCGAACGGCATCACCGAACCGGGCAGCGTCAGCGTCTGGTCGGCGGGCGCCGTGCCGGGCGCGATCACCGATACCGGCAGCGCCTGCTGCGCGGCCACCTGCGCGCGCTGCGCGGCGCGCGCATCGATGCGCGGCACGATACCGATCGCGAGCAGCGCGGCGGCGAGCGCGACGGCGGCGAGCGGCACGGTCAGCCAGCGGGCGCGTCGGCGGTGCGGCGCGTCGGGCGCCGCCTCGCGGGAGCCGGGCGGGACGGCCGCGCGTTCGATCGTGCTTCCGGCAGGGTGGGCCGCGTCGGCGGCCGGCGGGGCGAGGGGTTCGATCGAGTCGTTCATGATGGGGGTTCGAGGTTGGACGAATCGGATGGAAGGGCGGCGGCGCGATCAGCCCAGCGCCGGCGTATCGGCGGCGGGCTGCGCGCGCCGTGCGGCCGCGGCCTCGCGACGCCGGTCGAGCCACGCGTGGACGAAGCCGAACACGACCGGCACGAACAGCAGCGTCGACACCGTGCCGAACGCGAGCCCGCCGATCACCGCGCGGCCGAGCGGCGCGTTCTGCTCGCCGCCGTCGCCGAGGCCGAGCGCCATCGGCAGCATCCCGATCAGCATCGCGAGCGCGGTCATCAGCACCGGGCGGAAGCGGCTGAACCCGGCGTCCAGCGCGGCCTGCCACGGCGGCGCGCCGCCGGCGAGCAGTTCGCGCGCCGTGTTCACGACGAGGATGCTGTTCGCGGTCGCGATGCCGATGCACAGGATCGTGCCCGTGAGCGCAGGCACGGACAGCGTCGTGCGCGTGACGAACAGCATCCACGCGATGCCGGCGAGCGACGCGGGCAGGCCGCCGATGATCACGAGCGGGTCAAGCCACGACTGGAAATTGACGACCATCAGCAGGTAGACGAGCGCGATCGCGAGCACGAGGCCGCCGAGCAGTCCCGTGAACGACTCGTGCATCGCCTGCACCTGGCCGCGCAGCACGATCGACGAGCCGGGCGGCAGTTGCGCGCGGGCTTCGTCGACGAGTTTCGTCACGTCGGCGGTGACGCCGCCGAGGTCGCGCCCCTGCACCGACGCGAAGAGGTCGAGCACCGGCTGCACGTTGTAGTGCGACACGACCGCCTGCTGCGTGGTGCGCGAGAAGCTGCCGAGCGTGCCGAGCAGGTTCTGCGCGGGTGCGCCGGCCGCCGGGCCGCCGGCCGGCGTCTGCGGCGCGCGGGCGGTGCCGGCGGGCAGCGGCACGTTCGCGAGCGCCTGCAGCGAATTCACCGTGTACTGCGGCGTCTGCACGAGCACCGGGTAGCTGACGCCGTTGCGCGGATCGAGCCAGAAGTTCGGCGTGGTCTGCGAGCTGCCGGACAGCGCGATCAGCAGGTTCTGCGCGACGTCGCGCTGCTGCAGCCCGGCCAGGATCGCCTTCGTGCGGTCGACGTTCACGTCGATCGCCGGTTCGTCGCCGGGTTGCTGGATGCGCGCGTCGACGAGGCCGCGCACGCCGCGCAGCTTCGCGAGCAGCGCGTTCGCGACCGCGCGGTTCTGGTCGAGCTTGTTGCCGACGATCTGGATGTCGATCGGCGCGGGCAGCCCGAAATTGAGGATCTGGCTGACGATGTCTGCCGGCAGGAACGCGAACGTCACGCCGGGGAACGACTGCGCGAGCACGTTGCGCAGCGTCGCGACGTACGCGGCCGTGGACGCATGGTTCGGCTTCAGCGTGATCAGCACGTCGGCGTCCCCGGTGCCGATCGGGTCGGACGCGTCGTACGTGAGGTTGATCCCGCTCACCGGCACGCCGATGTTGTCGAGCACGCCCGCGAGCTGGTCCGCCGGGATCACGCCGCGGATCTTCGCTTCCACTTCGTCGGTGAGCCGTGCGGTCTCCTCGATCCGCGTGCCGGTCGGCGCGCGCAGGTGCAGGCGGATCTCGCCGGTATCGACCGACGGAAAGAAGTCCTGGCCGGCGAACGCGAACAGGCTGGTCGATGCGACGCAGGCGAGCAGGAACGCGGCCGCGAAGCGGCGGCGCCGCGCGATCGCCGCGGCGAGCAGCGCGCGATAGCGCAGCCGGACGGCCTCGAAGCGATGTTCGAACGCGGCCTGGAAGCGAACGAGGCGGGCGAACACGCCGCGCGGCGGCCGGCCGTGGCCCTTCGCGCGCATCAGCGCCATCGCGAGCGTCGGCACCAGCGTGCGCGAGAAGAAGTACGACGCGATCATCGCGAAGATCACCGCTTCGGCCAGCGGCACGAACAGGTAGCGCGCGACGCCGGTGAGCAGGAACATCGGCACGAACACGATGCAGATCGACAGCGTCGACACGAAGGTCGGCACCGCGATCTCGCCCGCGCCGGTCAGAATGGCCTCCTCGAGCGGCGCGCCGAGCTCGAGATGATGCGTGATGTTCTCGATCGCGACGGTTGCGTCGTCCACCAGGATCCCGACCGCGAGCGCGAGCCCGCCGAGCGTCATGATGTTGATGGTCTGGCCGAGCACGGCGAGTGCGAGCAGCGACGTGAGCACCGCGAGCGGGATCGTGATCGCGATGATCAGCGTCGCGCGCCAGCTGCCGAGGAACAGCAGGATCATCAGCGCGGTCAGGCAGGCGGCGATCAGCGCCTCGCGCACGACACCCTGGACCGCCGCCTTCACGAACACCGACTGGTCGTCGAGCGGCGAAATGTGCAGCGCCTTCGGCAGCCCGGCCGCGATCTTCGGCAGCATCGCCTTCACCTGGTCGATGATCGTCAGCGTCGACGCGCTGCCCGTCTTCTCGACGGTCAGCAGCGCCGCGCGTTTGCCGTCCACGCGCACGATGTTGGTCTGCGGCGCGTAGCCGTCGCGCACGTGAGCGACGTCGCGCACATAGACGACCGTGCCGCCGATCGTCTTCACCGGCAGGTCGTTCAGCGCGGCCACCGTCTGCGTGCTGCCGTTCATCTGCACGTCGTACTCGTGCGTGCCGATCTTCGCGGTGCCGCCGGGCAGGATCAGGTTCTGCGCGTTGATCGCGTTCACCACGTCGATCGGCGCGAGGCCCTTCGCCTGCAGCGCACGCGTGTCGAGATCGACGACGATCTGGCGGATCTTGCCGCCGAACGGCAACGGCACGGCCGCGCCCTGGACGGTCGCGAGCTGCGTGCGGATGAAGCTGTTGCCGAGGTCGTACAGCTGCTGCTCGGCGAGCGTGTTGCTCGACAGCCCGAGCTGCAGGATCGGCACCGTCGACGCGTTGTACGTGATGATGTTCGGCGGCAGCGTGCCGGGCGGCAGGATGCGCAGGATCGACGCGGCGTTGCTCGAGGCTTCCGCGATCGCGCGATTGATGTCGGCGCCCGGGTGGAAGAAGATCTTCACGACCGACACGCCGTTCAGCGATTGCGATTCGATGTGCTCGATGTCGTCGACGTCCGACGTGAGCGCGCGTTCGTAGTTCGACGTGATGCGCTTGGCCATGTCTTCGGCGGAGAAGCCGTTGTACGACCAGACGATGCTGACGACCGGAATGTCGATGTTCGGGAAAATGTCGGTGGGCGTGCGCAGCAGCGCGAGCGGCCCCGCGATGAAGATCAGCAGCGCGAGTACGACGAACGTGTAGGGCCTGCGTAACGCCAGCCGGACGATCCACATGATGGTGCTCCTCGAAGCGGGGAATGGACGCGCATTCGATGCGACGAGCACGCAGTCTGCCGGCGCGGCGTTGACCCGACCCTGACTCGAAGATTACGAAACCGTTATCTGCGCCGGCGCGGCGGCAGCGGCCGTGCGGCGGGCCGCGCAGCGCGATGCGGGCTGGCCAGACACGCGCCGCCGACGGCGGCGCGCCGCTTCATCCATAATGTCCGGCGGCAAACCTTCGCTCATTCGCGTATCTCGCCGATTTCAGGAGCCAGACCGATGTCGTTGCGCACCGATGCAAACTTCTTCCTCCTTCTTGCCGACTCGTATCACCGCCTCGTGAACCGGCCGCTCGTGCCCGACGGCATGAGCGCATCCGACGGCGCCGCGTGGCTGTACGACACGGCGCCGTTCGGCATCCTGGCGCACGACACGGCGGCCGATCCGGTGTTCGTGTACGGCAACCGGCGCGCGCAGGCGATTTTCGAGTACGACTGGGATGAACTGACGGCGTTGCCGTCCCGTCTGTCGGCGGAGCCGATGGAGCGACACGAGCGCCAGGTGTTTCTCGACAAGGTGATGCGCGATGGCTTCGTGGCCGAATACCGCGGCGTGCGCGTGACGAAGTTCGGCAAGCGGTTCTGGATCGAACGCGCGACCGTGTGGCAGCTCATGGACGCAGACGGACTCGTGCACGGCCAGGCCGCGATGATTCCGGAAGTACGGCCGCTCGACGCGCCCGCATGAACGCGACGATCGACGGGCACGCGCGTCGCGTCGCGGGCCCGCGCGATGTCCGGCGAACCGGGGCGGCCCGCCCACGACGGACGCGAGCGATCAGATAACAAAACCGTAATCGAAGCCTCACCTTCAGGAAAGCGCGCGAATCGCAGAATGAATCCAACTCTTCATCACATCGATGGGGAGCGGATGTCCGGCCTGATCCGCGGACGCGAACACGCCATCATTGAGAGGTGAACATCATGAACAACCTGATTCGTGCAGTCCTGCTTTCCTGCGCACTGAGCGCACCGATCGTCGCATTTGCGCAAACCGCCGACCATGCGCTCACACGGGCCGACGTGCGCGCCGATCTCGTCCGCGTCGAACAGGCCGGCTATCGGCCGATCAGTAACGATCCGAACTATCCCGACGACATCCAGGCCGCCGAGTCGAAGGTCGCCGCGCAGCAAGCGCAATCGGCCGCCGCGCGGCCGAGCGTCGCCGCAAAGCGCACTGATGCGCAATCGCTCGCGTCGCTCGACGAGCACCCGTTGTACGACCATCACTGAGCGCGATTGGCGACCGCCGTCCGCGGCCCGACGGCGGTTCCTTCAACGGACGGCACGCATGCCGTAGCGAGTCAGTCGTCGCCTTTCTCGAGCACGTTCTGCGTCAGCGCGATCGACGGAATCGTCGGCTTGAGCAACGCGCGGCGCGCGCGACGGCTCAGCCATTTCCAGCCGGCCACGAGCAGCAGCGCGACCAGCGGAATCGAGGCGATCGTCCATGTCCCGTTCGGGTAGTCGAATGCCATCAACACCAGCACGCCGAGCAGGAACAGCAGCGTGAGCCACGACGTCACGGGCGCGCCGGGCATCCTGAACGATACGTCCTCCACGTCGCCGCGCCTGACCGCGGCGCGGAACTTCATCTGGCACACGACGATGAAGCCCCATGTGCTGATGATGCCGAGCGACGCGATGTTCAACACGATCTCGAACACGCTCGACGGCACGAGATAGTTGAGCAGCACGCCGACCACATAGATCGCGACCGTCACCAGAATGCCCGCGTACGGGACGGATTGCCCGCTCATCCGCGCGAGGAACGCCGGGGCCGAGCCGCCCATCGACAGCGAACGCAACACGCGCCCCGTCGAATACAGGCCGGAATTGAGGCTCGACAGCGCGGCCGTGAGCACCACCAGGTTCATCACCGAGCCGATGCCCGGCACGCCGAGCGCGCCGAAGAACGTGACGAACGGGCTCTGGCCCGCCTTGTACGCACTCCACGGCAGCAGGCAGACCAGCAGCACGACCGATGCGACGTAGAAAATCGCGATGCGCCAGATCACGTTGTTGATCGCGCGCGGCAGCACCTTGCGCGCATCCTTGCATTCGCCGGCGGCCGTGCCGACCAGTTCGACGCCCGCGAACGCGAACACCACGCCCTGCACCAGCACCAGCGCCGGCATCAGTCCGTGCGGAAAGAACCCGCCGTTGTCGGTGATCAGATGCAGGCCGGTGCCATGGCCGGACACCGGCATGCCCGTGCCGAGGATCGCCGCGCCGATCATGAGAAACAGCACGATCGCGGCGACCTTGATCAGCGCGAACCAGAACTCCATTTCCGCGAACCATTTCACGCCGATCAGGTTCATCGTCGCGACGATGCACAGCGCGACGAGCGCGAAGATCCACTGCGGCACGGCCGCGAACGGCGCCCAGTAATGCATGTAGAGCGCGACGGCGGTGATGTCGACGATGCCGGTCATCGCCCAGTTCAGGAAGTACATCCAGCCTGCGACGAACGACGCCTTCTCGCCGAGGAATTCGCGTGCGTACGACACGAAGCTGCCGCTGCTCGGGCGATGCATCACGAGCTCGCCGAGCGCGCGCAGGATCAGGAACGAAAACGCGCCGCAGACGAGATAGACGATCGCGAGCGCGGGGCCGGCGGCCTGCAGCCGGGCGCCGGCGCCGAGAAACAGCCCGGTGCCGATGGCCCCGCCGATCGCGATCATCTGCACCTGTCGATTGCCGAGGGTCTTGTGATAGCCGGCTTCGTGCGATTCGAGCCAGCTGCGTTTGTCGGTTTCGCCGGTTGTCGACGGGTCGGGAATCGATGCCATGACGGGTTCCTCGCGCAGGGAGGGGATGGGATTCGTCCCGGTCGCGGACGATCGGGACCGCCGGTACCGGAGGTCCGGCGCGCGCAATCGAGCGCGCCCGTCCAGATTGCGGTTCGTCGGACGTGACGAAAGGCACGGTACGTCGCGAACGTATTCAGCCGTAATTCCGGTCACAAACGGAATGCAAATTTGGACTGAGCCTGGTCGAATCCATGCATAGGTGTCGGCGCCGGGTGAACCGGACAGGTAATTTGGTGCGCCGGCGCGCGCTGCGGGGGCAACCGTTACCGACGGCGCCGGCTCATGCACCGAAATGAGGAATCCGGCACATCGAATTTTTCGTCTCGCGCCGGTGCGGCAAGCGTTTCACGGCGATGGCCCGGTTTTTGCTGGAGTGGTGTCGGCCGCGCAATCGTTGCGCGCTGCCCGACGACATACCAGACAAGGAAGATTCACCGTGAGCCCGACGACCCGACCGTTCCCCCGACGCACCTGGCTGGCTGCGCTGCTCGCCGCCCCCGTGATCGCGCTGTTCGCCGCCGCGCCGGCCCACGCCGATGCGCTCGACACCATCGCGAAAAACGGCACGCTGCGCGTCGCGGTGCCCGAGGACTATCCGCCGTTCGGTTCGGTCGGCACGGACATGCAGCCGCAGGGCTACGACATCGACATGGCAGGCCTCCTCGCCAAGGCGCTCGGCGTCAAGCTGAAGCTGGTGCCCGTGAACAGCGCGAACCGGATTCCGTACCTGACGACCAACAAGGTCGACATGGTGATTTCGTCGCTCGGCAAGACCCCGGAGCGCGAGAAGGTCATCGATTTCTCGAGCGCGTACGCGCCGTATTTCCAGGGCGTGTTCGGGCCGTCCGACGTGAAGGTGAGCGCGCCCGCCGACCTGACCGGCAAGACGGTCGGCGCGACGCGCGGCGCGCTCGAGGAGATCGCGCTGTCGCAGCTCGCGCCGAACGCGACGATCAAGCGCTTCGAGGACAACAACGCGACGATCCAGGCGTTCCTGTCGGGGCAGGTGCAACTGATCGCGGCCGGCAACATCGTCGCGGCGGCGATTCTCGCGAAGAATCCGCCGCGCCGCCCCGAGGTCAAGTTCGTGATCAAGAATTCGCCGTGCTTCGTCGGCGTCAACAAGAACGAACCGCGCCTGCTCGCGAAGATCGACGATGCGATCGCGCATGCGAAGCAGGACGGCTCGCTCGGCGAGCTGTCGCGCAAGTGGCTCGGCCAGCCGTTGCCGGCCGGGCTGTGACGTATCGCAGTGCAGCCTGACACGTTGCCGCGGCCGGGATGCCCGGCGTGGCGCGTGTCGTTGTCCGAACCCGAATTCATCCGCTTCCCATGAGCTACCAGCTTCAATTCGGCGAACTCGCCGATTACGCCGGCGTGTTCGCGAGCGGCGCGGCGATCACGCTCGCGCTGACCGCGGTCGCGACCGTGCTCGGCGCGGCCGTCGGCGTGCTCGGCGCGGCCGCGTACAGTGCCGACGCGCGCGCGGCCGTGCGCTTGCGCCCGCTGATCGGCGCGTACGTCGAGGCGATTCGCAATACGCCGTTCGTCGTCCAGCTGTTCTTCATCTTCTTCGGCTTGCCGGCGCTCGGCGTGCACATCGACGAGTACACGGCCGCGATCCTCGCGATGACGCTCAACCTCGGCGCGTACTCGGTCGAGATCGTGCGCGCGGGCGTGGCCGCCGTGCCGAAGGGGCATCTGGAGGCGGCGTCCGCGCTGGCGATGTCGCGCGCGCAGATGCTGCGCCACGTCGTGCTGCCGCAGGCGCTCGCCAAGGTGTTTCCCGCGCTGTCGAGCCAGATCGTGATCACGATGCTGGGTTCGGCGGTCGTGTCGCAGATCTCGGTGGCCGACCTGACCTATGCGGCAGGCTACATCCAGTCGCGCAACTTCCGTGCCTTCGAGACGTACTTCGTGATCACGCTCGCGTATCTGGCGATGGCGCTGCTGATGCGCGCCACGCTCGGCGCGATGGGCCGCCGCCTGTTCTCCCGCCGCGTGCGAGGTGCGCGATGACCGATTTCACGTTCGGGCAGATTCTCGCGAACCTGCTGCTGGCCGCGCGCTGGACGATCGTGCTGTCGATCGTGTCGTTCGTATCCGGCGGCCTCGTCGGGCTCGGGCTGCTCGTGATGCGCGTGTCGAATTCGACGGCGCTGCGCGGCATCGCGAAGCTCTATATCGAAGTGTTCCAGGGCACGCCGTTGCTGATGCAACTGTTCATCGTGTTCTTCGGCCTGCCGCTCGTCGGGCTCGACGTGCCGCCGTGGGTCGCGGCCACGGCGGGGCTCACGTTCTTCACCAGCGCCTATCTGGCGGAGATCTGGCGCGGCTGCGTCGAGGCGGTGCCGAAAGGGCAGTGGGAGGCGTCGGCCAGCCTGGCGATGAGTTATGTCGAGCAGTTGCGTCACGTGATCCTGCCGCAGGCCGCGCGCATCGCGATCGCGCCGACGGTCGGCTTCGGCGTGCAGGCGGTGAAGGATACGGCGCTCGTGTCGATCATCGGCTTCACCGAGCTGACGAAGGTCGGTATCGCGATCTCGAACGCGACGTTCCGGCCGTTCGTCGTGTATGGCCTCGTCGCGCTGATCTATTTCGCGCTCTGCTATCCGCTTACCCGTTATGCGCGCACGTTGCAAAGGAGATGGCATGCCGCTCGTTGAAACCCGGGGTCTCGAAAAGAACTTCGGCACCCATCATGTGCTCAAGGGCATCGACCTAGCCGTCGAGCGCGGGCAGGTCGTGTCGATCATCGGCCGCAGCGGCTCGGGCAAGAGCACGCTGCTGCGCACGCTCAACGGGCTCGAGAGCATCGACGCGGGCACGATCTCGGTCGACGGCGAACGCGTCGATGCGCGGCATGCGGACTTGCGTGCGCTGCGGCTGAAGGTCGGCATGGTGTTCCAGCAATACAACCTGTTTCCGCACCTGAGCGCCGGACAGAACGTGATGCTCGCGCAGTCGGTGGTGAAGAAGTCGCACCGCCAGCAGGCGCGCGCGATCGCGGAGCTGATGCTCGAGCGCGTCGGCCTCGGCGACAAGTTCGACGCGTTTCCGGAACACCTGTCGGGCGGCCAGCAGCAGCGCGTCGCGATCGCGCGTGCGCTCGCGATGAAGCCGAGCGTGCTGCTGTGCGACGAAATCACGTCGGCGCTCGATCCCGAGCTCGTCGGCGAGGTGCTGGGCGTGATCGAGCAACTCGCGCGCGAGGACATGACGCTGATCATGGTCACCCACGAGATGAACTTCGCGCGGGCGGTGAGCGACAGGATCGTGTTCATGCACCAGGGACGCGTGTGGGAGAGCGGGACGGCCGACGAGATCTTCGAGCGTCCGCAGACGGTGGAATTGACGCGGTTTCTCGGCAGCGTGCGGAACCCGGAAACGGTTGCGCGCTGACAGACACGGCCGTGCGGCCGGGCCGCGACCTGATGACAAGACCGTAATCGAAGCCTCACCTTCCGGAAAGCGCGCGAATCGCAGAATGGACACCACTCCTCATCGCATCGATGCGGAGCGGATGTCCGGCCTGATCTGCGGACGCGAACACGCCATCTCGAGAGGTGAACGTCATGAACAACCTGATTCGTGCAGTCCTGCTTTCCTGCGCACTGAGCGCGCCCATCGCCGCATTCGCGCAAACCGCCGACCATGCGCTCACCCGCGCCGACGTGGTCGCCGACCTGATTCAGGCGGAGCGCGACGGCACGCTGCCGACGTCGAACTGGGACTATCCGCCGAGCGCGCCGACGATCGCGCGCAATCGCGAGCTGTATGCGATCGCGCACGGCGAGCCGCGCACCGCGACGGCGAGCGTGCGGACGGGCGCGGCTGTTTCAACGGCGAGCGCGCAATGAAGCCGGCTGCCGTACTGGCGCGGGTGGCGGGCCTGGCGCTCGCCGCGTGGCTGGCGGCGCATGGCGCGCCGGCCGCCGCGCGTGGCCAGCCGCTACTGCCCGACGACGATGGCGGGCGCGCCAGCGTGCTGCGCGAGCTCGATCCGTCGAGCGAGGCGCTGCGCCGGCCCGCCCACACGCGGCCGGCCCACGTTCAAGCCGCGCCCATCAGGCGGGCGCCCAGCGCGATGCCGCGCGCGGCGATCACCGCGCTCGCGGCGCGCTGACGGGCGTCCCAGCCCGCCAGCGCGGCGTCGAACCCGCGGCCGTGGCCGACTTCACGCAGCGCTTGCGCGAGGCCGACCGTGTCGTCCGCCGCTTTCGCGACACCGGCCGCCGTGTGCGGGCGAACGAGGCACGCGGCGTCGCCCAGCAGCACCGCACGTCCCACCGCCATCCGTTCGACCGCGAGATCCTGGATCGCCTGCGCGAACGGCGCGGGTGTCGCGTCGACGAGCGCGGCGAGCGTCGGCGCGAGCATCCGGCCACCGGCGTCGACGAGCTCCGCGCGGTTGTCGTCGCGCATCGCGCCGGGCGGCAGCGACCCGTCGCGCTGCGTGCCGTCGCGCGCGACGAACAGCGACCGCAGCCGGTCGGACGCGAGACGCCGGTACCAGACCCAGTTCACGCGCCGCTTGCCGGCCTCGATCGCGCCGTCCGCGCCGGGCACCAGATAAGCGAGGAACAGGTGCGCGTCGCCTTGCTGGAACGTGAAGCGCTCGCGCAGCAGATCCAGCACCTGTTCGGGCAGCGCCCGCTCGTCGACGAGCCCGCGCCATGCGACATAGCCCGCATACGTCGGCCGCACGTCCGGCATCAACTGGGCTCGCACCGCCGAGCGGCCGCCGTCCGCACCGATCAGCAGGTCGGCCGTCTCGGCGTGGCCGCTCGCGAAATACGCGACGATCCGCTCGCCGTCCTGCTCGAATCGCTCGAACGCGTCGCCCGCATGGACGATGCCGGCCGGCAGCGCGCGCTTCAACGCCGTGTAGATCACGTTCCATGCGGTCTGCGTTTGCGGCATCGTGAAGCGTTGCACGATGCGGTCGTGCGCATCGACGTAGATCCGGTCGATCGAATCGACGGCGGCCTCGCGCGGCAGCGGTACGTTGCCGAATGCGAACGCCCGCTCGATCGGCGGCTGCAGCACGATGCCGCCGCCGCGGCTGTCCAGGTCGTGCGGGGATTGCTCGAATACGCCGACGTCCCAGCCGGCCGCGCGCAGGGCGGTCGCGGCGAACAGCCCGCCGACCGACCCGCCGACGATGACGGCCTTGCGGCCCGATCCGTGTTCCATCCGATGTCTCCCGATGATGGCCGAGCATAGGGCAAGCAACGGACGCAGCGGTTGAATCGTTCTGAAGCGGCCTGCGTGACAGCGTGACGCGTGCGCCGCCGCTCAGCCTCGGCGGCGCTTGGCGGGGGCGGCGCAGGAGCCGGATGCCACGCGGTGCGGTGCGCCGGCGTGCCGTTCAGGAACGCGTCGACCTGCCGTTCGATTTTGGCGTCGAGATCGTCGGGCACCGCCAATCCGTATACCCGTTTGCGCACGCCGAGCGGGAAGAGGCTCGCGTGCAGGCTCCAGCCCCGTTCGATTTGCGCGTTGCGCTGCGCTTGCGCCGCCGGCGTTGCTTCAGAAAAATTCAGTTCGCCGCCATGACTTTCAGGTGGACGTCCCCTAGTCTTGCTACCGAACCGCCGCACGGGCCGGGCGCGCAGGTCGAGGGCGCGGACTGCGCCGGCAAAACCAAGGAAACCACGACATGCAACCTGGACAAGTAACGGCCGCCGGTGCGGCCGCGCCCGATCGCCTGCCCGGCGAGGACGTCTTTCTCGCGTCGATCGCGGGCTATGTCGACACGCTCGGCTTCGTCGCGCTGTTCGGCCTCTTCACCGCCCATGTGACCGGCAACTTCATCCTGATCGGCTCGGGCCTGGCCGGGGTCGGGCAGGGGCTGCTGATCAAGTGGCTCGCGTTTCCGGCGTTCATCGCCGGGATCGTGGCCGCGCGCCTGCTCGACCACCGGATGCGCGTGCGCGGTCACGGCGCGCGTGCCTGTTCGCTGTATGCATTGCAGGCGATCCTGCTCGCCGGCTTCATGTTCGCGGGGATCGCGGCGTCGCCGATCGGCAGCGCCGACGCGCCCGCGACGATCGTCTGCGGGCTGCTCGGCGCGGCGGCGATGGGCGTGCAGAACGCGCATGGCCGGCTGACCGCGCGCTCGGTGGTCGCCAACACGGTGATGACCGGCAACGTCACGCAGGCCGTCATCGATGCCTTCGACTGGCTCGTGCCGATCGCCGCGCCGGCCGAACGGGACGCCGCCCGCGCGCGGCTGCAGCGCACGCTGCCGCCGGTGGCCGGCTTCGCGCTCGGCGCGGGCGCCGGCGCGACGGCGTACCTGTATGCCGCGTTCTGGGCGCTCGCGCTGCCGCTCGCGGCGCTGGGCTTTCTCACGTATCGATCCGCACGCTTGGCCGAACTGCCCGCCTCGCGCTGAACCCGTTTTCGCGCGCGGCGTGCCGCTGCGCGCCACCTTCAAGGAGAACCCGATGATTTCACTGAACCTGCGCCACGTGCTGCGCATGACGACTGCGTCGACGGCGATGCTCGCCGCGTTGCTGGCGGCCGCCCCGTCGCATGCCGACGAAACGCATCTGGACGACACGGCGCGCCAGCCGGCCGCCGCGCGCTTCCCGGCGGTCGCGGTCGGCCCGCAGTACGACACGACGCACGTGTGCGTCGCGCCGGAAGACTTCGACCGCTTCACCGACAGCTTCGTCGCGACGTTCGGCGGCAAGAAGTCGAAGCAGGGCGTGTTCCAGGTCACGCCGACGCCGAGCCAGACGATGTCGCAACTGGTGCTCACGCCGGTCGGCACGATCTCGGTGTTCGGCTTCAAGACGCCGATCCCGTATCCGTTCTGCGAGGAGCGCACCGGCTATCTGGTGACCGACATGGACATGGCCGTGAAGTCGGCGCGTGCGCATGGCGCGGACGTGGTCGTCGCGACGTTCCCCGATCCGATCGGGCGCGACGCGATCATCCGCTGGCCGGGCGGCGTGAACATGCAGCTGTACTGGCATACGCAGGCGCCGAATTACGACGCGCTGCAGACGGTGCCGGAAAACCGCGTGTACGTGTCGCCGGAACGCGCGGGCAAGCTCGCGCACGACTTCGCCGCGTTCTCGCACGGCAAGATCGTGTCGGACGTGCGCAAGGCGCCGGGCATCGAGATCGGCCGGCCGAACGACACGTACCGCCGCATTCGCATCGAATCGGGCTTCGGCAAGATGACGGTGCTCGCGACGGACGGCCATCTGCCTTACCCGTTCGGGCGCGAGATGACCGGCTATGAAGTCGCCGACCTGGCCGCGACGCTGGAGAAGGCGAAGGCAGCCGGCGTGACCGTGCTCGTGCCGCCGTTCACGTCGGACGGCCGCGACGCGGCGCTCGTGCAGTTCCCGGGCGGCTACGTCGCCGAAATCCACGCACGGTCGAAATAACGGTGCGCCGGCCGATCAAACCATCGTGGCGCGGCGCGCTGCCGGGCGTCGTGCTGGCCGGCGGCGTCGCGCTGCATGCCGGGACGGCGGCCGGTGCCGATGCGCCGGCCGCAGCAGCCGCAGCAGCACCCGTCGTTCAGCCGCAGGCGCCGGCGGCCGCGAGCGCCGCCGTGTCGTGCACCGCGAAGCGTCCGACCGTGCTGTTCAACCGCTGGCAGGAGGACTGGTCGGTGCTCGCGAACCCGTGCGTGCCGCGCAAGCCGTTCGACGCACTGAAATACGTGCCGCTCGGCGACGACCCGTCGACCTACCTGTCGCTCGGCGCGAACCTGCGCGAGCGTTTCGAGCTGAACAACGCGCCGCTGTTCGGCCTCGGCTCCGCGCACGACGACAACTACGTGATCCAGCGCACGAACGTGCACGCGGACCTGCGCTATCGCGGCCATCTGCAGGCGTTCGTGCAGTTCGTCGATGCGCGGCCGTTCGGCAAGAATACGGTCGGCCCGGTCGACAAGGACCAGCTCGACATCGAGCAGGCGTTCGTCGCGTATGTCGACCAGATCGGCCCCGGCACGTTGAAGACGCGGGTCGGCCGGCAGGAGATGGCGTTCGACTTGCAACGCTTCGTGTCGGTGCGCGACGGGCCGAACGTGCGGCAGGCGTTCGACGCGCTGTGGGCCGATTACGAAATCGGCAAGTGGCGGCTGATCGGCTACGTGACGCGCCCGGTGCAGTATCGCGACGCGGCCGCGTTCGACGACGTGTCGAACCGGCACCTGCGATTCGACGGCGTGCGCGTCGAGCGCAACGGCACGGGGCCGGGCGACCTGTCCGCGTACTGGTCGCGCTACACGCGCGACAACGCGCGCTTTCCGGATGCGTCGGGCACCGAGCGGCGCGACGTGTTCGACATGCGCTATGCGGGCAAGGCCGACGGGCTCGACTGGGACGTCGAGGCGATGCTGCAGACGGGCCACGTCGGGCAGGACACGGTGGGCGCGTGGGCGTTCGGCGCGTTGGGCGGCTATACGTTCGCGAAGACGGCCGGCACGCCGCGCATCGGGATCCAGGTCGACGGCGCGTCGGGCGATGCTCACCCGGGCGACCGGCGCGTGGGTACGTTCAACCCGATGTTTCCGAACGGCTATTACTTCACGCTCGCCGGTTATACCGGATACAGCAACCTGATCCACGTGAAGCCTTCGCTGACCTTCAAGCCCGCCAGCTCGGTAACGGTGCTCACCGCCGTCGGCTTCCAGTGGCGGCAGACGACGGCCGATGCGATCTACGGACAGGGCATGTCGGCCGTGCCGGGCACGGCGGGCAAGGGCGGCGCGTGGACGGGGATGTACGCGCAGGCTCGCGTGGACTGGCTCGTCAATGCGAACACGGCCCTGGCCGTCGAGGCGGTGCACTTCCAGCTCGCGGATTCGATTCGCGCGCTGGGCGCGCGTAATGCCGACTATGTCGGCGTGGAAGCGAAGTTCGGTTGGTGACGCGGCACGCGCCGCCGCTTCTGCAGGGCGGCGCGCGTGTAACCGAACGACGCCGGGCACGGGGCAGGTCGCCCAACGACCTGCGCGAATACGTCGTTCAGAGGGTGCCGATCGGAAAAGTCGCAAATGGCCCCGATCTCGGCGAAGGTCAGATCGGCGTGCCGATCAGATGCGGAGTCCGCGTCATGCGTCGTTCGAGCAGCCGGCGGTGCTGCCGGCGGACGGTCGCAGAAACAGCGGCGTCACGCAGGCCATTGACGAACGTCTCGAGACACACGCGAGCGCCCCGACCGTCCTGGTCGGATGCGCTCGAACCTTCCGATCACAGCGGTGTCGATTCGCGGCGCTTCGCGCCAGCGTCGGTTGCATGGGCGCCCGGCAGCGCACCGAACATGTGCTGGCTGCACTTCGCGTCGCGCCATGCGGTTCCCAGCCGGATGCCGCTGAACACCCGTCGTGCCAGTGGAAGAATCTGTTCGCCGGCCAGAATGCCAAGCAGGCCCGCCAGGGCGACCGCGGGCGGCGCCGGCGATTGCACGCCGATCAGCGCATAAACGATGCCGGCGAGGATGCCGGCGAACAGCGAAGCAGTGTACGGTTTCATAGGTCTGGAATGGTGTGACGGCAGTTGGAAATATGGATAACTACCGATCTTGAGTCGATCCGAAAGTCCTGGGTCAGCCTATCAGTTCTGCCTGTTCGTTGCGGGTCCGTTCAATGAAATTCAGATCTTTTCAGCCTGGATTCATGAAGGTCGCGAGAATCAGAACAATTAATTGGTGTGGCCGCGCATTAGTCGATTGAATGACGCAGGCCGGCTGCCGAGTCTTCCGCCCCAGCGCATTCGACGCGTCGCGGATTCGTCGGCCCGGCGAGCCTTATTTCTCTCTGCGTCAAAGGACATCACCGCCATGAGCAACCCGAAGCTTGAAGTACTTACCCCGCACAACAGCCAACTGATCTTCATCGATCAGCAGCCGCAGATGGCGTTCGGCGTGCAGTCGATCGATCGCCAGACGCTGAAGAACAACGTCGTCGGGCTCGCGAAGGCCGCGAAGGTCTTCAACATCCCGACCACGATCACGACGGTCGAAAGCGACAGCTTCTCCGGTCACACGTATCCGGAGCTGCTCGACGTGTTCCCGAACCAGAAGACGCTCGAACGCACGTCGATGAACTCGTGGGACGACCAGAAGGTGCGCGACGCACTGGCCGCGAACGGCCGCAAGAAGGTGATCGTGTCCGGTCTGTGGACCGAAGTCTGCAACACGACGTTCGCGCTGTGCGCGATGCTCGAAGGCGACTACGAAATCTACATGGTCGCCGACGCATCGGGCGGCACCACGCAGGCCGCGCACGACTTCGCGATGCAGCGCATGGTGCAGGCGGGCGTCGTGCCCGTCACGTGGCAGCAGGTGCTGCTCGAGTGGCAGCGCGACTGGGCGCACCGCGAGACGTACGACGCCGTGATGGCGATCGCGAAGGAGCATTCGGGCGCGTACGGGATGGGCGTCGACTACGCGTACACGATGGTCCACAAGGCCGCGCCGCGCACCGCGACGCCGCACGAGTCGATCGCGCCCGTTCCGGCGAAGTAAGCGCGGACGGCCCGCGATCGCTGTTGCCGGTGCGGCGGGTTCGAGGCGAACGCGCCGCATTGGCTCCCTTGCGCGGGCGGCGGACGTGACGAAACACGAATGCCGCCCGCAGCAGGCTGATCGGAACACGGCCGCTGCATTCGAAATTTCCGGGAGATTGATCGCATGGAACCTTATCTGGTTTCCCTTGGTGCGGGCCTGCTGATCGGTGTGATTTACAGCGTCATCAAGGTTCGCTCTCCCGCACCGCCGCTGATTGCGCTGGTCGGGTTGCTCGGCATGCTGATTGGCGTGCAAGCGTTGCCCACCGTGAAACAGCTGCTTGGCTTCTGATCAACAAGAGGTAATGCATATGACCGCAACCGTGACCCAACCGGATCTGATCCTGCATAACGGAAGATTCACGACGCTCGACCGCGCAAACCCCGTCGCGACGGCGGTCGCGATTGCCGCCGGCCGCTTCGTCGCCGTCGGCAGTGACGCGGACGTGATGCCGCTCGCGGGCCGCGCGACGAAGGTGGTCGATCTCGGCGGCCGTGGCGTGCTGCCGGGTCTGATCGACAACCACTGCCACGTGATTCGCGGTGGACTGAACTACAACATGGAACTGCGTTGGGACGGCGTGCCGTCGCTCGCGGTCGCGATGGAGATGCTCAAGCGCCAGGTGGCCGTGACGCCCGCGCCGCAGTGGGTCCGCGTGGTCGGTGGCTTCACCGAGCATCAATTCGTGGAGAAACGGCTTCCGACGATCGACGAACTCAATGCCGCCGCGCCGGATACCCCGGTGTTCATCCTGCACCTGTACGATCGCGCGCTGCTGAACGCGGCCGCGCTGCGGGTGGTCGGCTACACGAAGGACACGCCGGAGCCGCCGGGCGGGACCATCGTTCGCGATGCCGCCGGCAACCCGACCGGCCTGCTGCTTGCGAACCCGAACGCGACGATCCTCTACGCGACGCTCGCGAGGGGCCCGAAGCTGCCATTCGAGTATCAGTACAATTCGACGCGCCATTTCATGCGCGAGCTGAACCGGCTCGGCGTGACGGGCGTGATCGACGCGGGCGGCGGCTCGCAGAATTATCCCGACGACTACGAGGTGATCCGCAAGCTGCACGACTCGGGCGAGATGACGATCCGGATCGCGTACAACCTGTTCACGCAGAAGCCGAACGCGGAGAAGGAAGACTTCGTGAACTGGACGAAGAGCGTCAAGTACCACGACGGCACCGACTATTTCCGCAACAACGGCGCCGGCGAGATGCTGGCGTTTTCCGCGGCCGACTTCGAGGACTTCCGGGTGGCGCGCCCGGACCTGCCCGACCAGATGGAGGACGATCTCGAAGGCGTGGTGCGCGTGCTCGCGGAAAACCGTTGGCCGTGGCGCATGCACGCGACCTATGACGAGACCATCAGCCGCGCGCTCGACGTGTTCGAAAAAGTGAACCAGGACATCCCGCTCGACGGGCTGAACTGGTTCTTCGATCATGCGGAAACCGTCACCGAGAAATCGATGGACCGGATCGCCGCGCTCGGCGGCGGCATCGCGGTGCAGCACCGGATGGCGTACCAGGGCGAATACTTCGTCGAGCGCTACGGCGCGCAAGCCGCGGAGGCCACGCCGCCTGTGGCGAAGATGCTCGGCAAGGGACTCAAGGTCTCGGCCGGCACCGACGCGACCCGCGTGGCGTCGTACAACCCGTGGGTGTCGCTCGCATGGCTCGTCACCGGCAAGACGGTCGGCGGCCTGCGGATGTACCCGCAGCGCAACCTGCTCGATCGGGAGACGGCACTGCGCATGTGGACCGAGTACGTGACGTGGTTCTCGAACGAGGAGGGCAAGAAAGGGCGCATCGCGGTGGGGCAGCTGGCCGACCTGGTGGTCCCGGATCGCGATTTCTTCGGGTGTGCCGAGGACGACATCGCCGGCACGACGGCGTTGCTCACGGTCGTGGGCGGAAAGATCGTGTGGGGCGCGGGGCCGTTCGCGTCGTACGATGCACCGATCCCGCCCGCGATGCCCGACTGGTCGCCCGTGCGTGAGTTCGGCGGCTATGGCGGCTGGGGCGCGACGCAGCGCGCCGGCGCGCCGCTGCAACGGGCGGCCGCCGCTGCGATGTGCGGTTGCGCGAACGCATGCAACGTTCACCAGCATGCGCATGCGAGCGCGTGGGCAAGTGCGCTACCGACGTCCGACGCAAAGGGCTTCTGGGGCGCGTTCGGGTGCTCCTGCTGGGCGGTCTGATACGGCGCGCAGACCCATTGCGACTCCGCGACGTGGGTCCGCGCGCTTCATCGCCCTTCACGCTGTTTGCGAGCCACTGGGACTGATCGGCGGGCTCGTCCTCGTCACTTCTGCTCGACCATGGACGAGACCCGGCTGGCAGTCGTCCCGCCATTCGGTGACGATACGACGACCGGGATAAAGCGACGAGCCCGCTCCCTCCACCAAACAGGTGGATGGAGCGGGCTGGCGCCGCAATATGTCGGATCAGACGGATGGCGGCATGAACCTCGATTGAACAATCGGCCGGCCGATCGGCGCGCGCGACCGCGACCGCGCAGCGGCTTCAGCGCGAGCGTGCGCGCCGCCACGCGCCGGGCGGATGGCCGACGATCCGCGCGAAGATTCGGTTCAGATGGCTCTGGTCCGCGAAGCCGCACGCGATCGCGATGTCGGCGAGCGTCATGTCGGACGTCTCGATCAGTTCGCGCGCACGCGTCACGCGCTGTTCGAGCAGCCACTGGTGCGGCGTGCGGCCGGTGGTGCGCGAGAACGCGCGGATGAAGTAGCCGCGCGACAGGTCGCATTCGTTCGCCACTTCCTCGATCGATACGCCGAGATCCGCCTTTTCCAGCAACAGCTCCTGCGCGCGCGCCAGTTTCGCCGGCGACAGGCTGCCCTTGTGGTCGAGTTCGCGCGGGCGCGCGTTGCCGTAGCGGCGCACGAGGTGCGTGCCGATCGCGAGCCCCACCTGCTCGATGAACAGCGCGTTCAGCGGGCCGGGCGCGTCGAGGCTGCCGGCCACCGCGTGCGCGAGATGGCCGAGCACCGGGTCACGCACGTCGGGGCGGCACGTGAGGCCGCCGATTGCCTGCCCGCCGTGCTCCGGGCCGACGCGCTCGAGATACGCATGCGGCAGCTCGACCAGCACGAAGTCGAAGTTGCCGTACAGGTCCGCATGGAAGTGGCGCGAGAAATCGCGAATGTAGATCGAGTGATGCTGGAACCGGCGCTCGCTCGCGCCGGCGCGCCCGTAGAGCGTGCGGCGATGGCCGGCGGCCAGCGACACGCCGACCAGGAAGCCGCGGTCGCACGCGGGCATGTCGATGTGTTCCACGTGCGCTTCGCGCATGCATTTGCGGTGCAGCCGCAGGCCGCCGGTGGCGGTCTCGACATCCTTCGACAGCAGGCTGGCCACGCAGCCGAGCGTGTCCTTCGGCGGTGGGGGCGGAGATACCGCCGGCGCTGCGGTAACGGAGTCTGACATGGAATTCCCGGGCAAGTGACTCGGCGCGCGAAATGGCGAGTCCAGTTTAGCGACGCAAGTGAACATTCAAAATGAATTTGCACAAACGTCCGCTCGCGAATCTGACGAATTGCTTTCAATGACGGCACGCGGCCGCCGCATCGCCCGTCACGACCGGCGTGCGAGCGGCCCGGCAGAGTATCGCGCCCTACTTTTACATGCAAGCGAATGCGCCGATCGCGTGATCCGGCCGCCGTCCACAGTGCATTTTCCTTCAAGATTTTCGTCGCGCGCCCGTCTACACTCGGCCCGTAATTCAACAGTGTCCGGCCGGCGCCACGGTGCGCCGGGGCCGGACATCCTGCCGGGTGGACTGCCGCGTTCACCGGGCGGTCATCCTGAGGGACCCGGAGGCGGCCATGATCCAGATCGGAACGTTGTCGGTGGATTTCGAGCAGCGCGACATTCGCCGTCAGGGCGCGTCGCTGCGCATCGGTGCACGCGCGCTCGACATTCTCGAAGTGCTGCACCGCGCGAGCGGGGCGGTCGTGTCGAAAGACGACATCATGGACGCGGTCTGGCCCGGGCTGATCGTCGAGGAAAACCGCCTGCAGGTGCATGTGGCGACGCTGCGCAAGGCGCTCGGCACGAGCCGCGATCTGATCAAGACGGTGCCCGGGCGCGGCTACCTGCTGGTCGCGTGCGCGTCGCCCGGCCCGGAACCGATGCCCGCGGCCGACACGCCGGCCGCCGTCCCGACTGCCGTACCGACCGATGCCCACGCGTCGTCGCTGCCTGCGCCGCTCGTCGGACGCGACGCCGAAATCGCGCAGATCGTCGAGATGCTCGAACGCACGCCGGTCGTCACGCTCGTCGGCGCGGGCGGGATCGGCAAGACGAGCCTCGCCGTACGCGTGGCCCACGCGGTGCGCAGCCGCTCGCGCGAGCGCGTGCTGTTCGTGGAGCTGGCGCGCGCGGGGACGCGCGCCGACATGCTGATCGCCGTCGCGGCCGAGCTCGGCCTGGACACGCAGCGCGTGCCCGCCATCGAGGACATCGGCGCCGCATTCGCGGCGTCGCGCTACCTGCTCGTGTTCGACAATGCCGAGCACATCGTCGACCTCGTCGCGAACCTCGTCGAAACGCTGACGTCGTGCGCCGGCTCGCTGCGCGTACTCGTGACGAGCCGCGAGCCGCTGCATATCTCGGCCGAAGCGGTGCTGCGCATGAGCCCGCTCGTGGTGCCCGACGACGACGCGCGCAACGACGAGATCGTGCGTTGTTCCGCCGTCGAGCTGTTCCTGGAACGGGTTCGCACGGCCGCGCCGGATTGTCCGGTCGACGAAGCCGGCATGCGGCTGATCGCCGATATCTGCCGGCGGCTCGACGGGCTGCCGCTCGCGATCGAACTGGCCGCGGCGCGCGTCGCGACGCTCGGGCTCGCGGTCGTCGCGTCGCGGCTGGACGACCGGCTGAACCTGCTGACCGGCGGGCTGCGCTCGGCGCTGCCGCGTCATCAGACGCTGCGGGCGACGTTCGACTGGAGCTACGTGCTGCTCGACCCGGCCGCGCGTGCGCTGTTCCGCCGGATGGGATGCTTCATCGGGCCGTTTACGTTCGATGCCGCGCACGCGGTCGCCGCCGAGCCCGGCACATCGGCCGCGGACATGATCGCGGTGCTCGGCGAACTGGTCGCCAAGTCGCTGGTGACCGTCGAATTCCACGGCGCATCGGCGCGGTACCGGCTGACCGAATCGACGCGCGCGTATGCGCTGGAAAAACTGCACAACGAGGGCGAGTTCGAGCGCATCGCGGCGCGTCACGCACGATACGAGCGCGAGCAAGGGCATGAACGCGAGCGCGAGCACGGGCACGCGGCGGCGAGCGTGGACGCCGCGCGGCGCGACGATGGGGGCGCCGAAACATCGAACGACGCATCAGCGGATGCGGTCACCGGAGCACCGAACGACGTAACAGCCGGTGCGGTCACGGCAGTGCCGAACGACGTAACAGCCGGTGCGGTCACGGCAGTGCCGAACGACGTAACAGCCGATGCATCAACCGACGCGCCCGTCCTGGCCGCCGACGCAACGCCCGTGCCCGAAGCGGACCGCCTGGCGCGCGCGCTGCTGGAGCCGGCACGGATGCACGAATGCGCGGCGCGGGCGCGCCAGGTGCTTGACGCTTTCGACACGGCGGCGGCCGACCCGGTCGATGCCGCGCGCGAGATGCGGTTGCGCGCGGCCTGCGCGTCGGCACTGCTGCATACGGACGGCGACGCCGTGGCCGCGGCCGCGATGTGGGACCGCACGCTCGGTCTTGCCGCCCAGGTCGGCGACGATACGTTCGATGCGCGCGCGCTGGTCGGGCAGTGGCATACGATGCTGACGCTGTCGGACATTCACGAATCGCTGCGCTACGCGACACGCTTCGAGCGCGCGGCCGAGCGGCGCGGCGACCGCTCGCAGCGGCTCCTGGCCAACGCGATGGTCGCAACGTCGCTGCACTACTTCGGCGAGCACGCGCAGGCGCGCGAGCGGCTCGAGGCGGCGACGGCCGAACTCGTCGCGGTGGGCGAGCCGCCGTGCGCGCAGGCAGCGCTCGGCGTCGACATGACGACGCTCGCGCGCACGATGCTCACGCGGCTCGTCTGGATGCAGGGCGACCCCGACCATGCGATGCGCATCGCCGCGCAAGCGGTCGAGTGCGCGCGCCGCGGCCCGTCCGCGCTCGCGCTTTGCGTGGTGCTGGGGGCGGCCGCCGTGCCGATCGCCCTGCGCTACGGCGACCACGACATCACGTCCGACTATCTCGCGACGCTGCGCACGACCGCGAGCGCGCACGGCTTCGACATCTGGCGCAATCACGCGGAATGCCTGACCGGCCAGTTCGACATCCAGGCCGGTCATCCCGGCGCGGGCCTCGCGCGGCTCGAACCCGCGCTGCGGCGTGTCGAGGCGAGCGGATTCCGGCGGCTGCTCGCCCCGTTGAACGTCGCGTATGCGGAGGGCCTCGTGCGCGTCGGCCGCGCAAGCGAGGCGCGCATGCGGCTCGATGCGACGCTCGCGCGCTGCCGTGCGCACGGCGAGCATCTGTTCGTGCCGGAACTGCTGCGCGTGACGGGCGTCGCGATGCTCGAACAGGCACGCTCCGCGGCCCCCGACGTCGCGCTCGCGTACGAGGCCGACGGGCATCGTCATCTGCAGATGGCGATCCAGACCGCGAACGGGCAGGGCGCCGCGATGTGGGCGCTGCGCGGCGCGCTGGATCTCGCCGATCACCTGATCGAGCGCGGGCGCACCGCGCACGCGTCGACGCTGGTCGCCGGCGTCGCGCGGCACTTCGATCCGCATTCGCGCGCGCATGATGTGCGGCGCTTGCTGCGCGTGCAGAATTTCGTCCGCCAGGACGCGCCGCCGCCGCCGTCCCGCACGCGTGCGCGCCACGACGCCGCCGACGCGGCGCAGCAGGCCGCATAGCGATGCGCGCGTTCCAGGCAGCCGCGCGACTGCGCGACCGCGGCATGCGTGCCGATGCGTGCGACACAGCCGTGTTCCGTCGTTCGACGATGCGCCGCACGCGCGGCGCGGCGCTGCGTGCGCGTGCGCACGGGAGGCCCGACGGTGCTTAGAGCGACGGAACCCGCGCGCGCGGCGGACCTCGTCGTCTTCAACGGCAAGATTGCGACCCAGGACGAGCAGCGCTCGTTCGTCAGCGCACTGGCGGTGAAGGACGGGCGCATCGTCGCGACCGGCGGCGATCGCGACGTGCTGCGTCATGCACACGGTGACACGACCTGCATCGACCTGAACGGCCGCACGGTGATCCCCGGCCTCGTCGACGCGCACCTGCAGGCGATCCGCGGCGGCACGCACTTCAACCTCGAGCTGCGCTGGGACGGCGTGCCGTCGCTCGCCGCCGCGCTCGACCTGCTGCATCGGCAGGCCGAGCGCACGCCCGCACCGCACTGGGTGCGCGTGGGCGGCGGCTGGACCGCGCTGCAGTTCGCGGAAAAGCGCGGCCCGACGGTGGCCGAGCTGAATGAGATCGCGCCCGATACGCCGGTGTTCGTCCGGCATTTCGGCGACAGCGCGTGGCTGAATGCGGCCGCGCTGCGCGCGATCGGCTACGGGCGCGACACGCCCGATCCGCCGGGCGGCGAATTGCGGCGCGACCGCCATGGGCGGCCGACCGGGCTGCTGCTCGCGCGCCCGGATCCGGCCGTGCTGGCCGCGGCGCTCGCGCACGCGCCGGTGCTCGGCGCGGCCGACCGGATCAACTCGACGCGGCAGTTCATGCACGCGCTGAACCGCGTCGGCGTGACGAGCGCGATCGACGCCGGCGGCGACGGTCTGGCGTATCCGGACGATTACGCGGCGGTCATCGCGCTGGCACGCCGCGGCGAACTGACGACGCGCATCACGTACGCGCTGGGCGCACGGCACGCCGGCCGGGAAATCGACGACTTCGCGCAGTGGATCGCGCTGACCTCGCCCGGCGACGGCGATGCGTTCCTGCGCGCGAACGGCGCGGGCGAGCGGCTGCTGTTTTCGGCGGTCGACCTGGGGAATTTTCTCGACCCGCGCACCGAGCTGCCCGCGTCGGTCGATGCGGAACTGGCCGCCATCGTCCGGCTGCTGGTCCGCCACCGCTGGCCGTTCCGGCTGCATGCGACCTACGACGAGTCGATCGGCCGCTTCCTCGACGTGTTCGAGGCGGTGAACCGCGAGACGCCGTTCGCCGGGCTGCGCTGGTGTTTCGACCGGTGCGAGACGATGTCGGATGCGAACATCGCGCGCGTGGCGGCGCTGGGCGGCGGCGTGACCGTGCAGCCGCGCATGGCGTTCCAGGGCGAGGCGTTCATCGCGCGTGACGGGGCGGCCGCGGCGACGCGCGCACCGCCGATCCGCGCGATGCTCGCGGCCGGGCTGCCGGTCGGGGCAGGCTCGGGCGCGCTGGATGCGGGGAGCTACAACCCGTTCGTCGCGCTGTACTGGATGGTGTCGGGGCGCAGCGTCGGCGGCACCGTGCTGTATCCGGCGCGCAACCGGCTCGGCCGGATGGAGGCGCTGCGCCGCTACACGATCGGCAGCGCATGGTTCTCCGCCGACGAGCATCGCAAGGGGGCGCTGGTGCCCGGCCGTTACGCGGACTTCGTGGTGCTCAGCGACGACTATTTCACGATCGACATGGCGCGCATCCCGCAGTTGTCGTCGGTGCTGACGGTCGTCGACGGCAAGGTCGTGCACGCGGAACGGGAATTTGCGTCGCTCGCGCCGCCGCCGCCGCCCGTCAGCCCCGGATGGTCGCCGGTCGCCGACGGCGGCGGCGCGCCTGCAGCCGGTGCGAACGGGCACGGCAGCCCGCGCGCATCGGCGGCGGGCGACGCGTGCATGAACCCCGGCACCGATGCGTGCCGGGCGCGCGGCCCCGGGCGCCGCTTCGCGCGGCCGCGCTATCCGACGGCCAGCGCGGCCGGCGACCGCTGCGACGCGTGCGGCGGCCGCTGCGCCGCGTGCTAGCCGGCACGCACCACATCGCGCGGGTTTGCCTTGACCGATTTTTCGTCCCGTGCACGGGACAGGAAGGAGACACGATGAACGTTGCGCACACGCGCGCACCGTCGACCGCCGACGAAGTGGCCGGCGTCAGCATTCCGCGCACGACGCTTGCGGTCGAGGCGGCCGACGCGGCGCGCGCAGCGTTGCCTGCCGCGCTCGCCGATCATGCCGCGCGCGTGTTCGTGTTCGCGTCGCTCGCCGCGCGGCGCGCGGGCGAAGGGTGCGATCCGGATGCGCTGTACGTCGCCGCGATGTACGCGAACATGGGGCTGAGCCCCGCTTACTGCCGCTCGCCCGAACGTTACGAGCTCGACGGCGCCGATGCCGCGCACGCGCTGCTGGTGCGGCATCGGCGCTCGCGCAGCATGCGCGACGACGTCTGGCACGCGATCGCGCTGCATACGACGCCCGGTGTGGCCGCGCGTGCGTCGCCGCTCGCCCGCGCGCTGGCCCGTGCCGTGTCGACCGATTTGATGGCAACCGATTTCGACAGCTACACCGACGACGAGCGCACCGCGCTGCTCGCCGCGTACCCGCGCGGCAGCGGATTTCGCGAAACCTTCCTTGCCGCGGTCGCACGCGGCGTCGAGCATCGGCCGCAGTCGACGTTCGGCACGTGGAGCGCCGACGTGCTCGAACGCGCGGACCCGGATTTCCAGCGGCCGAATTTTTGCGGGCGCGTGCTGGGGGCGCGCTGGAACGACGACGCGTGACGGCGCCGTTGCGCCGCGCGGGCCTGGTGTCGCGATGGGGTGCGTGACGCCCCGTGCCGTGCGCGGGGCATTCGCCGGTTACGCGGGCGATTCGGCCGCGTCGTGCCGCGCATAGTCGACGTAGCCCGCGCGGTCGCCGCCGTACCAGCCGACGTTTTTCGGCTCCGCGAGCGGGGCGCGTGCGGCGAGGCGCTCGACGAGATCGGGGTTCGCGATATAGGCGCGCGCGAACGCGACGAGATCGGCGTCGCCTGCGTCGATCAGCGCGTTCGCCGCGTCCGGTGAAATGCCGCCGTTGACGATCAGCGTGCCGCCGAATGACCGGCGCGCGTGCTCGACGATACGCGGCAGGTCGGGCTCGCCGCTCCAGCCGTTGGTGTCGGCCGCGTGCAGGTAGGCGACACCCGCGTCGTCGAGCATCCGGCCGACGTACGCGAGCGTCGCATCCGGATCGGCATCGCGCACGTTGTTGTACTTCGCGTACGGCGAGATCCGCACGCCGACGCGGCCGAGCGGCATCACGCCGCCGACCGCGTCGACGATTTCCGCGAGAAAGCGCGCGCGGTTCGCGACCGAGCCGCCGTAGCGATCGTCGCGGCGGTTCAGCGTCGACGACAGGAACTGGTGCGGCAGGTAGCCGTTGGCCGCATGGATCTCGACGCCGTCGAAGCCGGCGGCCATCGCGCGCGTCGCCGCTTGCCGGAATTCATCGACGGCCGCGACGACTTCGTCGGTCGTCATCGCGCGCGACGGCGTCGCGTGAATCTTCGTGTAATAGCCGTTCTGCAACTGCGCCCATACCTGCAGCTGTTCGAGGTCGTCGTTCACGCCGGACGGCGACAGCGGCGCGGCGCCGCCGAGCAGCGTCAGCGAGCTGACCCGGCCGCCGTGCCACAGCTGCGCGAAGATCCGGCCGCCGTTCGCGTGCACGGCATCGGTGACGACCTTCCAGCCGGCGGCTTGAGCATCGTCGACGAGCCCCGGCGTCAGCTCGAATGCGGCGGACGCCCGGCTGACGTTGGTCGCCTCGGTCACGATCAGGCCGGCCGACGCGCGCTGCGCATAGTACTCGGCCATCAGTTCGGTGGGCAGCCCGCGCGACGGCGCGCGCGAGCGCGTCATCGGTCCCATCACGACGCGGTTCGGCAGCGCGAGGCCGCGCAGATCATAGGCACTGAGCAGGGAAGACATGATGGACTCCTTTTCTTCGACGTGGAACGGGACGGCGACGCGCCCCGCGAACGAATCGGTTTGAAGTTTGAAGAGGGCGGCGGCGGGGTTCAGCCGAGTACGTGACGTTGCGCGTGCGGCCGCCCGACGAGCAGGTAGTGCGCGAGCGCGACGATCGGGAACGCACCGGCCACCGCCGCGACGAGCGACCAGCCGCCATGCTCGTACAGCGGGCTCGCAAGCGCCGAGCCGACGGCGCCGCCGACGAAGATGCTCGTCATGTACAGCGCGTTCAGCCGGTTGCGGCTTGCCGCGTGCAGCGCGTAGATCTCGCGCTGGCCGAGCACCATGTTCATCTGCACCGCGAAGTCGAGCACGATGCCGGTCACGACGAGCCCGTACAGGCCGGTGCCGTGCACGAACCCGATCGCGTACGACAGCGTGCCGGCGACCAGCGCGATCAGCGTCGCGCGCACCGTATGGCCGGCGTCCGCGAGGCGCCCGGCCACCGGTGCCGACGTCGCGCCGATCGCCCCGACCAGCGCGAACAGGCCGATGGCCGACTGCGACAATCCGTAGTGACGCGTCAGCTCGACCGGCACGGCGGTCCAGAACAGGCTGAACGACGCGAACATCAGGCCCTGGTAGAACGCGCGATGGCGCAGGACGGGCATCGTGCGGACCAGTTGCAGCAGCGAGCCGATCAGCTCGAAATAGGTCGCGCGATGGTCGGGCTGGCGCGGCGGAATCGTCAGCGCGAGCACGGCCGTGACGAGCGTCATCAGCACGGCGGCCGCCGCGAACACGAAACGCCAGCCGAACGCGTCGGCCACGACGCTCGACAGCGGGCGGGCCAGCAGGATGCCGAGCAGCAGCCCGCTCATGATCGTGCCGACCACGCGGCCGCGCGAATGATCCGGCGCGAGATGCGCGGCGAGCGGCACGAGGATCTGCACGGCCACCGAGCTGAAGCCGATCAGCAGCGAAATCGCGAGAAAGAGCCCGGGCGTACGCACGAACGCCGCCGCGGCGAGGCTCGCAATCGACACGACGGCCGTCACGATCATCAGCTTGCGGTTCTCGAGCAGGTCGCCGAGCGGCACGATGAAGAACAGGCCGAGGGCATAACCGATTTGCGTCAACGACACGATCAGGCTCGCCGTGCCGCCGGACAGGTGCAGGCCCGGCGCGATGAGTTCCGTGATCGGCTGCGCGTAGTACAGGTTCGCGACGATCGCGCCGCAGCTGAATGCGAACAGCAGGATCAACCCCTGCGTGAGTTGGGTGCCGTGCGCAGGCGGCGCGTGCGGCGTTGAATCTGCTGACATGGTGGACTCCTTGAGAAGAGAGAGGTGGGTCACCGTGTCGCCGCGCCTGCACGGGGTTCGCCGGGGGCGCGATACGGTGCACCGCGTTGCCGCCCATACTATTGACCGGTCGATCAAACCGGAATCGAGCCGCAGCGCAATCGAGCTTTGCGCGACACGCAAAGGTGCCGCGTCCGGTCAGCCGCGCTTGCCCTGCAGCGTCGGAATCTGCTCGAACAGGCCCGCGAGCCAGTCGACGAACACCTTGAGCTTGACGGGCACGTGGCGATTGGGCGGATACAGCACCGAGATCGGCCGGGCAGGCGCGTTGAAATCGGTCAGCACTTCGCGCAGCCGGCCCGATTTCAGATAGGGCTCGACGAGGTACAGCGACGTCTTGATCAGGCCGATGCCCGCGATGCCGCACTCGATGTAGTTGTCCGCATCGTTGACGGCGACCGTGCCGCACATCTGCACGACGCGCGGCTCGCCGTCGACGACGTAGTCCCACACGCGGGGACGCCCGGTATCGGCCGAGATGTGGCTGACCGCCACGTGCTGCGCGAGATCGTCGACGGTCTCCGGCTCGCCGCACCGTGCGAGGTACGCGGGCGACGCGCACGTGCAGGTGGTCAGGCTGCCGATGCGCCGCGCGATCATCCCCGAGTCGTCGAGCGCGCCGATGCGCACCACGCAGTCGACGCCTTCGCCGACGAGATCGATCTGCCGGTCGGTCACGCCGAGCTCGATCATGATGCCGGGATGGGCGTCGAGGAACGCGGGCAGCGCGGGCACCACGACCTGCTTGGCCATCGCCGGCGGCAGGTTCACCTTCAGCCGGCCGCGCGGCACGTTGCGCGCCTGCGAGACCGACGCCTCCATGTCGTCGATTTCGCGCAGCACCGCGACGGAACGTTCGTAGTACGCCTGGCCGTCCTCGGTCAGCGAGATGCGGCGCGTCGTGCGGTTCAGCAGCCGGCAGCCGAGGTGCTGTTCGAGCGCGCTGAGCAGCGCGGACACGCGCGGCGTCGTGAGGCCGGTCGTGTCGGAGGCGCGCGTGAAGCTGCCGGATTCGACGATGCGCGTGAACACGCGCATCGAAAGCAAGGTATCCATCGTCGGGAAGGCTCCAGTCCTGTTGGGTCGCGGCGCCGGTGCATGCCGGCGCCGTCCGTCTTGTCGGGTGTGTCGGTCGCGCTAGCGGGCGCGACCGAATTGCTATGCGTCGATGCGTTGTCTCAGCGCGTCGCCGGCGAACGGCATTTCGCGCATGCGCTGGCCGGTCGCGTCGAAGATCGCGTTGGCCAGCGCGCCGGCGGTCGGCCCCATCGACGCCTCGGCCGCACCGAGGAACGGCGCGCCCGGGCGATTGATCAGATGGACCTTCACGCTCCGCGGGGCGGCCGAGAAGCGCAGGATCGGGTAGCTGCTCCAGTCGAAGCTGCGAATCCGTTCGGTGTCGTACTTCAGCGCCTCGTACAGCGTCCAGCTCGCGGCCTGCACGATGCCGCCCTCGATCTGGTTGCGGATCCCGTCCGGCGACACGACCTGCCCCGCGTCGACGGCGGCTTCCGCGTGCTCGAGCGTCACCTGGCCGGTTTCCGGCACGACCGACACCTCGACCGCGATCGCGACGTACGCCATCAGGTTCTTGTACTTGCCGAACGCGAAGCCGACGCCGCGGTTGCGCGCACGCGGCGGCCGCGGCCAGCCGAAGTGCTGCGCGGCGAGCTGGATCACCTGAAGCGCGCGATGATCTTCCATGTGGCGCAGCCGGAATTCGACCGGATCGACACCGGCCGCGTGCGCGAGTTCGTCCATGAAGCTTTCGATCGCCCACACGTTGGTGTGTGCGCCGAGCGAGCGCATCGCGGACGTCTGCAGCGGCATCGTCGGCGAGAAATTGTTCACGATGTGCTGGTTCGGCAGCGCGTACAGCGGAATCGCGTTGCGATCGGCGCCGCCTTCCGGTTGCAGCATCGGCGTCGACGGCGCGGGCACGAACGGCGGCTCCAGCATCCGCGCCGGCAGCAGCCGGCCGGCGTTGACGATCCGCTCGTTGTGCGAACTGCTCCACAGCGCGTAGTTCCAGTCGACGATGTGGCCGCTCGCGTCGAGCGAAGCGCTGACCTCGGTCACCATTGCCGGCGTGAAGTGATCCCACGTGTGTTCCTGCTCGCGCATCCACTGCACGCGAATCGGTTTGCCGGGCATCGCGGCGGCGATCAGCGCCGCGTGCGCGGCGGCATCGTCGGCCCCGTTGTGTCCGTAGCAGCCGGACCCTTCGGTGTGAATGCAGCGCACGCTCGCCTTCGGCATCGACAGCATCTCGGCCAGCGCGTCGCGCAGCGGGTAGACGCCTTGCGAATGGGTCCACACCGTCATCGCCCCGTTGTCGAGGTGCGCGACCGCACACGACGGCCCGATCGAGCCGTGCAGCAGGTAGTTCTTCAGGAACGTCGCGTTCAGCGTCTTCACGGCCGGCGCGGTGGCCGTGTGCGTGTTGGCGATCTCGATGCGCTGCGTCGAGATCCGCTTCAGGTCGGCGTGCACGGTGGCGCGATCGGGCAGCGTGCGCCCGGGCGACCAGCGGCACGCGGCGGCCAGCGCGCGCTGGGCGACCACCGCCTGCCATTCGCCCTGCGCGACCACCGCGAGCATGCTGCCGTTGCGCACGATCCGCACGACGCCCGGCAGCTTCAGGATCGCCGCTTCATCGAACGACAGCAGCTTCGCGTCGTACACCGGCGGCATCACGACGCGGGCATGCAGCATGCCGGGTAACTGCATGTCCTGCACGTAGCTGACGCCGCCCGTTACCTTGTTCGGGATGTCGACGCGCGGCAGCGACGTGCCGATCACCGTGAACGTCGCCGGGCTCTTCAGTGGCGACGTAGGCGCGGCGTTGCGATGCAGGTCGACGGTGCGGATCGCGTCGCCGTAGGTCATCGTGCGGCCGTCGGGCGCCTTGATCACTGCGTCGGCGGTCGTCAGCGTGCGCGCGTCGACGCCGAAGCGCTTCGCCGCGCCTTCCACCAGCAGCGCACGCACTTGCGCGGCCGCGTTCAGCAGCGCGGAACCGCTGTCGGCCATCGTGTGGCTGCCGGCAGTCAACCCCTCGTCGGGCGAGGCGCCGGTGTCGGCTGTCAGGAACGTGATCAGCGACGGCTTCATGTCGAGTTCCTCGGCGGCCACCTGCAGCAGTGCGGTGCGCACGCCGGTGCCGAGCTCGACCTTGCCGGTAAATACGGTGACCTTGCCGTCCGGCGCGATCTTGATCCACGCGTCGAGCAGCGGATTGGTCTTCAGGCTGCCGGCGAGCGTCTGGGTGGTTTTTGCCACGTGCACGGCCGCGCCTTCGTCGGCGATCACCAACTGCGCGGCCGCGCGCGACGCAGGCGCGAGCGTGAACGCGACGAACAGCGCGCCGGAGACGATGAAGTGCCGGCGGCCTTCGTCGATGTCGTCGTGGGAATTCATCACAGCCCCTTGCTGATCGTGACGGGAGCGGAAGCCGGTTCCGGGGGCGGCAGCCCGGCGACCGAGCGCACGGCCGCGAGGATCCGCATATGCGTGCCGCAGCGGCACAGGTTCGGCTCCATGTGCGTACGCAGTTCCTGTTCGGTCGGCTTCGGGTTGCGCTCGAGCAGGGCCTGCGCGCGCATGATCATCCCCGCGATGCAGTAGCCGCACTGCGCGGCCTGATGCTCGACGAACGCGCGCTGCAGCGGGCCCGGATGCTCGGCGGTGCCGAGGCTCTCGATGGTGCGCACGCTGCGCGCACCGACCGCGGCCACCGGCATCAGGCACGAGAAGGTCGGCTTGCCGTCGACGATCACCGTGCAGGCGCCGCATTGGCCGAGGCCGCAGCCGAACTTCGCGCCGTGCAGGTGCAGGTCGTTGCGCAGCGCGTACAGCAGCGGCGTGGACGGATCGATGTCCAGCGTGTGCCGCACGCCGTTGACGGTGAGGGTAATCATCGGGCGGTGTCCTCTTTTCTGAGCGTCGCGGCCATCGCGTCGACGCCGGACCATGCGGGGCGATCGGTGTAGGTCGCGCGCACGTACGCGGCGAGATCGGCGATCTGCGCGTCGTCGTACTGGTCGATGAACGACGGCATGTAGTTCAATGTGTCCTCGCCGTGCCAGCCGATGCCGTTGAACATCATCTGGATCGCATTGCGCGGCGTATCGGCGTTCACGGCCGTGCTGAACGAAAGCGTCGGCCGCTCGCCGATCGACTGCATCGGCGCGGCCGGCCCGTGGCACTGCGCGCACGATGCCTGGAACAGCACCGCGCCGCGCTGCGCGGCGGGTGTCGTCGCGGCGCGTTCGGCCGGATTCGCGGCCGCGGCGTCGCGCCCGTTCGCCGGCTTTTGGATCGACAGGATGTACGCGGCGATCGCCTCGACGTCTTCCGCCGGCACCGTCGCGAGATCGCGCGTGACCGGCAGCATCGGTCCGGCCGCCGCGCCGTGCTCGCTCGCGCGGCCGGTGCGCAGGTACGTGACGAGCTGCGCCTGCGTCCACGGCCGTGCGGCCTGGCCGAGCGCATTGAGCGGCGGCGCGTCCCAGCCGTCGACGATGCCGCCGTCGAACGCACGGCCGCGCTGCTCGCCGCCGATCGCGTTCAGCGGCGAATGGCACGACGCGCAGTGGCCGAGCCCGTCGACGAGCGTCCTGCCGCGGTTCCATTGCGCGGACTGCGCGGGGTCGGGTCGATACGCGCCTTCGCGCAGGAACAGCACATTCCAGAACGCGACCAGCGGCCGGAAGTTCAGCGGAAATATCAGGTCGTTGGCCGGTGTCGTCGCGCGAACCGGCGTGCGGGTCATCAGGTACGCATACGCGGCGGCGATGTCGTCGTCCGACATCTTCGTGAAATGAATGTACGGAAACGCCGGGTACAGCGGCTGGCCGTTGCGCCCGATGCCGGTGCGCAGCGCACGGGCGAACGCGTCGCGCGACCAGCGGCCGATGCCGGTTTCAGGATCCGGCGTGATGTTGGTCGCATAGATCGTGCCGAACGGCGTCGCGAGCGGCAGGCCGCCGGCGAACGGCTTGCCGTCCTTCGCGGTATGGCACACGACGCAGTCGCCCAGCGCGACGGCGCGCGCGCCGGCGCGCACCAGCTGCGGATCGAACGACGCGGGGGCGGGCGGATCGATCGGCGCGATCGACGGCCGCACCATGATGCCGATCGCGACCGCGCAGGCCGCGATCGCGATGCCGGCCGCGCCGATCCAGAGTCGTTTGTGCTTCATGCGCGCTCCAGGCGAAGTGGTGCGGCGCACGTGATGCGATGCGCGGCAACACCGGACGATGCGCATCGGCCGTGCGTGGCCGTCCGATGCGGCCGCGACCGGCTTGCGGCGCGGCGGTGATTGGCGACGGGAATCAAGTTGTCACTCCAGCAGTCGATAACGGGCACAAGCGCCGTCCTGCGCGGCAGCTCGTGAACGCAGTCTACGCAGCGGCCGCGATCATGGCCTGAAGCGGCGCTGAAACGTTCTGAACGGTGTCCGGCCCCGGATCGACCGGGGTGCGGCGCGCGGGGCCGATGACGGGCGCGCCGTGTCGCGGCGGCCCCGCGCGTCGCGTCAAGACGGAATCTCGCCGGCGACGACTTCGTCCGCGTAGCACCAGATCCAGCGCTCGCCGGGCTCGATCGAGCGGACGAGCCGATGGCCGGTGTCACGGAAATGCCGGCTCGCATGGCGATTCGGCGACGAGTCGCAGCAACCGACGTGCCCGCAGATCAGGCACATTCGTAGATGCACCCAGCCGCTGCCCGATCTGACGCATTCCTCACAGTCGTCCTTGTCGGTGTCGAACACGCGTGCTTCGTCGAGATGCGTACAGGCGTTGGCCATCTTGCGCTCCGATGCCGGCGCGGGAGCGACGCTCGCGGCACGGCCGGCATGCGGCCGCAAGCGGGAGGGATACGCGGCATTGTGCAGCGTCGCGTCGCGGCCGGACCTTAATTGTCATGAAGCGGCCCGCGCGGTGCACGGCGGCGGCGTACAGTCGCGAATGCGTTCGGCCACGCCGCGGCACCGGCCGAACCGCATCCGACATCGACATCATCGGGAGGCGCTCATGGATCAACCGCAACACGTGCGGATCGTCGGTCTGCCGCGCAGCAGGGACGCGTACGCGATCCGCGATTTCCTGCAGCGGCGCATGATTGCGTACGACTGGTGCGAGCTGACCTCCGACGCCGACTGCGCGCAGGTGCTCGGCATCGCGCCGCTGCGCGACATCCGGCTGCCGGTCGTGATCTTTCCGGACGGCTCGCGCCTGTACCAGCCGACCCTGGCCGAGATCGCCGCGCGGCTCGGCTGGGTCGCGCGCCCGCGCTTCGTCGAATACGACGTGTCGATCTACGGCGCGGGGCCGGCCGGGCTGTCGGCGGCGGTCTACGCGGCGTCCGAAGGGTTGCGCGCGGTCGTGATCGAGCGCGGCGCGATCGGCGGGCAGGCCGGCACGAGTTCGCTGATCGAGAACTACATGGGCTTCCCCGACGGCATCCCCGGCGCGGCGCTCGCGGAACGCGCGCGCGAGCAGGCGGTGAAGTTCGGCGTCGAGTTGCTGACGATGCGCGAGGGCGTGCATGCGACGTTCGTCGACGGCAAGATCCGCGTCGAGCTCGCCGACGGGTCGATCCTGGTCGCGCGCGCGAACATCTGCGCGACCGGCATCGAATATCGCAGCCTCGGGCTGCCGGAGGAGCCGGCGTTTCTGAATGCGGGGCTGTTCTACGGCGCCGGGTCGAGCGAAGCGCCGATGTGCGCGGGCGAGCAGGTATTCATCGTCGGCGGCGGCAATTCGGCCGGCCAGGCCGCGATGAATTTCTCGCGGCATGCGCGCCAGGTGACGATGCTCGTGCGCGGTGCGTCGCTCGCGGACACGCTGTCGCGCTACCTGATCGACCGGATCGAGCGCACGCCGAACATCGAGGTCCGCTACCGGTCGAGCGTCGCCGCGCTGCACGGCGACGGCTGGCTCGACGCGATCGAGCTTCGCTCGGCGGACGGCACGCGCGAACGGCTGCCGGCCACGCGCCTGTTCGTGTGCATCGGCGGCGCGCCGAATACCGACTGGGCGAAGGACACCGACATCATTCGCAATCCGGACGGTTATCTGGTCACCGGTGGCGACCTGTACGACTGTCCGTCGTTCGAGCGCGTGTGGCCGCTCGAACGACGGCCGTATCACCTGGAAACCAGCGTGCCGGGATCGTTCGCGGCCGGTGACGTGCGATCGGGATCGGTCAAGCGCGTCGCGTCGGCGGTCGGCGAAGGCGCGATGGCGGTGACCTTCGTGCACCGGTTTCTCGGCGAGGATGCGCATCGGCTCGCGGGCGCGTGACGCGCTCGCGGGCCGTTCGATCCATTCATCGCGCGTCGGCCTGCGTCGCGTCGCGCAACCCGTCCCGGCCGGCGCGCGCCGGTGGCGTCCAGCCGCCGCCCAACGCACGCACGAGACTCACCGTCGCGACGGCCAGCGCCTGCCGGCTGTGAATCAGCTGGCGCCGCGCATTCAGCGCATCGCGATCGGCGTCGATGACTTCCAGATAGCTGACGTACCCATGCGCATAACGGCTCATCGACAGCCGCGCGGCCGCATCCGTCGCGCGCGCCGCGTCGTCGTAGCGCACGATCCGCTCTTTTTGCGCGGCGATGTCGTTGAGCGCGTCCTGCACGTCGCGCAACGCGCCGATCGCGGTGGCGCGATAGTTCGCGTCGGCTGCGTCCATGCCGGCCCGCGCGGCGGCCACCATCGCCTCGCGCTTGCCGCCGTCGAACAGCGTCAGCGCGACGTTCGCGCCGAGACTCCACAGTGAACTGTTGCGGTCGAGAAACGTGCGTAGATCGCGGGTCGCGAAGCCGCCTTCCGCGGTCAGCGTCAGTGTCGGCAGCCACGCGGTGCGCGCGATGCCCAGTTCGAGCGACGCCGCATCGGCGCGCCGTGCCGCCGCGAATACGTCCGGGCGTTGGGCAAGCAGCGCGGATGGCAGTCCTGCCGGCACCTCCGGCACCTGCACGGGCACGGCGCGCGCGTCGACGTCGAACGCGGTCGGCGACACGCCGGTCAGCACCGCGATGGCGTCGACGAGGTTCTCGCGCAGCCGGCGGCTCTCCGCGAGATCGGCATGCGCGGTATCGAGATCGGCCGACGCGCGCAGCCCGTCGAGATCGCTCGCCGCGCCGGCCCGCACGCGGGCGGCGATCACGTCGAGCGCGGTGCGCCGCAGCCCGATCGCGCGCGTGAGCGTCACGAGATCGTCGTCGACGTAACGCAGCGTCAGGTAGTCGACGGCCACTTCGGCCGCCACCCGCAGCCGCACCGCATCGCGATCGGCCGCCGCCTGCAGCACGTTTTGCGCGCCGATGTCCGCGCCGCCGCGCAAGCGACCCCACAGATCGACCTCGTAGCTCGCGGCGACGGGAACCGACCAGTTGTGCATCGTGCGCTTCGGCAGCGCGTTGTCGACCGTGCCGGATACGCGCGTGCGGCTGAACGACGGATCGACACGCACGGTCGGCACCAGCGCGGCATCGCGCACGCCGAGCAGCGCCTGCGCCTGGTCGACGCGTGCGGCCGCCGCGCGGATATCGAGGTTGTGCGCGAGCGCGGCGTCGACGAGGGTGCCGAGTTGCGGGTCGCCGAACCACGCGGGCCACGCGGCGAGCGACGGCGTGCGCGTATCGGGCGACGTATTGGTCGACGTATTGGTCGACGGATCGGCATGGCGGAACCCGTCGTGTCCGACCGGCACGGGCGCGAGCGGCTGCGGCGCGATCGAGCACGCGGCGAGCAGGCCGGCGGCGAGTACGGCGGCGGCGCGCTTCATCGCGATTCGCCGCCGGGTTGCAGCGTGACGACGACCGACAGCCCGGGCCGGATGCGCGGCTCCGTCGCGGCCGGGCCGTCGAGCAGGATCTTCACGGGCACGCGCTGCGTGACCTTCGTGAAATTGCCGGTCGCATTGTCGGGCGGCAGCAATGCGAACTGGGCGCCCGTCGCGGGCGACAGGCTGTCGATGCGGCCGGTGAACACACGCTGCGGCAGCGCATCGAAGCGCAGTTGCACGGCATCGCCGGCGCGCACGCGGCGAAGCTGCGTCTCGCGGAAATTCGCGACGATCCAGGGGTGCGGCTCGACCAGCGTGAGCAGCGCCTGGCCGGGCGCGACTTGCTCGCCGGTCTCGACGGTCTTCTTGCCGACGTAGCCGTCCGACGGCGCGACGACCGCCGTGTAGCCGAGCTGCAGCAGCGCGTCGCGCAACTCGGCATCGTTCTGGCTCGCCGCGGCATCGGCTGCCTCGGCGGCGGCGACGGCGCTGCGCCGTTGCGCATCGGCCGCCGCGACGCGCGCGCGGGCCGACTTGCGGGCGGCATCGGCCGCATCGAACTCCTGCTTCGACAGGCCGCGCGGCGTCTCGCGGGTCAGTTCGCGTGCACGCGCGTAATCGAGTTCGGCCTTTTCCGCATCGGCGTGTGCGGACACGAGCGCCGCGTCCGCCTGCTCGATCAGCGCGTGTGCGCGGCTCGCATCGGCATGAGCCTGGGCGACGCGTGCGCGCTGCGCGGCGACCCGCACGTCGAAATCGCGCCGGTCGATCTGCACGAGCGCGTCGCCGGCATGCACGAACTGGTTGTCGTCGACGAGCACGCGCTCGACGGTGCCGGCGACGCGCGGCGAGATCACGTGCAGGTGCCCGGTCACGTACGCGTCGTCGGTGCCGCGATCGCGCGCGTCGAACTCGTACACGAGCAATCCGACGAGCAGCAGCGCGAGCGTCGCGATCGCCGCGATGGCGGGCCGGCGTGAGCGTGCGGGCGCGGCGGGCGGCGGCGCCGAAGCGGCCGGCGTATCGGCAGAAGGTGAGGTCATGGTCGACAAACTCCATCGTACGGACGGGATTCGATGCATCGCGTTATGCTTGCGCCAGCTTGACAGCGGGGAGCCGCTTGACGATGAACACCACGTTTGCAACCGGTCGTGCCGCGCCGGCGGCGGCGCCGGACATCCCGACGTTCCGCTCGATCGCCGCGATCGCGGCCGTGCTGCTCGGCGCGATCATCGCGACGCTGACCTCGCGCATCACGTCGCTCGGGCTCGCCGACGTGCGCGGCGCGCTCGGCATCGGCGTCGACGAAGGCGCGTGGATCAACACCGCGTTCACCGCGTCGCAGATGTTCGTCGGGCCGCTGGCGATCGCCGCGGCGTTCATGTTCGGCACGCGCCGCGTGCTGGTCGCGGGCGCCGTCGTGTTTCTCGGCGCCGAAACCGTGCTGCCGCTCTGCACGCAATTCGGCGCGTTCGTCGTGTTCCAGGCGATCGCGGGGCTCGCGTCCGGCGTGTTCGTCCCGCTGACGGTCGGCTTCGTCGTCCGGACGCTGCCGCCGCGACTCATTGCGTTCGGCATCGCCGCGTATGCGATGAATCTCGAGATGTCGCTGAACCTGTCGGCCACGCTCGAGGGCTGGTACAGCGAACACCTGAGCTGGCGCTGGCTGTTCTGGCAGAACGCGGTGCTGACGGTGCCGTTCATCGCGTGCCTGCTGCTGTCGCTGGCGGACGAGCCGGTCAAGCGCTTCGCGTCCGGCCTCGATGCACGCGGGATGCTGCTCGGCGCCGGCGGCTTCGCGTGCCTGTGCGTCGCGCTCGACCAGGGTGAACGGCTGTTCTGGCTGCAGTCGCCGCTGATCGTCGTGCTGCTGTCGCTCGGCATCCTGATGGTCGCCGCGTTCCTGATCCATGAGCTCGCGTCGCCGCGCGCGGGCCTCGACCTCGGCTATCTCGCGCGGCCGAACGTCGCGCTGCTGATCGTGCTCGTCGGCCTCGTGCGCTTCACCGTGCTCAATACGAGCTTCATCCCGTCGCTGTTCCTCGCCAGCACCTACGGGCTGCGGCCGTTGCAGATCGGCGATACGCTGCGCTGGATCGCGATTCCGCAGCTGTTGTTCGCGCCCTGCGTCGCGCTGCTGCTGCAGCGCGTCGATCCGCGCCGGCTGATCGTGGCCGGCTTCGTGACGGTGGCGATCGCCTTCGCGCTCGGCGCGCGCCTCACGTCCGCGTGGGCCGAACCCGACTTCATTCCGTCGCAACTGCTGCAGGCGCTCGGGCAGACGATGGCGCTGACGTCGGTGATCTTCTTTTTCGGCAAGCACGTGACGGCGGAACACGCGTTGACGTTCGGTGCGGTCGTGCAGACGACGCGCCTGCTGAGCGGGCAGCTCGGCACGACGTCGATCGCGGTGATTCAGCGGATCAGGGAGGGTACCCATTCGAATCTCGTCGGTCTGCATGTGTCGCTGTCGGATCCCGAGACGCTCGAGCGGCTGCGCGCCGGTGCAACCTCGCTGGTCGCGCACGGCGCCACGGTCGCGACCGGCAACCAGGCCGCCTACGCGCTCGTCGATCGGGCGGTGCGCGTGCAGGCGACCACGCTCGCGCTGGCCGACAATTTCCGCGTGGCGATGGCGTGCGCGCTCGCCGGTGCGCTGATCGGCATCCTGCTGCGGCCGGTGCGCTCGCCGTGAGCGCGGCGCGGCTGAATTTTTCTGAAAAATCCTGAACGGCACGTCTGCCGAAGCGGCATGCGCGCCGCGACGGCAGACGGCGCGCTTACGCCTGCAGGAACGCGAGCAGCTCGGCGTTGATGCGATCGGCGTTCACGACGCACATGCCGTGCGACCCGCCTTCGATCACCTTCAACTGCGCGTGCTTGACGATCTTCGACGACAGCCGGGCCGAATCGTCGATCGGCACGATCTGGTCGTCATCGCCGTGCAGCACGAGCGTCGGCACGTCGATCTTCTTCAGATCGTCCGTGTAGTCGACTTCGGAAAACTCCTTCACGCACAGATACTGGCCGTGAATGCCGCCCATCATGCCCTGCGACCAGAACGCGTCGATCGTGCCCTGCGACGGCTTGGCGTTCGGGCGGTTGAACCCGAAGAACGGCACCGCGAGATCCTTGTAGAACTGCGAACGGTTCTCGGCGACGTTCTTGCGGATGCCGTCGAACACCTCCATCGGCAGGCCGCCGGGATTGGTCGGCGACTTCACCATCTGCGGCGGCACCGCGCCGATCAGCACGGCCTTCGACACGCGCTTCGTGCCGTGGCGGCCGATGTAGCGCGCCACTTCGCCGCCGCCCGTCGAGTGGCCGACGAGCGTGGCTTCGCGCACGTCCAGGGCGTCGAGCAGGGCGGCCAGATCGTCCGCGTACGTGTTCATGTCGTTGCCGCGCGACGGCTGGCTCGAACGACCGTGGCCGCGACGGTCGTGCGCGATCACGCGATAGCCGTGCTGCACGAGGAACAGCATCTGCGCGTCCCACGCGTCCGCACACAGCGGCCAGCCGTGCGAGAACACGACCGGGCGGCCGGTGCCCCAGTCCTTGAAGTAGATCTGCGTGCCGTCCTGGGTGGTGATCGTGTTCATCGAATGGGCTCCTGGGTGGGCTGAAGTGGCGCTGCGGGCGGGGGTGCCGGCCGCGGCCGCCATCGCGGGCAGCGCTGCCGCCGCGACGGCCGTCGCGCCGGCAAGCAGCATGTCGCGGCGGCGCGCCGACGAAACGGCGTCGGTCTGTACGGGGTGCATCTGGACTCCTGAAATAAGCGGCGCAACGATGCCGCGCGGGATGGTGGATCGGTGATGACCGGCCGCGGCCATCCCGCCGGCAGCCGGTCCGCTTGCGTCGTCGCACGTCGGTTCGTGCCGCGTGGACGAACGAATGCCGTCGGGAGCGTATCGCGGCGCGCCGTGCGCCGTACTGAAATCCGGCTGAATTTTCTTGAACGCGCCGCGCCGTGGACAGAAATCTGCCGCGCTGCAGAAAAATTAAGCGCGCGACCGGGACTCTTCAGCGAGCGGCGACTATCGTCGACATCGGATCATCCGCGCATCTTTCGCGCCGCGCGCACGGATCCGACCGCCCGCACCGCCCGTCACTCGCCTGGATATGCCGCCATGGATGCCTTCAATCGCTGGGAGCACATGATCACGTCGCTCGGGCCGCCTTCCGTGGCGGGCGTCCGGTCGATGCCGATGCCGCGCGCGCGACAGGCGGACGGCCCGCGCCGCGGCCATCGCGGCGACGCGCCGACGCCGTCGAGCGGCGACATACGCCGCCGCAGCGCGATCGTCACCGCCGAGCGGCAGACCGATTCGTCGATGCTGGTGTCGTGGAGCGACCCGACGCACTGCCGCTACGACGAGCAGCGCTGGATCAGCGCGAAGGCGCGCGGGATTGGGCGTTGCGCGCTCACCGGCGGGCCGATCCGGGTCGGCGATGCCATCTACAAGCCCCAGTGGCGCGGCGCGAAACGGCCGGCGAACTGCCGCGAGATGATTCTGGCGTCGGCGCTCGACGTGTTCGCCGCGCGGCAGTCCCGGCCATGACTTCGGCAGCGCGGCGCAGCGCCGGTTGCGACCGGCGCGATACATCGTGAAGCCGCCAGCCGCGGAACGGAGGCGACCGCGACACGCTCGCCGATACCGCGCGACGAATGGCCGCTGTTTGCACCGGCCCGATCGCACGGCTGCTCGAAGCGGGAATCATTCCGCTACCGGTGCGGAGCGATGCTCGACCGGCGCAACATGCGGAGCCCGCGCTCATTCGATCGACCGGCCGAATCGAAAGGGAAATACGTCGAATTTTTCAGAGCCGGCGATCATATCGTCTGATATATGGAAATCACATTTACAAACGAATCGGCAATTCGCACATGAATCGTGCGCTGCCGTGCCGCGCCTGCCGCATGGCGGTGCAGACGGCCACGCGCGTGCCACACATCATCATGGCATTTTTCGTCATTTCAAAAAATTCGATCGCTTCATTCTGATAATTTGAATCATTCTGCTACGTAAATACCGTAGCATTGACGCGAAACCGGCGCGCGGTTTAAACCATGCGCCGTTGAATGTCACCATCAAGAAATTGCGATGATCCGAATTGGAACACTTCACGTTTTTCTCGACAGACGTGAAATTCGTTCGAACGGCAAGCTGTTGCGCATCGGTAGCCGCGCATTCGAGATTCTCGAGCTGTTGATTCGGGCGAACGGCGCACTGGTATCGAAAGACGAAATCATGCAGCGCGTGTGGCCGCACACCGTGGTGGAAGAAAACAACCTGCAGGTGCACATCGCGTCGCTGCGCAAGGCGCTGGCCGACGACCGGAACCTGATCGTGACGGTGCCGGGCCGCGGCTACCGGCTCGTCATCGAGCAACATGACGACGGCGGCGCGCCCGTGCGCCCCGCGATGTCGCGGCCGTCCGCCGCGCCCGGCGCGCTGTTCGGCCGCGAACGCATGGTCGGCGAGGTACTGGCCGCGTTGCAGGACGCACGCATCGTGACGCTGGTCGGCGCGGGCGGCATCGGCAAGACGCGAATCGCGATCGAAGCAGCCGCGCGCGCGGACGCGCGTTTTCCTGAAGGCACCGTGTTCGTGTCGCTCGCGACGGTCGCGTGCCCACGCTTCGTGCCAGATGCGCTCGCGGGCGCGTTCGGCATCGCGCAGCCGACCGGCGCGCTGACCCTCGAAGCGGTGCTCGCCGCGGTCGCACGGCGCCGGATGCTGCTCGTGCTCGACAATTGCGAGCACCTGCTCGATGCCGCGGCGCGGATCGCGAGCGCGCTGACCGATGCGGACGACGGGCTGTGCGTGCTCGCGACGAGCCGGGAATCGCTGCGCATCCACGGCGAGCGCGTGTGCCCGGTGTTGCCGCTCGACGTGCCGGACGAAGGCGCGGCCGAACACGATGCGATGCGCGCGAGCGCCGTGCAGTTGTTCGCCGCACGCGCCCGCGCGGCCGATCCGCGTTTTCCGCTCGATGCGCGCAGCCTGTCGCTGATGGCGTCGGTCTGCCGCCGGCTCGACGGTCTGCCGCTCGCGATCGAACTGGCCGCGGCGCGTGCCGCCGTGCTCGGCATCGACGTGCTGGCCGCCCATCTCGACGATCATTTCCGGCTGCTGACGGGCGGTTTCCGCACCGCGCTCCCGCGCCATCAGACATTGCAGGCGATGTACGACTGGAGCGACCGGCTGCTGGGCGATGCCGAGCGCCTGCTGTTGCGCTGGCTCGGCGTGTTCCGCGACGGTTTCTCGATCGAGGCCGTGCGCGCGGTGGTCGGCCCGAACGGGCTGGCCGGCGCCGACCTGCTCGATACGATCGCGGGCCTTGTGTCGAAATCGCTGCTGATCCTCGAGACCGCGCACGGCGCGCCGCGCTACCGGTTGCTGACGACCACGCGCGCGTATGCGCAGCAGCAGCTCGACGCGCACGGCGATGGCGCGGCGGCCGCGCGTGCGCACGCCGGCTATTTCATCGCGTTGTTCCGGCAAGCGGCGCATGGCGGTGGCACGCGGGGCAGCGATCACGGCGGCTCCACGCAGCTCGAGGCGGTGCGGCGTGAACTCGGCAACCTGCGCGCCGCGCTCGACTGGGCATTCTCGGCGAACGGCGATGCGGCGCTCGGCGTCGCGCTCGCGGCCGTCGCGGTGCCTTGCCTGTTCGACCTGTCGCTCGTCGACGAATGCCGCGAACGGGCGCGCGTGGCGCTCGATGCGATGCGCGATGCCGACACCACGGCAGAGGCCGCCGATGCGCGCGTGCGCTTGCTCGCCGCCTATGCGGCGGCGCTCGCGCATACGGCCGGATCGACGCAGGCGGTGCACGACGCGTGGTCGGAAGTGCACGCGCTCGGCTTCGATGCGGCCGAGGCGGAGCTGCCGGCGCGCGACGGCTGACGGCGGATGGGCGGTGTGCCTGCCGCGCTTCAGAACGTTTCAGCGCGGCTCAAGGACACGGGCACGCGGCACGCGTAGATTGCGTGCGTAAGGCGCGGCCATTCCGGCACGCTTGCGTGGCGATCCCGTGCGCGCGCCGAGATATCGCGACGCCATCCGCCACGCGGGCGTCGCGACGCGTGCGGTGACACCTGCGCCACCTGCGCCGCCGCGTACCCGCCCAACCGGACGAACCGCCGCATGAAACTTCCCGAATCCGACCTTTCCCGCCACGCGGCCGACCTCGGCCTGCTGTTCCTGCGCGTCACCGCCAGCGTGCTGCTGCTCGTGGTTCACGGCTTGCCCAAAGTGCTCCACTACACGTCGGAAGTCGCCGCCATCGAGGATCCGTTCCATCTCGGCCGCACGCTGTCGATCCTGTTTGCGATCTTCGCGGAAGTCGTGTGCCCGGTCTTCATGATCGTCGGCGTATGGCCGCGCCTGGCCGCGCTGCCGGTGATGATCATCACGCTCGTCGCGCTGGTGTTCGTCCATCCCGACTGGTCGCTGCGCGATGCGCAGTTCGCGTGGATGCTGCTGATCCTGTTCGGCACGATCGCGATCGCGGGCGCCGGCCGGTATGCGTTGCCGGGCGTGGTGCGCCGCCGCGAGTAACGTGACGCGGGCGTCGCCCGCGCCTCTCATCCCGTCGCAGCGGCGACGGTCCGACCGTTACGCTGCCGTCGCCATCGTTTCGTTCCGATATGCTGAATCTCTCCGACACGGCGCTCTACGGCGCGCCGATCGTGCTGGCCGATCTCGTCGCGTGGCGCCTGTTCGGGCGCGGCCGCGGCGCGATGCGGGCCGTCTGGCGCTGCGCGGCGTTCGCCGCACTGACCGCCGTGCTGTTCGCGCATGGCGTGAGCCCGCTCGCCGTTCCCGCGTCGGCCACCGGCCTCGATCGCGTCGCGCTCCAGGCCATCTGCATCGCGTGGTGGCTGCAATGCGCGATCGTCTTCAGCCTGCTGCTCGATCATCTGCTGTTGCCGCCCGCGTGGCGCAGCCAGCGGCTCTTTCACGACATCGCCGCGGGCGTCGTGTTCGGCGCGGCGGCGGTCGCGGCGCTGGGCTACGTGCTCGGCCTGCCGTTGAGCGGCGTCGTCGCGACGTCCGGCGCGGTGGCGGTGATCCTCGGTCTCGCGCTGCAGAACACGCTGAACGACGTATTCTCCGGGCTCGTGCTGAATACCACGCAGCCGTTTCGGCTGCACGACACCGTGTCGATCGGCGAAATCGAAGGGCGGATCGTCGAGAGCAACTGGCGGGCGACGAAGCTGATCGACAGCCTCGGCAACCTGGTCGTCGTGCCGAACAGCGCCGCGGCCCGCGCCACCATCGTGAACCTCAGCGAACCGTCCGGCCTGCACGGCGTGACGCTCACGCTCGACGTCGATCCCGCGGTGCGGCCGGCGGTCGTGGTCGGCGCGCTCGAGCGCGCGGCGGCCAGTTCGCTCGACGTGCTCGCGCGCCCCGCGCCGGTTGCCGTCGTGAAGGCGTTCGGCACCAACGCGATCCGCTACGAGCTCCTCGGCTACGTCGACGCGCTGCAGAAGACGACGGCCGTGCGCAACGCGCTGTACGATCTCGCGCATCGGCATCTGGCCGCGGCAGGCACCGCGTGGCGGCCGCTTGCGAGCGCCGCGCCGGCAGCGGCGCCGGACGGGCGCGACGGGCACGATCGGCGTGACGTGTCGCGCCGGTTGCTGCTGTTGCGTGCGGTGGACCTGTTCGCGCGCGTCGACGGCGACGATCTCGCCGCGCTGGCCGATGCGCTGGTCCCGCGTTCGTTCGGCCAGGGCGACGTGATCTATGCGTCGAATTCGGATACGCGCGTGCTGACGATCGTCGAATCCGGCGTCGCGGCCGTATTCGTGCCGGGCCCGGCGGGCGACGTCGAGGTGCGGCGCATGGCGCCCGGCGATGCGATCGGGCAATCGGTCGTGCTGGCCGGCACGCGCCTGCATGCGACCGTGCATGCGGTGACCGCGATGACCGTCCTGCAACTGCGCAGCGAGGACCTGTCGGCGCTGATCCGCAGGAAGCCGGAGCTCGGCAGGCTGATGTGCGAATCGGTGACCGAGCACATCGCGGCCGAGGAAAGGATGATGATCCCGCCGGTCGAGAAGGCGCACGCGTCATTCAGCCTGATCGCATGGCTCGAGAAGGAAATGAAGCGCGTGCACGATTCGATCGTCTGACGCGGGGCAGTGACCTTCGCTGGCGCCGAACGCGATCAGGCGAGCTGCAAAAGGCGATCGACGAGGTCGGGGCGATCGAGTTGCTCGACCCACCACAGGAGTGCACGACCGGCCTCGTCGCTGCGCCAGGCGAGATAGCAATGCGTGGTGTCGCGCATGCCGGTCACGCTGCGGGCGACGAGCTTGCCGTCGGCGATCGCGCGGGCGGCGATGCATTCCGGCAGCGTGCCCACCGCCAGGCCTTCGCATTGCGCATCGAGCTTGGCCGCGAGCGTCGGCACCGCGAGCGTCGGCTGGCCCGCGTCGATCGCAACCGATTGCGGCGGCAGTTCGCGCGACGTATCGCTGATCACCGCGCCGCGATACCGGACGACCGTTGCCATCGACAGCGGCTCGGGAAGCGCGGCGAGCGGATGGGTCGGCGCAACGGCGAACACGTGTTTCAGCGCGCCGATCGGGCGCGCGATGATGTTCGGCAGTTCGGGCGGCGCGCCGGCGGCGCCGACGACGAGATCCGCGCGGCGCGAGATCAGCGCGTCCCAGGCCCCGCCGAGCACTTCGGTCGACAGCCGCAGCCGCGTGTCCATCTCGAGCGCATAGAACCGGTGCACGAACGGCCACATCGCATCGAACGGCAGGATCTCGTCGATACAGATGCGGACCTCGGTTTCCCAGCCTTCCTGCGCACGCTGCGCCTTCATCTCCAGCTGTTCGGCCGCATGCAGGAGCCGCCGGCCTTCCTCGACGACGATGCGGCCCGCGTGCGTGAGCTTCGCGCGTCGCCCGCTGCGGTCGAACAGCATGACGCCGAGATCGCTCTCGAGTTTTTGTACCAGGTAGGTCAGGGCGGACGGCACGCGATGCAGCAGTTCCGCGGCTTCGGCGAACGTTCCGGTACGGTCGATCGCATCGAGGGCTTCGAGCGCTTCGAATGACAGCTTCATCGCGAGTTCCGGGTGGAGGAGGCTGGCGCATCATACCAGCGCGTGCCGCACGAAGGGCAGCGCGCGTCATGGTGGTTTGCTAGACTGACACGCCTCGTCATTCACTTGCTTGTCTCCACTCATGACTGCGCGTCAGGCGGACAACGCTTCTTCCGATTTCATCCCGGCCGACGTCCGGCAGACCGTCGTCGCGCAAGCGCTGCCGAAGGGACAGGTCAGCATCGTCCGGCTGAAGTCGCTGCGCCGCAACAGCGGGCTCACCGCGCCCTATCAACTGGAGAATTCGGATCTCATCGTGTTGCAGTTGCGCCCGTTCGGCGAACAGGATCTGTGGCTCGACGGCCGCCGCGCGCCGTTCGTGCCGTACGGCGCGGGCACGGTCACGGTTTACGATCTCGATCGCGAGTGGGTTGCCGATCTGAAGGGCGCGTTCGACTGCCTGCATTTCCACATGCCGCGCCCGCTGCTCGAGGAAACGGTGGACGACCTCGGCGGCCGGCAGCGGCCGCGGCTTTACCTGCCGCCTCATCTGAGCGCGCACGACCCGATCATCCATTCGCTCGGCCAGTCGCTGCTGCCCGCGCTCGCGCGGCCGGGCGAGGCGTCGCAGATCTTCATCGATCACGTCGGGCTCGCGTTCCAGGCGCACGTCGCCCACCGTTATGGCGGCGTCAGCGAGCGACGGGAAAAGACGTACGGGAAACTCACGCCGTCGCAGGAGCGCCGTGCGAAGGAATTGCTGCTCGAGCATCTCGACGGCAACCTCGGGCTGGCCGACGTGGCGAGCGCATGCGGGCTGTCTCGCAGCTATTTCGTGAAGGCGTTTCACCAGACCACCGGGCTGCCGCCGCATCGCTGGCTCATCGTGCAGCGCATCGAACGGGCGAAGGAGTGGATGCGCAATCCGAGCCTGCCGTTGAGCATGATCGCCGACGCGTGCGGTTTCGCCGATCAGAGCCACTTCTCGCGGACCTTCACGCGCCTGACCGGCGTCAGCCCTCGCCGCTGGCGCGTGGACCATACCTGAGCGTCGTGATGCGGGGCCGGACAGGCGAGGTTCGCTTCGTCATCCGGCATCGGAACGTGTGCATCCTGCGCGGCTCGATTCGGCCGGGTGCGGGGCGGGCGCGGTAGCGGCGATCGCACGTGCGGCGCGCGGCTTGCGCCACGCCGGCCGGATTAGCGCGCGCCTGTAGCGGTGTGCGCAGGGTGCTTATGCGTAGAAGCCGATCAGCATGTCGAGATTGCGTTGCGCGTGCGGCTCGAGCGGCGCGAATTCCGCCGATCGAAACAACGGGGCCTGCGCGCGCAGATGTTCGAGCGCTTGCCTGCGGCCGGCGCGGAAGGCTGCCGACGGTGCATCGGGATCCTGCGCCCACTCGCGCGCGATCGCGCGGTCGTACTCGCGCAGCCGGTCGGGTGCGGCCGCGAGGATCGCGAGATCGGCGTCGAGAAAAATTTGCGCGGCGCGCTGCAATTCCGGATCGGCGGCGAACCCGTCAGGCAGCCGGTGCGATTTCGTCGCCAGCACCAGGTCGCGGGCAACGGACACGTGCGATGCATGCGCATGCAACCAGGCTGCGTCGCAACGCGCGTGCGTGACCTGCGCGAGCCATTGCGCGCTGAGCGCTTCGTTGTCCGCATACGCCGGCAGCGTCGTCGCGTAGACGATATCGTGCGCCCACACGGCGAGCTCGATGGCCGGCCACAGCGGGTCCGCACGATACGGCGCGAGGTGCGCGAACAGTTCCGCCAGATGGGCGAGCGTGTGGTAGAAGCGCTGCGGCTCGCCGTACGCGCGTTCGACGAGCGGCCACACGGCCGGCGTGCCGAAGCAGGCGTCGCAGGCGGCGCGCAGCGTGCGCGCGATATCGGGATCGAGGGCGTTCATGGCGGCGATCGGCTCGGGCGGGCGATGCGCGCAGCATAGCAAACGTGGCCGCGAGCAGGCATGCCGCTTGCGCACGCGCACGGATTGCACCGTATCGGAGGTTGCCATGAAACGAATCTGGCCGCGCTTCCCGCTGCTCGCGATCTGGGCGGTCGGGGCGCTCGCGCTGTACGCAGACCTCGCATCGGCGGCGCCCGATGTCTCGATCAGCCGCGCGGATGACGGAACGACCGCGGCCGGGCAGCGGGTGAGCCAGTACACGCTGGCGAACCAGCGCGGCGTGACGCTGAAAGTCATCACGTACGGCGCTATCGTGACCGCGCTCGACGTGCCGGATCGAACCGGCCACGTTGCCGACATCGTGCTCGGCTTCGATTCGCTGCACGACTATGAAGCGCACAACGGCAACGTCCATTTCGGCGCACTGATCGGCCGGTATGCGAACCGCATTGCCGGCGGGCGGTTCCCGCTCGATGGCCGGACGTGGACGCTGCCGGTCAACGACGGGCCGAACACGCTGCATGGCGGCCCCGGCAGTTTCGACGCGAAGGTATGGACGGTCACCGGTACGCACAGCGACGCGAACGGTTCGAGCGTCACGCTGCGCTACGTGAGCCCCGACGGCGAGAACGGCTTTCCCGGCACGTTGACGACGGACGTCACCTACACGCTGACGCGTGACAACCAGATCCGGATCGACTATCGCGCGACGACCGACAAGGACACGGTCGTCAACCTGACCAACCACAGCTATTTCAATCTGGCGGGGCAGGCGGGCGGCAGCGTCGAGCGGCAACTGATCGAGATCGCCGCCTCGCGCTTCACGCCGACCGACGAGACGTCGATTCCGACCGGGCAACTGGCGAGCGTGGCGGGTACGCCGATGGATCTGCGCCAGCTGACGCCGATCGGCGCGCATTTGCGCGACGCCTATCCGCAGCTCGTCACGGCGCATGGGTACGACCAGAACTGGGTGCTCGACCAGGGCGGCCAGCCGGCGCCGGCGTTTGCCGCGCGCGCCTATGATCCGGCGTCGGGGCGCTTCCTCGAGTTGTACACGACGCAGCCGGGGCTGCAGTTCTATACGGCCAACGGATTGAACGGCAGCGTCGCGGGCAAGGGCGGGACGGTCTATCGGCAAACCGATGCGTTCGCGCTGGAGGCCGAGCATTTTCCCGATTCGCCGAATCATCCGGCATTCCCGACGACGGTGCTCAAGCCCGGCGAGACGCTGCACGAAGTGACGGTGTGGCGGGTGGGGGCACGATGAGCCGGGGCGCGGCCCGGATCGTCTCCGCTACAGGTTGACCACGCCGCGCCCGAGTTCGATCACGCGGCCGCCCACGCCGATTTCGCCGCTCGCGCTGACCGACAACCGCAACCGGCAAGGTCGGCCGACGGCGTCGCCCTGTTCGACCTGAAACGCGGCCGGCAGGTCGCGCTTCATCGCAAGCAGCCACCCGCCCAGGTTCGCGCAGGCCGACCCCGTGCCCGGGTCTTCCGAGACGCTGCCTTGCTTCACGAAGAAGTAGCGCGACACCACCGTCCCCGGACGCTCGGCATCGAACGCGAAGACGTAGGCGGTCTTGCGGCCGAGGCTGCTGGTCGGCCAGATATCGAGGCAGGCGCTGTCGGGCTGCGCGCGGCGCACGGCGGCGGGATCCTTGAGCGCGACCAGCAACTGGTCGGCGCCGGTGTCGACCCAGATCGGCGACGTGAGCAGATCGTCTTCCGTGAGCCCCAGCAAGGTCGCCATCCGGGCGTCGGACAATTCGCACGGCGCCGTCTTCGGCATGCCTGCGTGCGGCGCGGTGAACGTCCACACGTCGTCGTGCGCGCTCACGTCGACCACGCCGGCCTTGAATTCGAGCGCGAGATCGTCGCCAGCGCCCAGCAAGTCGCGCACGACATGCGCGGTGCCGAGCGTCGGATGGCCCGCAAAGGCCATTTCATAACCGGGCGTGAAGATGCGAACCCGCGCATGGGCGCGCTCCGACGGCAGCACGAAGGTCGTTTCGGACAGGTTGAACTGCACCGCGAGCGCCCGCATGGTCACGTCGTCCATGCCGCGCGCATCGTCGAATACGCAAAGCGGGTTGCCGCCGAAAGTCGATTCGGCGAATACGTTCAGCAGGCGGAAGGCGTAGGCAGGCATTTGAATCTCGTGTGGGTGCGGCAATCGACGGACCGAGGGGCACGTTTGTCGGCGGCTTGCGGCAGAGCGGCGGCGACATCGCGTCGCAATGCGGTGCGTCATTGTGCCCGCAAGATGCGATGAAAGGGCGCCATCCGGGCTGGCCGTTTTTCATGCATGATCGGGTTTCTCCGGTTTGCCGATGGAGATTCGGTTCGATCACTCGACTATCCGCAACGTGCAGGTTCGAGCGTGCAGGGGGAAGACATGGGATCTGACGCAAGCGCTCCGGATACCGGCGGCGACCAAGCGAATGCCGGCTCGCCGCAAACGCTCCTGGACGCGATCGTCCGTGGCGTCGAAGGCCACGGCATCCCTGCCGGCACCGACTGGCCGACCGCGATGCAAATCCTCGCGGACAACGATGGGCAGTGGAAATTCTCGGCGGTGCTGGTCCCGATCGTCGCGCGGCGCGAGCCGACGATCCTGCTGACCACGCGCGCGTCGGACCTCAGCGAATACTCGTCGCATGTGAGTTTTCCGGGCGGACGCCCGGCCGAGTCCGACCGCGATATCGGCACGACCGCCTTGCGCGAGGCATTCGAGGAAATCCGCCTCGCGCCTGACGCGGTCCGCGTGGCCGGCAGCTTGCCGATCCACAAAACCAGAAAACGCAATCACGCGATCTTTCCCGTGGTCGGCATCGTGCCGGAAACGGCGATATGGGAGGCGGCGCCCGCGGAAGTCGCGGAGATCTTCGAGTTTCCGTTCGCCGTGCTGCTGAATCCGGATCTGCTGCGGCAATACACGGACGGCGAGCGCACGGGCGCATGGTACTGGGCGGAGCAGACGCAGGACATCTGGGGCGTGACGGCGCTCATCCTGAGGTCGCTCGCCGGTCTGGTCCGCGATGCCATGCGTTGACGGCATGCGTGACGATCGCACGCCGATGCACGTCAATGCGACGACACGAATTGTGCATCCTCGAAGGCTTCCGGAATCGCGAAGCTGTCGCGCATGCGCTGCGTTTCCTTCGCCGGCGTCAGGCCGAACAGGCGCTTGAATTCGCGGCTGAACTGCGACGGGCTCGCATAACCGACCGCGTAGCCGGCCGCCTCCGCCGTCAGGTCCTCGCGCACCATCAGCAGGCGCGCCTGATGCAGCCGTGTCGACTTCAGGTACTGCATCGGCGACACCTGCGTGATCGCCTTGAAGTGGCTGTGAAAGCTCGGCACGCTCATGCCGGCTTCGTCGGCCAGTTGCGGCACGTCGAGCGGCTGCGCGTAATCGGCATGGATCACGCGCAGTGACCGGCCGATCCGGCCGAACTGCCCGCGCATCGCCAGCGCGCTGCGCATCGCGCTGCCCTGCGCGCCGGTCAGCACGCGGAAATACAGCTCGCGCAGCAGTGCCGGGCCGAGCACCGCGGCGTCGAGCGGCCGGTGCATCGCCTCGACGAAACGCAGCACCGATGCTTGCATCGCTTCGTCCATCGGCGTCGACATCATGCTCCTGGGCGCCTGCACGGGCTCCGCAGTCCCTTCGCGGTCGATCTGCGCCGCGAGTTCGGCGGCCAATGTGAAATCGAGGTGCAGGTACAGCGCGAGCAGCGGGCGTTCGGGCGTGGCGTCGGTTTCCATGCTGAACGGCACGGGCACGGACACCGCCAGATAGTGGTGCTCGTCGTACAGATAGCGCTCGCCGCCGAAGTAGCCGCGCTTCGATCCCTGGCACACGATCACGATGCCCGGGTCGTACAGCACCGGCGTGCGCGACAGCGCGCGGTTCGAACGCAGGATGCGCACGCTCGGCAGCGCCGTCAGGTTGTAGCCTTCGTCGGGCGCCAGCGTGCGCAGCAGCGCCACCAGGCGCTTCCGGTCGCGCGGCGGCAGCGTCGGGGATCGGGCGGGGCGGGGATCGGCACTCATAGTTTTGTGCAAGAAAATCAGCGGAATCGGGCTTATTCGACGTGGCTCGTCAGACTAGTATGCACGCTCCAATCGACATTCGGGAGAAGCTCACATGGCATCCGGCAAGCTCATGCTCATTACCGGCGTCAGCAGCGGCTTTGGCCGCGCGCTCGCGCAGGAGGCCCTCGCGGCGGGTTACACGGTGGTCGGCACCGTGCGAAGCGCGCAGGCGGCGCAGGATTTCGACGCGCTGTCCGCGCAGGCGTTCGCGCGGGTGCTCGACGTGACCGACTTCGACCGCATCGACGGCGTCGTGGCGGAAATCGAGGCGAACGTCGGGCCCGTCGACGTCCTGGTGAACAACGCCGGCTACGGGCACGAAGGGATCATGGAAGAGGCGCCGCTCGCGGAGATGCGCCGGCAGTTCGACGTGAACGTGTTCGGCGCGGTCGCGATGATGAAGGCGGTCATCCCTTACATGCGCGAACGGCGGCGTGGCCACATCCTGAACATCACGTCGATGGGCGGCCACATCACGATGCCCGGCATCGCGTACTACTGCGGCAGCAAGTTCGCGCTGGAAGGTATTACCGAAACCGTCGGCAAGGAGCTGGCGCCGTTCGGCATCGCGGTGACGGCCGTGGCGCCGGGTTCGTTCCGCACCGACTGGGCCGGCCGCTCGATGGCGCGCACGCCGCGCTCGATCGCCGACTACGACGCGCTGTTCGACCCGATCCGCCAGGCGCGCGAAGAGAAGAGCGGCAAGCAGCTGGGCGATCCCGCGAAGGCCGCGCGGGCGATGCTCGCGGCGATCGCGGCGGACCACCCGCCCGCGCACCTGCTGCTCGGCAGCGACGCGCTGCGGCTGGTACGCGGCAAGCTGGCGGCGCTGGACGCGGAAATCCGCGCGTGGGAGGCCGTGACGGTGTCGACGGACGGTTGACGTGCCGTGCCGCACGATCGTTCGCCCGTAGCGGGTTCGTCCGCGTTGTCGACATCGTCGACGGTCATTCGCAACTTGGCATCCTCGTTTAACAAACCTGTCCGATAATGGCTGCCGGCCAGTGCGCCGTTCATCCACCTCACAGGAGTCATCGCGATGCCATACGTCACAACGAAGGATCACGTCGAGATCTTTTACAAGGACTGGGGCCCGAAGGACGCGCAGCCCATCGTCTTCCATCATGGCTGGCCGTTGTCCGCGGACGACTGGGATGCGCAGATGCTCTTCTTCGTCCAGAAGGGCTATCGGGTGGTGGCGCACGACCGGCGCGGCCACGGCCGGTCGGCGCAGGTGTCGGACGGCCACGACATGGATCATTACGCGGCGGACGCGTTCGCGGTCGTCGAGGCGCTCGACCTGCGCAATGCAGTGCACATCGGCCACTCGACCGGTGGCGGCGAAGTGGCGCGCTACGTCGCGAAGCACGGCGAGCCGGCCGGCCGCGTCGCGAAGGCGGTGCTGGTCAGCGCGGTGCCGCCGCTGATGGTGAAAACCGCATCGAACCCGGAAGGCTTGCCGATCGAGGTGTTCGACGGCTTCCGCAAGGCGCTCGCCGACAATCGCGCGCAGTTCTTCCTCGATGTGCCGAGCGGCCCGTTCTACGGGTTCAACCGCGAAGGTGCAACCGTGCATCAGGGCGTGATCCGCAACTGGTGGCGACAGGGGATGGAAGGCAGCGCGAAGGCGCATTACGAAGGCATCAAGGCGTTTTTCGGAAACGGACCAGACGGAAGACCTGAAGTCGATCTCCGTCCCGACGCTCGTGCTGCATGGCGAAGACGACCAGATCGTGCCGATCGCGGATGCCGCGCTGAAGTCGATCAAGCTGCTGAAGAACGGCACGCTGAAGACGTACCCGGGCTACTCGCACGGGATGCTGACGATCAACGCGGACGTCCTCAACGCCGACCTGCTGGCTTTCGTGCAGGCGTAACAGTGTGAGCGCAGGCCCGCTTCGGCGGGCTGCGCTGCCATTGCGGGCCGGCGGCGCGCAGTCGTGCCCGTCGCGCTGCCGGCCGCGCGGCCGGATCACCGGCCGCTGCGGTTTAGGGCCCGTTATTAGCGTGAACAGGCCCTAGCCCGGGCCGTTGAAGCGGATGCCCGGAAACGTCAGGCGCGGCAGCCGGCTTTCCAGAAACGCGAGCAGCTCGCGCACCTGCGCGGCCTTGGCTGAATCGTCCGGCCACACGAGGTGGTACGCGTCCCCCGTATTGACGGCGGTCTTGAACGGCAGCACGAGCTGCTTCTCGTCGATGGCCGTCGCGCACAGCGCGAGATCGCCGATCGAAATGCCGTGGCCGGCAATCGCCGCCGCGATCCCCTGTTCGAGCATGTCGAACACCTGCCCGCGCGTGATGTCCACCTCGAGATCATGGCCGCTGCCCTTGAGCCAGCGGCGCCAGTCGCGCCGGTCGGGCGACGGATGGATCAGCTCGCACGCCGCCGGATTCGTGCGTGCGACCGTCGCGGTCGCCCGCGAGCACACCGGAATCAGCCATTCGTCGAACAGCTTCACGCACTGCGTGGCCTCTCCGAACTTGCCCGCGCCGAGCAGGATCGCGCAATCGTAGGATTCGCTGAAGAAATCGACGGTATCGACGTCCATCCACACGCTCGCGATCTGCACCTCGAACGCGGGCCGCGTGGCGCGAAACGCGGCTAGGGCGTCGAGCAGCCAGCGCATCGTGAGCGTGGACGGCGCCTTGAGCCGCAGCACGTCGCGTTGCGACTGGAACAGCACGCACGCTTCCTCGATCTGCCGGAAGCCGCGCCGCAGGCCCGACGCGAAGATGTGCGCTTCCGCCGTCACGGTCATTTTCGGGCCGTGCCGGACGAACAGCTTCCTCCCGAAGTACGCCTCGAGCGTCCGCACGTGCTTGCTCACCGCGCTTTGCGTGAGGCTCAGCTCCTCGGCGGCCAGCGTAAACGAACCGGTGCGCGCGGCGCTTTCGAACGCGCGCAGCGCGTAGACAGGCGGGAGCGGTTTGGCCTTCATGGGTTTAGAGCAGGAATAAAACTCATGTCATCCGGCAGGATTTTCCGTTTTTCAACAGCAGGCCGGGTACGCAATACTTCAGAAAGCCGTGCAATCCGGTGCGCTGAAGCACGATGATGCCACCGTGGCGGGCACGCGCGTCCATTCACCCAACAACTTTTTGTCATGGGACTTCATTACCCACTGCTGTTCGCCTATCTCGCCGCGATCGTGCTGCTCATCGCGACGCCCGGCCCGGTCGTCATGCTCGTGGTCGGCACCGTCGCGCGGCGCGGCTTCCGCCAGGGGATGCTGACCGCGGTGGGCGCGAATGCCGCGAGCCTCGTGATGATCGCGGGGGCGATGCTGATGGTGTTCGGCGTCGTGCTCGTCAGCGAGCGTCTGTTGACCGGGTTGCATGTGGCCGGTTGCGTGTTCATCGCGGTGCTGGCCGTCCGGACGCTGCTCGGCGAATGGCGCGCCGGCCGCACGCGTAACGGCAACGACGCGCGGGAAGGCGAACCGGCGTCGCAGGCGCGCGGCTTGCCGGGCGTCGTGCGCGGCTTTCTCGTCGGCATCGCGAATCCGAAGGACCTGCTGTTCTTCGTCGCGTTCTTTCCGCAGTTCGTCGGCATCACGCCGGATTCGCGCGTGAGCCTGGCCATCCTGGCCGCACTGTGGATCGCGGTCGATTTCACGATCCTGACCAGCTACATGGCCGCGATCAACCATCCGCTGATTCATCGCAAGCAGCGCTGGATCACGGCGTCGTCGGCGGGCGCGCTGCTCGTGATTGCGCTCGCCGGGCTCGGCAGCACGATCGCGGGCGCCGCGTAAGGCCGCCGTCGATCTGCGAGACGCTTCGTTCGCTCCCACTCCTTGACCGAGTTCGATCATGTCCAGCACCCCTCCGACTTTCTCCGAACACCTCTTTTCCTATGGCACGCTGCAACTCGAACCCGTGCAGCTCGCGACCTTCGGCCGCAAGCTCGACGGTCGCGAGGACGCGATGCCCGGCTACGCGATGACGATGCTGAAGATCGACGATCCGGAAGTGGTGGCGACGAGCGGGAAGACGCATCATCCGGTGGTGGCTTATACCGGCCAGTCCGGTGATCGTGTCACCGGCACCGTGTTCGCGATCACGCCGGCAGAACTGCAGCACGCGGACGACTACGAAGTCGACGCGTATCGCCGCGATCGCGTGGTGCTCGAATCGGGCGTCGCCGCGTGGGTGTACGTGGACGCGACTTCGCCGCGACCGGCCTGAATCCGGCGCGCGAACAGGCGCGTTGCTGTCGCGCCTTCGCCTGCTAGTCGTTGCGCAGGAACACGACGTAGCCGCGGAACCACGGATTCGTCGCGAGGTACGGCGGCGCGTCCCATTCGCCGCCCTGGATGATGCCGATGCGAAACGGCAACTGCAGCCGCGCGACGCGCGGCAGGTAGTCCGCATAGTCGGGGATCGTGCGGCGGCCCTGGTAGGTCTGCACGACCACCTCGTCGACGATCCCCCTGAGCTGGTTGACCTGGTCGGTATCGATGCGGCTGCTCCAGTCGAGCAGCCCGGTGATGCTCAGCCGGCAATCGGCGGGCAGCGTGTCGCGCAGCGCCCGCAGGAATTCGAGGTAATCCTGCAGGTGGCGCGTGCGCGCATCGAAGTCGATCTGGATGCCGGTGATCGTGCGGCCCGACGCGCGCCAGCGCGTGAGCTGCGCGAGCATGATCTGCGTGACGCGTGGCGTCCAGCGCAGCGTATGTGCGCGATAGACGAGCCATACGCGCGCCTGCGGCGCGGGCGGCAGCGCGACGCCCTGCGCGATCACGCGAACCTGCGACTCGTCCCGTGGCGACGCCTCGATCTGCCCTTGCAGCACGTAGACGGCACGTGCGCCGTACACGACCGCCTGCGGCTTCACGCCTGCCCACAGCCAGAACGCGTCGTACCGCGCGGCGTCGACGGTGCCGGCCAGCGCGATGCGTCCGGCCAGCAGCAGTGCGAGGCACGCCAGGCATGCGATGCGCGTCACGCGGCGCTTACCAGTAGTAGCGAAGCTTCTGCGCCCACGGGCTGCCCGCGTAGCTGGCCTTCAGCGTATCGAACCAGCGCTTGCGCACGTTCTTCGGCACGTCCTTGCCGCCGCATTCGTTGGAGCCGCCCGGTGCATAGCACTTGATCGCGCGGTAGTACGCGTAGGCGCGGTCGTTCGGGTTCGCCTGCGCATCGGCCATCACCGTCATGTAGCTCGACATCCGCTCGAACGGCTTGCCCGCGAACTGCGACGGCGCGGCGCCGAGCGTCGGCGGAACGCGCGTGGCGGCCGTCGTCGACGCGTTGCGCATCCACAGTGGCACCGGATCGTTTTCGAGGCCGGGCGCGGGCGGGTGCAGGCGCACGAAATCGGCGAGACAGTTCAGCCCTTTCGCATCGGCGGGATTCTGCTGGAGCATCGTGGCGATGTCGTGCGCGGACGGGCACGTATAACCGTCTTCGTTCCTGGCGCCGGCCGCGATGAACGGCTTCAGCGGATCAGCCGGCTTGCCGGACACCAGCGCGGCATCGGCGATGAACTCGGCGTAGTGCGAACGCGTGAGCTCCTTGTACAGCAGCGTGTACAGCGCGGTGTCGCGCAGCGCGCCGCCAGTCGCCTGGTTTTGCGCCTGCGCGCGCAGCAGGTCCGCATTGGCCGAGCGTTGCAGCAGCACGGCGCGGATCGCGGCGTTCTGCACGGGCGAATCGTCGGCGAACGCGTCGTTGACGAGTCCGGCCTGCTCCAGGTTGATCGCGAGCGCGAGTTCCAGCGCCTCGCGCTGGAAGCGGAACGTCGCGAGCGGGATCAGGTCGCGCCACAGCTGGCGGGCCTTGTCGGACTGGCCGCTATCCTCCAGCGCGAACCCGCGCAGCGCCTGCTGGCTCAGGCCGAAGTAGTCGAGCGGCTCCGCGGGCGTCTGCGGCAGCAACGCGAGCGCGGCGTCCGGCTTGTGCCCGATCTGGACGTACCAGGTCGCGAGCAGGTAGTCGTACAGTGCGGGCGCGTTCGCGAAGCGCGGCTTCTGCGCCTGCAGGTCGTCCAGCGTCAGCGGCTTGCGGCTCGAATCGCTGCTGTCCGACGTGCGCATGCGCAGCAGGTCGACGGTCGCGAGCACGGTCGGTGACTGGATCTGGCTCGCGTCGAATTCCGACCCGAACAGCAGCTTGCTGTCGAGTTCGTTCGCGAGCTGGATCAGCGGCACGTTCGACGTCGCCGGCGACCAGCGCGCGAGCGCGTGGCCGTACAGGTCGGCCTGCTGCGTGACGTTGCCGCCAAGCCACGCGACCCGCCGCAACAGCCCGTTTGCGGAGGTCGCATAGCGCCCCTGCGGGTACACCTTCAGGTAAGTGCGAAACACCGTGTTCGCGGCGTCGAGCGACACCTTCGTCACGCGGCCGCGCGTCGGCGTGGGGCTGTCGTGGTCGAACACGTTGGCCTGCGCGGCGTTCAGCTGCGCGCGCCCGGCCATGTAGAGCCCGGTTTCCTTCAGCCACGGGTTCGCGCTGTGCGACGCGCTCGCGAAGGCCCGGGTCGCGGTGAGGAAGTCGGCGCGGTAGAACGCGTTCGTGCCGTCGAGGTACGCGGCGAACTGCTGGCCGAGCGGCGACTTGACCGGCGGTTTGGTCCACGCGGCACTCGCGCCGCCGGCGGCGCAGGTCTTCTGCGCGATGTCGGCGCGCGCCGCGCGCAGCCGTGAGGCTTCGTCGGCGGGGAGGCCGCCGGCACCGCCCAGTGCGTCGTTGAACGCATCGGCGCCCGAGGCCATGCTGCGGCAGATGCTGCCTTCGCCGTCGGCGTACTGGTTCGACGGCGCTTCGGCATCCGTTGCGCTGCCGGTCTTGTCGGGCTCCTTCTGCCCGATATAGATCCATCCGGAGAAGTCCATCGGGAACGGCACGATGATCTGGTTGATCCGGTCCTTCGCCGGGATCGTCTTCGGGTCCGGAAACGCCTGCGCGACCTTGGCGCTGTCGACCATCATCAGCATCGCGTTGATGCGCGTGTCGTTGGCGGGGCTCAGCATCGGCACGTTGGCGCAGGAGTAGGTGTTTGGCCGGAGCGTGGTCGGCGCATAGCAGCCGTCGTCGCCGCTGGCATGGGCAACAGGAATCCAGAACAGGCTGGCCGCCAGCGCGGCGAACAGGTGTCGGTGCAGCAATGGGCTTTTAGGCATTTCTTCTTGTGCCGGGTATGGGGCCGCAGCGGCCGGGTCTCTCAGGTGAGGCGTTTCGCCCCGGCGCGTATCGTACCGCACCGGTCGCTTCGGCCGCGAGCGCGCGCAGGCCGGCCGGCAGCCGCATCGAATGCGGGCCGGCGAAATGGAAGTCCACTTACTGTAGACGCAACGCCACCTTGAATCCGGACCGCCTGAATTAAGATGCAGCCGGCAGTGACGGACATCCGACGATAGACGACCTGTCGTCGTCCTCGCTGCCCGACGGGGGCGGTCTGCCGGAAGCGGCGTTCGCATCGATCCGCACGACGGAGTCGATCATGATTGAGGGCGAGCGGACGCCGGTTTCCATGCCTATTCAATAGTATTGCTTATCAATAGGCCGATCGATGCGAGGCATCGTGAGGCGAACGGCAGACGAGAGTGCGCCGGCACACGAAAAGAAGAGGATTCCGATGAAACCCATTACATGGATGGTCATGGCAGTCGCGCTCGCGCTGTCCGCCTGCGGCGGCGACGATGTCGCCACGAACGGCGGCGCGTCGTCGTCGTCGCCGAACACGCCCGGTTCACCTTCCGGCCCGACGTCGCCCGGTGGCGGCTCGAACGGCGGCTCGAACGGCGGGCCGACGGGCGGCGGCGGGACGACGCAACCGCAGGCCGGCTGGTCGAAGGCTGCCGCCGTGGACGGCAACGGGCCGGAAGGCCAGCCCAGCGTGACCATCGACGCGAGCGGCAACGCGCTCGCCACCTGGATGACCAATGGCCCGGCCGGCACGAACGGCAACGAAATGTGGGGCGCGCGCCGTGTGGCGGGCTCGGGCTGGGGCAGCGCGACGCGGCTCGACACGGGCGACGGTTCGCATGCGATGAACACGCTGACCGGCGTGCAGCCGAAACTGGTCGGCAATGCGAGCGGGCAGGCGGTCGCGTTCTGGACCGAATGGACGCCGGGCGCCAATACGTACGCGTTGTGGGCGCGCCCGTACAGCCCGGGTAGCGGCTGGGGCACGCCGGTCACGCTGGCGCCGGACATGGCCGGGTCGTCCTATTCGGCCGGCATGGACAGCCAGGGCAACGCACTCGTCACGTGGACGCAGTCGATCAGCCTGCTCGATACGCGCATCGCGTGGACGCGCTATACGCAGGCCGGGCAGTGGTCGCCGACGGCGCTGGTCCAGATGCCGGTGCAGAGCGGCCCGGACGCCGTGACCGGCGACACCGACAACGTGCGGCCGATGCTGTCGGTCCTGTCGTCCGGCCGGGCGGTGCTCGCATGGCGGCAGACCAACCATACGAAATCGGCGCTGTGGACGGCCACGTACGACGCGACCAACGGCTGGACCAACGTCAACCAGGCCGTATCGAACTCGAGCCTGTTCACGACGATCATCTCGCCGGTCGCCGGCATGGATGCGAAGGGCAACGTCACGCTGGTCTGGGGGCAACTCGACGTGACGGGCGGGAAGCTGTACACCGCCACGATGTCGCAGCGCTATGTATCCGGGACCGGATGGCAGCCCGCGCAGCCCGTCGCCCCGGCGATCGTGGTGCCCACGGGGTTCATCCCGACGCCGATGCTGACCGTCAACGAAAACGGCGTGGCCGCCGCGATGTGGGCGGAAGGCGGCGCGGTGCTGCAGGCGAGCGTGTCGGACGCCAGCGGAAACTGGGGGCCGCTGCAGAAGCTGACGGAACACCTGAACGGGGCGGCGCTCCAGTACCCGCCGCTGGTGATCGACGCGGCCGGCAACGTGACGGTCGCCTGGGAGGACACGGGCACGCCGAACGCGTCGGTCCTCCTCGTGGCCGGCTACCGGAACGGCGCATGGAGCACGTCGACGGCGGATCCGCAGGATGGAACGTGGCCGGCGCTGGCCGTCAACGCGGCGGGGGCGATGGCGCTCGTCTGGCAGGGGTTTGCCGCGAACATCGGCAGCCAGATCCAGTCCAGTTTTTATACGCCGGGCTCGTAATCGTGTCGCGTCGGGCATTCGAAGGAGAAGCCATGAAGCAAGTCTTGCAGTGCACCGTTGTCACCTTGCGGACCGCGCTGGGCGCGGCGGCCGCCGGCCTCGTGTTGTCCGCGTGCGGTTCGACGCAGATGAACATGGTCGACGTGCAGACGTCGACCGCGAAGACGCTCGGCCTCGCGTCGTCGGACGAAATCACGATCGCCAACGTGCAGTACGGGAAGAAGGACGGGCTGGGTGGCCAGAAGGTGGGTTACGACGCGACGACCGGCAAGGGGCGGCGTTTCGGCTGTACGGTGTTCATGATTCCGGGGCTCACGCCGATCGATCGGCCGACGTACAACAACTGGGAATGCCATCCGCAACGCTGATGGCCGCGAGATCGACGGCGCCTGTCGCAGGGCGCCGGTCGGCCGCTTGTGTGGACGACATGCCGCGCCGGCCTTGCGCCGGCGCAATTTGGTCCGATAATCGACGAACCGATCTATCCTCCCGTGTCGGCTCGATAAAAAAACTGTCATGGATCAAGCGGCATTCGTCCCTGTTTTCAAGTTTCGCACGATCGACTACCCCGAACAGGACCGGTTCCACGTCTGGGTCAAGGACATGCTGTGCGACTACCGTCTGGATGACGACGGCGGCCACGGCGCGTTCGACGCGGAAGCGAGCGGCGCGGCGCTCGGCCCGCTGATCCTGTCGGGCCGGCAATGGCGGTCGCGCGCACCGGCCTATCGGGTCAATCGCACCACACGGCGAATCCGGCTCGACGGCCAGGATTCGATCCGCTTCACATTGTTGCTCGGCGGCCGGCTGGCCAGCTACACCGGCGGGCCCGAACTGGTCAAGCGCGCCGGCGACGTGTTCGTCTACGACGTCGCGCAGGTCAACGACTGCCGGGTCGAGGCCGGCGACGTGATCAGCCTGGTCGTGCCGAGGTACCTGCTGCCGAGCCATGCCGCACAGGCGCACGGCCAGACGCTGACGAGCGGCGTGGGGCGGCTGCTCGGCGACCACATGCTGTCGCTGTTCCGCAACCTGCCGACTCTGCGCACGCACGAGATCCCGAGCATCGTGCAATCGATGTTGCTGCTGCTGGCCGCGGCCATTTCACCCACCACGCAGGCGCTGCACGACGCACGCGGCCCGATCGACGGGGCCCTGGCCGAGCGGATCCGGCGCTACATCGACGTGCATCTGCTGGAGCCCGACCTCGATCCCGACCGGATCTGCCGCGACATCGGCGTGTCGAGAGCGCGGCTCTACCAGTTGTTCAAGGAGGACGGCGGCGTGATGCGGCAGATCACGCGCCGGCGGCTGCGCCATGCGTACCACGTGCTGGGCGACCCGCAGCGCCGGCATCGGCGCATCGCGGAAATCGCGTGGGCGCACGGCTTTCCCGACGAGAAGTATTTCCACCGGCTGTTCAAGGCGGAGTTCGGCCACACGCCGAAGGAAACGCTCGAATGCGCGACCGCGCCGGTGCTGCTGCCATGCGATGCGGCCGAGGATCGATGGGCGGACGGCGGCCGCCTGACAGGATGGACGTTGCCGTTCGGCGTACTCACCAACTGAGCGGGCGGGGCATGCCGGCCGCCGCACGGCGGTTCGTGTCGTGCGTCACGCGTACGCGCTGCTCGCCACACCGCCTTCATCGACATCGTCGATCGCGGCCCGCAAGTCGTCGATCGCCACCATCAGCTCGCGGACCTGCCGCAACGAAGGGTACTGGTGCAGCACCGCATGCCATTGCGGCAGCGTCAGCAGCGCGTGCCAGACCACACCGAGGCCGTCCGGATCGGCATCCGGCCGCTGCGCGAGCGCGCTCGCGTATTCGAGGCTCGCCTGTGCCGACAGCAACTGCATCCGGCTGGCGGCGCCCAGCAGGCGCGGCGTCGTGTCGGCGGACGCATCGCAGCAATAGAGCACTTCGCGTGGCAGCGTCGCTTCATCGGTCGTCAGCGCGCGCAGCGACGCGCCGTGCACGCGCACCGTGCCCTGGTGCGTCTCGAACGCATAGAGCGTGTCCGGGTCGGCCTGCGCGAGCAGGTTCAGCCCGCGCAGCAGCCGCGGCAGATCGGTCGTCGCGGCATCCGCGGACGCTTTCGCTTCGACGAGGAAGCGCACGTTCCACACGGGCGCCGGGTCATCGCCGCGCGGGCGTTCGAGCAGGATCGCGTCCCATTCGGTTTTCGCGCGATCGTGGCGGCCCGGAATCGATGACGGCACGCGCATCGACGTCACCACCCGGTACGTGCGGCGTGCGTCGACGGCGTCGAGCCGGCGCGCCAGCGCGTCGAGCGCCTGCGCGGCCAGCGCTTCGACGGCCGCGCCGCGCTGCTGCGACGCGACGCCCTGCGCGACGGCGACGGTGCTGCCTTCGAGCGGGCCCTGGCGCACCCACAGCGCCCGGTAGCGACGCACGTGCTCGTCCGATGCCAGTGCGGCGACGCGCAGCATGCGTTCGAGCGCGGGGCTGTCTTTCAGCTTGACGATGTCCTGCTCGAACGCGGCGTCGGTCGCCATGTCGGGCAGGGAGAGCAGGTGCAGCAGCGTGTCGTGCAGGTCGGCCCACGACGCGGTGGTGGCCGCCGCATGCAGCCGCGCGAGGCCGTCGCGTTGCCAGGGGCGGGCGCTGCGCTCGAGCTTGGCCGGGTGCGCGATCGCGTTGACGGCCGAGTGCAGCGCGCGACGGTCCTGCTCGGCGTGCGCGGACAACGACGCGTATTCGCGCACGCTCGGCGCATCGTGCCGCAGCACCGCCGCCTGAAAGGCGGGATCGCCGGCGTGCGTATCCATCGCATCGCGGATCATCCGCGCGAGGGCGTCGATGAAGCGCTGCCGTAGCGCCGCGTCGGGCGTCCGTCCGTCGCTTCGCATCCGGCGCGCTTCCTCGATCACGATCGCGAGCGTGGCGGCCGGGTTCGCGGCGTCGGCCGGCGACAGCGTGCTGTCGAGCGGCGGCAGCCGGTAGCGGCGCGCGACGGTGCGCAGGGTTTCGTCGAGCAGGGCGGGAAGCGGTGTCAGCGACATGGTCGGTATCGGCTTGAAGGCGATGCGCGTGCCCGGGGGTTAGGGGGTGGTGGACGCGATGATGATGTGCAACGTTATCACGCCGGGGCTTGCGAGATGGGGAAGGGCGTTGCGAAGGGGCGGGATGCGAGGGCCCGCGGCATCAGGTGCGCACGATGTTCCTAGCCAGCGTCTCGATGGTCAGGCTTTCGTCTCGAGGCCTGCCGACGCCTGCGTCGAACGGGTAGCCCGTCCGCTCGCCCGTTCGTATATAGCCGCGGCGCAAGTAGAAGTCGATCAGTTCGCGGCGCGCCGACAGGACGACCATCACGGCCGTCCCGATCCGCCAGTTGCGAACGGCGAATTGCTCAGCTTCGTGCAGCAACGCCTTTCCGAGCCCGTGGTCCTGCATCGAGGGCGCGACGGCCAAGGTGCCGATATAGGCCGCGTTTCCGTCTTTCGTGACTTCGATGCAGCCGGCGATACTGCCGTCGATCTCGGCGACGAGCAGGATGGAGTCCGGGGCCCGCAGCGTCGCGCGGAGCTGCGACGACGTGATCCGCGGGCCGTCGATCAGTGCCGATTCATGCGTCCATCCGCCTGCAGAAGTCGTCGGCCGATACGCCGCATTGACCAGTTCGACGAGCGCGTCGACGTCTTGCTCGCGTGCTGCTCGGTAGCTAGCGGCGCGCTTGATCGCGCCTGTCGTTTCATCCATTGAAGCCCTCGGTGTCCGTTGCTGCGGTTTGTTCAGCACCTCATGTCGTCCAAGGATAAACGAACGATCTTCCGGCGTTGGCATCAGCATGGCGCTGCTCGGCAAATCGCTGTCGGCATCGGCATGGGTCGGACTCGGATGCGTGGCCGCGATGACATTGCCGTCACGGCAGCGCGGGCAGTCACGCACCTGACAACGGTCGCGAACCACGCCACGCATCGATCTCCGCTGCCACGCTGCGATCGGCACAACCACTCCCGCGCACCACAGGCATCACGCCGTCAACGTCACCGACAGGCTGCCGAGTTCGCCGAAGCGCACCGTCAGCGCATCGCCGAGCGGCACGTCGATCGCGCCCGCGTACGAACCGGTCGTCACGATCTGCCCGGCGCGCAGGGGATCGCCGCGCGAGGAGAGGAAATTGACGAGCCACACCAGCGGCTTCAGCGGATCGCCGTCCGGATGGCGGCCGTCGATCGTGCGGTTCAGTGCGCCTTCGAACGACAGCGCCAGCGTCTCGAGCGGCACGTTCAGCCCGCCGGGCACGACCGGGCCGACGCACAGCCCCTGGTTGAATTGCCCGTCGGCCAGCAGCTCGAACTTCGACGCGCGCGCGGGCTCCGCATAGCGGCAACCGAGCACTTCGAGCACGATGCGCACTTCGCGGATCGCGGCGCGCACGTCCTGTTCGTCGTACGGCTGTTCGCGTGCAGGCAGGTCGCGATCGAGCACGAACGCGATTTCCGGCTCGATCCGCACGATCGGGCCGCCGACAACGCGGTACTGCGCATCGGCCTCGCGAATCGTCGACGCGAAGATCGGCGCGAGGATCACGCGGTCGGGCGGCGGCAGCGCGCATTTCCAGCCGCCGACGGGTTCGCCGAGAAGGTCGGCCACGCGCTGCTGGATCGCGAGCGCAGTCTCGACGTCCTCAGGGCGCAGCGCATCGGGCAGCAGCGGGCCGGGCGAGCCGGCATGGCGGGCGGCGACGAGATGCTGGGCGGCGCCGTCCACGCGTTCGGTAGTCGTTGTCATGTCGGTTGAGCGAGTTGAAAGTGGGCCGGCAAATAAGGGCCGGACGAAAGTCGCACATTCGATGATAGCGCTTTCGGCACGATGACCGCTCGATTGCGCTGCTTCGGCTTCGGTGTCAGCCAGGTTTGCGACCTGGCCGCAAGCGAGCGGTATCGGCGCCGCGTCGCGGCGCTTTGCCGCACGGACGGCCTCCGGTCGACCTTGATCGCCATCAACATTCGAACCCGCCATCCGCCGATGATGGTGACAAGGCCGCGCGATCGGACGCGTGGCAACTCACCCCAGCGAGGTTCGCATGTACGAGAAGATCATGGTGGCCGTCGACGGCAGCGCTTCGTCGAAGCAGGCGCTTGCCGAGGCAGTGAAGGTCGCGCTGGCAGGCGACGCACACGTCAGCGTCGTGTATGTGGTGGACAAGTCGGTGCTGTTCACTTACGCGGGCCGTTTCGATCCGCACGCACTGGTCGAGGAGATCCGCGACGACGGGCGCAAGGTGCTGCGCGAAGCCGAGCAGATCATCGCGTTGGCCGGCGCGAAGGGCGAGGCCGAACTCGTCGAGACCGAAAGCATCGGCGAGGACATCGCGGAGCGCCTGCAGCGCTACGTGAAGGAAGGCGGGTTCGATCTCGCGGTGGTCGGCACGCACGGGCGGCGCGGGATCCGGCGCGTGCTGCTCGGGAGCGTCGCGGAGCGCTTCGTGCGCGGCTCGAAGTGCCCGGTGCTGCTGATTCGCGGCGACGATGACGACGTCGCGGCTACCGCCGCGGCTGCCTGACGCGGCGCGCGATGATTCGCCGCCAGTCCCGCATCGTCGTCGCGGCGATCGCCGTGTTCGTGTCGCTCGCGGGGATGATGGGCGTCGTGTCGGGGCTGCTGTTCGACAACGCGATGGCGCTGCACGGCGGCGCCATCGCGCTGGTCGTCGGCGTGGCCGGCTTCGTCGTGATGCTCAACCCGGGCGCGAAGGGCGAAGAGTGAGGCGGGCAGGCCCGCACGGCTGCTTGCGTCCGACCGGGCGGGAGACAGCCGGCACCCGCTTTCCGCAAGACCGGCAGCAGTTGCCGCCGCGCGGCTTTTCCACTTATTCGCTGGCGGTACCCGGCGCCTTCGTGTCGTCCTGCCCGATCCGTATCGCCAGCCGCTTCAACGTTTCCGCCAGCTCGTCGTTCTTCGGCTGAGTCTTCCGCGCTTGCGCGAACACCTCGCGCGCTTCATCCTGGCGGCCCAGTTTCCACAGCACTTCGCCCTTGTGCGTCAGCCCGGTTGCTTGGGCTTCGCTTGCGGTCTTGTCCGTGTCGCCGCTCTTCGCGAAGATCGCAATCGAGCGGTCGAACCACATCAGCGCCTCGTCGTTGCGGCCGAGGCGATACAGCGCCCAGCCCTTGCTGTCGAGCGCATACGCATCGTCCGGCGATTCCGCCAGATGCGCGTCGATCATCGCGAGCCCGCGCTCGACTGCGACGCCGGCGTCGGCGAGCCGATAGCCGATGTCGTTCCGCCGATCGTCGGGAATCCTGTCGAGATCGAGCGCGGCGGCCACGCGCCCCTCGTCGCGTTCGGCGATCGCGAGCGACAGCAGCTTGGCGACGATCTGCTGCCGCAATTCGCTGCTGATCCGGTCGCGGTTGGCGACCAGGCTGCCGAGGTATTGCGTGTAGAGGTCAGGCGCGCCCGGCGCATTCGCGCTGTTCGCGATGGTCAGGCCCGGGCCCGCGCACCAGTCGGTGTCGGCCGACCCGGTGAGCGTGCCGGCGTAAAGATTGACGTTGCGCGGCGTGCGCGATTGCGCGTAGTAGGTGTAGCCGTTCGCATCCGAATAGCCGCACGCCAGGTATTCGTTCTCCACGTCCAGCACGTACGGGAAATGGCCGATCGGTGCCGAGCCGCCCGGCTCGACCAGCCGGAACGATTCGCCGAGATCGCCGTCGCCGACGATCGGGTTGAACACCCATTGCTGCTCCGGATGCAGCTTCGGCAGCCGGACCCGGACGGTGCGCCCGGCCGCGTCGGTCGTGCCGAAGATCACGCTGTCATGCTCCTCCGGCTTGACGGGCAGCCCCGCGATGACCTGACCGGGCAGGAACAGCCGGTAGCGCGCATTCGGCAGCGGCTGGTGCGTGACGGGGTTGCGCAGCACGAACTGGTGAACGTAAGCCCCTTTTCCGAGCGACGCGGTCGGTGCGATGTAGGTGCGTGCGTAGGCGGCGGGCAGGGCGGTGCAGCTCAAGGCCGCGGCAACGAGCGCGGCGAGAAGGCGGGATGTCATGAAATGGCGGTTCTTGTTGGTAAAAGTGTGATTGACCGACGGCCGGAATTGCATTGGACGACCCACGCAGCCTTTGATATCCGGCTGCGCATTCCGATTCGGATGGCCGGATCGTCCAGCGCAGTTCAATGCGGAACCCGCCTGTTAAAACGTGATGCGGAGAAGCGGCAGACGGACGACGCAGGAATGCAGTGCGGAGCATAGCAGGCCGTGTCGCGCGTCTCGCTCGTGAACGCGCCTCACGCCCGACACCTCACGCACGACGTATCCGGCCGCGCGCGCTTCTGTCAAACTCGCGGTCATGAAACCGCGCCTCGCCTCACCGTCTTCCTCCGATTCCGCGCCTGCGCCCGCAGGCTTTCCCGACGCCGACGAACTGGCCGCGCTGCGTGCGTGGTACGCGGGCATGACCGTGCGCCAGGCCGTCGAGCGCTACCTGCCCGATCGGCTCGGCGAAGGGCGCTCGGCGCGCGGCGTGATCGGCGGGATTCGCCGCCGCCTCGTGCGCGTCGCGCGGCAGGTGGGCCGGCCCGATCTCGCGGAGCGGCTCGGTCATGCCGACGGTGAACGTATGCAGGAAGCGAAGGCGGCCGCCGAAGCGATCGGCCTGCTGCGCCATGCGCGTGCGCCGGTTCCGCAGATCAGTGACGACGTCGGCCTGTGGCTGCCCGCGCGTGCGGTCGGCGCGCTGCGTGCGCACGGGATCGCGACGCTGGCCGATCTCACGGTGCGGATTCCGCGCCGGCGCCAGTGGTGGCGTGCGATCGCGGGCCTCGGCATGGCCGGAGCGCGGCACATCGAGGCGTTTTTCGCCGCGCATCCGGCGCTGACCGAACGGGCGCGCGCGCTGATCGCGGCGACGCCGCGCGGCAGCATCGTGCCGTGGGAGCAACTGAAGCTGCCGCACGAGGTCGACGGCTCGGCCGGCACCTTCCGCGCGCCGCGCGCGACCAGCACGCTCGATGCGGACAACGATTACGCGGCCGTGCACGCGTGGCTGTCGCTGCACGAATCGGCCGCGACGCGGCGGGCGTACCGGAAGGAGGCCGAGCGGCTGATCCTGTGGGCGATCGTCGAGCGCGGCCGCGCGTTGTCGTCGCTGACGACCGAGGATGCGGTCGCGTATCGCGCGTTCGTACGGCGCCCGACACCGCACGAGCGCTGGGTCGGGCCCGTGCGGCCGCGCAGCGCGCCCGACTGGCGGCCGTTCTCGGGGGCGCTGTCCGCGCGCTCGGCCGCCTACACGCTGTCGGTGCTCGGCGCGCTGTTCCGCTGGCTGATCGAGCAGCGCTACCTGCTCGCGAATCCGTTCGCGGGCGTCAAGGTGCGCGACACGCGCGGCCCGAACGCACTCGACACGTCGCATGCGTTCACCGAAGGCGAGTGGCTGCTCGTGCGCACGATCGCCGACGGGCTCGAGTTCCGCAAGGGCACGCCGGCCGCGCCGCAGTCGGGCTGGACGCCGGCCGCCGCGCAACGGCTGCGCTTCATTCTCGATTTCGGCTATGCGACCGGGCTGCGCGCGAGCGAGCTGGTCGGCGCGACGCTCGGCGACATCGAGACCGACGCGCACGGCGACGCGTGGCTGAAGGTGATCGGCAAGGGCAGCAAGGCGGCGCGCGTCGCGCTGCCGCCACTTGCACGCACGGGGCTCGACCGTTTCCTGGTCGCACGCCGGCTGCCGGTCACGCCGTCGCGCTGGCGGCCCGATACGCCGCTGATCCCGAGCCTCGCGGAAGACGGCGCGGCCGCGATCACGAGCGTGCGGCTGTGGAAGGTGATGCAGCGCTTCTTCGCGCAGACGGCGGATCAGGTCGATGCCGACAACCCCGCGCTCGCGCAGAAATTGCGGCAGGCAAGCCCGCACTGGATGCGTCATACCCATGCGACGCACGCGTTGGCGCGTGGCGCGGAGTTGACGACCGTGCGCGACAACCTGCGCCATGCGTCGATCTCGACGACGTCGATTTACCTGCATGGCGACGACGTGAAGCGGGCGCGGCAGATGTCGAGCGCGTTCGCGGCCGAGAAGTAACGGCGTCTTGCCGATCGGCGCCGCGTCCGGAGACGGGGCGCGGTTGCAATCGGCGCCGCGCCGCCATGCGTTGTTCCGTGGTCGCGGGTCGTTCAATCACCGGCCGGATCGTCACGCTCCGCCGCCACGCGGGCGAGCCATTCCGCAAAACTCGATGCGATGCGTTCGCGCTGCTCGTCGTCATGCCAGACCCGGATCACCTGCCCGACCGTGCCGCCTTCCGCTGGATCGAGGTCGACGCACAGATGATTGCCGCTGCCGTCGTGCGTGAACGGAATCCACTTGAGGTTGTACCAGTCGTCGCGGATGCCGGCGGCGGGGTCGGACGTCATGTCGTCGAAGTCGCCGCCGGAAACGAGCTTGTTCCAGATCGACCATTGCGCGCCGATCTCGTGTGCGCTCAGCATGGCATCGCCTTCGGCGAAGACGGTGTCCGGATCGGCTTGTCCGTCGTGCAGCCGGAGGCTTTCCAGCAGGTCGTCCGGCAGCGTCGTGCCCAGCGCGGCATGCAATGCGGCGATCGCGTGCTCCGGGGCCGGTCCGTTGAGTCCGCCGGGCAGGCGTGCCGGATCGGCGGCGATCCAGCCTTCGATCCGTTGCCACGATTCGCGAACGGCGGGGACGGTTGCGCCGGCAATGGATGTGTAGGGTACGTTCATCGGGTTCCTTGCAGAGATGCTTCGGGGCGCACCGCGATTCGGTGGGCTGGCCCGTGCCGCTCTCCCGGCACGTCGGCGAAGCACATTTTTTGTGAAGCGCTATTGGACGATTCACCGCGCCGTCATGCAACTGTCAGGGATATCAGGAGGGGGCGGGCGATTGCGATGGGACGTGCGTGACCTGAATGCTCACACCGCTTTCCAACGGATGATGCCCCGCAGCGCATCCGCCAATCAGGCGGAACGGTCGGCCACCCACCGCGGTCATAAACTTTTTCAAAGGAACAGCGATGGCATCGAGCCAAGGCACGGTCGATTTCATCGTCGAGCAGATGGCGGCGGCCGGCACGGTATCGGCGCGCAAGATGTTCGGCGAATACGGCGTTTATTGCGACGGCAAGATGGTCGCGCTCGTCTGCGACGATCGGCTGTTCGTCAAGCCGACGGCCGAAGGCCGCGCGTTTCTGGGCACGTGCGAAGAAGGTTCGCCGTATCCGGCCGCGAAGCCGCACCTCGTCATCGCCGGCGAGCGCTGGGACGATCGCGAATGGCTGTCGGCGCTGATCCGGATCACGGCCGCGCAGTTGCCGGTGCCGGTGAAACGGAGCCGATAACGGCGCGTTCGCATGCGATGTTGCGCTGCGGCCAGGCGTATTCTGTGACACATGTGCGCGACCATCGCGCATCCGGTGGGAGCACAAGAATGAAGACATCCGGACACCCGCGCGGCACGCGCCTTGCTCGCCGCGCCCGGCACGCGCTCGTCGCGGCCCTGTGCTTGGGCTGGAGCGCGCTGTCGTTCGGCGCGGACGATGCGGCGACACTGCTCGAGCGTTACCGCAGCCTCGGCCCGCAACTGAAGGACAACGCGTTTCACCGGCCGCTGGTGCTCGAATCGGCGGAAGCGTCGTCGTCGCTGAAGGGCGACATCTACGCGGTGGTCGACTATCCGTACGCGGTCGTGAGCGGCCAGCTCGACGATCCCGCCCAGGGCCCCGCGAACTGGTGCGCGGTGCTGATCCTGCACCTGAACACGAAGTATTGCCACGCGTCGACCGGCAGCAACGGCCCGGTGCTCGACGTGAACCTCGGCCGCAAGATCCAGCAGAAGCTGCCGGACACCTACCGCGTGCAGTTCCGCTATCGCGTGGCGGCCGCGACGCCCGACTATTTCCAGGTCGACCTGACCGCCGACAGCGGGCCGATGGGCACGAAGGATTACCGGATCGCGCTGGAGGCCGTGCCGGTCGGCGCGTCGCGCACGTTCCTGCATCTCACGTATTCGTATGGCTTCGGCACGGTGGGCCGCATGGCGATGAAGACCTACCTCGCGACCGTCGGCAGCGATAAGGTCGGCTTCACGACCGTCAGCGGCGGATCGGCCGCGCAGCCGCAGTACGTCGGCGGCGTGCGTGGGCTGCTGGAGCGCAACACGATGCGCTACTACCTCGCGATCGACACGTATCTCGCGACGCTCGACAAGCCGCTCGACCAGCGCCTCGCGCGCTGGTTCGATGCGACCGAGCAGTATCCGCAGCAACTGCACGAGGTCGAGCGCGGCGCCTATCTGCAGATGAAAGCGCAGGAGGTGCAGCGGCAGCAGGCGGCGCGGTAGGCGGTGCATGCCGCCGCATCGCCGCCTCAGTCGAGCAACCCCGCGATCACATCGACGATCCGCTGCAGCAGCGCTTCGTCATAAGGCAGCCACGGCACCGCGCGCAGCGGCGACGGCGGCGGTTCGATCGAAGGTTCGACGGGTTCGCCGTCGCGCGTCACGCGCCCGGTCGCGCAATGCACCGACCACGCGCCGACGCGCACATGGCGTTCGTCGAGCGTCACCCGGCCTTGCGCGATCGGCTCCGCGAACACGAGCGCGAGCACCTGCTTGCGATGCCGCGCCATCGCGCCGAGCGGCAGGTCGGACAGCCGGTGCAGGCGCTGCTCGCGCGCGTTCCGCGCGGCGCGCTGGCGCACCGGGTCCGCCGGCGTGTCGGCCGCGCGCGTCGCTTCATCGTCGAGCGCGAAGGCGGCGACGCTGACGAGCAGGTCGACCGCACGCGCCACCTCCGAGAACACGACGGGATCGATTTCGCCGATCGGCGCGGCCATCCAGCGCCGCTCGAGCCTGCGTTCGACGTGCAGCCGGCCCGACGTGCCCTGGCCGTCCGTGCCGGGAAAGAGCCGCGCGGCGACGCTGAAGGTCGCGCGCACGTCGCCGAACTCGCGTGCCAGGCCGTCGTCGTACGCGCGGATCGACCAGCCTTCGCGGCGCGCGACGCCGAGCAGCGGGCGGCTCGCGAGGACATGACCTTCGAACATCGCGGAATGACTGGTCGCGGTGTCTTCGTCGGCCGCCACGTAGAACTCGCGGAACGCCTGCCGAACGGGCTGCCGGATCACACGGCCGACGATCGCGCGCTGCCACGCGAGCCGCTCGTCCGCATCGGCCAGCAGCGGATGCCAGAGCCGGATCTCGCTGTCGACGTCGAGTTCGCACGCCACGCCGGCGGCGTCGCGCAGCACGATCTCGCCCTTCGCGATATCGGGCATGAACGAGACCGTCGCGCCGTCACGCGCGCGTGCCTGCCAGATCGTGCGGGTCGAGAACGCGGCGCCGGCCGGCGCATCGACGAGGCGCTCGCGCCATTCGGCATGGCCGAGCGTCATCGACTGCCAGAAACCCGCTTCCATGCAGGTGGCGAGCATCGTGAGCTGCTTCTTGTCGGGTTTCGCGTCGAGCGTCATGCGCAGCGCGGTGTGCGGCCGTTCGCCGAGCGCGCGTTCAGCGGGCTTCAGGTTACGCGCGAGCTTCTTCTGCACGCCCGCGTGGCGCACGGTGGCCAGCGCATCGCGCAGCGCACGCACGCTCTCGGGTGTCGGGATCGTCTCGACCGCGTGGCCGAGCGCGATCGCAAGCGATTGCGACGGCGCGGTTTTCGCGGCGGTCGGCGCGACGCACACGCCGGTCAGCAGCGGCCCGATCAGCGGGGGGAGCCACGGCGCGTCGCGATAGGCCGCGACGCGCGCCGCGCGCGCGACGACCTGCGCGTCGTCGGTCGTGAACGCGCGATCGGCCTGATAGGGGACGTCACCCGCGTGAATCGCGGCGACGTGCCGTGCGGCTTCGGTCAGCGTGTCGCGCGCGAAGTCGACGTAAGCGGGCTCCTCCGCGAGCGTGGCGGCCGGATCGTCGGCGTTGAACCACAGCCGTTTCGGCGCGAAATAGCCGTCGTTCGTCGCGGCCAGCGCGAGCAGCGCCGCCGGCCCGAGTTCGGGCAGCACGTCGAGCTCGCGCACGCGAAACGGGGAATCGGCATTCAACTGCGCATACGCATCGCGCAAGGCCGTGATGTCGCGCCGGCCGGCGAACGCGTGCAGGGCATATTTCCCGTACACGGAGAGTCTTTGCAGGCCGTCGTTCTGCGGTTCGCCGAGGATGCGCGCGAGTTCGGCCTGCAGTGCGGGCGCGGGCAGCGCGTCGAGACACGACAGTTCCTGTAACGCGCGCCGCCACGCGCCGGCCGGAATGTCACGGAACAGTTCGAGCGCGGCTTCGGCGTCGACGAGCGGCGCGAGCTCGAGCGCGTCGATCTGGGTGCGCAGCGAGCGCGCGAACTCGGCGCGCGGATCGTCGTACGCGTAGTCGTGTTGCGCGACGTATTCCTCGGTGCGGCGCAGCGCGGGCCACACCGCGCCGAGCGCGTGCGCGTCGAGCGTCGACAGGTCGAGCGGCGCGCCGGTGAAGCGCGGGTGGTCGGCGGTGCCGGTCAGCCGCGCGATGAGCTGGCCGACGATGGGCGGGTGGACAGATTGGGTCATGATGTTCGGCGGCCCTCGCGTGGCGGCATCGGATCGGCTTGGGTAGTGTCTGGCGTCAGCGCGGGCGCAGCCGCTCGACCATCGCGCAGCGTTCCGATCGGCTGGCCGTCGATTGCGGCGATGAGAGTGCGCTCAGTCATGCGGCGCCTCCTCGCCAGTGGCGCGCGGGCGCTCAGGCACGGCTTCGCCGGCGGCTGTCAGCACGCGGCGCGCGATCTCGGCCGCGCGCGCGGCGGCTTCGCTGCCGGCAGCGGTCGTCCTGGGGCGAGGGCGGCGCGTGCCGTCGGCTCCCGCACCGGCTGCCTCGCCGGGCGACAGCACGAGCCGCGCGGCCGCGAGCACGCGCGCAGGGGGCGGCGGGGTGGTGTCCGTGGTTGCCTCCGTGCGCAACAGCAGGCGCTCGGCCGCGCGCCGCGCGCGGACATCGGCCCGATGGCTCGCGCGGGCCGACTGGCGCTCGAGCAGTTCGTTGCTCGCGTCGGGGATGTCGACGACGACCTGCACGCCGAGCCCCTGCAGGATCTGGAACACCTTGCCCCACTGGATGGTGTCCGCGCCGCGCTCGGCCTTGACCATGAACGACTCGCTGACGCCGACGCTGCCGGCCGCGTCGTCCTGGCGCAGTTGCTGTACTTTCCGCGCGGCGCGGATCACGCCGCCGATGTCGGATGCCTGTTCGATCGTGTATCGCATGGTTAGGCCCCGCTACCGTTGCCGGCGCCGCAGGATAAAAACTGTGAGGTCAAACAGTATTGCGTCTCGATGGAAGAATTCAAGCGAAAACCGTGCGATCGACGAGTTTTGGCTCATTCATGACGATGTCGAGAGAGAAACTGTTAGATCGAACAGTTTTTACTTACGAATGGCCGGCAACGTGTACCGGCCACCCGCGACCGCAGCGTGCATTCGCGGTTCGTTGTCGTGCCTTCCCCGAAAGCCCCGCTCACCGTCCGGCGTCGCTGCGCGCGATTCACCGCCCTCGCGGCCCATTCTTAAGACGTACAGTTTTCCTGCCGTGAGCGATGCGCGCCGAACTGTACTCTTGTTCGCGCGATCGATGTGTGTACTCGTCGCCAACTGTTCTGCTCTTAAGATTCCACCATCAAGTGCACAGTGCCACAGATCCAGTCGTACCGGAACCCTGTCGGCGCATCTTCAAGAGAGAGCCAGTGCGATGGAAAAGGCAAAACCGGAGGGAAAGATCAGGAATCACGACGGCCCGGCCGGCGGGCGAAACACGGGCGTGTCGGACGCAAATGGCAGGGCAGCACGGCTGCGCGAGCTGGCGGGAGGCACGCGATGAAACTCTATGAAAAACTCGCGGACGACATCGAGCGCCTGATCCGCCAGGGCGTGTACCGGCACGGCGACCGGATTCCGTCGGTGCGGCAGGCGAGCCAGCAGCACCGGATCAGCATCACGACCGTGCTGCATGCGTATCTGTTGCTGGAAAGCCGCGGGCTGCTCGAAAGCCGGCCGCAGTCGGGCTATTTCGTGAACCTGCGGCGCGACGACAGCCATGCACCGGTGCGCGAGCTGCGGCCGTCGAAGCCGATCGCGATCTCGTCGTCGGTCGACGTGAGCCGGCTGGTGCTGTCGACGCTGCGCTCGATCGGCACCGACGACGCGGTGCCGCTTGGCTCGCCGTATCCGGACCCGAGCCTGTTTCCGTTCGAGAAGCTGAACCGCTACGCGTATGCGGCCGGCCGCGACAAGTCGCTGTGGGGCGTGACGGACGGTTTGCCGCCCGGCCATCCGCGGCTGATCCGGCAGATCGCGCGCCGCTACCTGGAAAACGGGATGTCGGTGGACCCGAACGAGATCATCGTGACGGTCGGGGCGACGGAGGCGATCAACCTGTGCCTGCAGGCGGTCGCGAAACCGGGCGACACGATCGCGGTGGAGTCGCCGACGTTCTACGCGATGCTGCACGCGATCGAGCGGATGGGGATGAAGGCGATCGAGGTCGCGACGCATCCGGAATACGGGATCGACATCGCGGCGCTGGCCGCGATCGCGAAGTCGCAGCCGATCGCCGCATGCATGGTGATGCCGAACTTCCAGAACCCGCTCGGCTTCCAGATGCCGGACGAGCGCAAGCGCGAGCTGGTCGAGTTCGCGACGAAGACCGGGATGCCCCTGATCGAGAACGGCGTGTACAACGAGCTGTATTTCGGCGATGCGCATCCGAGTTCGCTGAAGTCGTATGACCGCAGCGGGATCGTGCTGCACTGCTCGTCGTTCTCGAAGAGCCTGACGGCTGCATACCGGATCGGCTGGGCGCTGCCGGGCCGCTATCGTGACCAGGTCGAGAAGCTGAAATTCCTGAACACGCTTGCGACGCCGTCGCTGCCGCAGCTCGCGATTGCCGAGTTTCTCGAACGCGACGGCTACGAGCATCACCTGCGGCGCCTGCGCAAGGCGTATGCGCAGCAGGCGAACCTGATGCGCGCGATGGTGTCGCGGTTCTTTCCGGAGGGCACGCGCATCTCGAGCCCGGCGGGCGGGTACGTGCTGTGGGTCGAGCTGCCCGCGCAGATCGATGCGATGCGGCTTTACCAGCTCGCGCTGGAGCAGGGGATCACGATCGGGCCCGGCTACATGTTCTCGATCACGGACAGCTACCGGAACTTCATCCGGTTGAACTACAGCAGCCCGTGGTCGCCGGAGATCGAGCAGGCGGTGATCACGGTCGGCAAGCTGGCGGCGGCGTGCATGCGGTAGAAGGGGGCGTTCTTGCCTGGCGCCGTCCGGCGTAACCCGGACGGCGCCAGGCGTCAGCGATTGAGCTCCTCGAGCCGCACGCCATTGGTCCTCGGGCCGAACGCGCCGATGACGACGACCACGACGAGCATGAACACGGTGATCCCGGTGAACACGCCGGGCACGCCGAAATCCTTCAGCAGCGCAGCGATGATGAAGCCCGACATCATCGCGCCGGCGCGGCTGGCCGAATACGCGATGCCGCTCGCGCGGGAGCGCACCTCGGTCGGGAACAGCTCGCACTGGTACGCGTGATAGGCGACGGAGATCGTCTGCCCGGCGAGGCTGATCAGCACGCCGAATACGATGAGCGGCACGACGGTCCTGACCTGCGCGAACGCGAGCCCGCAGACGATCACGGCGAGCGCGCCGCCGACGATCAGGTGCTTGCGCTGGATCCGGTCCGCAAAGCGCATCGCGAGCAACGGCCCGGCCGGCAGCGCGAACGCGATGACGAACGCGTACAGCAGGCTCTTCGTGACGGTGATGCCCTGGCCGATCAACAGTGTCGGCACCCAGTTCGCGAATCCGTAGTAGCCGATGGCCTGGCAGAAGTTGAACACGACGAGCATCAGCAGACGGGTGCGATAAGGCGCACGCCACAATGCCGCGAACGCCGCGCGGTGCACTTCAGGCGCTTCGCTTGTCGGCGCGGGCGGCGGCAGCGGCATGCCCGACTCGCGCTCGGCGATCGCTTCCATCCGGCTCACGATCCGCTCGCTTCGTTCGGCATCGCCGTGCGCGGCCAGCCACCGCGGGCTTTCGGGCACCGCACGGCGGATGAACCAGACGATCACGGCGCCGGCCGAGCCGGCCAGCACCACGATGCGCCAGCCGTCGAGCCCGAACACCGTCGCGGGCACGAGCCACCACGACAGGATCGCGGCGACCGGCGCGGCGGCGAACATCACCACCTGGTTGAACGCGATCGCGCGGCCGCGCATCTGCTGCGGGACGAGTTCGGTCACGTAGGTGTCGATCGTGACGATCTCCAGCCCGACGCCGATGCCGGTGATGAAACGCCACAACAGCACGCCTTCGGGCGTCGTCTGGAACGCCATGATGGCCGAGCCGATCGAGTACCACAGCAGCGAGTACGTGAAGACGGCGCGGCGCCCGTAGCGGTCCGGCATCCAGCCGAAGCCGAACGTGCCGGCGAACAGCCCCGCGAAGGTCGCCGCGATGAAGGCGGCGATGCCGGTGAAGCCGAAGAATGCCTGCGTGGTGGTCTGCAACAGGCCGCTTTTGGCCATGCCCGGTGCGATGTAGCCGGTGAAGATCAGGTCGTAGACTTCGAAGAAGCCGCCGAGGGAGATCAGCAGCACGAGCATCCACTGGTGCCGGGTGATCGGCAGCCGGTCCATGCGCGCGGAGATGTCCGCGCCGGCGCGGATGCCGGCGCGTACCTGCGGCGTATCGAGCGGGGCGCCGCCCGCGGTGACGGTCTGATGCATGGGTTGTCTCCAGATCTTCTGACCGGCGGCATGCTTCTTCGAGCTGCCTGCCTTGATAACGGTTATAGACGCACGCGGCGTGCACGGGGTGCCGGATTCATGGCGGCGCGCGACCGCGCCTGGATCGACGCCCGCAACCTGCTGCCGGGCCTTCGGCGGCTGCCGCTCATGCGACCGCGCGGCGTGTCAGCCGTGCCAGCACTTCCTGCGTGTGCTCGCCGACGCGCGCGAGCGCCTGGCGCACGCCGGGCCGTCGTCCGCCCATCGTGATCGGCAGCAGCACGACATCGGTCGTGTGGCCGTCGTCGGTCTGCATCGGCACCAGTCCGCCGCTCGCTTTCAGGTGCGGATCGTCGAGCAGTTGTTCGGGACGGACGATCGGCGCATACGGAATGCCGGCCGCTTCGAGTTTCGGCGACAGCTCGGCGGCGCGATGGTCCTTCAGGATCGCGCCGAGCCGTTCGAGCAACCGCGGCCGCACGGCGACCCGCTGCGCGTTGGTGGCGAACTCCGGTTCGGCGGCGAGCCCGGGGCACGCGAGCACGTCGCACAGCGTGACGAACTGCCGGTCGCTGACCGCGCCGATGAACAGCTGTTCGCCGTCCGCGAGCGTGAACACGTCGTAGACGCTCCACGCCGACACGCGCGCCGGCATCGGCGGCGGCGGTTCATGCGTCATCGCGTATTGCTGCATGTGCTGCGCGCACAGGAACACGCAGTTCTCGAACAGCGCGCTCTGTACTTCCTGCCCGCGGCCGGTGCGTTCGCGTTCGCGCAGCGCGGCGAGCACGCCGATCGCACCGAACATGCCGCCCATGATGTCGTTGACCGACGTGCCGGCGCGCAGCGGCCGGCCGACCGGTCCCGTCATGTAGGACAACCCGCCCATCATCTGCACGACTTCGTCGAGCGCGAGACGCCGGTCGTACGGGCCGGGCAGGAAGCCCTTGTGCGTCACGTAGACGAGCGCCGGGTAGCGGGCCGACAGCGTGTCGTAGTCGAGGCCGAGCGTCGCCATCAGGCCGGGGCGGAAATTCTCGAGCATCACGTCGCAGGTGCCGATCAGTTCGACCGCGGCCTGCTTGCCCTCGGGCGTATGGAGGTCGAGCACGACGCTCTTCTTGTTGCGGTTGAACGAACGGAAGAAGCCGATGCCGAGGCCGGGCAGGTTGCGCGTCTTGTCGCCGCCGGGCGGCTCGATCTTGATCACTTCGGCGCCGAGATCGGCGAGGATCATCCCGCACGTCGGTCCCATGACCATGTGCGTGAATTCGATGACGCGAATGCCGTCGAGTGGAAGTCGGGTGTCGTGGTTCATGATGGGTTCAGGCGGTGAGGGTGGCCGCGGCGGCGTGGGTGGCCGGCAGGCCCGCGCGCCACAGCGCGCCGTGCAGCGTTTCGCCGTCCAGCCAGCGCGCGACCTTCGCGCGCAGCGTCAGCAGCGCGGCAATGTCGATGCCGGTCTCGATTCCCATGTCGGCAAGCATGAACGCGAGGTCTTCGCTCGACGCGTTGCCGCTCGCGCCGGGCGCATGCGGACAGCCGCCGATGCCGGCGAGCGTCGCGTCGAAGCGGGCGACGCCCGTTTCGAGCGCCGCGTACACATTCGCGAGCGCGAGGCCGCGGGTGTCGTGAAAATGGCCGCACCAGAAGCGCTCGCCGGCGGCGGCGCGCGCCTTGCCGAACAGTTCGCCGACGGCGGCCGGCCCCGCGTAGCCGACCGTATCGGCGATGCTCACGCGGTCGGCGCCGGCATCGAGCAGCGCATGCAGGTAACGCAGCACCTCCGACTGCGCGACGCGGCCCTGGATCGTGCAGCCGAACGCGGTGCCGATGCCGCCTTCGATCTGCGTCTTCGAGCCGGCCGCGTCGCGCGCGGCGCGGATGCGCGCCACCTCGGCGACGACTTCGTCGGGCGTCTTGCGCAGGTTCGCGATGCTGTGGGCGCGGCTCGCCGAGAGCGGCACCAGCATCAGGTCGGCGCCCGCGTCGAGCGCGTGTTCCGCGCCCTTGAGGTTCGGCACCAGCACCGACACGCGCAGGCCGGGCAGCGTCTTCGCGTACGCCACGAGCTCGGCCGTATCGGCCAGTTGCGGGAGCAGGCGCGCCGGCACGAACGATCCGACCTCGATTTCGCGCTGGCCGGCCGCATACGCGTCGCCGATCCACTCGATCTTCCGTTTCGTCGGAAGAATGCGCGGGATGCTTTGCAGCCCGTCGCGCAAGCCGACTTCGCGTATGACTGCATGCTGGGGGAACGACCGCATGTCGCTTGTCTCCGTTGATTTCACCCGTGTCGATGCACCGGCGTCGTGCTAACTTTAGACATTCCTGATGGACATTAAAGCGGTATTTCGGAACCGCCATGTTTCCGAAATGGAATGCCTGATTGCCTGATTGCCTGATTGCCTGGAGACGGCGGATGCGTGACATCGACCTGAAAACGCTGCGGCTGCTGGTGGCCGTGTGCGATCACCGCAACATGGCGCGGGCGGCGGAGGCGGTTCATATCGAGCCGTCGGCGATCAGCAAGCGCATCGCGCAACTCGAAAGCGACCTGGGCGTGCCGCTGCTCACGCGATCGCGGCGCGGCGTCGAGCCGACGGCCGCGGGCAATGCGCTGCTCGAGCACGCGCGCAGCGTGCTCTTCACGATGGAGCGCATCGCGAGCGATGTCGCCGCGTTCGGCGGCGGGCTGAAGGGGCGTGTGAGCATCTGCGCGTCGGCATCGGCGATCGCGGAAGCACTGCTCGACGACATCTCGTCGTTCATGCGCGAACCGGCTAACGAGAACATCCGGGTCGACGTGGAAGAGCGGCTGTCGTCCGAACTCGTGCGGCAGTTACGTGAGGGCGCGGCGAGCGTGGGCGTGTGCTGGGACAACGTCGATCTTCAAGGTTTGCAGCATCGGCCGTATCGGCAGGACCGGCTGGCGCTGGCCGTGCATCGCGATCATCCGCTCGCGAACGAGCCGTCGCTGCGCTTCGAGCAGACGCTGGGCTACGAGCATGTCGGCCTGCTGCCGACGACCGCCGTTCACACGCTGCTGCAGCGCGCGGCTGCCGATGCCGGCACGACCGTGTCGTATCGCGTGATCGTGTCGGGTTTCGATGCCGCGTTTCGCGTCGTAGCGGCCGGGCTCGGGATCAGTGTCGTGCCGATGGAAGTGGCCGACACGTATCGGCCGGTGTTCGGCATCAAGGTGATCCCGCTCGTCGACGCGTGGGCGAAGCGCCGGTTCGTCGTTTGTTTCAGGAGCTTCGACGCGCTGCAACCGGCCGCGCAACGGATGGTCGACTATCTGTCGAGCCGGGCCGCGATGCCGGCCGCGAGCGGCTGATACGCAGCGTCGATGCGTGTGACCTGCAACGGGCAATCGATGTCGCGCCGGGTTCCTTCCGGCTCGTCGTGACCTCAGCCGCCCGTCACCGGCGGGAAAAACGCCACCTCGCTATCCTCCCGCACGACGAATCCCCCCGTCACCATCTCGAGATTCACGGCGGCCCGCACGGGCCGGTCCATCCGCAGCGCTTCCGCGCTGCGCGCGTCGCGTGCGGCCAGCGTGTCGCGCAGCGCGTCGACGGTGAGTTCGCGCGCATCGATCTCGACGGTTTCCTCGTCGAGATCGAGTTGCTCGCGAATGCTTGCAAAGTATTTGATCGTCAGTTTCATCGCGATGTCTTGAAAGGAATCACTCGGCGGAATCGGAACACGCGCAGCGCATACGCTCAACCCCAGCGCCGCATCGCCTGGTCGTCGTGCGCTTTCGCCTCGACCCAGCCGGATACGCCGTCGTGGCGGATCTCCTTCTTCCAGAACGGCGCATGGGTCTTCAGGAAGTCCATCAGGAATTCGCACGCGTCGAACGCGGCGCCGCGATGCGCGGCGGCCACCACGACCAGCACGACCGCCTGGCCGAGCGGAATGCGCCCGACGCGATGCACGATCCTGATCGTTTCGAGCTGCCAGCGCGCGCTGGCTTCCTCGACGATGCTCCATAGCGCCTGTTCGGTCATCGTCGGATAGTGCTCGACCTCGAGCGCGATCACGTCATCGACGTCGCCTTCGTTGCGCACGACGCCGAGGAAATTCACGACCGCGCCGACATTCGGATTGCGAACGATCGGCGCGAGCTCGGCGCCGGCATCGATCGACGCGTACTGGACGCGCACTTCGAAGCCCGCGGCAATCGACGGTGGCGGTTCGGGATGCGGGTCGGTCGCGTTGTCGGGCGCGGAGCTGCCCGCGTGCAACGGATCGTCCGGCAGCCCGGCACGGGATTCGGTGAAGCTCGTCATGACGATTCTCCTGTAGGCGGTGCGGCCTGGGGCGCGCGGCGGCCCCTCAGCCGCCGACCAGCGACATGCGCACGGTCGGATAGGTCTTGCCCGGCGCGCGGGCAGGCCGTGCGGCCCGGCGCTCGGAATAGCGGTCGTCGCGGTGCGTCCAGCGCTCGCGCACGGCGGCGGCGAGGTCGGCGCTCGACGCTGCGTCGTCGAGCCACGGCCGCAGGTCGGTGCCTTGCGTCGCGAACAGGCACGTGTAGAGCTGCCCGTCGGCCGACACGCGGGCGCGCGAGCAGGTGCCGCAGAACGGATGCGACACGCTCGCGATGAAGCCGACCTCGCCCGCGCCGTCGATGTGCGCGCAACGGATCGCGGTCGCGTCGTGCGCCGGTTCGCCGACGAGCACGAGCGGATAGTGTTCGTCGATCAGCTCGCGCATCCGCGCGGCCGGCACGACCTTGTCGCCGGACCAGAAGCTCGCGCCGCCGACGTCCATGTATTCGATGAAGCGCACGGCCACGCCGGAATGCCGGAAGTGCCGCACGAGCGGCAGGATCTGGTCGTCGTTCGCGCCGCGCTCGATCACCGCGTTGACCTTGACCGGCGCGAGCCCGGCCGCCTGCGCGGCCTCGATGCCGGCCAGCACGCGCGACACGGGCACGTCGGTGTCGCTCATCCGGCGGAACACCGCGTCGTCGAGCGCATCGAGGCTGACCGTCACGCGCGACAGGCCCGCGTCGCGCAGCATGCGCGCCTTCGCGGCCAGCAGCGAGCCGTTGGTCGTCAGCGCGATCTCGACGGGCTTGCCGTCGACGGTCGTCAGCGCGGCGAGACGTTCGATCAACGCTTCGAGGTTGCGGCGCAGCAGCGGCTCGCCGCCCGTGATGCGGATCTTTTCGACGCCGAGCGACGTGAACGCACGGGCGATCTTTTCGAGTTGCGCGAACGACAGCCGCTCGGACGACGGCATGAACGCATAGTCGGCGCCGAAGCTTTCGCGCGGCATGCAGTAGCCGCAGCGGAAATTGCATTGATCGATCACGGACAGGCGCAGGTCGCGCAGCGGGCGGCCGAGCGTGTCGGTCGTGCGGGGGAAAGCGCCGGGCGATGCGCCGCCGGAAAGTGCGGCAGCGGCCGGCGCGGCGGAAACGATGGCATTCACGATCGGTTCGTCGGCCTGCAAGAAGTAAGCGGTGGGGCGTCGCCGGTCGGCCGTGCGTGTGCGGATGGGCAGGCGCACGGCGCGTGACGAGCCTCATCGTGAGGATAGTCCGCGGGGTTTTCGCGGCAGGGACACAATCGCGCCCGAATTGCAGGGATACAGTTCGCCGGCCGGCCGGCGTGGCCGGCGCGGCGGTGAAGGCCGTGAATCGGGCGGGTGAGCGGCGTCACGCTCATGCGAGCCAGTGCGCGAATTCGTAATACGGTACCGCGTCGCCGCACACGATGCGCTGCCCGGCCGGCAGCCGCGCCAGCCCGCTCGCCTGCACGAGCGATTGCAGCGTGCCGGCGCCTTGCTGGCGCAACGTGTCGAGCGCGGGCGTGCCGTCGAGGCCGACGGTGCAGTGCACGCGCTCGAAGCGTTCGCGCTGCGGATCCGGTTCGAAGTCGGCGTCGATCGGCAGCGACGGCACGATCGGCATGCGTGCGCTGCGCCCCTGCAGGCGGCGGATCAGCGGCGCGACGAACAGCGCGAACGCGGTCATCGCGGCCCCCGGATTGCCGGGCAGCAATACCACCGGCCGCGTGTCGAGCCGGGCGAGCGCAACCGGCTTGCCCGGCTTCATGCGCACGCCGGCGACGATGAACGACGCGCCGAGCGTGTCCAGCGCGGGGCGCAGCAGATCCTTGTCGCCGACCGATGCGCCACCGACGCAGATCACCAGGTCGCAACCCGCGTGCAGATCGCGCAGCGCACGATCGACGGCGGCCGCGGTGTCGGCCGCATGCAGGCGCATCGCGACTTCGGCACCGGTTCCCGAAACGAGCGCGGCGAGCATCGGCGCATTGCTGTTGTATATCTGTTGCGGCGCACGCGGCTGCCCGCACGCGACGAGCTCGTCGCCGGTCGTCAGGATGCCGACGCGCAGCGCCGGGCGCACGTCGACGCGCGCGAACCCCTGCGCGGCGGCCACGCCGACGTGCATCGGGCCCATGCGCACGCCGGCCGGCACGAGCCGGTCGCCGGCGCGCACTTCCTCGCCCTGGCGGCGGATGTGCGAGCCGCTGCGCTGCGGCGCGTCGAACGCGACCCAGCCGTCCCGCTCGCGTGCGTGTTCCTGCATCACGACGGTGTCCGCGCCGGGCGGAATCACGCTGCCGGTGAAGATGCGTGCGGCCGTGCGCGGGGCCAGCGGCGCCGGCGTGTCGCCTGCGTAGCAGCGTTGCGCGACGTGCAACGGCTCGCCGTGCGCGAGATCCGTGTAACGCACGGCGTAGCCGTCCATCGCACTCTGGTCGGCCGGCGGCTGGTCGAGTACGGCGACGAGCGGCGCGGCCAGCACGTGGCCGGCGGCTTCCGCGATCGGGACGGACGTGGTGGCGCCGAGCGGCGCGAACGCACTCGCGAAATGCTGCTGCGCGGTGTCGAAATCGGTCAGGAGTTTCATCAGGAAAGCGCCGGATGCGCTTGAGCGAGCGCGGGTTGAGAGGGTTGATCGGGTTGAGAGGGCCGAGCGACGTCGGGCGACACGTACTCGACGAAGCCGTCGTTGCGGCAGAAGCCGACCAGCCTGACGCCGGCTTCGCGGGCGACGTCGATCGCGAGCGAGGTCGGCGCCGAGATCGTCGCGATCATCGGGATGCCGACCCGCGCGGCCTTGCGCACCAGCTCGTAGCTTGCGCGGCTGGACAGGAACACGAAGCCGTCGTGCAGGTTCGCGCGGCGCCGCGCGAGCCGGCCGATCAGCTTGTCGAGCGCGTTGTGGCGGCCGACGTCCTCGAACACGTCGAGCACGTCGCCGTCGCGGTTGCACCACGCGGCCGCATGGATGCCGCCCGTCTCGCGCATCAGCGTCTGGTGGGCCGGCAACGCGCGCGCGGCCCGTTCGATCGCTGCCGCGCCGATACCGGCGGCCGTGCCGGCGGCGGCGATGCGCGGCGGGTGCAGGTCGAGCTGCGCGATGCTTTCGATCCCGCAGACGCCGCAGCCGGTGCGGCCGGCCAGCGCGCGCCGGTGCGCCTTCATCGCCATGAATGCCTGCTGCGACACGGTCAACCGCACTTCGGCGCTGCCGGCCCAGCATTCGCTTTCGATGTCGAACACGTCCGATGCGCGCTCGACGATACCTTCGCTCAGTGCGAAGCCGAGGCCGAACACGTCGAGGTCGATCGGGGTCGCCATCATGACCGTATGTGCAATGTCGTTGAACACGAGTGCAACCGGCGTTTCCTCGACGACGCTGTCGACGGTGTCGCGCGCTTCGCCGGCACGGTGACGCGTCACCTGACACGCGGTGCTGCCGGTCGGCGCGTCGCGGCGGATGCAGGACTCCATGCGGTTTTCTCCAGGCGGATCGGCCGGCGGGCCGGCCGGGTCGGGCGGGTACGCCGGACCAGGGGAATCGGGAGGCTGCCGGGCGGGCGCGGCCGAAGGGGCGCGCCGTCGCTTCCGGCAGGCGTTTCATGGGATGTTAAGGGGGATGACAGGCACGCCGGATATACAGCGCTGCAGCGCCGAAAGCAGTACAGCTGACCATCCCGCAGGCACGAAATGTGTTTTCCGTGCACACATCTTCGGCGGCGTAAGCAGCACAGTTTCAACGCACGTTCGAACGATTGCGAGTATCGTTGCAAACGCGATATCGTCATTCACGCTTCGATGCCATGCGAGTGACCGTTTGTGTTCGCATGTGTTGTCGCCAAGCCGTCGCGCGATTTCCTGCTTCGAGCGTACGTCCTCACAACCACGAGCAAATTACGGTCATGGAAATCTTCGATGCGTTCCATCTCGCCCGCTTGCAATTCGCGTTCACGGTGTCGTTCCACATCGTGTTTCCCGCGATCAGCATCGGTATGGCGAGCTTCCTGGCAGTGCTGGAATGGCGCTACCTCGTCACCGGCGATGCCGCCTACAAATCCATGTTCCAGTTCTGGTCGAAGATCTTCGCGATCGGCTTCGGGATGGGCGTGGTCTCCGGCGTCGTGATGGCGTACGAGTTCGGCACCAACTGGGCCGGCTTCTCGCGCGTCGCCGGCAACATCACGGGCCCGCTCCTCACGTATGAAGTGCTGACGGCGTTCTTCCTCGAAGCCGGCTTCCTCGGCGTGATGCTGTTCGGCTGGCAGCGCGTGAGCCCCCGCGCACACTTCTTCGCGACGCTGATGGTCGCGGTCGGCACGCTGATCTCGACGTTCTGGATCCTCGCGTCGAACAGCTTCATGCAGACGCCGCAGGGCTACAAGATCGAGAACGGCCTCGTCGTGCCGGTCGACTGGTTCAAGATCGTCTTCAACCCGTCGTTCCCGTACCGTCTCGTGCACATGACGATCGCGGCGTTCATCGTCGCGGGCTTCATCGTCGCCGCGTGCGGCGCGTGGCACCTGCTCAAGGGGCGCCGCGACGAGCCGGTGAAGCGCAGCTTCTCGATGGCGCTGTGGATGCTGCTGGTGCTCGCGCCGATCCAGATCGTCGTCGGCGATGCGCACGGGCTGAACACCCGCGAATACCAGCCGGCGAAGATCGCGGCGATCGAGGGGCTGTGGGAAACCGAGAAGGGCGGCACCGCGCTGAACCTCTTCGGGTTGCCCGACATGCAGGCCGAAACCACGCGCTATGCGATCCAGGTGCCGCACCTCGGCAGCCTGATCCTCACGCACAGCTGGGACGGCGAGATTCGCGGGCTGAAGGAATTCCCGCCGCAGGACCGCCCGTATTCGCCGATCGTGTTCTGGACGTTCCGGATCATGGCGGGCCTCGGGATGCTGATGCTGCTCACCGCGCTGCTCGGGCTGCTGCTGAGAAAGGGCGGGCGCCTGTATGAAACGCGCTGGTTCCAGTGGTTCGTGGTGGCGATGGGGCCGTCGGGCATCCTCGCGTTGCTGGCCGGCTGGATCACCACCGAGGTCGGGCGGCAGCCCTGGACCGTGTACGGCGTGCTGCGCACCGTCGATTCGGTCGCGCCGCTCAGCGCGCAGCAGGTCGGCGTGTCGCTGCTGATCTTCGTGGTCGTGTATTTCCTGGTGTTCGGAACGGGTATCTATTACATGATGAAACTGATGAAGCGCGGGCCGGCTGCCCAGGCCGGGTATATCGAGCTGCACCGGCATCCGGGGCTGCGCAAGAGCGCGCTGTCCACGCCGCTGAACGTCACCGAAGCGGAGTAAGCCATGCACATCGATCTTCCTGTCATTTGGGCCGCGATCATCGGCCTCGGCGTGTTCATCTACGTGATGCTGGACGGCTTCGATCTCGGCATCGGCCTGCTGTTTCCGTTCTTCGACGCGAAGGCCGAGCGCCAGGTGATGCTCGACACCGTCGCACCGGTGTGGGACGGCAACGAGACGTTCCTGGTGCTCGGTGGCGCGGGGCTCTACGGCGCGTTCCCGGTCGTGTATTCGACGCTGCTGCCGGCGAACTACCTGCCGCTGGTGCTGATGCTGGTCGGGCTGATCTTCCGCGGGGCGGCGTTCGAGCTGCGCGCGAAGGCCACGCGCACGCAACACATGTGGGATCTCGCGTTCATCGGCGGCTCGGCGCTGGCCGCGTTCTGCCAGGGGATCGTGCTCGGTTCGCTGCTGCAGGGCATCAAGATCGAGAACAACCAGTTCGCGGGCGGGCCGTTCGACTGGCTGTCGCCGTTCAGCCTGCTGTGCGGGATCGGCGTGCTCGTCACGTATGCGACGCTCGGCTGCGGCTGGCTGATCCTGAAGGTCGACGGCGAACTGCAGCGCAAGATGCGGTTGCTGATGAAGCCGCTCGCGGGCGTGCTGCTCGTCGTGATGGGCGTGGTCAGCCTGTGGACCGTGATCGGGCTGCCGGCCGTCGCGCATCGCTGGTTCGGCAGCGGCAACCTCGGCTGGTTCCTGCCGGTGCCGGTGCTCGTCGTCGCCTGCGTGTGGGGCATCTTCCACACGGTGAAGCGCGAGCACGAGGCCACGCCGTTCCTGCTGACGCTCGCGCTCGTGTTCCTCGGCTACACGGGGCTCGTGATCAGCATCTGGCCGAACATCGTGCCGCCGTCGCTGTCGATCTGGGACGCGTCGTCGAGCCACTCGAGCCAGCTGTTCGCGCTCGTCGGCACCGTGATCGTGCTGCCGATCATCCTCGTGTACAACGCGATGCAGTACCGCGTGTTCCGCGGCAAGGTGCGCGAGGGCGATATCGGCTATCACTGAGCGGCCATCACTGAACGCCGCATGATGTGACGGGCATGGCGGGCGCGGGCGTATCATCACGCGCAGCGCGTTGCCCGCCCCGGCCTTCACCCGACAGCGGCCCGCCACGCGCGGGCCGTTGCGCATCGGGCGCCGGCGCGCCGTTTGATGCATTCCCTGCAGTCGAGAAAACACCATGATCGTCCGACCACAACAAAACTGGCTCAGGATGCTGTTCGTCTGGAACGGCTCCGTGCTGCAATCGATCATTCCGCAGCTCGTGTTCATGGCGGTCGTCAGCACGCTGGCGGTCTTCACGAACGGGCGCATCTTCGGCGAGAAGATCCCCCTCAACACCGCGCCGTTCACGCTGTTCGGGCTCGCGCTCGCGATCTTTCTCGGCTTTCGCAACAGCGCGAGCTTCGAGCGTTTCAAGGAGGCGCGGCATCTGTGGGGCAACCTGCTGATCGCGGCGCGTACGCTGACGTCGCAGTTCAATCGCTACCTGCCCGACAGCGTGAGCGACGCCGAGCGCAACCGGCTCGCCGACCTGCTGATCGCGCTCACCTATGCGCTCAAGCATCAGCTTCGTCATACCGATCCGACCGCGGACCTGCAGCGCATTCTCGGTGCGGAACGCACGGCCGAGCTGGGCGGCAAATGCTTCAAGCCCGTCGCGATCCTCGACGAGCTGCGCGGCGGCATCGTCCGTGCGTTGGGCCGTGCGCCCGGTAGCGACGCGACCTGCTGGATGTTCGAGACGCAGCTCGACGAGGTCGGCAAATCGGTCGGTGGTTGCGAACGCATCCTGTCGACGCCGATTCCGTTCTCGTACAGCGTGCTGCTGCATCGCACCGTGTATGCGTATTGCGTGCTGCTGCCGTTCGGCCTCGTCGATTCGACGGAGTTCTTCACGCCGCTGATCTGCGTGTTCATCTCGTACACGCTGATCGCGCTCGAAGCGATCGCGAGCGAGGTGGCCGAGCCGTTCGGCCTCGCGCCGAACGCGCTGGCACTCGATGCGATGACGCGCACGATCGAGCGGTCGGTGCTCGAACTGGGCGACCGCCCGCTGCCGGAGGAATTCGTGCCGGCGTCGACGTACCAGATCACGTAGGCGGCGGCACGTCGCGGCGCTGTGTCGATTTCGAGCCGGCGTCGGGCGGCAGGGTCGTGCGTTTCCTGCACGATCCCGACCGCGATGCGGCGATCGCCGACGACTTCGACGGCTACCTGCGCAAGCTGATCGACGACGGTGATGCGTTTGTCATCGATTTCGACGAAGAATAGTGGCAGGGCGGTGGCTGCCGCGACAGGAGCGATTGAAATGCGAATCTACGTGACGAGTATCTTTGTCGACGACCAGGACACGGCGTTGGCGTTCTATACCGACAAGCTCGGGTTCAAGCTGAAGAACAACGTGCCGGTGGGCGAGACCCGCTGGCTGACGGTAGTGTCGAAGGACCAGCCGGACGGCACCGAGCTGCTGCTCGAGCCGAGCAACCATCGCGCGGTCGGCCCTTACAAGCAGGCGCTGTACGAGGACGGCATTCCGGCGGCATCGTTCCAGGTCGACGATCTCGATGCGGAGTTCGCGCGACTCACGGATCTCGGTGTGCGCTTCACGTTGGAGCCGATGGACGCGGGGCCGGTGCGCGTCGCGGTCGTCGACGATACGTGCGGGAACCTGATTCAGCTTATGCAGATGAAGTGACGCCATGCGCCGCGCGCGGGGCGCTCAGCGCACCGCGACCGCCGGCGCATCGTGCATCCAGCTGCGCTCCTGCGTGCGGCGGTGGATGCGCCACCCGCATTCGGTACGCACCAGCAGGTCGCGATACCAGAGCCCGACGAAGCACACGCGCTCGTCGCCGGCGTCATCGATCGTGATCATCATCGCCTGGCCGGCCGTTCGCGCGGTCGCCGCGTCGCCGTCGACGGTCAGCAGCGACGTCGAGATCGTGTGCTGCGTGCCGCGCATCGCCGACGTCACCTGTTCCAGATAGGCAGCAATCTCCGCACGGCTGCCAGCCGGGCCGCCGAAGGCCGAGTAATCGAGCGTCGCATTGGCCGCGAAGAGGCGTTCGAATTCGTGCCAGTCGTGGCGGTCGACGGCGTGGCAATAGCGGGTCAGCAGATCCTGGATCTCCATCCGGTCGATCGTTTCCTGGGGTGTCATGGTGTCGTGGGTAGGTGGATGACGGGGAAACGATAGCGGGGGCGGGCGGGGGTGACATCGGCGGAGTGGACTAAGAGGCGGTTTCAAAGAGTCCCAATGGGGCCGCCAACTTTCGCGGTGAGCAGCTAACCGCATGCATCGCAACTATCAAGGCTCAGGCGACGGGCCAACCGATCATTGGCGACGAATTGCGGACTTGGATGCAGCCGTTGCTGCCTTCGTCCAGGCTGCGGTTCGGCAAGAACCCGGGCCGCCTGCATGTTTCGATAGCACCGGTTCGCCGAGCGCATCCATACCTGACTGCATCACTTTGGCCGCCGCTGTATTCGCTTTGAGCATCGCGCGGACATTCGCCGTGCACTAATCAAGCTCGGCGGCTACCCGATCTGCGGGAATACCCTTCAACGTACGGATCGACATCTTTGAAAAAAACTGTCAGATCGATGAAAGTGGGGTGGGGTTACGATTATAATTTCCTCTGATTCGGAGGGTAGTCAAATGAAAAAAATTCATCCCTTTATATTATCTTTGGCTTTTTTATTCGGCTGCGCCAATGCGCCCGTTAGTCAGTCGCCCAGTCAGCTTGCAGCAACGCACGGGTATGTATATGTTTCCATCCCGAAAGAGAGCGCGATCGATTATGTGCAGCTGGAGTCTCTGAAAGAAAATTCCACTTTTTTGCTGCAGCCGCACCCCGGTTTTGATTCAAATGGTGCGGGGCTTTGGGTTCCGGCTGGAGAATATCGGCTGGCAAAATGGCAAAATTACAAGTTGAATGATTATCCGAAGATAGAAGTTCAGCAAGGCCGAATAACGGATCTCGGTGGCCTGATTCAATTGCCGATTGGGGGGTATAGATTTGTAGTGCTCCCGGTCAAGCACAGGGAATTTGATGAAAATTTGAAATCCATTCAAAATGAATACCAATCGGTTTTGGTGTCGAAAGATCCGATCGAGTGGGAGGTTCAGAAAGCGCCCGCATCCATTGAAACCCTGTATCCCCTTACAGGGCTTGGTTTGCTGGCCGATTTGTTGATGGATTATGAGCGGCACGTCAACATGCCGGCCATAAGCAAGCAACTTGCCGATGCGAAGACGGTAAATGATTTTCTCCTGTTATGGAAAACTGCAGCTCCACCATTGACTCGGAAATTTGAACATGACGCGTCTGGCAACCTGTACTACGGCGCGGATATGGGGCAAATCCGGGTCAGAGGCCCTCAGGGGGGCTGGAGAGCCCTGGATACAGGATCCCTACACGAAGTAACTGCCGTCAAGGCAGATGGCAAGGCACTTGTGGCCGGATTCGACAACGGTGTTATTCGTGTCACAGAAGATGGGGGGGTGTCCTGGAAAACTCTTGCCGCCATGGGGGGGGATGCCAGAATCGTGGATATCGATAGAAAAGCCAACCAATGGTTCGTAGCGGTGGCGCGAGGTGTGGTAAATGGCGCCGTCTGGAAGGAGGTCAATAATATCGAGGTCTATCAATCTGGGTCGAATAACCTGCGGGATCTGGTCAAGATAAAACAAATTGGCGGAGAAAAGGGATTCAAGGCAATTAATGTGTTTCCCGGGCAGGTCGAGTCAACTGATGATTTCTACTATGTTGGCACCCCGTCTCAACTGCTAAGAATGAATTTGTCCACAAAGGCGTGGGCCCCGGTTACCCCGCCCACCGATATGACTGGCTTTCACGCTTCATCTGCATCCGGAGTGCTGACGGCATATCATGCTCAAGGAGCATTTTCCAAATTGTACTTGTCAAGCGACAATGGGGAATCATGGGTGAAATACAATACTCCGCCTTACGTTTTCTCGGATATTCGTTTTGACAATCTCAGTGACGGGAGGGCGGTGCGTTGGAATATGGGAGCATTTAGCTCGGATCTGGAATTGAGGGAATTTGATCGTCAGGGCGGTTCGTGGAAAACGCTGACGGAGGCGCCACATGGCTGCCGGCGCATGTTGCCGGACACGACCGGCATGCCAAGATTTTGCATAACGGCAGCCGGCAGTATTCTCAGCTATACAGATTCAAAGTGGTCGGTTGAATATGCTGCAGACTAGCAGGCTGTTGAAACAGGGGGCTGGTCGGCGAAGCACGTTTCGGGAAGCAAAGCGTCAGCGGATTCTTCTTCCGCTGTCGCTTGGGGGCGGCGGTCAGGTAGACTCGTGTGCCCTTCGACGGAGGAGATGCGATGCAACTGCTTGATCACGTATCAATCAGCGTGCCGGATATCGAACGGGCACGCCCGTTCTACGATGCCATCATGGCCGCGCTGGGCGCAGCCAAGGTCTATGACCGGCCGACCGCGCTCGGCTACGGCGAACGCTGCAATGCGAACGACACCGCATCGACGTTTCTGGCGGTCTATCTGGATCCCGCTGAAATCGGCGCGAGCAAGCGGCACTGGTGTTTCAAGGCCGCGAGCCGCGAGCAGGTGGATGCGTTTTTCGAGGCCGGCCTGGCGACGGGCGGGCAGTCCGACGGTGAACCCGGCTTGCGGCCGCGTTACCACGGCGACTACTACGGCGCGTTTCTCGTCGACCCGGCCGGCAATCGGGTCGAGGCGGTGTGTCATGCGTCCGTGCCGGCGAGCGCATCGTGATGAGGTTGCGGTTGCGTCAACGCTTGCTTGCGCGTGTGACTCGGCGGTGAACGCCGCGCGCCGGCCGGATTCCGTCAGGCGGCGCGCGGAGCGCACTCGCATGCTCGCCGCCTGCGTTGCTCAATCGAAGTAGTTCAACCCCATCGCGCCCTTCACCTCGGCGAGCGTCGTGCCGGCCACGTCCCGTGCGTGCATCGTGCCGCGCTTCAGGATCGCCATCACTTCGGCCTTGTCGGCCTCGAATTCGCGACGGCGCGCGCGGATCGGCTCGATCAACGCCTGCAGCCGCTCGTTCAGCACGCGCTTGACGACGCTGTCGCCGAGCCCGCCGCGACGGTAGTGCGCCTTCAGCTCGTCGACCTTCTGCACGTCAGGTTCGAACGCATCGAGGAACGTGAACACGACGTTGCCCTCGACCTGGCCGGGATCGCTCACGCGCAGGTGGTTCGGGTCCGTGTACATGTCCTTCACGGCCTGCGTGATCTCGTCCGGCGTCGAGCCGAGCGTGATCGCGTTGCCGAGCGACTTGCTCATCTTCGCCTTGCCGTCGATCCCCGGCAGCCGCGTGACCGCCGACAGCACGGCCTCGCATTCGACCAGCACCGGCTGCTCGACGGTCGCGTTGAAGCGGCGCACGAGTTCGTTGGTCTGCTCGATCATCGGCAACTGGTCGTCGCCGACCGGCACGTGTGTCGCCTTGAACGCGGTGATGTCGGCCGCCTGGCTCACCGGGTAGGTCAGGAAGCCGGCCGGGATGTCGCGCTCGAAACCGCGCAGGCGGATCTCTTCCTTGATGGTCGGATTGCGTTCGAGGCGCGCGACCGTGACGAGGTTCAGCAGGTATTGCGTCAGCTCGGCGAGCTCGGGCACTTGCGACTGCACGACGATCGTCGAGATCGCCGGATCGATGCCGACCGCGAGATAGTCGAGCGCGACTTCGATCACGTTCTCGGTGACGCGCTGGCGGCGGCCCATGTTGTCGGTCAGCGCCTGCGTGTCGGCGAGCAGCAGGAACTGCTTCGCTTCGTGCTGCATCTGCACGCGCGCGCGCAGCGAGCCGATGTAGTGGCCGAGGTGCAGCGGGCCGGTCGTGCGGTCGCCGGTGAGGATGGTCGGTCGGGCGGGGTGGGTCATGTTGGTCGTGGCTCCAGGTTATCGAAGCCGCCAGCCATGGTGTCTGCGCAGAAACGCAAATGCCGCCATCGCTGGCGGCATCACGTTTGGGACATGCAAAAGGAAACGGGCCGCCTGGGTCAGGCGCGCCACCAGCAATGCACGTTCGGCGAGGCGGGTCGGGTTTCCATTGCGTGAGTATAGCGTAGTGCGGGGACGGATGGCCGGGCGCGTCAGCGGATCACCGACTCCATCGCGAGGTACGCGGTTTCGGCCGACGGCCACAGCAGGTACAGCAGGCCGGCCATCAGCAGCAGCGCGCCGGCGCGCGCCAGCGGCGTGCGGTCTTTGTGCTGCGGGGGGCGGGGGGGCTGCTTCGAGTTCTTCATGCTTTCAGACTTGCCGGCGCGAAAGGCGCCGCTCCAACGGTTGCTGCAACGGGTCGCGCGGGGCGATGCCGGGGTGTTGCGGGGTTCAACGGGGGCTGTGGGGCACCGCGTTGCCTAGGGTGGACGGCACGGATGGCGGGTCGAGGTCCATTAAAAGGGATCGATCGGGTATCCTGTGCTCGCTTTCCATGCCGAGGCGACCGGCATCCTACCAGTTTGGCGATGTGTGCATAGTCAAGAATTGTCGGGAGGCGTGCGGCCGGAGGCGGCACCTCCGACTCGCGGCGGTTCACAACGCTTGCGGTGCGACATGGACGGGATGGGCATAAAACAGGATGCCAGCCGCGCCTATGCATTCTGGCAATTGGCCGCCAATATGGGCAGTCCGAGTGCGATGGCGTATCTGGGTGGCAAGATGGACGCGCTCTACGACGACCCCAAGGCGGGGTTCTGGGGCAACCGCAAGATCGCACTCCAGATGCTTGAATGTGCGGTCGCGCAGGGCAACGGGCGTGCGGCGTATGTGTTGGGAACGACGATCGCGGGCGATCGAGCCGAGTTGGGCGAGAACAACGAACGTGCGCTCAAGACGTTGCATGCGGGCGTGAAATTCGGTAGCGCCGAGAGTGCGGGATGGTTGAGTGCGTCGTTTGGCAAGGGGGACGCGCTGGTTGGCCATGTCAAGGATGAAGCCCGCGCCGAGCGCTACGGTGTCCTTGCCGATCGCCTGGAACGCGACCCCGACCTGCGTCTGCCGAACCTGGACAAGGTGGTGCCTCTGCCGCCCGCCAAACTGCCCAAGTGGGACGGCAACAAGGAGACGTTGATCGACGCGGCGAAGGCGGTGACGCCGGCAGCGAGTACACGCCTACTTTCGATGTGACGGCGTGGAAGGTCCCGGGGATGCAGTTGATCAGGCAGTCATGCCACTGCGCATTTTCAAAAAGAGACGCGGCCATCTCTTGTCAGACGAGGCCGCGTTCAAGCTGATCTGGAAAAGTGTGATGACGCGGTTTGCGCTCATTGAACGGAGCGCTTTGGCATCGGAATCCGGGTTTTAACCCGCGTCACACGGAAGTCGCGCGTACTCCACGCGGCGGTCGTCACTATTCACGATGCTCGTGCTCATGTTCATGCTCGCGCCACGGATCACGATCGCGCGGATGACGATGCCTCCACTCGTCGCGTTCCCAGTAGCGATGGCCGTCCCAGTAGCGGTCGCCGTGCACGCCGATCTCGACCGATACACCGGCCCCCGGGGCGGGCTCTCGCTCTTCATACCTCGGTTGCGGTGCACCGTAGCCTTGCGCGAAGGCCGTGCTGGTCGCGGCGAGTGCCCCGCCTGCCACGAGGGTCGCCAGAATGCGACGCGTTGCAATTGTCAGGGGTTTCATCGAGCCGTCCTCCATTGAATGCCGACCACGACTCGCGCGCATGATTCGTTCCCGTATGGCGCGGCAGATGCCTCGCTCGCCACGTCGACCTGCCGCCGCGTCACCTCGCAGCGAGTGCCGACCCGGCGTCGGAACGCATGATGTCTCCGTCCGGAGGTATCCCTGATCCCCCAGCTTTTTTCTCGTCAACAACCACAAAAAACATCATTTCGCCTACGCCTGGCTGTCAGCAGAATGTCTCCATTCCAACTCACGCGACAGCCCGAACGTCGCGCCGAGCCGCACTTCCGAAGGAGACAGCCGTGGCAGTCGAAACAACCTCAATCGATACGCTCGTCGTCGGCGCCGGTCAGGCCGGCGTGGCCATGAGCGAGCACCTGGGCAAGCTGGGCGTACCGCATCTCGTGCTGGAGCGCAGCCGCATCGCCGAACGCTGGCGCACCGGGCGCTGGGATTCACTGGTCGCGAACGGCCCCGCATGGCACGACCGCTTTCCGGGCCTCGAATTCGACGGCCTCGATCCCGATGCGTTCGCAACGAAAGACCAGGTCGCCGATTATTTCGAAGCGTATGCGCGCAAGTTCAACGCGCCGATCCGCACCGGCGTCGAGGTGAAGCAGGTCGTGCGCAATGCCGGCAAGCCGGGTTTCATCGTCGAGACGTCCGACGGCACGATCGAGGCGAACCGCGTGGTCGTCGCGACCGGGCCGTTCCAGCGCCCGGTGATTCCGCCGATCGCGCCGGACGATGCGCGCCTCGTGCAGATTCATTCCGCCGACTATCGCAACCCGGCGCAGCTTCCGGAAGGGGCGGTGCTGGTGGTCGGCGCGGGGTCGTCGGGCGTGCAGATCGCCGACGAGCTGCAACGCGCGGGCCGGCAGGTCTACCTGTCGGTCGGCCCGCACGATCGGCCGCCGCGTGCGTATCGCGGCCGCGATTTCTGCTGGTGGCTCGGCGTGCTCGGCGAATGGGACAAGGAAGTCGCGACGCCCGGCCGTGAGCACGTGACGATCGCGGTGAGCGGCGCGCGCGGCGGCCACACGGTGGATTTCCGCAAGCTCGCGAACCAGGGCGTGACGCTCGTCGGGCTGACGAAGTCGTTCGACGGCGGCGTGGTCACGTTCGAACGCGATCTCGCGATCAATCTCGCACGCGGCGACGAGAACTACCTGTCGCTGCTCGACGCGGCCGACGCCTACGCGGCGCGCAACGGCCTCGACCTGCCGGAAGAGCCGGAAGCCCGCCGTATCCTGCCGAACCCCGACTGCGTCGCGCATCCGATCCTCGCGCTCGACCTTGCCGGCGCGGGCGTGACGTCGATCATCTGGGCGACCGGCTACGCGGTCGACTACGGCTGGCTGAAGGTCGACGCGTTCGCCGACAACGGCAAGCCGCAGCACCAGCGCGGCGTGTCGAAGGAGCCGGGCATCTATTTCCTCGGGCTGCCGTGGCTGTCGCGGCGCGGCTCCAGCTTCATCTGGGGCGTGTGGCACGACGCGCGGCACATCGCCGACCACATCGCGATCCAGCGCACCTACCTCGACTACCACGACGCATCGCAGCGCCGCTCGACTTCGCACGCGGAGCAGGACGGCGCCGCGCCGCACGCCGACGCGCAGCCGCACGCCGATACGCAGCCGCTCGCCGACCCGCAGCCGCTCGCCGACGCGGTGAACTGACCGAACCCCCGCCGCCTGCCGCACCGCGTCTGCTTCCGGTGCGGCGGCGTGACCCCTGACGACTGAAGGATTCCGATGAGCCAACCCACCCATACCCGTATCCGCATGTTCAACACGAAGGATACCTACCCGAACCAGACGCTCGACAACGACCTGTGCCAGGCCGTGCGGGCCGGCAACACCGTCTACGTGCGCGGCCAGGTCGGCACCGATTTCGACGGCACGCTGATCGGCCTCGGCGATCCGCGCGCGCAGGCCGAGCAGGCGATGAAGAACGTCAAGCAACTGCTGGAGGAAGCCGGCAGCGACCTCACGCACATCGTGAAGACGACGACCTACCTGATCGACCCGCGCTATCGCGAGCCGGTGTACCAGGAAGTCGGCAAGTGGCTGAAGGGCGTGTATCCGATCTCGACGGGGCTCGTCGTGTCCGCGCTCGGCCAGCCGCAGTGGCTGATGGAAATCGACGTGATCGCCGTGATCCCGGACAACTGGCAGCCGAACCGCGCGTAGGAGGCGACATGACTTTCTCCATCGTCGGGCGTTGCCCGGAGACGGGCCAGCTCGGCATCGCGATCAGCTCGTCGAGCATCGCGGTGGGCGCGCGCTGCCCGTGGGTGCGCGCGGGCGTCGGCGCCGTCGCGACGCAGAACATCACGCTGCCGGCGCTTGGGCCGCAGATCCTCGACCTGATCGAGCACGAGCAGCTCGCGCCCGCCGCGGCGCTCGACCGCGCGCTCAGCGCGAACGGCTGGAGCCAGTACCGGCAGGTCACGGTGATCGACGGGCAGGGGCAGACGGCGTGCTTCACCGGCAAGGAAGCGCTCGGCACGCATCACGCGGTGCAGGGCGAGCAATGCGTGGCGGCCGGCAACCTGCTGGCCGCGCCGGCCGTGATCGACGCGATGGCGCGTGCCTTCGAACAGGCGCCCGGCCTGCTCGCTGATCGCCTGCTGGCCGCGATGCACGCGGCGATGGCGGCCGGCGGCGAGGCGGGGCCGGTGCATTCGGCCGCGCTGAAGGTGGCCGGTGACGTGACCTGGCCGATCGTCGACCTGCGTGTCGACTGGGCCGACACCGATCCGATCGGGCAGCTCGATGCGCTGTGGCACGCGTATCGGCCGCAGATGCAGGACTACCAGACGCGCGCGCTGAACCCCACCGCCGCGCCGAGCTACGGAGTGCCGGGCGATGAATGACACGTCGAGCCGCGCATTGCTGGAACGGCTGATCGGTTTCGCGACGGTCAGCCGCGAGTCGAACCTCGAGATGATCGGGTTCATCCGCGACTATCTCGCGGGCTTCGGCGTCGAGAGCGAATTGTTCTACAACGCGGAACGGACGAAGGCGAGCCTGTACGCGACGATCGGGCCGCGCGATCGCGGCGGCATCGCGCTGTCGGGCCATACCGACGTGGTGCCGGTCGACGGGCAGGCGTGGACGGTCGAGCCGTTCCGGCTGACCGAGCGCGACGGCCGCCTGTACGGCCGCGGCACGGCCGACATGAAGGGCTTCATCGCGTCGGTGCTCGCGGCCGTGCCGGCGTTCGTCGCGCGGCCGCTGAGCATGCCCGTGCATCTCGCGTTCTCGTACGACGAGGAAGTCGGCTGCCTCGGCGTGCGGCCGATGCTCGATGCACTGGCCACGCGCGAGCACCGGCCGCGCCTGTGCCTGATCGGCGAGCCGACCGAACTGAAGCCGGTGCTCGGTCACAAGGGCAAGCTCGCGATGCGCTGCCATGTCAAGGGCGCTGCTTGCCACTCGGCGTACGCGCCGTCGGGCGTCAACGCGATCGACTACGCGGCGAAGCTGATCGGCCGGCTCGGCGAGATCGGCGCGGCGCTCGCGCGGCCCGAACGGCACGACGAACGATTCGATCCACCGTTCTCGACCGTGCAGACCGGGCTGATCAAGGGCGGCCGCGCGCTGAACATCGTGCCGGCCGAATGCGAGTTCGATTTCGAGGTGCGGGCGTTGCCGGATTTCGATGCGCATGACGTGCCGAGAAAGCTGCAGGACTATGCGGAATCCGAACTGTTGCCGAGAATGCGCGCGGTGCAGGCCGATACCGACATTCAACTGCAGCCGCTGGGCGCCTATCCGGGGCTGGCGACCGCGCCGGACAGCGAGGCCGCGCGCCTGCTCGCGATGCTGAGCGGCTCCGATGCGTTCGGCACGGTGGCGTTCGGCACCGAGGGCGGGCTGTTCGGGCAAGCCGGCATTCCGACCGTGGTGTGCGGGCCCGGCAGCATGGACCAGGGGCACAAGCCCGACGAGTTCGTCACGCTCGACCAGCTCCACGGCTGCGACGCGATGCTGGCGCGGCTGGCCGCCCATCTTTCCGCCGCCGCCTGACGCGGCGCGCCTGACCGACACGCACGCACCGCCTCCCGCGGCGCGTGCGCTTTCGTGTACCTTCCGGTTCCTTCAGGTTCCTTATCGCACCGTTTCCGCGACGATCTGCGCGAGCCGCTCGCGGCAGAAATCGACGAACGACTGCGCCTGCTTCGTGAGCTGACCGCGCTTCAGCCGCGCGCTCACGAGCCCCGACGGGCTCACCGTTTCGCTGAGGCCGATCGTCACGACGCGCTGGCCGTCGTACGTGTATTCGGAATGTGGGCGCGTGACGAGCAGCGAGAAGCCGAACCCCTGGCCGACCATCCCGCGCACCATCTCGATCGACGGCGATCCGAACACGATGTTCGGCGTGAGCCCGAGTTCGTGAAAGAGGCTGACGAAATACGTGCGGCTCGGCTGCACGTCGAGCAGGATCATCGGCTCGACACAGAGGTCGCGCAACGACACGTGCGTCTGGCCCGCGAACCGGTGGTTTTCCGGCAGCAGCACGTACGGCTGCTGCGGCGGCATCAGCGGCTCGGTCTCGATCGTGCCGTCGAGATCGTGGTCGTACATCAGCGCGAGATCGAACGTGCCGGACGTCAGGCCCTGCACGAGTTCCTGCTGGTCGCCGTCGCGCAGCCGGATGTTCACGCCCGGGTAGCGCTCGCGAAAGCCCGCGATCAGTTGCGGCAGATAGAGCGGCGCGACCGTCTCGAAGCAGCCGATGTCGATCTGCCCGGTGATCACGTCGTTGTCGGCGAGCGCGTTCTGTTCGAATTCGTGCGCGATGCGCAGCAGTTCCTGCGCCTTCCGGTAGAAGCGCGTGCCGCTCGGCGTCAGCGACACGCCCTGCGCGTGATGGCGGATGAACAGCTTCACGCCGAAGCTTTCCTCCAGACCCTTGATCGCGCTGGAGATCGACGGCTGCGCGATGAAGAGCTGGCGCGACGCCTCGGCGACGCTGCCGGATTCCACCGTCGTCACGAAGTATTTCAGTTGCCGCAAAGTGTAGTGAGCCACAAGCACCTCTGATGCACGGCCCCGGCGTGCCGCCGCGGGCGCAATCTGTCCATGGTTTGCGTAGCACCTTACCTGAAAGCCCCCCGGCGCCGAAATGTCCGCTGCAGAGCTTTTTCGTATGTCCCGGAAATATTTTTAGTATTTTCCGGTCGCGCGGGTCGTGGCGCACCATCGTCTCCAACCTGGATCAAGAAGCAAACGAAGCGGCCGCGCACGCACCGGCGTGACATGGCATCCGCCCCCGCATGCGCATCGTCCGCTTCGCTCGACCCGCCGCCCGTGCACGCGGCGCGTCGTCGCTCGCGTATCCGGACCCGATTGCCGGCGCGCCCCCCAACGCGCGCCGGCTGACACGGCAAGCGCGCATCGCCGCGCAGGACAGGAGACATCACCATGACGAACGTGGACCGCAACGCGTCCCCGATGATAGAGAAGCACACGATCGGCTACGTGCCGCCCGCGGAGCGCCACGGCAAGGTGCGCGACCTGTTCACGCTCTGGTTCGGCGGCAACATCGCGCCGCTGCCGATCGTGACCGGCGCACTCGGCGTGCAGCTCTTCCACCTGAACCTGATGTGGGGCATCGTCGCGATCGTCGTCGGCCAGGCGGTCGGCGGCGTGCTGATGGCGCTGCATTCGGCGCAGGGGCCGCAGATGGGCATCCCGCAGATGATCCAGAGCCGCGCGCAATTCGGCTCGTGGGGCGCGCTGCTCGTGACCGTGATCGCGGCCGTGATGTACGTCGGCTTCTTCGCGTCGAACATCGTGCTGGCCGGCAAGTCGGTGCACGGCATCGCGTCGTCGGTGCCGGTGCCCGTCGGCATCGTGATCGGCGCGGTGGGCTCGGGGCTGATCGGGATCGTCGGCTACCGGTTCATCCACATCCTGAACCGGATCGGCACGTGGGTGCTCGGCATCGGCATCCTGGTCGGCTTCTGGATGATCCTCACGCACGTGACGACCGACGATTTCCTGACGCGCGGCGGCTTCAACTTCGCGGGCTGGCTCGCGACGGTGTCGCTGTCGGCGTTGTGGCAGATCGCGTTCGCACCGTACGTGTCGGACTATTCACGCTATCTGCCGGAAAACGTCGGCGTGGCGTCGACGTTCTGGGCGACCTATCTCGGCTGCACGATCGGCTCGACGCTCGCGTTCATCTTCGGCGCGGTCGCGGTGCTCGCGGTGCCGGCCGGCGCGGACGCGATGGATGCAGTCAAGCAGGCGACGGGTCCGCTCGGCCCGCTGATGCTCGTGCTGTTCCTGCTGAGCGTGATCAGCCACAACGCGCTGAACCTGTACGGTGCAGTGCTCGCGGTGATCACGTCGGTGCAGACGTTCGCATACAAGTGGATCCCGACCGCGAAGGCACGCGCGGTAGTGTCGGTCGTGATCTTCGTCGCCTGCTGCTACGCGGCGATCGGCGCGTCGACGAACTTCGTCGGCAACCTCGTGGATCTCGTGCTCGCGCTGCTCGTCGTGCTGGTGCCGTGGACGGCGATCAACCTGATCGACTTCTACGTGATCCACAAGGGCAAGTACGACATCAAGTCGATCTTCATGGTCGATGGCGGGATCTACGGCCGCTTCAATCCGCAGGCGCTGCTCGCGTATGCGATCGGCATTCTCGTGCAGATTCCGTTCATGAACACGCCGATGTATGCGGGCCCGATTCCCGCGCATCTCGGCGGCGCCGACCTGTCGTGGCTGGTGGGGCTCGTGCTGACGTCGCCGCTGTACTACTGGCTCGCGACGCGAGACAGCGCGTACCGGCGCCGGCAGACGGGCGCGACGATGCCGCCGACGGCGGCGCGGTAACAACGGGGAAGGAAGGGGGCCATCGCATCCGTTCAGACACGGTGGCCCGTTAGTACGTCAGACCACTGCCGAGCGCGCGACGCGCACCGGCACCGACTTGTACGACGGCGTGCCGCTTTCCTTGTCGATGTAGTCGAGCGGCACGAGCACGTTCGCTTCCGGGTAGTACGCGCCGACCGACCCCGGCGCGATGTCGTACTCGATCGCGGTGATCTTCTCGAGGCGCAGCGCGCGACCCGATGCGGTGACCGTCTCGATGTCGACGAGATCGCCGTGTTCGAGCCCGTACTTCGCGAGATCGGCGGGGTTCATGAACAGCACGTCGCGCCGGCCGAACACGCCGCGATAGCGGTCGTCGAGCCCGTAGATCGTCGTGTTGTACTGGTCGTGGCTGCGCAGCGTGATCAGCCGCAGCACCTGCTCGGCGCCGAGCACGTCGGCGTCCTCCTTTACGCCCTTGTAGACCGAGAACATCGCCTTGCCGGTTGGCGTCGGCCACACGCGCTCGGTGGGCGGCAGCGGCAGGCGGAAGCCGCCCGGCGTGCGGATGCGCTCGTTGAACGCCTCGAAGCCGGATACCGTCTTGTCGATCAGGTCGCGGATGCGGTCGTAGTCGTCGATCAGGTCGAGCCACGCGACCTTGCTGGCCGGTAGCGTCGCATGCGCGATGCCCGCGACGATCGCCGGCTCCGAGCGCAGCTGGTCGGACGCCGGCTTGAGCTTGCCGGCCGACGCGTGAACCATCGACATCGAATCCTCGACGGTGATCGACTGCCGGCCGGTGGCCTGCATGTCGAGCTCGGTGCGGCCGAGCACCGGCAGGACGAAGGTTTCCTTCGCGACCAGCAGATGCGAGCGGTTCAGCTTGGTGCCGAGATGCACGCTCAGGTCGAGCTTCGCCATCGCCGGGAACGACTGTTCCGGATCGGGCAGCGCGACCGCGAAGTTGCCGCCGAGGCACAGCAGCGCCTTCGCGGTGCCGTCGATCATCGCCTGCATCGCCTGCACGGCGTCATGCCCGTGATGCGCGGGCGGCGTGAAGCCGCACACGTCCTCGATCTTCTTCAGGAACTCGGCCGACGGCTTCTCGGTGATGCCGACCGTGCGGTTGCCCTGCACGTTCGAGTGGCCGCGCAGCGGGCACACGCCGGCGCCGGGCTTGCCGATGTTGCCGCGCATCAGCAGCAGGTCGGCGATCAGGCGCACGGTTGCGGTGCCCTTGTTGTGCTGCGTGACGCCCATCCCGTACGTGACGATCGTCGCGTTCGACTTCGCGTACGCGAGCGCGACCTGTTCGAGCTGCGCCTGGCTGAGCCCGCTCGCGCGCTCGATGTCGTCCCACGACGTGGCTTCGAGGTCGGCCGAGAACGCGTCGAAGCCGTTGGTGTGCTGCGCGATGAAGTCGCGGTCGAGCACGTTGCCGCGCTCGGCTTCGAGCTGCAGCAGCGCCTTCATGATGCCCTTCAGCGCGGCCGCGTCGCCGCCGGCGTCGACCTGGTAGTACGTCGATGCGATGCGGGTCGAGCCGAACGACGCCATCTCGATCATGTCCTGCGGATCGGCGAAGCGTTCGAGCGCGCGCTCGCGCAGCGGGTTGAACACGATGATCGGCACGTTGCGGCGCGCGCACTCGTGCAGCGTGCCCATCATCCGCGGGTGATTCGTGCCGGGGTTGTGGCCGATCGAGATGATCAGCTCGCAGTGGTCGAAATCCTCCAGCGATACGGTGCCCTTGCCGATGCCGATCGACTGCGGCAGGCCGACGCTGGTCGGCTCGTGGCACATGTTCGAGCAGTCGGGGAAGTTGTTGGTGCCGAGTTCGCGCGCGAACAGCTGGTACAGGTACGCGGCTTCGTTCGACGCGCGGCCGGACGTATAGAACTCGACCTGGTCGGGCGGCAGCGCGCGCAGCACTTCGCCGATGCGCGCGAACGCGTCGTCCCATTCGATCGCGCGGAACGTGTCGGTCGCGCGATCGTAGACGAGCGGATGCGTGAGCCGGCCCATGTTCTCCAGCTCGTAGTCCGACATGCGCAGCAGCGACGACACGGTATTCGCCGCGAAGAACTCGGGCGTCACGCGCTTGGTCGTCGCTTCCCACGTGACGGCCTTCGCGCCGTTCTCGCAGAACTGGAACGTCGACTTGTGTTCCTTGTCGGGCCAGGCGCAGCCGGGGCAGTCGAAGCCGTCGGGCTGGTTGGTCCGCATCAGCACGATCGGCGCCTCGATGGTTTCCATTTGCGTGCGCACCGCATCGGCTGTCGCGCGAAGCGCGCCCCAACCACCGGCGGGCCCGTCGTACTTCCTGATGCCTGGCACTTCGCGTCGATTTGTCATGTTGAATCTCCATCAGCCTTACCCGGTGCGGGCGGCTCGGTTTGCGCCGTGTCGCGGCGTGGGGCGGCTCCGTCCGGTGGACGGAGCCGGTCATGCATGCCCCGGGCGTGCGGGGCATGCTGTTTTTCAGTGCGCGTCCTTCTTCGCGCCCGACGACTTCTTGCCGGACGCTTTCGCGGCAGGCGCGGGCGGCGGTGCGTCGGCGGGCGTGTCGCCCGTCTTCGCATCGTCGGTGGCCTTGGCCGCCTTGCCGTTCGGCTTCGCCTTGCCGTCGGCGTCCTTCTTCGCGTCCTTGGTCTCCTTCGCTTCAGGCGCGGCGAGCTTGGTGAACTTCACTTCGTCGCTGGCCTTGTCGTAGTCGACCTCGCACTTGTCGCCCGACTTCAGCCGGTCGGCGAGGATCTCCTTCGCGAGCCGGGTCTCGATGGTCTGGCGGATCTGGCGCTTCAGCTCGCGTGCGCCGAACTCCGGCTGGTAGCCGGCTTCGGTCAGGTGCTCGACGAGCGCATCGCCCATCACGAGCGTGATGTCCTGCGCGGCGGCGGTGCGCACCACGCGGTCGAGCTGGATCTGCACGATCGCGCGGATGTTCTCCTTCGACAGCGCGTGGAAGACGATCACCTCGTCGATCCGGTTCAGGAACTCGGGGCGGAAATGGCCCTTCAGCACCTGCATCAGTTCCTCGCGGATCGCCTTGTCGGTCTTGCGCGCGGCTTCCGGTTGCGTGAGGTTGTCCATGATGATCGCGGCGCCGAGGTTGCTCGTCGCGATGATGATCGTGTTGCTGAAGTCGACCACGCGGCCCTTGCCGTCGGTCAGGCGGCCGTCGTCGAACACCTGCAGCAGCACGTTGTAGACGTCCGGATGCGCCTTCTCGATCTCGTCGAGCAGGATCACGCTGTACGGGCGGCGCCGCACGCGCTCGGTGAGCTGGCCGCCTTCGTCGTAGCCGACGTAGCCGGGCGGCGCGCCGATCAGCCGCGCGACCGCGTGTCGCTCCATGTACTCGGACATGTCGATGCGGATGATCGCCTGCTCGTCGCCGAACACGGTCTCGGCCAGCGCCTTCGCGAGCTCGGTCTTGCCGACGCCCGTCGGCCCGAGGAACAGGAACGTCGCGATCGGCCGGTGCGTCTGGCCGAGCCCCGCGCGCGACAGCCGCACGGCATCGCTGACGGCCACCACCGCGTCGCTCTGGCCGACCACGCGCTCGCGCAGTTGCTCTTCCATCTTCAACAGCTTCTGGCGTTCTTCCTGCGTGAGTTCGGAAACCGGGATGCCGGTGAGCCGCGACACGACCTCGGCCACCGATTCGACGGTGACCTCGAGCGTTTCGGAGCCCGTCTTGCGCTGCCACGCCTCCATCATCTCGTCGACGGATTTCTGCTTCGCGTTGATCTGCTCCTCGAACTGCTTCGCTTCGTCGAAGCGCTTGCGCGACGTGGCGTAGTCCTGCTCGCGCTTCAGTTGCGCGATCTGCGCTTCGCCTTCCTGGATGTCGACCGGGCGCGAGGTCGCGCCGATCCGCACGCGCGCGGCGGCCTGGTCGATCAGGTCGATCGCCTTGTCGGGGAGGAAGCGCGACGTGATGTAGCGATCGGCGAATTCCGCGGCCGCGACGAATGCGTCGTCGGCGAACGTGACCTGGTGGTGCGCCTCGAGGCTGTCGCGCAGCCCGCGCAGGATCACGATCGTCTGCTCGACGCTCGGCTCCGGCACGAACACCGGCTGGAAGCGCCGTTCGAGCGCGGCATCCTTCTCGATGTACTTCTGGTATTCGTTGAGCGTCGTCGCGCCGATCAGGCTCAGCTCGCCGCGTGCCAGCGCTGGCTTCAGCACGTTCGCGATGTCGAGGCCGCCTTCGCCGCCGCCCTGGCCGGCACCGACGATCGTGTGCAGCTCGTCGATGAACAGGATCAGTTCGTCCTGCTTCGCGGTGACTTCGTCGATCAGCTGCTTCGCGCGCTCCTCGAACTCGCCGCGGTACTTCGCGCCGGCCACCATCGAGTTGATGTTGACTTCGACGAGCCGCTTGTCGCGCAGCACCTCGGGCACGTCGCCGTTGACGATCCGCTGCGCGAGCCCTTCGACGATCGCCGTCTTGCCGACGCCCGGCTCGCCGATCAGCACCGGGTTGTTCTTCTTGCGGCGCGCGAGCACCTCGATCGTGCTCTCGATTTCCTGCGCACGGCCGAGCACCGGGTCGAGCTTGCCCTGGCGCGCGATCGCGGTGAGGTCGCGGCCGAACTTGTCGAGGTTCGGCGTGCCGGTCGGCGCATCGACGCGGCCGTCCTCGGCGCCTTTGCCGACCACCTTCACGACCTTCTGGCGCAGCGCCTCGGGCGTCACGCCGTATTTCTTCAGCAGCGTGCCGGCGACGCTGTCCGGCACCGACGCGAGCCCGATCAGCAAGTGCTCGGGGCCGATGTACGAGTGGCCGAGATCGCGCGACGCCTGGAACGCGTACTGCACGGCCTTCTTCACGCGCGGCGAGATCGACAGCTTGTCGAGCGGCGCATCGGGATCGGCCGTGCCGGTATGCGCATGCGCGTCGATGTACGACTTGATGTCTTCCGGCGACAGCTTCAGTTCCTTCAGCAGCGCGGCGCACACGTCGGTGTCCGCGAGCGCATACAGCAGGTGTTCGGAATCGAGCTCGCTGCGGCGCAGCTCGTGCGCCTTCTCGGCCGCGCGCTGCAGCAACTCCAGCGTCTGCTCGCTGAACGCGTCGGTCGGGTCGACCGATTCGCGCGGAATCTCGGCGGCGAGCGGCGATTCGTCGTCGAGCCCGCCGAACAGCGACGACGAGCCGCCACCGCCGAGCAGCGAATCGAACGGGTTCAGCATGCTCTGATGCCGCATCAGCTGACGGAAGTGGTAATCGCAGATCGAGATCGTCTTGCGCTCGCCGTCCTGCATCACGGTTGCGCGCGCGACGGCCGGCCGCGCGTGGCAGATATCGCAAAGTGCGGGCATGGTGGTCTGGCTCCTGTCGGTGAAAGTGGGTCGAAGGGTGAAGTCCCGATGCGGTGCGGCGCTTGGGCGCATGCCGACCGCAAACGCACGACACGCGGCACGGCGGCGCGCGGGCGGCACCGGTGCTGTCACGCAGCGCGCGTCGGCGTCGTGCACGGTCGCGGTCAGGGCGGCAAGCGTGCGTGCCGGGAGGAGCCCACGGCATCGCTTCGACTGCGTTCAAAATAGCGAATCGGCGGAGGCTATCCAAGGCACAGTTCCGCACCGGCCCGGCCGTGAATTGCACCCTCGCATGCGCGCGCGCACGGGCGGCAAGGAGTACAGACGGGCGGGCGCACGGCGCCACGGGCGTGCGCGGCGTGCGCAGCGTGTGATGACAGGAAGCGGAAGCGGGCGGCGCGCGAACGGATCGCGGTGCGACATCGGCGCGCAGGGCGCCGGTTATCGGGGGATCAAAGGCAGCACGGATGGGGCGGCGCGACGCAAGCGCGGCAGGGGGCGCGGCACGGGGCGCGTGCCGCGAGCGGCCAAGCGCCACCACGCACGCACCGCAGACGATGCGTGTGGGGCGGCCGCAGGCGAGGGCGGGTTGCACGGTCCGGGCCGGACACGGCGCAACCGTGGCGTGCCGCGGTCAGTCCGAGAGGGTCATCGCCAGCCGCTGCCGGGCGATCTGCTTCACGTCCTTCGACAGTGCCGCATTCGGCAGGCCATTGGCCCAGACGGAGAACGAATCCTCGATCAGGTTGCGCGTGTCGGGCGGCAACTCCGCCAGGACCAGCGACAAGACGGTGAACAGCACGGCGGTGTCGCCGGCCTGGCTGCTCGCGTTCGCGTCGACCGCCTGCTTCAGGTGGTCGACCGACGCCTGCAGCGCCTGCAATGCCTCATTCGACTCGCTCATCACACACTCCATGCAAGATGGGTTTGATCGGCGACGAACATGCGGCCGGCGGGGCGGCCGCTCGCGCGCGACACCCGGCGGGCATCGCGCGCAGGCAACCGCGGTCAGGCCGCCGTGCTGGCCTGCGGCGCCACGGCCACCGATGCTTCGCTCGTGAGCATCAGGAACGTGAACGTTTCGCGCAGGTACAGGCGGACGACCTTGTCGGTATGGCTCGTGTAGCCGATCGATACGTCTTCCCCGAGGTGCAGCTCGTAATCGCCGCCGCGCGTGGACAGCACGCAGCCGCCGCTGATCGCCGGCGCCCAGATGATCTCGCCGCTGACGATCCGCTTGATATGGCCGAGGACCGGATAGCCCTGGTCGCGCGCTTCGCTGAGCGCCGTGTACGCATCCGAGCCGAGCACGACCGAGTACGGGCCGTCGACGCCGGCAAGCCGCAGCGCTTCGAGCGCGTCGCTGATCGCGTCGGGATACGCGCTCACATCCGCCGGCAGCGTGAGCTTGCGGTTCGACGTGCCTTCGCGGATGCCGAGAATGCCGGCGGCCCGGTAGCCGTCGAAAATTGCGTCGTCCTCGGCGAACGCGAGCCGCTGCGCGGCGTCCTTCGCCGGTTGCCAGTCGGCGTCGCGCGCGCCGCGCTCGACGCTGTCGATCGCATCGCGGCTCAACTCGAACGGCACCGTCAGCTCGACGATCGTGCGGACTTCGCGCAGCCGCGCATTCACCAGCTCGCGCGGGGCGGCGACGTCGACGAGGTGCCCGGTGCCGACGGCCGACAGCTCGGGGCCTTCGGGGCCGTCGACATCGACGACGCGGCGGCCGGCCACCGATCGTTTGAACGTGCGTGCCACTTCCTCTTCGATTTGCTCCCAGGCGGAGGACGAGATCGGGGCGAGTTCGCGGTGCAGGTTATTCATGGGTTTGGGTTGCCTCACGTCAGCGAAAACACTTCATGGTGGCCGATCGGCTGACGGACTGCGTCTGAGCCCGGCAGGCCGATCGAGGACGAAATGCATATTAGCAGGCTCTATTGACACCGCTGCAGCACAAATCGAAACGACACGCTGCGGTGGCGCAACTGTTCTGCAATTCACGTGCGAGGAGAGGGTGTGCGCTTGTGCTGCACGCCGCGACGGATGGCGATGCCCGGGGGCGCACCGGCGCCCGCGTCGCTCGGGCCGGGCTCGATGGCGTGCCGAACCATAGGCGGCCGACGGCCGATCGCGTGTCGCGCATTCTTACGAACATTCATCCGGCAGGGGTTCCGGACGCCGGGGCTCGGCCGCGTTCAGTCGCCGGGGCCGAGCACGGCTGAATCATAGGCGCAGTCTATTGAAGCTTCGCAACGAGTGAAGGGCGTGCATGGCGCCACCATGCGTCTCGCCCGGCGCGGGGTCGGCGCGCCGGACTGCCCTTGGTGACGATGTGCGTTACGACGGCACGCCTTTCAGCGAGCCGATCTTCAGCGAGCCGTCGCGATGCGGCGCGGAAGATGCCGGTTCCGGCTCCGCGGCATCGGCGGCCGGCGCCGCGCGATCGGCGAGCGCTTCGAGCAGGTCGGCGGACGGCACGAAGAACAGCGAGCCGGTGACCGCGCGGCTGTAGTCGAGCAGGCGGTCGTAGTTGCCGGGCGGGCGGCCGACGAACATGTTCTCGAGCATCTGCTCGATCGGCGCCGGCGAACGCGCGTAGCCGATGAAGTAGGTGCCGAATTCGCCCGCGCCCGGGCGCCCGAACGGCATGTTGTCGCGCAGGATCTTCACTTCCTGGCCGCCCTCGTCGAGCGTGGTCAGCGAGCTGTGCGAGCACGACGGCTTCACGTCCGGCGCGAGCTCGATGTCGGCGAGCTTGGTGCGGCCGATGATGCGCTCCTGCGTCTCGACCGCGAGCGCGTTCCAGCCGGCCATGTCGTGCAGGTACTTCTGCACGATCACGTAGCTGCCGCCGGCGAATTCCGCGTCCTCGTCGCCGATCACCGTGAAGTCGACCGCCGCGCGGCCTTCCGGGTTCTCGGTGCCGTCGACGAAGCCGATCATCGCGCGCTGGTCGAAATTGCGGAAGCCGTGCACCTCGTCGACGACCGTGACGGCATCGCCGAGCGCGCCGAGCAGCTGCGTCGCGAGTTCGAAGCACAGGTCCATCGCTTCCGCGCGAATGTGCAGCAGGATGTCGCCGGGCGTCGCGACCGCGACGCGCTGCCCCGCGCCGAATTCGCGGAACGGATGTAGCGCGGCGGGGCGCGGGTTGCCGAACAGCGCATCCCACGCGTCGGCGCCGAAGCCGCACACGCAGGTGAGGTTGCCGCCCGGCACGCGCTTGCCGACCGAGCGCACGAGCGCGGCGATGTCGCCGCACCATGAGCGGATCGTGTCGGCGTGATCGGCGCCGGGATTGATCGTCGCCACGAGGAAGATCGCGCTGCGCGTGATCGTGCTGTGAACGTTTTGGGGGAGCGGGGGAGGTGTCTGCATCGTGGGCTGCCGGTCAGTCATGTCGGGACGGAAGTGCCGTGGCGCGCGAGGGCGAACGGTTGAACTGTGTCATGCGACTGTTCTCTTTGTGTCACGCGGATGAAGGACGCTGTGCGGGCATCCCGCAACGGGCCGCAGCGGTGGCGGCCGCACCGGGCGCGCGACCTGCCCGCCCCGCGTGACGTCGTCGAGCAAGCAATCTAGCAGCTTCGGCCGGTCTTTGGAACACGAATCGCCAAACTGTCATGCGAATCCGTCAAACAGGGCCGGATTTTGGCCGGCGCCCGCTCAGCTGTACTCCTGGCGCATGCAGCGCTGTGCTCTTGAGCGTGCGTGCCGCGTGCAGTAGATTAGGTCCCGCTGCGCCGCCACGAGGAGCGTCATCATGAACCTGCTGGAAGCGATGCGTGTGTATGTCGCGGTGGTCGAGCATGGCGGCCTGTCCGGTGCGGCGTCCGAGCTGCAACTCGACGAAGCGCAGGTGAGCGAACGGATCGACGGCCTCGAACGGTATCTCGGCTGCCGCCTGCTGCTGTGCCGCGACCACGACGACGTCGCCTGCACCGATGCGGGTGACGCGTTCCACGTGTGCTGCCGCCGGACGCTGTCCGCGGTCGAGCAGGCGACCGGCGCGGCCGGCCCGCATGCGACGGACAAGCCGGATCGGCCCGACGCGCACGATACCGTGCATGCCAGCGCGCGCGACGCGACGTTCCCGCCGCCGCCCGGCGCCGCTCATGCCTCAACCCAGCGACTGTCACCTTGAATACGACCTCCATTCCCTGCTCGCCCGCCGAGCGCATCCGCCGCCGCTTCGGCCATTTCCTTCACGCGGCCGAACTGGCCGGACTGATCGTGATCGGGCTCGCGACCGCGTTCGCGATGGCGCAGGAAGCGTGGAAGGTCGTACTCGCGGGCGAGGTGTCGCTGACCGACCTGCTGCTGATGTTCCTGTATCTCGAAGTGCTCGCGATGGACGTGCGCTACCTGCGGCTTGGCCGCTTGCCCGTGCGGTTTCCGCTGTTCATTGCGATGACGTCGCTCGCGCGCGACCTGATACTGCGCGGCGCAACCGACAGCCCCGAGCGGATGCTGATGACGACGGTCGGGATCGTGCTGCTCGCCGTCGGCGTGCTGATCCTGAGTTTCGGCCAGCACCGCTTCCCGGCCGACGTCGCCGATGTCGAGGACGATGCGCAGGCGCGCCGGTAACGCGCGGCCGGCCGGCCGCATGCATTTTCGCTGTCCCTGCAAGGAGGGAGCCGGATGAGCACACATTCCGTTGAATCGAAGCGGGCGATCGAGCTGCAGCACGCGGCGTCGGACGCCTACCGGCTGGCGCGCGACACGCGCGATGCCGATCCGGCGCTCGCCCGTGCGCCCACCGTCACCGGGTTGCAGCGAGAGGCGGCGTACGCCTATGCCGACGCGGCACGTGCACGCGAGGCGGCCATCGGCATCTGAAACCCCGGCGTGCCGCATCGGTTGCGGCGCTGCCACTGACCCTCCCACCGAGCGAGGTATCGCATGACCAAGCAACTGATCGTCGCCGTGTTCGGCAGCGTCGACACGGCTCGCCAGGCCGCGAACGATTTCGAGGCGCTGTCGGAGAAGGACGAAGGATTCCACATCGAGAACGGCGTCGTCGTCGAGAAGGACGCGACCGGCAAGCTCGCGGTCCTCCACGCCGAATCGCGGCCGTTCAAGGGCGGCGTGATCGGCGCGATCGCGGGCGGCTTGCTCGGCCTGCTCGCCGGGCCGCTCGGCGTGGTCACCGGCATGGCGGCCGGCGCGGGCGCCGGCATTCTCGCGGAAGCGGCCGGCAACGCGCTGCTCGACGGCACGTTCGTCGAGACGGTGGCGGCGCGGCTCGTGCCCGGCAGCGTCGCGATCATCCTGGAAGCGAAGGAAGACACGCCGTTCTCGGTCGACAACGTCGTGACCGGATTCGGCGGCAAGGTGTTTCGCCAGTCGCTCGATTGAGCGTGTCGTCGTCGAACCGTAAAGGGAGAACCGCATGCGCATCGAACAATCGTACCGGCGCTTCGACATCACGGCGACGCTGTCGCCGCTGCCCGGCCACGGCAACCGCGCGATCGCGAGCGTCGAGGTGACGACCGACGATCCGGCCCGCCTCGCCGATCTCGGCACCGGGCAATTCCTGCAGATCCGCAAGTGGGTCGAGTCGAACGACATCGCGTTGCTGACGGTGGTGTTCGACGAGTGCAAGGTCGCGATCGATCACTACGCGGACAACGTCGACGACGCTTGAGCGCACGGGGGGCCGGCGCATCAGCCGGCTTCACGTGACTTGCCGCCCGACGGCCGCCGGTAAACCGCGACGACGCACGCCGGCACCGCGTCCGGCGAATGCTTGCCACGCGATCGCGCGGGGCCGTTTGCGGTCGCGTTCGAATCTGTTCACCACGCCGGCCGGATTTCACGTTTCCTCGCCAAACTGTCACTTACATTCGTCGAAATGACGCAGTAGGATGCCGAACCTTGTCTAGATGAGATTCGCATTGCTATCCGCCTTCAATTTCGATAACGGACGAGGTTCGCACCGGGACGCCCGCGCCCGGGCACGGCTATCCGGCTTCGTGCACCCGCGCGGCCATGCCGCCCGTGCATCGCACGCCGGTTCACCGCTGGCGGGGCGAGGCGGATGAAGCTCTACGAGAAATTTGCAAACGACATAGAGAGACTCATCCGGCAGGGCGTATATCGACACGGCGATCGTGTCCCTTCGGTGCGGCAGGCGAGCCAGCAGCACCGGATCAGCATCACGACCGTGCTGCATGCGTATCTGTTGCTGGAAAGCCGCGGGCTGCTCGAAAGCCGGCCGCAGTCGGGCTATTTCGTGAACCTGCGGCGCGACGACAGCCATGCGCCGGTGCGCGAGCTGCGGCCGTCGAAGCCGATCGCGATCTCGTCGTCGGTCGACGTGAGCCGGCTCGTGCTATCGACGCTGCGCTCGATCGGCACCGACGACGCGGTGCCGCTTGGCTCGCCGTATCCGGACCCAAGCCTGTTTCCGTTCGAGAAGCTGAACCGCTATGCGTATGCGGCCGGCCGCGACAAATCGCTGTGGGGCGTGACGGACGGCTTGCCGCCCGGCCATCCGCGGCTGATCCGCCAGATTGCACGCCGCTACCTGGAAAACGGGATGTCGGTGGACCCGAACGAGATCATCGTGACGGTCGGCGCGACGGAGGCGATCAACCTGTGCCTGCAGGCGGTCGCGAAACCGGGCGACACGATCGCGGTGGAGTCACCGACGTTCTACGCGATGCTGCACGCGATCGAGCGGATGGGGATGAAGGCGATCGAGGTGGCGACGCATCCGGAATACGGAATCGACATCGCGGCGCTGGCCGCGATCGCGAAGTCGCAGCCGATCGCCGCATGCATGGTGATGCCGAACTTCCAGAACCCGCTCGGCTTCCAGATGCCGGACGAGCGCAAGCGCGAGCTGGTCGAGTTCGCCGCGAAAGCCGACCTGCCGATCATCGAGAACGGCGTGTACAACGAACTGTACTTCGGCAACATGCATCCGAGCACGCTGAAGTCGTTCGACCGGCACGACATCGTGCTGCATTGCTCGTCGTTCTCGAAGAGCCTGACGGCCGCGTACCGGATCGGCTGGGCGCTGCCGGGCCGCTATCGCGAGCAGGTCGAGAAGCTGAAATTCCTGAACACGCTCGCGACGCCGTCGCTGCCGCAGCTCGCGATCGCCGAGTTTCTCGAACGCGACGGCTACGAGCATCACCTGCGGCGGATTCGCAAGGCCTACGCGCAGCAGGCGAACCTGATGCGCACGATGGTGTCGCGATTCTTTCCGGAAGGCACGCGCATCTCGAGCCCGGCGGGCGGGTACGTGCTGTGGATCGAACTGCCTGCGCAGATCGACGCGATGCGGCTGTACCAGCTTGCGCTGGAGCAGGGGATCACGATCGGGCCCGGCTACATGTTCTCGATCACGGACAGCTACCGGAACTTCATCCGGCTGAACTACAGCAGCCCGTGGTCGCCGGAGATCGAACAGGCGGTGATCGCGGTCGGCAAGCTCGCCGCCTACTGCCTCGACTGAGTGAGCCGCCGCGCGTCCCGCGTCGTGCGGCACGCGCGCGGCGTCACGTCAGCCGGTACGACTGCGCGCCCGTTCCCGCGAGCGTGCCGCCGTCGACGATCAGGTATTCGTTGCGGATCGGCTTGCCGTCGAACCAGCACTGCAGGATCTCCAGCGTGCCGGCCGCGTAGCGGGCCTGCGCGGACAGCGACGTGCCCGAGATATGCGGAGTCATCCCGTTGAACGGCATCGTGCGCCACGGGTGATCGGCCGGCGCCGGCTGCGGAAACCACACGTCGCCGCCGTAGCCCGCGAGATGCCCGGACGTGACGGCGTTCACGACCGCGTCGCGGTCGACCAGCCTGGCACGCGCGGTGTTGATCAGGTACGCGCCGCGTTTCATGCGCGCGATCATCGCCGCGTCGAACAGGTGCTCGGTCGACGGGTACAACGGAATCTGCAGGTTGACGATGTCGACGGCGCTCGCGAGCGACGCGGCATCGGCGTGATACGTGAGCCCGAGTGCCTGCTCGATCGATGCATCGAGCCGGTGGCGCTGCGTGTAGTGCAGCTGCAGCCCGAACGGTTGCAGCCGGCGCAGCACGGCGAGCCCGATGCGCCCCGCGCCGACCGTGCCGAAGTGCATGCCTTCGACGTCGTAGCTGCGCGACACGCAATCGGCGATGTTCCAGCCGCCTTGCTGCGCGATCGCATGCGACGGCAAGTAGTTGCGCACCAGCGCGAGCGTCGTCATCACCACGTGCTCGGCCACGCTGATGCTGTTCGAGCCGGTGACTTCGGCGACGGTGATGTGCGCACGCGCGGCGGCGTCGAGATCGACGTGATCGGAGCCGATGCCGGCCGTCAGCGCGAGCTTCAGCTTCGGCGCGCGGGCGATCCGTTCGGCCGTCAGGTACGCGGGCCAGAACGGCTGCGAGATCACGACGTCCGCTTCAGGCAGCCGGCGCTCGAATTCGGAGTCGGGGCCGTCCTTGTCGCTCGTGACGATCAGCGTGTGGCCGTGCGCTTCCATGTAGGCGCGCAAGCCGAGCGCGCCGGACACCGAGCCGACGAGTTCGCCGGGACGAAAACCGGCCGGCCCGGCCGGCGTCGGCGCGGTCTGCCCGTCCGCGTAGTGCGTGATGATCGGAATCGCATCGCGCACGTAGCGCGGCGGGTAGCCGTCCACGGGATCGGGGTAGAGGACGCACAGGACGGTGGCCATCGGGTAGTACTCCTGGTGACGGGGAGAAGGCGGCACGCGGCTTGCGCGGGATGCGCGGCGTGCGTCGCGGGCCGCTGCCGTGTTGCGCCGCAACGTTGATGACGTTCTACGCCCGTCATGGATCTCGTACAAGCTACAGTGCGTGTTTGCGTGCGCTGCGGGGACGTCTGTACCTGTTCTTTTCAGGCGGGATGTCGATAATGGGATCGTTACCTGACTTTTCGGGAGCCACGTCATGACTGAAAGCGACGATTCGTCGTCACGCCCCGATCTCACGCAAGGCATCGCGCTCGACGAGCTCGCCGACGGCGCAATGATCGAGGGCCATGTCGGCGATGCAGCGGTGCTGCTCGTGCGCCGCGCCGATGAACTGTTTGCCGTGGGCGCGCAGTGCCCGCACTACGGCGCGCCGTTAGCCGACGGCCTGCTGGAAGGCGACACGATCCACTGCCCGTGGCATCACGCGGCGTTCTGCCTGCGCACCGGCGCGCTGCTGCGCGCGCCCGCGCTCGACGGGCTGCCGTGCTGGCGCGTCGAACGCCGCGACGGCCGCGCCGTCGTGCTCGACGAGCGGCCGGCCGCCGTGCCGCCTGTGTTGAATGCCGCCGGACTGCCCGCGTCGGTGGTGATCGTCGGCGGCGGTGCGGCTGCCATCGCGGCGGCGGTGACGCTGCGGCAGGAAGGCTATCCGCATCCCGTCACGCTGCTCACCGCCGATGCCGATCCGCCGTATGACCGCCCGAACCTGTCGAAAGACTATCTCGCCGGCACGGCCGATGCCGACTGGCTGCCGCTGCGTGCACCGTCGTTCTATGCGGACCATCACATCGACGTGCGGTGCGGCACACGCGTCGTACGCATCGACCCCGCGCAGCAGGCGGTCGAACTGGCCGACGGCAGCCGCGTCGGCTACGGCGCGCTGCTGCTTGCAACGGGCGCCGAGCCGAACCGGCTGACCGTGCCGGGAGCGGATCTGCCGCACGTGTGCGTGCTGCGCTCGCGCGCCGATTGCGACGCGCTGATCGGCAAGCTGAAAACCGCACGCCGCTGCGTCGTGGTCGGCGCGAGCTTCATCGGGCTCGAAGCGGCCGCCGCGCTGCGCACGCGCGGGCTAGACGTGCAGGTCGTCGCGCCCGATGCGCATCCGATGGCGCGCGTGCTCGGCGAAGCGCTCGGCAGCACGATCCAGGCACTGCACGAGTCGCACGGCGTCGTGTTCCATCTCGGCGCGACGCCCGCGCGGATCACGCCGGACAGCGTGACGCTGTCGACCGGCGACGTGCTGCCGGCCGATCTCGTGGTGGTCGGCATCGGCGTGCATCCGAACGTGGCGCTCGCGCAGGACGCGGGGCTGGCCGTCGACCGCGGCGTGACGGTCGACCGCTTCCTTCAGACGAGTGCGCCCGGCATCTACGCGGCCGGCGACATCGCGCGCTGGCCCGATCCGCTGACGGGCGAGCGGATTCGCGTCGAGCACTGGGTCGTCGCCGAGCGGCAGGGCATCGCCGCCGCGCGCAACATGCTCGGGCAGCAGCGGCCGTTCGACGCGGTGCCGTTCTTCTGGAGCCAGCATTACGACCTGACGGTCAACTATGTCGGGCACGCGGAGCAATTCGATCGTGTCGAGATCGATGGCGACCTCGGCGCGCACGATTGCTCGATCGCGTACTGGCGCGGCAACACCCGGCTCGCGGTCGCGACGGTCGGTCGCGATCTCGACAGCCTGAAGGCGGAAGCGGCATTCGAGCGGCAGATTGCAGCCGCGTGACAGCAGTGTGACGACATGATTCGAACCCGGAGGCGAGATGAATCCCGATGTGCGTGCCCGTTTCGAAACCGAGTTTGCGCCGCGCATCGCGGCGCGCGTGCTCGGCCTGTATCAGCCTGGCGAAGTGAGGGTGGACGTCGTGCCGCACGACGGGCAGGGCAGCCCGACCTGTGTCGACGTGATCGGCCTCACGTCGACGGTCGGCTTGCCGAACCGGCTGAACGCGCGGCTCGCGTGGCGTGACGATGCGATCGATGCGTTGCTGGCCGAGCCCGACCGCAGCCGCTTCGACCGCTACCTCGCGGCGCTGCCGGTCACGATCGAACGCTGGCAGATGGAGTTGCCGGTCGATTTCAGCACGCGCACCCAGCGCGATCGCGAGATCCTGATCGGCGATCTGGATTTCGATGCGTGAACGCGCCGTGCGATGCGCGCGGATGAGCCGGGTGCCGCTAGCGGTCGCGTGTCTTGATGATCACGCGGCCCTGGTCGATGCCGCCGCGCAGGGCTTCGTCGCACGTGAGCCATTCGGGGGTGACGAGTTCGGGCGCGGGCAGGTCGACCGGCGCGCCGTCGCGGAAGATCCGCACCTGCGCGACCCACGCGCCGTTCGCGTTGCGCGTCGCGTCGACGCGAATCTCGTGATCCATGAAGGTGTCGGTGGCTTGCATCGGTCGGGGCCCTCCGTCGTACGTGAACGCGGTGCGTCGATCGTAGCAGCATGGCGTGCGCCATGCATCCGAAACGAAGCGGAACCTGCGCGCGATTCGACGCATGTGTCGACGCGCGATACGGGAGCGAACCTGTGGCCTTCGACCTGACCTTTTCGATCAAGGTGTTCGCGGCGCTGTTCGCGATCATGAACCCGATCGCGAACATCCCCGTGTTCCTGTCGCTGACCGAAGGCGCGGCGGACAGCGAGCGCCGCAAGGTCGCGCTGACGGCCGCGATCGGCGTGACGGTCGGCTGCATCGTGTCGGCGGTGGCAGGCGGCACGATCCTGCATGTGTTCGGCCTGACGATCGACGATTTCCGCCTCGCGGGCGGGCTGCTGGTGCTGCTGATCGCGCTGTCGATGCTGCATGGCGCGCCGAGCCGCCAGCATTCGCCGGGCGACGACGAAGGCGCCGATCCGGCCGCGGCCGAGCGCGTCGCGATCTATCCGCTGACGATCCCGTTGCTCGTCGGCCCCGGCACGATCGCGACGATGATCGTGCTCGGGCACACCGCGTTCTCGACCGGGCAGGCATTCGCGTTCGCGCTCGGGCTCGCCGCGTTTCTCGTGTTGCTGGCCGCGTCGCTGCTGTCGGCACCGCTGATCGGCCATTACCTGTCGCCGCGCGTGACGGCGGTGACGCAACGGCTGATGGGCATGATTCTCGCGGCGATCGCGATGCAGATGATCGTCGCGAGCCTGAAGGCCGCGTTCGGGCTGCCGCACTGAGTGCCGCCCCTCTCGAACCGGCCGCCTGATTTCACGGAGTCGCTGATGAATACGTTGATCGTGTTGTCCTATCCCGACCTCGCGGCCGCCCATCGCGCGCTCGCCGAACTCGATACGTTGCGCGACCGGCACGTCGTCGCGCTGACGGGAGTAGTGATCGTCGAGTGCACAGCTGATGGACAGTTGCGCGCGCATGCGGTCGACCCCGCTCGCACGCCGCCCGGATCGCTGCTCGACAGTGTGGTCGAACACATCGAATCGTCGCTCGATGCATGGCGCGAGAAACCGGTGGACGACGCACTGATCGACCGCGTCGCGCGCAAGGCGCGCCCCGGCACCGTGTCGCTGGGGCTCGCCGCGACGCAACTCGATATCTACGCGTTGAGCACGGCGCTCGCACCGTTCGGCGGAGACGTGATCGACACGACGCTGTCGATCGACGACGAACTGAAGCTCGTCGAAGCGATCTCGAAAGTACGTGACGGCGGCAGTCAGGCGGCGTCGGACTGACGGATCGGCGAAGCGGATAGAACGTGAGATCCGCGGCAGCAGGGGTCCGAATCGAACGCGAGCCATCGAGCGGCCCCGATCGTCATCCGAGCATTCCGAGATGCGAAAAATCAGACCGGCAAGTTTGACCGCATGGCGCGTCAACGTGCGTAAAAGACGCGATCTGCGCGGTTTCACGCCACATGATCCTCTTGAAACGATGGCGTTCTTACCGATTGCCGCGCATTGAATCTGGCAATGCGGATGATGGGGGCGGATAGATTTATTCGATGACCGGCGAATGCGCGACATGCCTCTCCTATACTCATAGGGACTGCTTTTCACGGGAGGACAGCCCATCCGCACGAGTGCATCGATCAAGCCCTATCGTCGTGCGACCGGTGGCCGGACCTCGCTGAAACCTGCCGCGGTCCCGGCGGCTAAGTGCGCCGGGCTGCTTCACAAGGAGCCACGATGCCCTACGTCCTGATCGTCGAAGATGACGCCGATACGCGCGCCATGCTCGCGGCGGTCGCGCACACGCAGCAGCTTGCGTGCGACACGGCCGCGACGCTCGAGGAAGCGCGCACGCTCGTCACGACGCACCCCCCCGACCTCGTGCTGTGCGATCTCGTGCTGCCGGACGGCAACGGGATGGATCTGTTCGATGCGTTGCCGAAGCATTCGCACTGCGAAATGGTGCTGACCACCGGCCACGCGAGCCTCGAAACCGCGATCGACGCACTGCGGCGCGGCGCGACCGACTACCTGGTGAAGCCGCTCAACATGCAGCGGCTGAACAGCATCTTCGCGCGCGTGCCGCGCACCACCGCGCTGCATGAAGAGATTGCCGAACTGCGTTCGGAGCTGCAGCGCCTCGGCCGTTTCGGCCGCATGCTCGGCAGCTCGCCCGCGATGCAGACCGTCTACGACGCGATCGGCCGGGTCGCGCGCACCGAGGCATCGGTGCTGCTGACGGGCGAATCGGGTACCGGCAAGGAGCTGGCCGCGCAGACGGTGCACGACCTGAGCCTGCGCCGCCGCGGCCCGTTCCTCGCGGTGAACTGCGGCGCGATCGCCGCGAACCTCGTCGAGAGCGAGATGTTCGGCCACGACCGCGGCAGCTTCACCGGCGCGGAGCGCCAGCACAAGGGCTTCTTCGAACGCGCGGACGGCGGCACGCTGTTTCTCGACGAGATCACCGAGATGCCGCTCGAGTCACAGGTCAAGCTGCTGCGGGTGCTCGAGACGGGGCGCCTCACGCGGCTCGGCTCGACGCGCGAGATCGACGTCGACGTGCGTATCGTCGCGGCGACCAACCGCGACCCGGAGGCCGCGATGACCGACGGCAAGCTGCGGCCCGACCTGTTCCACCGGATCAACGTGTTCCCGATCCCGCTGCCGTCGCTGCGCGAGCGCGGCGACGACATCCCGATGCTGGCCGATGCATTCCTGCAGCAGTTCAACGCCGAAAGCGGCCGGAACCTGCGCTTCGCACCGGCCGCGCGCGACGCGCTGAAGACCTATGCGTGGCCCGGCAACGTACGCGAGCTGCGCAACTTCGTGCAGCGCGCGAGCATCTTCTGCGACGCGGACGTGATCGATACGCTGCCGCCGCCGATCATGGACGAACTGTCGAACCTGGCCGATTCGCACGAGGATCGTGTGACCGTGCCGTTCGGCACGTCGCTCGAGGAAGCCGACCGCAAGCTGATCCTCGGCACGATCGCGCAATGCGGGGGCGTGAAGGCGCAGGCGGCCGAGGTGCTCGACGTCAGCCTGAAGACGATCTACAACCGGCTCGCGCAGCTCGAAGACGAAGTGGACAAGCCTGAATCCTGATGCCGCCGCGACCGACCCGCCGGCAGGAGTGTGATCGATGATCGACATTTCGCGGACCCGCGCCGGCAACTACGTCACGGCCGTGATGCTGGTTGCGATCGCCACCGTGCTGCAGGCGCTCGCGATCCGCTTCGGCGGCGTGAACCTGCCGCTCGTCCTCTACTATCCGCTGCTCGCGGGCGCCGCGTGGGCGACGTCGTTCCTGTTCGGGATGGCCTCGACGGTCGTCAGCGGCCTGCTCGTGTGGACGCTGTTCCTCTCGGATCCCGCGGCCTATACGCAGCCGCTGCCCGACCGGCTCGTGCGGCTCGGCACCTTCGTGCTGATCTGCGCGCTCGTCTGCGCGATCGCGTCGATGCTGCGCCACGCGCGCTTCACGAGCGATGCGGCGCTACGGCGTGAAGCGGCCGCCCGCCGGCGGCTCGAAGCCGTGCTGCAGGCGTTGCCGCATGGCGTGATCGCCACCGACACGAACGGGCGGCTCACTTACCTCAACGCCGCCGCGGCCGCGCTCGTCGGCTGCCGGCCCGACGATGCGATGGGCCGCGCCGCGCGCGACGTGCTGCGGATCGTCGATCGCGACGGCCGGCGCGTTCAATCGACACCGCTCGATCTCGCGCTCGGCGGCGAGGGTGTCACATCGGATCGCCACTGGCTGCAGGCGGAGGGGAGCGAGCCGGTGCCGATCGTCGAGGTGGCCGCGCCGCTCGGCGATGCGGACGGCAACGTCGACGGCGCCGTGCTGCTGCTGCGCGACGCCGGTGCCGACCGTTCGCGGGCCGATGCGTCGCGGTTGCAGCGCGCGGTCGTCGACGCGTCGCCCGACGCGATCGTCGGCATCGATAGCGACGGCCGCATCGTCAGCTGGAACCCGGCCGCGCAACGCATGTTCGGCTACGACGAAAGCCAGGCGCATGGGCGCATGTTCGAATCGCTGGTGGCGATGCGCTGGCTGAAACGCAAGCCGCTCGTGCAGTCGTTCGACGACATGCACGCGGCGGTCGGGCCGATCGACCTGCTGTGCGTGCGGCGCGACGGCCGGCGCTTCCGGGCGACCGTGTCGGCGGGCCCGGTACGCGGCGACGTGCGTGCCTCCGTCGCGTTGTCGCTGACGCTGCGCGAAGCCGGCGCGCAGCGCCGCCGCGACCTGCGCGCGCAGCGGTCGCTGCAGGGCGCACGCGATGCGCGCGACCAGGCCGATACGTCGAACCGGCTGAAGGACGAACTGCTCGCGACGGTGTCGCACGAGCTGCGCACGCCGCTGAACGTGATCTACGGCTGGGTCGAGGTGCTGCGCAATTCGGGCGACAGCGCGCTGCAGCAGCAGGCGGTCGACGCGATCGATCGCAGCGCGCGTTCGCTCACGCGGATGGTCGGCGACATCCTCGACGCGTCATCGCTCGCGACCGGCAAGCTGCAGCTCGACGCGCGGCCGGTGGACGTCGTGCGGCTGTTCTCCGATTCGGTCGGCGCGTTCCAGACGGCCGCGTCGTCGGCCGGCATCGTGCTCGAATTCGACTGTGCGGCGTCGACCTGCGTGGTGTCGGGCGATGCCGAGCGCTTGCGGCAGATGCTGTCGAACCTCGTGTCGAACGCGCTCAAGTTCACGCCGTCCGGCGGCAGCGTGACGGTCGGGCTCGCCCGCAACGATGCGCGGGTGGTGCTGACCGTGAGCGACACGGGGCAGGGCATCGTGCCGGCGTTCCTGCCGTACGTGTTCGACATGTTCCGCCGCGCGGAGGATTCGCCGGCGTCGTCGCGGCGCGGGCTTGGCCTCGGCCTGTCGATCGTGCGGCATATCGCCGAACTGCACGGCGGCGGCGTGACGGTCGAGAGCGCGGGCCGCAATCGCGGCGCGACGTTTACGGTGACGCTGCCGGCCGGCTGGCAGCCGGCCGGCGCGATGGCGTGGGGGAATGCGCACGTGGACGGCCATCGCGCCCCGTTGACGCTCGATACGCAACGCATCCTGATCGTCGACGACGATCCGACGACGCGCGAGAGCCTCACCGCCGCGCTGACGACGTTCGGCGCGGCCGTCGCGATCGCGTCGACGGGGCGCGAAGCGCTCGCGGTGGCCGCCGACCTGCGGCCGACCGTCGTGCTGTCCGATCTCGCGATGCCCGACGGCGACGGCTTCTGGCTGCTCGACGCGTTGCGGCGCACCGGCATGAACGGCGGCGGGCCGCCCGGCATGCGGGTGCTCGCCGTGACCGCGCATGCGGGCCTGGCCGACGAACGCCGCGCGCTCGAGGCCGGGTTCGACGGCTATCTGTGCAAGCCGGTCGACGTGCGCGAACTGGCGGACAAGATCGTGCGCGTGACGAAGCAGGACGGCTGACGCGGCGGCCGTCCGTCGTTGCCCTGTCGCGACGGCCCGTTTCGTTGATGCGGGGCCGGCCTTGACCGGCGGCCGGCAGGCAGTATCGCGCGCGGCCTGCGATGCGCCATCAGGTCCGCTTCGGCTGCGACACGCCTTCGAGCGTGTTCGCGACGTCGTCGCGCGCCGGGCCGGCCGAGCGCGTCGCGATGTCCGCGAGCGACAGCATCCCGACCAGCCGCTTGTCGTGATCGACGACCGGCAGGCGTCGCAACTGCGCATCGGCCATGTAATGCTGGATCTCGTCCAGCGAATCGTCCTCGAAACACCACTCGATCGGGCCCGACGCGACTTCCTGAATCCGCGTCTCCGGCGGCTTGCCGACCGAGATCGCGCGCACCGCGAGGTCGCGGTCCGTCACCATCCCCACCAGCCGGTTGTTGTCGCACACGGGGAGCGCGCCGATGTCGTAGCGCTCCATCAGCTGCGCGGCATGGCGGATCGAATCGGTCGGCGCGATGCGCACGACGTCCTGCGACATGATTTCGTTGACGCGATGCATGACGACCTCCTGGCGGGTTGGATGGGGTGATTCCTCTGCTCTGCGGATTCGGCAAACCGCGTTCCGTCCGGCACGCGCGGCCCGTCGTTCGCCGTTGCGTTTGCGCGGGTGCTGCCGGGGCCTTTCGTCATGCGTATCGCGTAATGCCGCCCGACGCGCGGAACATGTCCTCGAGCGGCGGGTCGATAGGGCATTCCGAATGACGAATGGCGCGTGCGCCTGTGGTCCCGGTGCTTCCCCGGCGGCGACGGATCGGTGCGTCGTTCGTGCAGCGGCGCGTCATGGCCGGGCCGGGTCGCATCCTTCATGGCGACGCGCCCGCGGACGACGAAGACGCGAACGTTGCCGCAACGACCATGCCCGCGCTCGGCACGCGGCACGCGACTTGCCGTGTCGACGGCGAACACGACGAAGATGACGACGATCATGTGCGGCGCGACCCGTGCCGGCCGCGCGCACATCACACGGAGGCACGATGACGATTCCAAAACGGCGAGAGGGCGTGCGCTACGAGCTCAACGTTTGCGGGGGCGGGTTCGATTCGGTGAAGAGCCACTTCCAGGAATGGAAGAGCGAACCGCTGATCTACCGGCCCGAGCGCCGGATGTTCGAGGGCAAGGCGGACGTACGGCCGCTCGGGGAAGAGACGTTCGGCTCGACCGAGCCGGCGCGATTCGCGCTGCAGCGTGCGTGCGAGCCCGCCGACACGTATGCGCTCGCGGCCCGCGTGCGCGACGACGGCCGCGAGCTGTGGCTCGTGATGGCCGCGTACGACGCATAGCGTCGCGCAGGCAGGCATCGCAGCGAACGACGGTGGTCCGAAACGCGCGGCACACCGCGGGACGATGTGCTTGACGCGTGAACGGACGGCACGTGGATTGCGAATTGGCGGGGACCTGCCCAACCGATTCCGCGGCTGCCGCGGATATCAGGAGGTGTTCGATGAAACCGATCCGCACGATCCGCACGGGCGCATGCCTGCTGGCCGCCGCGTGCGCGCTGGCTGCATGCACGCAACCTGGCCCCTACGGCGCGCGAGGCGCGCCGCCCGCGCCGCCCGGCGCCCACCCGCCGGCGCCGGGCACGACGATGCCCGATGCCAATACGCGTTACGAGACGCGGCCGTCGCCGGGCAACACGTTGCCGCCGGGCGCGACGGGCGGCGACCCGGCCGACGTGCCGCCACCGGGCCCGAACGGCACGCCGGGCGACCCGACGCTACCGGGCACGCCGCCGCCGCCGCTGTACTGAAACATCCCACGGCCGGTGCGTGGCGGGACGGTGCGCGAAACGCGTGCCCAAAACTTGCCGACAGCTTGTAAAAAAGCGGCCCTCGACGCGCTGCAAGACGGGGTACGAACCCGCGCGACCCGCGACGCGGAGCGTTCGGGCCGCTTGGCATGGAAGCTGCATCAATCCTGACCGAATACGAAACGAAACCGTGAAACGTCAGGAGGACCATCGATGTCCGTCTCGCTTGCGCTGCAGATGCGACAGCATCTGGCACTTACGCCGAGGCTTCAGCAGTCGCTGCGGTTGCTGCAGTTGTCCTCGCTCGAATTTCAACAGGAATTGCGGCAGGCGCTCGATCAGAATCCGTTCCTCGAGGATGGCCACGGCGACGAGGAGGCTGCCGCCGACGCCCCCGGGCAGCTGGCCGAGGCCGCCGCGCCCGATGCGGCACCCCAGCCCGACGACGCTCGCACGCAGGATGGCGAAGCCCCCGAAGTGCCCGAGGTGTCCGAAGTGTCGTTGACGGCCGCGCCCGCGCCGCGCGGCACGAGCCGCCAGGGCGACGATGCGGGCGGCCAGTCGCCCGGCGAATGGCTGGCCGCGGAGCCGTCGCTGAATCAGCAGCTGCACGATGCGTTGCGGCTCTATCCGTTGAACCGCCGTGACCGCGAAGCCGCGCGCCTCGTGATCGACGCGCTCGACGACGACGGCTACCTGCGCCAGGAACTGGGCGAACTGCTGGTCGCGGCTGACCCCGCGCTGCTGCTGTCGGAGCAGGATCTCGCGGTCGCACTGCGGCTCGTGCAGATGCTGGACCGCCCGGGCCTGGCCGCGCGCTCGCTGTCCGAGTGTCTCGTGCTGCAACTCGACGCGATTCCGGCCGGCACGCCGGCGCTCGCGGAAGCGAAAGCGATCGCGCGCGAGCATCTCGAGCGTCTGGCCCGCCGCGAGACGGCCGAGATCCAGCGGCGGCTCGGCTGCGACGCGCCGACGCTGCAGGCGGCCTGCGCGCTGGTGCGCGGGCTCGACCCGCGCCCCGGCAATCATTACGGCAGCACGCGCGGCGACTACGTGGTGCCCGACGTGATCGTGCGTCAGGTGCGCGACGAGTGGATCGTGACGATCAACCCGGCCGTGCTGCCGCGCGCGCGGCTGCATGAACGCTATGCGACGCTGTTCGCGCAGTCGAGCGGCGAACGCGATTCACCGCTTGGCCAGCAATTGCAGGAAGCGCGCTGGCTGATCCGCAACGTGCAGAAGCGTTTCGAGACGATCCAGCGCGTCGGCGAATGCATCGTCGCGCGGCAGCGCGATTTCTTCCGCTACGGCGAGATCGCGATGAAGCCGCTCGTGTTGCGCGACATCGCCGAGGAACTCGACCTGCACGAATCGACCGTATCGCGCGCGACGGGCAACAAGTACATGGCCACGCCGCACGGCACGTTCGAGTTCAAGCATTTCTTCCCGCGCAAGCTCGAGGCGGCCGGCAAGGGCGTGTGCTCGGCGGCGGCCGCGAAGGTGTTGATCCGCGACATGATCGCGGCCGAGCGGCACACCGATCCGCTGTCCGACGTCACGCTCGCGCAGAACCTCGCGGGCCGCGGCATCCTGCTTGCGCGTCGCACGGTGACGAAGTATCGCCAGGCGATGAAGATTCCGCCGGCCGACCTGCGCCGCCGTGACGCCGCATGACGGCGGCCCGGGCGAACCTGTCGCGTGCACGTACCGACCGTCGCGTCGGCGCGTGCGCCCGCGACAGGCGCGCAACCATGCCGGCAAAGTCTCGAGCCCGGCAGAGCGCGGCGGGCGCCGCGCTGTCGGCCGGGCGCGGCAACACGAAAATGCGGGACCTCATGCCGCCGGCGACGCCGACGGCCAGGTCGATGAGCGAAAAGGAACGTGAAAAAATGGCGTCCACGCCGCGATGCGGCAAACCGGAGCACAAGCACGATGCGTGACCGGCGACGACGTGTATTGACCACTGCTGCCATCCAGGAGGTATCCATGCTGCGATACGCGGTCATCTTCTTCATCATCGCGATCGTCGCGGCCGTGTTCGGCTTCGGCGGGATCGCGGCCGGCGCGGCCGAGATCGCGAAGATCCTGTTCTACATCTTCGTCGTGATCTTCCTCGTCACGCTGCTGCTGGGCGTCATGCGACGATGAGCGGCGCACCCATCCGGTCGCAGCGCATCGCGGAACTCGAGCATGCGCTCGCGATCGGCTTTCCGTCGGAATCGACCGTCGTCGTGCACGCGGACGACGCGTCCGGGCGGCTGACGATCCAGGTGTCGTGGGTGCGCGTGCCGTCCGACGAGGACGCGCGCGAATGGCGTTGCACGGTCGACCTGCGGTTCGAGCCCGACGTGATCACGCGCTATGCGTCGCTCAGCGCGGCCGACCGGCTGCGCGTGCGCACGGTTCTGTGCGACCGCGCGCGGCGCGCGGTGGACGAGCGCAAGCCGCGCGTCGAGGAGACGGCGATCGAATGCAACGTCGCGCTCGACGTGACGCGCGCCGAACTCGACGCTGCGCTGCGCGCACCCTGACGCCGCTGCCGCTCGCGGGGCGGCGGCGCGGCGATCCGCGTGGCTGCTGCATCCCGAACGCGGCGAGCGCGTGTCGATGTCGATGCTTCCCTCACACCCCTGCGGCGCCACCACCCACGTGGCGGCCTGATTGCGTGGCAGCGCGCATCGTCATGCACGCGTCAGCGCCGATGCTGCAGCCGGTGATACCAGTTCATCAGCGGCGTCGCGGTGATCCCGTGCGCGATCACCGATGCCGACACGACGGCCAGCACGGGGGCCGCGAGCGGACGCACCGCGGCGGACGGCCCGTGTTCGAGCGCGAACAGCAGGTAGTAGAACGAGCCGATTCCCCGGATGCCGAACCACGCCATCAGCCGCCGCTGCGCATGCGTCGCGCGCGAACCGGTGAGCGTGACCAGCACCGCCAGCGGGCGCACGGCGACGAACAGCACGACGGCCAGCGAGACCGCGCCCCACGTCAGCAGCGGGCCGGGCAGCGTCATGAGCACGCTGCCGATCATCGTCATCACGATGGCTTCGGCGATCCGTTCGAGTTCGATCGTGAAGCCGAGCACCGATTCGGCCATGAACGCGTGCGCTTTGTCCGGATGCTTCTCGGTGGCGACGACGTCGGCCGAATCGATCTGGCCGATCACTTCGCGCGGCGCGCGATCGCCGCTCGCGCGGTGCTCGACCCGGCGCATCGCGACCCCGGCCGCGAACGTCGCGATGAACCCGAATGCATGCGCGTACTGCGCGGCGCCGAACGACAGCACGATCAGCGCGAGCGCGAAGAAGCCTTCGAGGCCGAGCGCCTGCGCGTGGCGCGTGCGCAGCCAGCCGATCGTCTTCGTCGTGATCCAGCCGAGGCCGCCGCCGATCGCCACCGCACCGGCGATGCCCCACAGCGCGGTGAGCGCGAACGCGCCCGACAGCGGCGGCAGCCCGTGCGTCGTGCCGGGCGCGCCGCACAGCGCGAGCCCGGCCAGCGCGAACGGCAGTGCGATCCCGTCGTTCAGGCCGCCTTCGCCCGACAGCGCGAAGCGCACGAGATCGCGATCGCCCGGGTCGTGCACCTGCACGTCGTGCGCGAGCACCGGGTCGGTCGGCGCGAGGATCGCCGCGAGCAGCAGCGCGGGGCCCCAGTCGAGCCCGAGGGCGAGCATCGCGCACGCGGCCAGCAGCGGCACGGTGAGGCCCATCGCGAGCAGGCCGAGGCGGCATGGCACGTGCCACAGGCGGTCGGTGAGCGGCACGCGCAGCCGCAGCCCGATCGCGAACAGCGAGACGAGCAGCGCGATCTCGACGATTTCACGCAGCAGCCGTGCGTCGCGTTCGAGATCGAGATCCAGCAGGCCCGCGCCGGCCGGGCCGAGCACGACGCCGAGCACGAGATAGATCATCGCGGTGCTGACGGGCAGGTGGCGCAGCGCGGACGTCGCGACGCCCATGCCCATCAGCACCGCGCCGACGATCAGGTACCAGAGCGTCTCGTGCATGTGTGCCGTGGCAGGCCGATCAGGTGGTCGCGCACCGTCAGGGCTTGCGGCCGAACGCCTCGCGCAGCTTCCGCTTCGCGCGTTCGAGCGTGGCGCGGCGCGTTTTCGGCAGGTTGCGGCCCGCGCGGTTCACGTAGAAGTTCAGCATCGACATCGCCGACTGGAATGGCGACCCGTGGCGGCGGCGGCTGTGTTCGGCCGAATGCTTCAGCGACGCGGCGATCGCGGCCGGGTCGTCGGACTTGAAGATATTGGGTTCGATGTCGAGCGCATCGCTGTTTTGCGTGACATCGGCGGACCAGCGCTTGCGGTGGTGCGGGTCGTTGCCGCGGGCGCGGCCCGGGCGTCGCGTCAAGTGCTTGCCATGCGCGTGGGTAGCGGTAGCGGAAGGCATCAAGTCGGCTCCATTGGGGTGACAGGGACGTAGTGACGGGTTCGGCGACGCAAACCGCGTGCCGCGCGGCGCGCGTGATCCGTACGACGAACCCGTGCCGGCCGCGGCACGGGTGTTGCTGCAGAAGAGGGGCTGGACATGCCATCCCGCCATCACGCCATCACGCAGGAGGACATCATGCAATCGCATTCCCGGATCTGGCTGGAAAACGACGAGATCGACAACGATGCCGATGGCGACATGATCGACGCCGACGATCTCGATACGACGGTCCATGTCGACGTCTCGACGGGCAGGATCGTGTTTCAGGCGGCGTGGGCGGAGGCGGCCGATCCGCCGCCCGAGACCGCGCGGCATTCGGTCGTGCTTGTGCTCGACTGCGACACGATGGAACGCTATGCGGATCTCGACGAAAGCACGCGGATGCGCGTGCACGCGATCCTGCACGCCACGGTGGAGGATCTGCTCGAGCGCCTGCCCGACGAACACGTGACGCTGACGGTCGAGCTGACCGATGCGATGCTCGACGCCGCGCGTCTTCTGCAGTAGCCGCGTCGATGGGCTTTCCGATACTCGATTGGCGCGCGCGAACGGGCGGCAGGCATGCCGCTTGCTGCCGCACTGGCATGACGCGTGCCACCAAGTGGACGGAGGGTTCATGAACAGAAGGTCGAGGCATTGCAAGGTAGCCATGCTCGCGGTCGGGGACGCACCGGTCGATCGCCTTTCGGCGCGGGGCGCCTGAAGCCATGGCCGCCGATTCCGCACGCCGTGTGACGCTGGTCGACGAGCCGCCCGTGTTCGACGGGGCGGCGCTGCAGTTGCGTTTCGTCGTCGATGTCGATGGCGAGCCGCAAACCTGGGCCATCACGGTCGAAGCGCTGGAAGATCATTTCGGCGCACGCTCCGCGCTGGAGGACGACTTGCGCGATGCGTTCGAACAGGGCCGCGCGCGCATCGAAGCCGCATGCGCAGACGTGCTGGGCGACAGCAACGACAACGGTAACGGCGGCATGGTGCTGCACAGCGGCTATTTCCGTGCGCCCGCCGGCCGTGCGCGAGCGGGCCTGTCCCGGTCTCGGGGATCCTGACCCCGGCTGGCTTTCCCGGTGCGTGTGTGCCGGTTTGCCTCCCGCGGTTTGCCTCCCGCATTACACACCGTTGAAAACTTTGCACCGCGCACGGGCCGCCGTGTGGTGCCACATCGCGCTGCGCGCAGGCGGCCCGGATAACGAGGGCGCCACGCAACCCGGCATGGTCCCTGCATGCATTGCTGCTCGCCGGCGCGCATCTCGCGCAGCCGCCAACGGGGAACGAGCATGCTGACCGCCCATGAATTCGCCACGCTGCTCCTGGTGCATCGCGCACCGGAGCAGATCCAGATCGACCGCGAGGATGTCCTTGCGCTGGTTGAACAGCACCTGATCGTCATGCAGCACGACGACGCGTCCGGCGAGCGCCGGCCCGCGTTGACGGCCGACGGGTTGTCGGTCGTGCAGTGCGTGCAGCGCAACGACGCGCGAGAGCCCGACGTCACCGACGCGTGACGGGCGGATGCGCGGCGACGAGCACCGCGACAGGCAAGGACGCCAGGCAGCGGTCGAGCGGCAAAATGCCTCCCGCCACGTCGACCGCATCCCGCGCCTCCAGCCCGTCCATCCACGGCCCGTCGATATCGCGCGGCAGCACGACCGCCGTATCGCCCCATTGCGCGGGCTCCACGCGCGGCAATTCCGGCGCTTCGCCGAGCAGTCGGCTCGCGAGCCGCGTCGCGACCACCACCACGGTGGCCTCGTCGCTGCACCGTGCGAACGCCACCGCATGACGTCCGAGCGGGCCGCGTACGCGCAGCGGCACGTAGGCGCCATCCGCGAACGTCGCCGGCCATCGCGCGCGCAGCGCCAGCATGCGCTCGACCAGCGCCCGCTTCACGCGCGCATCGGGCCACGCCGCCAGATACGACGCGACCGGCCCGTCGACCCGCTCGGCCGCGAGCGCCGCGAACGGCACGTCGCGGCGGTTGTCCGGATCGACGAGCGAGTGATCCCATGACTCAGATCCTTGATACAGGTCGGGCACGCCGGGCGATGCCATCCGCAGCACGGCCTGCGTCAGGCTGTTGACGACGCCGGCCGGCGCGATCCGCGCGACGAACGCATGGAGCCGATGGGCGAAGTCGCCGGCGCCACGCGGCTTCAGGATCGCGCGGACGAACGCTTCGCAATCGCGCTCGTAGCGAATATCGGGCGCGAGCCAGTCGGTGTGACGCTTCGCCTCGCGCAGCGCTTTCGTCTGCCACTGCACGACGCGTTCGGTGAGCGCCGCGAGCCCCGCCGCATCGTCGGGCGCGAGTTCGGGCGGCCAGCAGCCGACGAGCGTCTGGTACAGCATCGCCTCGGCGGCCGGCCCCGGCGCCCACGCGAGGTCGCGATGCGCGCTGCCGCGATGCGGCCGGTTGAGCGCGGACCAGTCGAGCGACACCGCGCGCCACGCATCGGGCATTTCGCTGAGCACGGCGAGCCGCGCACGCGCGTCCTCGCCGCGCTTGTGGTCGTGCGTGGCGGTGGCGACGAGCCCGTGCGGCACGGTGCGCGCGCGGCGCCGGTTGCGCGCATGGAACGCGCCGCGCGACAGGCTGAAGTCGCCCGCGTCGGCGCCGACTTCATTGCGCGACAAGAGCCGGCCGTAACGATAGTGAGCCGTATCCTCGACGCCCTTCGCGGCCAGCGGCGCGGTGAGCTGCGCGAACGCGACGCGCGCCGCGTGCAGCGCGGCGGCATCCGCGCGCGGCACGCGTACGACCGGCAATCCGAGCCAGGTGGCGACGTGATCGAGTGCGAACCGGTCGGCAGGATCGACGGCCGCGACCGCCCGTTCGTACGCTTGCGCGAGCACGCGACGGTCGGCGTCGGCAGGTTCTTCGTCCTGCACCGGATACATCCGGTACACGGGCAACTGCACCGCGAGTTCCCCCAGTACGCGTCGAATCGCGATCCGGCTCACGTCGCGCGTCGCGGGTGCCGCACGCGCCACGCGGTGCAGCGCCCGCGCGGCGCGCGCATGCTCGACGGCGAGCTGGCGCATCAGCACGCGCCGCTTGCCGTCGAGCGCTTCCTGCGCGAACGTGCGCGACGAACCCGACACGTGGGCCCAGTGCGCGGCGAGCGGCGCGGCGCCGGCCGGATCGTGCAGCAGCGCGCCGACATCGTTCATGAAGTCGTAGCCGGTCGTGCCGTCGACGGCCCAGTCGGCGCGCAGCGTTTCGCCGGGCGCGAGGATCTTCTCGACGACGATGTACGGCCGCGCGTCGCGTTGCGCGGCCAGCCGCTGATGCAGCCGCCGGCCATACGCGCGCGGATCGGCGAGGCCGTCGACGTGATCGACGCGCAGGCCGTCGATGTAGCCGGCCGCATGAAGCCGCAGCGGCAGCGCATGGACGGCATCGAACACCGCATCGTCGTCGACGCGGATGGCCGCGAGCGTCGCGATGTCGAAGAAGCGCCGCCAGTTCAGCTCGTCGGCGGCCGTGCGCCACCACGCGAGCCGGTAGTGCTGGCGTTCGAGCACCTGGTGCAGGCAGGCGCGCGAGCGCGCGCGGCGCGGATCGGCGCCGCGCAGCACCGCGTCGAGCGCGTGCGGGCCGTGCGTGGCCGCGTGATCGCGCAGCGCCGCATGCGCGGCGGCCAGTCGCGTGCTGTCGCGCGGCGGCGCGGCGTCGAAGCGTTCGGCGAGCGCGTTCAGGTCCGCACGGTTCGCGATGCGCAGGAGCTCCGCGTAGGTGGCGGCGGCCACCGGCAGCCGTCGCCCGGGGCACGACACGAAGAAGCGCCCGGTGGCCGGATCGGCGTCGAGCGTGATGTCGCCGGCCGCGAGCGCTTCACCATACGGCGTGCCGAGGCAGGGCAGCAGCACCTTGCCGTCGAGCGCCGCGTCGGGCGGATGCCAGTCGATGTCGAAGTAGTGCGCGTACGGGCTCGCGGGGCCCCATTCGAGCACGTCGTTCCACCAGCCGTTCGACGAACCGCCGACGCCCATGTGGTTCGGCACGATGTCGACGATCACGCCCAGCCCGTGCGCGCGCAGCGCATCGACGAGCCGGACGAAACCGGCTTCGCCGCCGAGCTCGGGGTTGAGCGTGCCGTAATCGACGGTGTCATAGCCGTGCCGCGAACCGGGTTCGGCCGTCGCGACCGGCGACAGGTACAGGTGGCTCACACCGAGCCGCGCGAAATAGCCGGCGTGCGCGGCCGCGTCGTCGAACGTGAAGCCCGCATGCAGCTGCAGTCGCAGCGTCGCGCGTGGCGTCATGGGCCGGGCTCCCGCGAACCGCGTGCGCGCACCACGGCCGCGATGCGGTCGCGCACGTCGGCGTCGAACAGCGTGTCGATCGCGCGCGGCAGGCGCTGCCGCCAGTTCGGGTGCCCGCAGGGCGGCCCCGGCAGGTTCGGCTGCGTGTCCAGCGCCAGCAGGTCCTCGAGCGGCAGGATCGCGAGCGGCGACGGGCTGCGCGCGACGTACGCGAGTATCTCGGCGACCGGCGGCGAATCAGCCGGCGGGGCGGGGGTGCCGGCCGGCGCGCAGCCTGCTTCCTGCAACGCTCGCCACAGCGCCGCGCGTTCGGTGGCGCGTGCAGCATGCGCGGCGACGACGTCGGGATCGACGGCGGGTGGCGGGGTGGCGGGGCCGGCTTCCGGGGGCGGCGTGGTGTCCGCGGTGTCGGGCGGGGCGGCTGCGCCGGGCACGGTCGTGTGCCGATCATCCGCGCTCGCTTCATCCGGCGGTGGGGGCGGCGCTGCGTCGCGCGCCTCCGCGTCGTCGGACTGCTGCGCCGCCTCGGCCGCGATCCGCCGCCAGGCCAGATCGACCCCGCGCCACCAGCCGGCCACGGTCGGCAGATCGTGCGTCGACGGCATCGCGATCGCGTCGCGATCCCATGCGGACGGCGGCCGGAAGGTGCCGCCGGCGTCGCGCTCGAACCACAGCACGCGCATCCCGGCGATGCCCTGCGCGCCGAGCCGTTCGCGGAAGCCGGCCGGCACCGTGCCGAGATCCTCGCCGATCGCGAGCGCGCGATGACGGGCCGCCTCGAGCGCGACGAGCCGCACGAGATCGTCGACCGGATAGCGCAGGTACGCGCCGTCGCGCGGCGAGCCGCCGTCCGGCACGATCCACATCCGCGCGAAGCCGAGCACGTGATCGATGCGGATGCCGCCCGCATGCGCGAACGCCGCACGCAACAGTTCGACGAACGGCACGAAGCCTTGCGCACGCAGCGCGGCGGGCGTCCAGGTCGTCACGCCCCACGCCTGGCCGGCCGCATTGAACAGGTCGGGCGGCGCCCCGAGCGACACGCCGCGCAGCAACGTCGCGCCGTGCGCCCACGCGTCGCTGCCGGCGCGATCGGAGCCGACCGCGAGATCGGCGACCAGCCCGGTGGCCATGCCCGCGCCGCGTGCCGCATGCTGCGCGTCGCCGAGCGCGCGCGACGCGCACCATTGCAGGTACGTGTGGAACGCGACCGTGTCGGCATGGGCGTGCGCGAACGCATCGACTTCAGCCGAGCCCGGTTCGCGCCACGGCGCCGGCCATTTCCGCCAGTCGACGCCCGCCCCGTGCTCGAAGCAGAACGCCTGCAACGCGTCGAAGCGCGCATGCGCATCGAGCGCCGCCCCGCCCGCGGCGCGAAACCGCTGGAATGCGTCACGCGACGGGTCGTCGCCGGCGCGCCACGCGTCGAAGCACGCCCGCAGTCGCCGCAGTTTCAGCGGCAGCACGTGCGGCCAGTCGATCAGCGGCGCGTCGGCCGCGGCACCGGTTACGTGCTGCGCGGCCGCGGCGCCCGGCACCGCGTCGCAGTCCAGATACGCGACGTTGTGCCAGCGCCGCGACGACGGCGAATACGGGCTGTCGTGCGCGGGCAGCGCCGGAAAGCCGGCGTGCGTCGGGCTGATCGCCACCGCTTGCGCGCCGTGCCGCGCCGCATGCGCGGCCAGCCGCGCGAGCGCGGTGTAGTCGCCCGCGCCGTCGTCGCCGGCGCGGCGCAGGCTGTAGAGCTGCGCCGCGATGCCCCAGCGGCCGCCCGCATCCGCCGCGCGCGGGTCGACCGGTTGCGGGCGCGGCGGCGCGATCGTGAGCCCGATGCGCTGGTCGCCGACGTCGAGTGCGTGATAGCCGGGGATCGCGAGCGGCGGCAGCGTGCCGTGTTCGCCTTCTCCGCCGACGCGCCCGTCGACATGCCCGCCCGCTTCGAGCGTGATCCGGAAGCGCGCGCCCGGCGGCGCGATCCCGGCCGGCAGGGGCGGCGGCACGCCGGCGTCGCCGGTGACGATGCGCGGGGGCGCCGCGTTCGCGTCGGCGAGCGCGGCGGCGCTTTCCACTCGCTGGGTCGCCGTGCTGCACGGCCAGCCGAGCGCGTCGACGAGCGCGACGAGGGCGTCATCGTCCACCCGCCGCGCGATGCCGCCCGCGTCGGTCCAGTCGGTTTCCAGGCCGGCCGCGCGCGCGAGTTCGGTGATCGACACGTCGGAAGTCATGATCGTCCCTGCCCATTCAGGCGGTGCTGCCGCGCATCGTGGTTGACCTCGCCGTCGCGCCACGCGATGCACGCGCGGGGCGGCAGCCGCAGGTCGCGCAGCCGGTCGCGTGCACGTGGCGGCGTCTCGAACACGATCTTGCCGACCGGCAGCGCGGGCAGCACCGCATCGTGCGCGCCGAGGTTCAACGCGATCGTCAGCGTGCTGCCGTCGCCGAGGCGCCAGCGCGCGGCCAGCGCCTGCGGGTCGCCATCGCCCGCGAGCAGGTCGACGCCGAGCGCGCGGGCGCCGGGCAGGTTCGGCGTCACGAGCGCCGCACGCACGGTCAGGGCGCTGCGGTAGAAGCGCCGCCATGCATCGGTGTCGGGCGTGGTTTCGTCGCTGCTGCCGTGCAGCGTCGAACGCACGAACGTCGCGATGTCGTTCGGATCGGGAATCGCGTCGCGATGCGCGGCATCCGTGAACGCCGGAAAGGCCGCGAATTCACGGCGCCGGCCCTCGCGCACCGCGTCGGCAAGCGCGCCGCGATAGTCGGTGAAGAACTGGAACGGCTGCGTGCTGCCGTCTTCCTCGCCCATGAACAGCAGCGGGATCGACGGCGCAAGCAGCAGCAGCGCGGTCGCCGCGCGCACCGCGTCTTCGTTCGCGAGCGTGCGCAGCCGTTCGCCGAACGCGCGGTTGCCGACCTGGTCGTGGTTTTGCAGGAACGCGACGAACGCGGTCGGCGGCAGGTGCGCGCTCGGCTCGCCGCGCGGGGCGCCGTCGTGCAGCGGCGACGGCTCGCCCTGGTACGCGAAGCCTTCGCCGAGCGTGCGCGCGAGATGGCGCAGCGGCGCGTCGGCGTACGCGCGGTAGTAGCCGTCGCGCTCGCCGGTCAGCAGCACGTGCGCGCTGTTGTGGAAATCGTCGTTCCATTGCGCGTCGAAACCGCCGGGCCCGAGCAGGCTCGCCGCGTTGCGCTCGTTCTCGAGCACGAGGTGCACATGGCGCGTGTCGCCCGCGTACGCGCGCACGCGGCGCGCGAGTTCGCGCAGCCACGTGTCGTCGTCGATCGCGTGCGCGGCATCGATGCGCAGCCCGTCGAAACGGAATTCGTGGAGCCAGTACAGCGCGTTCTCGATGAAGAACGCGCTCGTCTGCTCCCGCGAAAAGTCGATCGCCGGCCCCCACGCGGTCTGACGGTCCGCGCGGAAGAACGCGGGCGCGTAGCGCGGCAGCAGGTTGCCTTGCGGGCCGAAGTGGTTGTAGACGACGTCGAGAAACACCTGCAGCCCGAGCCCGTGCGCGGCATCGATCAGCGCCTTCAGTTCCTCGGGCCGTCCGTACGACGGATCGGGCGCGAACGGCAGCACGCCGTCGTAACCCCAGTTGCGCGCGCCGGGAAACGTGTTGACGGGCATCAGCTCGATCGCGGTCACGCCGAGCGCGGCGATCTCCGGCAGCCGCCGCTCGACGCTCGCGTGGCCGCCGCATGCGCCGATGTGCAGCTCGTACAGCACCGTCTCGTGCCACGGGCGGCCGTGCCACGTGTCGTGGCGCCAGCGGTACGCAGCCGGATCGACGACCTGGCTCGGGCCGTCCACGCCGCCGGGTTGAAAGCGCGACGCGGGATCGGGCACCGCGAGATCGCCGTCGAGCCGGTAGCGATACAGCGTCCCGGGGCCGCACGGCACGATGGCCTCGAACCAGCCGTCGCCTAGCGCGGTCATCGGGACGGCGGGCCGGTTTTCGCCTTCGATTTCGACGGCGGCCGTGCGGCTCGCGGGGGCCCACAGCCGGAAGCGCGTGCGGTCGGGCTCGACGCAGGTCGCGCCGAACGACGTGTCGAACGCATGCGAACCCGAGGGACGGGCGGGGCGTGATCTCATGTCGGGTCTCCCGGAGACAGGTCGGGCGGCACGGCGGCCACCGCGATCGCGGCCGCGTGCGCGGCGACGTCGAGGCCGTCGGCCGGCCACGAGCGCGGGCCGGCGTCGGGCGTGGCCGTGTCGACCAGCACGCGATAGTCGAGCGCCGGCGCGGGCGGCGCGAACACGACCGTCTCGGACGACGCGTTCAGCATCACGAGCAGCGCCTCGGTGCGCCCGGTGCGGCCCGTGCCGACGCGCCGCATCGTCAGCGCGCGCCGCTCGCGGTCCTGCCACGCGGGCACGGTCATCGGGTCGCCGTGCTCGTCGAACCAGCCGATCTCCGCCATGCCCGGCGCCGCTTCGCGGTCACCCGACGGATAGCGCGGCGTGGACATCACCGGGTACATGCGCCGCAGCGCGGCAAGCCGTGACACGAAGCGCATCAGCGTCACCGCTTCGTCGCCGCGCGCCTGATCCCAGTCGAGCCACGACAGCTCGTTGTCCTGGCAGTACGCGTTGTTGTTGCCGTGCTGCGTGCGGCCGAACTCGTCGCCGGCCACCAGCATCGGCGTGCCGAGCGCGGTAAACAGCGTCGCGAGCATCGAGCGCGCGACCCGCGCACGTACCGCGCGGATCGCCGGGTCGTCGGTCGGCCCCTCGACGCCCCAGTTCGCGGTGCAGTTGTCGTCGCGGCCGTCGCGGTTGTCCTCACCGTTCGCGTCGTTGTGTTTCGTCGAATACGACACGAGATCGGCGAGCGTGAAGCCGTCGTGCGCGGTGACGAAGTTGACCGACGCCCACGTATGGCGCCGCTGGTGGTTGAACAGGTCGGCCGACCCCGCGAGCCGCGCGGCGAGCTCCGGCCGCTGGCCCGGGTCGCCGCGCCAGAAGCGCCGCACCGTGTCGCGGAAGCGGTCGTTCCATTCGGCGAATCCGGGCGGGTGGCGGCCCAACTGGTAGCCGCCGGGGCCGAGATCCCACGGCTCGGTGATCAGCTTGCGCTGCGCGAGCACCGGGTCCTGCCGCAGCGCGTCGAAGAACCCCGCGCCCGGATCGAAGCCGTGTTCCTCGCGGCCGAGCGTCACGCCGAGGTCGAAACGGAAGCCGTCGATGTTGAACGCGGTGGCCCAGTAGCGCAGCGAATCCATCACCATCTGCACGACGCGCGGATGCGACAGGTTCAGCGTGTTGCCGCAGCCGGTCTCGTCGACATGAAAGCGGCGGTCGTCCGGCCTCAGCCGGTAGTAGCTCGCGTTGTCGAGGCCGCGCCACGACAGTGTCGGGCCGAGCTCGTTGCCCTCGCACGTATGGTTGTAGACGACGTCGAGCACGACCTCGATGCCGGCCGCATGCAGCTGGCGGATCGCGATGCGCATCTCGTCGAGCCGGCGCGTCGCGAGATACGCGGGCTCCGGCGCGAAGAACGCGGCCGTGTCGTAGCCCCAGTAGTTGCGCAGCCCGCGGTTCACGAGCGCGCGCTGCTGCAGGAACGCGTGGACGGGCAGCAGCTCGACCGTCGTCACGCCGATCGACAGCAGGTGATCGATGAACGCCGGATGCGCGAACGCCGCGAACGTGCCGCGTTCGGGCGGGCGCAACCCGGCACGCCGCATCGACGCGCCGCGCACGTGGGTCTCGTAGATCACCGTGTTGCGCCACGACACGCGCGGGCGCCGGTCGGTGCTCCAGTCGAACGCCTCGTCGACCACCACGCACTTCGGCATCGCGGGCGCCGAGTCGCGCCGGTCCATCGACAGGTCCGCGCGGTTCGAATGCAGGCGATAGCCGAACAGCGCGTCCGACCAGCGGAACTGGCCGACCAGCTTGCGCGCGTACGGGTCGAGCAGCAGCTTGGTCGGGTTGAAGCGATGGCCGTGCTGCGGCTGGTACGGGCCGTCCGCGCGAAATCCGTACACGGTGCCCGGATGCGCGTTGGGCAGGTAGCCGTGCCAGATCTCGTCGGTGCATTCGGGCAGGTCGAGGCGCGCCAGCTCCTTGCGGCCGGTCGGATCGAACACGCACAGCTGGATGCGGTGCGCGTGCGCGGAAAACACCGCGAAGTTGGTCCCGAGGCCGTCCCAGGTCGCGCCGAGCGGATAGCTGCGGCCGGATTCGAGACGGGCGGGCAGGGCGGTCGGCATGGGGCGGATCTCCGTGTCCAGGGTGCGGGAAATCAGGCAGGGCGCAGCCATAGCGTCGCGAGCGGCGGCAGGCGCAGGGTGGCCGACCACGCCTCGCCGTGCGCGGGCACGGCTTCGGCCCACACGGCGCCGTCGTTGCCGGCGTTGGTGCCGCCGTACGGCGCGGCATCGGTGTTCATCAGTTCGCGCCACTGTCCGGGCGCGGGCAGGCCGACGCGATAGCTCGTGCGCGGCACCGGCGTGAAGTTGCAGACGGCGACCACCAGGTGCCCGGCGTCGTCGCGGCGCGCGAACGCGAACACGCTGTTGTCGCGGTCGTCGCCGATCAGCCAGGAGAAGCCGGCCGCGTGGCAGTCGAGCGCGTGCAGCGCCGGCTCGGCCGCATACGTGCGGTTCAGGTCGCGCACGAGCCGCTGCACGCCGCGATGCGCGGGCGCATCGAGCAGGTCCCAGTGCGGCGTCGCGTCGTGCGCGAACTCGGCCCATTGCGCGAATTCGCTGCCCATGAACAGCAGCTTCTTGCCGGGGTGCGCCCACATGAAGCCGAAGTACGCGCGCAGCGTCGCGAGCCGCTGCCACGCGTCGCCGGGCATCTTCGCGACGAGCGAGCCCTTGCCGTGCACGACCTCGTCGTGCGACAGCGGCAGCACGAAGCGCTCGGAGAACGCGTACACGAGCCCGAACGTCATCCGGTCGTGGTGATAGCGGCGATGCACCGGGTCCTCGCGCAGATACGCGAGCGTGTCGTGCATCCAGCCCATGTTCCACTTGAAGTCGAAGCCGAGCCCGCCGTCGCCGGTCGGCGCGGTGACGCCCGGCCACGCGGTCGATTCCTCCGCGACGGTGACGACGCCGGCCGGCGCGGCCGCCCCGTGCAGCGTGTCGTTCAGCATGCGCAGGAACGCGACCGATTCGAGGTTCTCGCGGCCGCCATGCACGTTCGGTACCCATTCGCCTTCCGCGCGCGAATAGTCGCGGTACAGCATCGACGCGACCGCGTCGACGCGGATGCCGTCGACGTGATACCGGCGCGCCCACGCGAGCGCCGACGCGGCGAGGAACGCGCCGACTTCCGTGCGCCCGACGTTGAACACGCAGGTGTGCCAGTCGGGATGCAGCCCTTCGCGCGGATCGGCGTGCTCGTACAGCGCGGTGCCGTCGAACTGCGCGAGGCCGTGCGGATCGTCGGGGAAGTGCGCGGGCACCCAGTCGACGAGCACGCCGACGCCGGCCGCATGCGCGCGGTCGACGAAGCGCGCGAAGCCGTCGACCGGCCCGAAGCGCGCGGACGGCGCGAACTGCGCGAGCGGCTGGTAGCCCCACGAGCCGCCGAACGGGTATTCGGCGATCGGCATGAACTCGACGTGCGTGAAGCCCATGCCCTGCACGTACGGAATCAGCCGCTCGGCGAGTTCGTCCCAGGTCGCGCTGCGGTTCATTTCCTCGGGCACGCGTTGCCACGATTCCGCATGCACCTCGTAGATCGACCACGGCACGCGGTAGCGGTCGGTGTGCGGCCGCGCGTGCATCCAGCCGTCGTCGTGCCACGCGAACGCGTCGAGCGCCGCGACGTCGGCGACGACCGACGCCGTGCGCGGCGGCGCCTCGGTCGCGCGCGCACAGGGATCGGCCTTGTGCGGCAGCACGCGCCCGTCGGCCGCGCGCACCTCGTACTTGTAGCACTCGCCTGCGCCGATGCCCGGCACGAACAGCTCCCACACGCCCGACGGCCGCCGCAGCCGCATCGGATGGCGGCGGCCGTCCCAGCCGTTGAAATCGCCGACCACCGACACGCGCTGCGCGTTCGGCGCCCAGACCGCGAAGCGCACGCCGTCGGTGTCGTCGATGCGCGTGGGCGCCGCGCCGAGGCAGTCGAGCACCGCGGCCGGGTCGCCGGCGGAGAAGCGGGCGAGCACGGCGTCGTCGAGCAGCGTGCCGAACGCATACGCGTCGTCGATCACCTGCCGCGCGTCGGGCCAGTCGATCGCGAGCAGATAGTGGGGCGCGCCGCCGTCGCGCGGGATCGTCCCCGCGAAGCAGCCGGCGCGATCGACGCACGCGAGCGTGCCGAGTTCGGCGCCTTCCGGCGACAGCGCATGCACGCTTTTCGCGCCGGGCAGCAGGGCGCGAACGACGACCTCGCCGGCCTGCCCGTGCGGGCCGAGGCACGCGAACGGATCGGGATGACGGCCGGCGAGCAGCGCATCGATGTCGGATCGTTCGAACAGCGTTCCGGTCATTGCGTCCCTCCTTCGGCGGATGCACCGCCGTCACCGAGCAGCCGTTCGACCAGCGCGGCGAGCCCGCCGACCGGCACGCTCAGCCAGTCGGGCCGGTTCGCGGCTTCGTAGCACAGCTCGTACGACGCCTTGTCGATCAGGAACAGCGCGAGCAGGCGATCGGCGTAGCGCGGGTCGACGAAACGCGCGGGGGCCTGCTCGGTGGCCGTGCGATAGCAGTCGACGAAGCGGTCGGCGGCGGCCTGCCCGAAGCGGTCGAACAGCGCGCGCTTGCGGCCGGCCGCCTGCGGCGGCGCCTTCTCGATCGCGAACTGCGCGGTCGCGCTCACGTACGACAGCGACCGCAGCAGCCCGGCCACGTCGCGCAGCGGATGCGATTTCGCGCGACGGTGTTCGAGCGGGCGTGCCGGCTCGCCTTCGAAGTCGATCAGCAGCGCGTCGCCCTGCACGTCGAGCACCTGGCCCAGATGAAAATCGCCGTGGATCCGCATGCACTGCGCATCGAGCGTGCGCGGCACGAGCTCGCCGAGCGCGCGGACGGCCGCGTCGCGCGACGCGAGCAGCGTGTCGGCCGCCGCGCGCATGGCCGGGTCGAGCGCATCGAGCCGCGTATGCAGCACGTCGAGCGCGTGCTGGAACGACGCGATCGCGTCCGCGCACCAGCCGTCGACGTGTTCGGGCGTTGCATGCTCCGGCGCGAACGCGGGATCGTCGGACGGCTGCGCGAGCGCGACGTGCAGCTGGCCGAGCCGCGTGCCGATGATCCCCGCGAACGCCGCATAACCGAGCAGCGCGTCGGGTTCCTCGTTGGCGTCGTCGGTGTGCTCTTCGTCGGCGGCCGGCAGCGCGAGCTCGTCCACCGCGCGCCGCAGGAAGTCGAACGAGCGCGTCCACGCGTCGCCCTGGTTGTCGACGTAGCGCTGCAGGATCGCGACCGTGTGCGGCGTGCCGTCCGGATCGACGTGCACGACTTCGCCCGCGAGCGTCGCGGTGTTCGGGTAGCCGATCCGCGTCAGGTACCGGCTCATTTCCGCTTCCGGATGTATGCCGTGCGCGACCTTGCGCACCAGCTTCAGCACGATCGCGTCGCCGATCACGAGCGAGCTGTTGCTCTGCTCGGCCGCGAGCCAGCGCACTTCGGCGTCGTCGCCGGGATCGAGGGCGGCGAGCGCGTCTTCCGGCAGGAACGCGAGCCGGCCGCCGTCGGTGGTCGGCACCGTCGCGCTGTCGCGCAGCTTGCGCAGCATCCCGTGCGCGAACGCCGGCAGCGCGAATGCGTCGGTCAGGTAGCCGACCGAATGGCCGCGCCGCACGCGCGCCAGCGCCAGCTGCGTGAACAGCGGCTGCGAGGTCTCGCCGCCCCACGCGGCCGCGAGCGGCACGACGTAGCGTTCGACGTCGCCCGTCGCACCGGATTCGACCCAGGCCTCCGCGTACTGGAACGGTTCGCCGGGCACCGGCGTGACGACGTTCAGCCGGGCCGTGCCGATCGCGCGGTCCTTCGACGCGAACCAGCGCCGCCGCGCGAGCCACGAGGGCAGCGCATCGTGCGCGAGCACGTGCAGCTGTTCGACGTTCGGCCGCGTATCGCCGCGCCGCATCACGAGCGTCACGTATTCGGGCAGCGGCTCCGCGTGCGGCTGCCGCCACGACGGCTCGCGGCCGTGCTCGGCGAGCACGAACCACAGGAACCCGTACGGCGGAAAGGTCAGCAGGTACGTGAGCTGCCCGATCGGCGGAAACGGCGAATCGGACGTCATCTCGATCGGCACGCGGCCCGCGAATTCGGACAGGTCGAGCTCGACGGCCTGCGATGCCCGCGACAGGTTCGCGACGCACAGCACCGGATCGTGGCCGTCCAGCTCGCGCAGGTACGCGAGCACCTTGCGGTTCTCCGGGCGCAGGAAGCGGATCGTGCCGCGCCCGAACGCCTGCGACGCGCGGCGCGTCGACAGGATGCGGCGCGTCCAGTTCAGCAGCGAATGCGGGTCGCGCGTCTGCGCCTCGACGTTGACCGCGTCATAGCCGTACAGCGCGCCCATCACCGGCGGCAGCACGAGCTGTTCGGGGTCGGCGCGCGAGAAGCCGCCGTTGCGGTCCGACGACCACTGCATCGGCGTGCGCACGCCGTCGCGGTCGCCGAGGTGGATGTTGTCGCCCATCCCGAGCTCGTCGCCGTAGTAGATCACCGGCGTGCCGGGCATCGACAGCAGCAGCGAGTTGATCAGCTCGATGCGGCGCCGGTCGCGTTCCATCAGCGGCGCGAGCCGGCGCCGGATGCCGAGGTTCAGCCGCGCGCGCCGGTCGCTCGCATAGGTCTGCCACAGCAGGTCGCGCTCGGAGTCGGTGACCATCTCGAGCGTCAGCTCGTCGTGGTTGCGCAGGAACACGGCCCACTGGTTGCTCGGCGCGAGCTCCGGCGTCTGCCGCATGATGTCGACGATCGGGAAGCGGTCCTCGCTCGCGATCGACATGTAGATGCGCGGCATCAGCGGGAAATGGAACGCCATGTGGCATTCGTCCTCGTTGCCGAAATATTCCTGCACGTCTTCCGGCCACTGGTTCGCCTCGGCGAGCAGCATCCGGTTCGGATACTCGGCGTCGATCGTCGCGCGGATCCGCTTCAGGATCGCGTGCGTCTCGGGCAGGTTCTCGTTGCTGGTGCCTTCCCGCGCGACGAGATACGGCACCGCGTCGAGCCGCAGCCCGTCGATGCCGAGGTCGAGCCAGAAGCGCATCACCTGCATCACCTCGCGCACGACGGCCGGGTTGTCGAAGTTCAGGTCCGGCTGGTGCGAATAGAAGCGGTGCCAGTAGTACTGGCCGGCGATCGGGTCGTGCGCCCAGTTCGACGTTTCCGTATCGAGGAAGATGATCCGCGTGCCCGCGTATTTCGTGTCGGTGTCCGACCACACGTAGTAGTCGCGATGCGTCGAGCCGGGCTTCGCGCGGCGCGCGCGCTGGAACCACGGATGCTGGTCCGACGTGTGGTTGATCACCAGCTCGGTGATCACGCGAATGCCGCGTGCATGCGCTTCGCGGATGAAGCGCCGCACGTCGGCCAGCGTGCCGTAGTCGGGATGCACGTCGCGATAGTCGGCGATGTCGTAGCCGTCGTCGCGGCGCGGCGACGGGTAGAACGGCAGCAGCCAGATCGTGTCGACGCCGAGTTCGGCGATGTAGTCGAGCTTCGCGATCAGGCCGGGGAAATCGCCGATGCCGTCGTTGTTCGAGTCGTAGAACGACTTCACGTGCACCTGGTAGATGATCGCGTCCTTGTACCACAGCGGATCGTCCGCGCAGAGCGCCGGCGCGCGGCGGCGTGCGCGGCGCCGGCGCGGGGTGCCGGCCGGCGCCAGCGACGGGAATTGCGCGCGGCGTACGTCGTCGAGGGAATCTTCGCGTTTCATCATCCGTGGGCTCCCGAGGAGGGCCGGGCGTCGCCCGGTTCGCGCGCCGCCGCCCGCGCGGCGCCTGGAGACGGCGTGAGCCGCCAGATCGCATACGGGCGCACATGCGGATCGAGCGAGACGTACTGGCGATGCCCGCGCCAGGTTTCCGCATGCGTGGCGTCCTGTTCGAGCGCGTCGAGCGGTTCGCCGTCGACGAGCCCCAGCCCACGCCACAGCGACGCATCGAGCGTGAAGTTCGCGACCTGCGGATGCCACGGATCGGTGCTGATCGCGACGACGACCACGCTGTCGTATGCCGGCGTCGCCTTCACGAACACGAGCACCGCGTCGTTGTCCGCGTCGGCGAACGTGAGGCCGAGATGCGTCTGCAGCGCCGGGTGCGCGCGCCGCGCGCGGTTCAGCCGCGCGACCTCGGCGCCGATATGCGCGGCCTTGCTCCAGTCGCGCGCCCGCAGCTCGTACTTCTCCGCGTCCGCGTATTCCTCGCTGTCGGGCAGCGGCGCCGATTCACCGAGTTCGAAGCCCGAGTACAGGCCCCACGAGCCGGCCAGCGTCGCCGCGAGCGCCGCGCGGATCACGAACTGGGTGCGCGGCGCGTTCTGCAGGTGGCGCGGGTTGATGTCGGGCGTGTTGACGAAGAAGTTCGGCCGGAAGAACTCGCGCGCCGGGCCGGTCGTCAGCTCGGTCAGGTAGTCGATGAATTCGCGCTTCGACTCGCGCCACGTGAAGTACGTGTACGACTGCGAGAAGCCGACTTTCGCGAGCCGATACATCATGGCCGGCCGCGTGAACGCTTCCGACAGGAACACCACGTCCGGATGCCGGCCGCGCACGTCGTCGATCATCCACGCCCAGAACGGCAGCGGCTTCGTGTGCGGATTGTCGACGCGGAAGATCCGCACGCCCGCGTCGACCCAGAACAGCACGGCGTCGCGCAGCGCGAGCCACAGGTCGGGCAGTGCGTCCGGCGCGTAGAAATCGGGGTTCACGATGTCCTGGTAGCGCTTCGGCGGATTTTCCGCGAAGCGCAGCGAGCCGTCGGGCCGCCACGCGAACCAGCCCGGATGCGCGGCGAGCCACGGATGGTCGGGCGAGCACTGGATCGCGAAATCGAGCGCGATCTCGAGCCCGTGGCCCCGGGCGGCATCGACCAGCGCGCGGAACGATTCGAGCGTGCCGAGCTGCGGATGCACGGCCGTGTGGCCGCCGTCCGGCGAGCCGATCGCGTAAGGGCTGCCGACGTCGTCGGGGCCGGCCTTCAGGCTGTTGTTGCGGCCCTTGCGCGCGGTCGTGCCGATCGGGTGGATCGGCGGGAAATACAGCACGTCGAAACCCATGTCGCGGATGCGCGGCAGATGCGCGATCACGTCGTCGAACGTGCCGTGCCGGTGCGGATCGTCGCTCGCCGAGCGCGGAAACATCTCGTACCAGCTGGAGAAGCGCGCCGCGCGGCGCTCGACGTCGACCGGGAAGGTCGTCGTGTCGTGCGTGACGAACGGGCGGTAGCGCAGCGCCGCGAACGCGTCGGCGAGCGGCGCCGCGCCGAGCTGCGCGAGCCGCGCGTCGGCCGGCGCATCCTTGAATTCGGCGACGAGCCGTTTCATCTGCGTGAGCGCGCGCGCGTCGCGCGGATCGGCGAGCTTGAGTGCGGTCGCGAGCAGCAGCTGCGCTTCGCGCAGTTCGAGCGTCACGTCCTGGCCGGCCGCGTGTTTCTTCGCGACATCGTGGACGAGCGAGCCCCAGTCGTCGCGCCAGGCAATCACGCAAAATTCATGGCGGCCGAGCCGGTCGAGCACGACGCGGGCGTGCCAGCCGTCGTTCGGTTCGGCTTCGAACGGGATTTCGCGCCAGTCGTCGTCGCCGGCGGCGCGCCACTGCAGCGCGGCCGCGAGATGCGCGTGCCCGTCGGTGAAGATCGATGCGTGGACGACGAGCGTCTCGCCGATCACGCGCTTGACCGCGAAGCGGCCGCCGTCGACCGACGGCTCGACGCGCTCGATCGCGATCCGGTCGGCCGCGAGCGCCGCGGACAGCGCGCCGCGCTCGTGTGCGGCGTCGTGGCGGGTCGTGACGGGCGGCGCCCGCCACGCATGCAGCAGCGCGTACGCGCCCGGGTCGAGCGTGAACGGTTCGAGCGCGGCCGGCGGGTGGGTTTGCGTGCCGCCGTGCGTGGCGACATGCGTGAATCCGCCCGGCACGCCGGGCAGGATCGTCGCGGGGTCGACCGTCACCGCTGCGTCGAGCTCGGGATTCAACGCGATCAGCAGCGCCGCGTCGTCGTGTTCGAGCGACGGCCCGGTGCCGCGCAGCAACGCGGTCGCCGGTGCGCCGGGTGCGCTCAACTGCGCGATTTCGCCGCGCGCGGCCGCGACGGGCGTGGCGCGGCGCCACGCGTTCGCGTCGGCGATCGTGCCCGACAGGTCGAAGCGCGCGCGCTCGAACGCGGCGCGGTAGCGCGCCGCATCGGCGTCGCGCGCCATCAGCGGCACCGTGACGCCGCGCTCGAAGCCCATCGGCACGAGCCAGCCGGTGCCGACGGCGGCAGCGGTCCACAATGCGCGGCGATAGGCGCGCACGACGAGGTCATCCGACGCGCCGGGCCAGTCGTCGGCGAGGCGCGGGCCGTCGAACGCGTCGGGAAACGCGATCGGCGCGCCGATGCGCCGCAGCAGCCGGTGTTCGTCGACGAACCACGGCGCGCGCAGATCCCACCAGCGCACCGATGAAAACACCGCGTCGAACCCGCTGCCTTCGAGCTGCGCCAGCGCGTCGCGTGCATGGCCGGGCACGCCGGCGAGCACCGCGACATCCGGGCGCGTACGGCGCAGCGCCGCGCGCCAGCCGGGCCACCAGTCGGCCGGCAGATGATGCGGCGCGTCGATCAGGAAGCCGGCCGCGCCCGCATCGGCGAACGCGGCGAGGTGCTGGCACCACCACGCGGACAGCGCATCGCGCGCGGCTTCATCGCCGAGGTTCGCGTGGGCGACATCCAGCGCGTGCGCGGTGCCGCGCGGATCGATCAGCGCGTCGTCGTGCGTGCGCTCGACGTACCAGTCCGGATGCTCGGCGCGCAGCGGGTTCTCGCGCGCGACCCGATCCGGCACGACTTCGAGCAGCAGGCGCAGCCCGTGGCCGTGTGCGAGCTGGGCGAGCCGCGAGAAGGTTTCGAGCGCGCTCGCGCGGGTCGCGAACGCTTGGGACGGCCGCCGGAAATCGGCCACGTGGCGCGGAAAGCCGGCGACGCTCGCGGCCCAGAACGCGCCGACGAGCACATGATCGAAGCCCATGCCGGCGACATGCGCGAACGTCTGCGGCCATGCGTCGAGCGGTCCGACGAGGCGGGCGTCGCAGAAGTAGAGGTGCGGAGAAAAGGGCGGCGTGGAGTCCATGGCGCGGGCGTACGGGCGGCAGTCAATGACGCCGGTTCGCCGCAACACGCGTGCCTGCCGGGTGGTGTCCCGTGGGGCAAGGGCGGGTCGGAAACCCGCGGCGGCGGGGACTGTCGTTTTTACATGACCGCTGGGTACTGCATGCACTTACATGCGCGGTACCGAGCGGATATCCGTGCTGTCGCCCGTGGCGCGATCGTCATCGGCTTCGGGAAGCGGCACGCCGGGGTCGCAGCGCACCACCGCACCGTGTTCGATCCGGTGCGGGAACGGCGGCGGTGCATCGATTTCGTCGCCGAAGCGTGCGCGCACGAACGCCCGGAGCAGGGCCACGCGCACATCGCGTCCGTGCGCGCCGCAGGTGGACGGCCCGTCGACGAAGATCGCGTCGCATTCGACGTCGTCACCGTGCCGTGCGATTCGAAGATCGTCGACACGGTCGAGCACCGCGCCCGCGTCGGACCACGACGCCGACGGCACGAAACACGTGTCGAGCCGCCTGAGCGCGTCGCACGCGGCCGTCACGACCAGGTGCGGTGCGACGGCGGTGAAACGCAGCGTGTCTTCGTCGTCGGCGCACAGCGCGCGTGCACACCAGTAGTCGAGATCGTTTCCGTCGAGTGCGTCGGTTCGCATGGGCCGGCTCCGTCCGATCAAAACGGGCTCACCGCGCAAGCGACGTGCCCGCTGCGGGGCGTCGCACGTCTGGCACGATCACCATGCATCGACGTCCCGGTTGCCGTCGATCCGCTGCAGCAGCACGTCGCAACGCTCGCGCAGCGCGTTCAGTTCCGGTGAATCGGCGTCGAGCCGCACCCGTTCGCCGCTGTCGGGATCGCGGTTCGCGATCGCGATGTCGTAGATCCCTTGCGCGATCGTCGCGGACGCGTCCGCGATCTTGACCCGCGCAAGCCATCCGCATTCGGCGTGATGGCACGCGAGCCACATCCGCTGCACGTCGACGAGCTGACCGGTCGTGAGCCATGCACCGGACCGCATGCGCGCAGCCAGCTGGCTCGTCACGAGATAGGAGAGCAGATCGGTCGTTTGAGTCACAACGAGGCTCCTTGGCGAAGGGTCGGGACGGTCGATCCGCGAGCCGGGTCGCGGGAGCGGAGCCGGGGAAGGCGTCGGTGCGCGGATCGTCGTCCGGTTGCAGGGGAACCGCTTCGCGGGCTCGCGGTGCGTGCCCGTGGCGGTCCGGTGCGCGAGCGGCGCGCAAACCGCGTGCCTGCGGGCGGGTACCGGGCACGACCCGTGCGCGCCGGGCCGACGGGGCGCGCGGCGGGCATGCGGCGCGTATTTTTTGCATCGCCATCGCAGATAGGCACAGGAGGCCACCGTGCAAAATCAACAGGATGCTCAGATTCGGGACCCGTATCGCGGGCACGAGATCCGCGTGTGGGCGCGCCGCAACGACAGCGGCGCGTGGCGTGACGAGGTGCAGGTGTATGTGGGCGGCGAGCGCATCGAGCTGGTCGTGCCGGCGGCCGATGGCCCCGACTGGATGACCGAAAACGAAGCGCTGCTCGCGGGTGTCGAGCGGGGGCGCTATCTGATCGACAAGCGCATTGACGACGATTGAGCCGCGCGGCGGCCGCCTGCCGGTTCCGCGCAGGCGTGGCCGGTGGTCGTTCACGGCCTGACGAAACCGACGGCGCGCCGGCGCGGGCGCCGTCGGCGAAGCAGGCGTTTCAGGGCCGCGCGGCAATCTCGTCGAGATGCCACAGCAGATCGGCCGGATCGTCGTACACGCGCAGCGCGCCCGCGCGTTCGAGTTCGTCGCTGCCGTACCCACCCGACAGCAGCCCGACGCCGAGCGAGCGGCCGCGGGCGGCGGCGAGCATGTCCCAGATGCTGTCGCCGACCACGACCGTGTGTTCGATCGGCACGTTCAGTTGCGCGGCGGCCGTCAGGAACAGGTCGGGGTCGGGCTTCGCGTACTTGACCTGGTCGCGCGTCACCACCACGTTCTTCGCCGGGTCGACGCCGAGCGCTTCCAGATTGATGGCGGCGGTTTCCATCCGTCCGCTGGTCGCGATCGCCCAGCGAATGCCCGCCGCCGACAGCGCGGCCAGCAGCTCACGCGCACCCGGCAGCGGCCGGACCTGCGCGCGCAGCCGCTGGTACGCGGCCGCATGGAGGCGCGCCAGCCGCTCGACGCGCTCGGCGTCGAGGTCGCCCGACGTCTCGCGCAGCAGCTGATTCAGGAACAGGCCGCCGCTCATGCCGATCTTGCGGTGGATGCGCCACACCGACAATTCGATGCCTTCCGCATCGAGGGCTTCCTTCCACGCGAGTACGTGCTGGTAGACGCTGTCGACGAGCGTGCCGTCGAGATCGAACAGAAAAGACGTTTCAATGCGCATGTGTACCTCCTGGCTCGAAAGGGGGCGAGCGAACGGGTCGTGAGAAGCGTATCGGCACATTATCGGCGCACGGCCGTGTCATGACCATGTCCCGCGGCTCACCGACGCCCCCCCGCGCCGCGCCGTGTCATGGGCCGCTGGTACAATCGCGGCGATCGCCGGGCCGGGTTCTCCGCGCCGCGCGCCCCCAACCCTCGTCTCGCCGATTCCAGGTATGGCTACACCGGACGCCGTCAGTTCCAAGCACTCGTGGTGGGGTGTCCTGACCCTGGCACTCACCGCCTTCATCTTCAATACCACCGAATTCGTGCCCGTCGCGCTGCTCAGCGCGATCGGCGACAGCCTGCACATGCAGCCGACCGACGTCGGCCTGATGCTGACGATCTACGCATGGGCCGTGGCCGTCGTGTCGCTGCCGCTGACGCTCGCCACGCGCCATGTCGAGCGTCGCAAGCTGCTCACGTGGGCGTTGCTGGGGTTCATCGCGAGCCACGTGGTGACCGGCGTCGCGTGGAATTTCGCGGTGCTGATGGTTGGCCGGCTGGGCATCGCATGCGCGCATGCGGTGTTCTGGTCGATTTCCGTGCCGCTGGCCGTGCGGCTCGCGCCGAGCGACCGGAAAAGCCGCGCGCTCAGCCTGCTGGCGATGGGCACGGCGATCGCGATGGTGGCCGGCATTCCGCTCGGGCGCGTGGTCGGCGAGACGTTCGGCTGGCGCGTCACGTTCCTGATCATCGCCGGCGCGGCGGGCGTCGCGTTGCTGCTGCTGCGCGCGACGTTGCCGGTCTTGCCGAGCGAGGGCGCCGGGTCGCTCAGCAGCATCGGCGTGTTCCTGCGCAAGCCCGCGCTGGTGGCGCTGTACGCGATCACCGTGCTCGTCGTGTCCGCGCACTTCACGTCGTACACGTACATCGAGCCTTTCGTCCAAAGCGTGAACCACGCGAGCAGCAGCCGGATCACCTATGTGCTGATCCTGTTCGGCGTCGCCGGCATACCGGCCGCGATCTGCTTCAACCGCCTCTATCCGCACCGGCCGGACGACTTCCTGCTCGGGTCGATCGTCGCGCTGGCGGGCTGCCTGCTGATCCTGTTCCCGTGCGCGCTGAACATCGTCACGCTGTCCGTGCATACGCTGGTCTGGGGCGGGGCGATCGTCTGCTTCGGGCTGGCGATGCAGGCATGGGTGCTGAAGCTGGCGCCGGAGGGAACCGACCTCGCGGTGTCGATCTTCTCCGGGCTGTACAACGTCGGGATCGGCGCGGGCGCGCTGATCGGCAACCATATCGCCAGCGACTTCGGGCTGCCGTGGGTCGGCACGTTCGGCGGCGTGGTCGGCGCGGTGGCGGTCGGGATCGCGTGGCTGGCGCTGCGGCTGCACGCGAGGCAGGCGGTGGCGTAGCCGACGCCGGGTGGCGGCATGCGGCGCACGCCGCCACGGCCCGGCCTCGCGCGTTGCCCGTCATGCCACCGAGTAACCGCCGTCCGCCACGAGCGCATGCCCCGACACATAGCTGGAATCGTCCGACGCGAGGAACGCGACGATCGTCGCCATCTCCTCGGCGGAGCCCCAGCGTCCTGCCGGTGTCGATGCGGCGAATGCCTGTTGCGCTTCTTCCGACGGCCAGATGCCGCGATGATGGAACGGCGTTTCGATCAGCCCCGGGCACAGTGCGTTCACGCGCACGCCGCGTTTGAACCATTCGATCGACGCGGTCTTCGTCATCCCGATCACCGCGTGCTTGCTCGCGATATACACCGACGCATTCTCGAAGCCGATCAGCCCGCCCATCGATGCGTTGTTGATGATGCTGCCCGAACCCTGCCGCAGCATGATTTCAGCGGCGTACTTCATCGAGTTGAACACGCCGCGCACGTTCGGTTCGAACACCTTGTCGAACCGCTCGGCATCCTGCTCGAGCAGCGGCGCGAACACGCCTTCCGTGCCGGCGTTGTTGAGCGCGATGTCGAGGCGTCCGTAGGTTTCTACTGCGAAATTGAACAGCTTGCGCAGATCGTCTTCGTTCGCGACATCCGCGACGAAGGCCTTCGCTTCGCCGCCGGCGGTCACGATTTCATCGACCAGTCGATCGAGCTCGGCCTTGCGCCGCGCGGAGACGACGACCTTGGCGCCGCGCCGCGCGAGTTCGATCGCGGACGCGCGGCCAATGCCGGAGCTGGCGCCCGTGACCACGGCGATGCGGCCGTCGAGTTGGGTCGGTTTCGTGGTTGCGTTCATGATGAGATTCTCCAGAGTGAGGGATGAAAGCGGCGCATGGGGCTGAGTTGAATCGGTTGCGATCCACGCTTGAAGGGCATTGTGGTCGCTCGCCGGTCGTAAAAAAATGGAACAATGGCGCATTCAGAATTCCCGTTTCGGGAATGAAAAGCGCTGCCGCATGCGCGTGCCACGAGGGTTCTCCATGCTCAACCGACTCGACATCCTGAAGATCTTTTCCGCGGCCGCCGCGGCACCCACGTTCCGCGAGGCGGCGGCGCGCCTGGGCGTGTCGCCGCAGGTCGTGACGCGCGCGGTGCGCGAACTGGAGGAGATGCTCGGCGAAACGCTGTTTCACCGGACGACGCGGAGCATCCGGATCACCGCGTTCGGGCAGTCGTTCGCCCGTGATGCGCAGACGGCGCTGGCGGCCGTCGACGGGCTGTTCGGGCCCGCGACGGGCCAGGCCGACGAGCCGGTGGGCGTCGTGCGGATCACGGCGCCGTCGGGCATGGGGCGTCGTTACGTGCAGCCGATCCTGAGCGATCTCATGCAGCGGTATCCGGGGCTCGTGCCCGACTTGCGGCTGTCGGACGTGCCGTCGCCGGTGGTCGACGAGCAGATCGACATCGGTGTGCGTGTCGGGGCGATCGGCGACAACCGCTTCGTCGCGCGCATGGTCGGGCCGCTGCCGATGTGGATCGTCGGCGCGTCGTCGCTGATCCGGCGGCTGGGTGAGCCCAAAAATCGCAAGGAACTCGAATCGATGCCGGTCACGTGCCTGATCGATCGCGCGAGCGGCCGCGCGTGGCCGTGGATGTTTCGGGGGGAGCACCAGTTCGTCCCGTCGTCGCCGGCGTATCTGACCGACGATACCGAGGTGGAGATCGAGGCCATCTGTGCGGGGGTGGGGCTGGGGCAGTGCTCGGAATACCTCGTCCGGCCGTACGTCGACAACGGGCGCCTCGTGCGGCTGCTGCCCGGCCTCGAACCCGAGCCGTGGAAGCTGCACGTCTATCGGCCGCGGCGCGGGCCGATGCCCCGGCGCATCCGCGTGGTGTACGACGAGCTGGTGGCGAAGCTGGCGGACGCGACGTGGCGAGGGTAGGCAGTGTGGCCGGGCTGCGGATCGCGTCGTCGTGTTGGCGCGAAGCGGTGTCAACCACCGCTCGACGACGTCGGCGCACCGGCGAAACAGTCACGTGCGAGTAACGAGCGTAGCGGGCGGCCATCCAGCCCGGCGTGGTCGCGCCATTCGCCATTCGCCGCCGTGCACGCGGCAAGCCGACATATTGCGGCATCATCATGGATGCCGATGCACCGGCACCCGGTGCTCGCTATTCGACTGGAGACTCTGCATGCCGATACCCCGGATTGAAACCCGCGACGCGATGGGCGACCCCGATGTGGTCTATCTCAACCCGGATCACGTGCTGTGGATGTCGCAGCCGACCGCTGCGCAGCGGCGGCCGGGCGGCACGGCCATTCGCGTGGACGACCGCGTGAAGGGCGGTTCGTTGCTGATGGCCGACAATCCGCCGGCCGCTCAACTGCTGCAGGATCTCGGGCCGTTCGTGACGGTGACGCTGGCGAACCCGTCGTCCGACTATCCGGACGGTTTCGTCCATGTGCGTGCGCAGGCGATCGTCAAGATCGCGACGGACGACCACGACAAGCCGCTCGCCGAGCGCACGCTCGGCTGGGTCCACGTCAAGGATGGCTCCGCGTTCAAGGTCCGGGATTACGCCGGCGTGGCCGCGCAATGGCAGGCGTCGGTGGGGGCTGCCGGCCTTTGACCGGGCCTTCGCGTTGGTGCCATGACGCAGCGGCTCGGCGCACCGCAGTGGCCCGGCCGTTGTTCCCTCGGGAAAACGGCCGTTTTGCCTCGTGCTTCCTGCGAGTCGCCCAGGTGTCGAAGGGCCGCGCGAACCATGAGCCCGCTCGGCGCCGCAGTCAATACGCGATCCGCCGTACGTCGATCCGCCGGGTAACATGGCGCATCGCGACGCACCCGTGCCCGTGCGGCCTTCGCCGCGACACCCCCCGTCGAAGCGCTCGATGCAGGTGTTCTCCACCGGCTTGCCGAGGAACCGTCCGTCATGAACCTTTCCGCGTCCGATATCACCCCGGAGGAACTCCGGCTGTTCGGCGACACCGTCGCCCGCCTGGAAGAACTGGGGCCGGTCGTCGACGTGAGGACGGTCGTGCTGCCCGCGATCACGCAGCTGCTCCGCGCCGATTTCGCCGCGTCGTTCGATTGCGACGAACACACCGGCCTGTGGCGCAACGGCTTCGCGTACAACCTCGATCCGTTGCAGATCGCCCGGTACGAAGCGTGGTTCCAGCATATCGATCCGGTCACGCCGCCACTGCGCGCGCGCCGCGTGGCGACCTGCGTCGACGAGGTGGTGAGCCGGCGCGAGCTTGAACAGACCGAGTTCTACACCGATTTCCTGTACCGCGACGGCATGCACCACGGCATCAACGTCTACGCGTTCGACGGCGCGACCCATGTGGGCGACCTGCGCATCTGGCGAGCGCAAGGGCGGCCCGATTTCACCGAACGCGACAAGCTGCTGCTGAACGGCATCGAGCCGTTTTTCCGGCGCGCGCTGCTGCGGCGGCGCCATGCGTGTACGGGGCTGACCGAGCGCGAGAGCGACGTCGCGCGGCTGGTTGCCGCCGGTTATACCGACAAGGACGTCGCGCGCACGCTCGGCATCGGGGTGCCGACGGTCCGCACGCACCTGCGGCGCGTGATGGCGAAGAAGGGCGTCGCCAACCGCGCGAGCCTGGCGGCCGCGCTGGCGTAACGGCGGGTTGCACGGCCGTCGGCCAAGGGTCATCCATTGTGATGATGGGCGTCAAAATCGGCGCGCCCTACCTTGTGACGATCCCCCGTTACGAGGAACGACGACGATGCCCACCCTGGGAACCCTGACGCTCACCGAAGCCCGGCACGCGATCCTGCGCCGTGAGTTTTCCTGCGTCGAATACGCGTACGCCATGATCGAGCGGCACGCTCGCTGGCGCTACCTGAACGGCTTCACGTGCGTCGACGATGCGCGGCTGCTCGCCGAAGCGGCCCGCTGCGACCGCGACCTCGCGACGTCGTCCACCCCGCACGCGCTGCTGGGCCTGCCGATCGCGATCAAGGACAACATCGACACCGCGTGCCTGCCGACCGGCAACGGCACGCTGGCGCTGCACAACCGCGTGCCGCCGCAGCATGCGCCGGTCGTCGCGCGGCTGCTGGCGCAAGGGGCGCTGATCGCGGGCAAGGCCAACCTGCACGAACTGGCGCTCGGTGTGTCCGGCAACAACCGCGTGACGGGCACGGTACGCAATCCCTATGACTTCAACCGGATTCCGGGCGGCAGCAGCAGCGGCTCGGGCGCGCTGGTCGGCGCGGGCGTGGTGCCCGCCGCGCTCGGGACGGACACCGGCGGCTCGGTCCGGATTCCGGCGGCGCTGTGCGGTGCCGTCGGCCTTCGCCCGACGGTGGGGCGCTACCCGTCGGGCGGCGTGGCGCCGATTTCGCGCACGCGCGACACCGTCGGCCCGATCGCGCGGTCGGTCGAGGACATCGCGCTGCTCGACGCGATTCTGTCCGGCACCGGCGCCCACGCGCCCATGTCGCTGCCGACCCGTGGCACGACACGCCCCCTGCGCCTGGCGGTCCCGCGCACCACGTTCTGGCGCGGCCTCGCGCCGGACGTCGAAAGGGTGGCGAATGCCGCGGTGGCGAAGTTGGCGCAGGCGGGATTCGAGTGCGTCGATATCGACCTGGACGACTATCCGGGTTTTTTCGACGATGAGCCGGCCACCATCGCGATGTATGAGTTCCGTTCGTCGATGCACGCGTATCTGGTCGAGAACGGCTACGACCTGTCGGTCGACGACATCGTCGCGAACGTGGGGAGCCCGGACGTCGCGAAGATCGCCCGCCATATCACCGGCCCCGACGGGATCGGCGAAGCGGCGTACCGCACCGCGCTCGACCGGCGTACGCGGTCGCGTGCCGCGTATCGGCAGTGCCTCGCCGACAGCGGCGCCGACGCGCTGGTGTTTCCGACCACGATCGCCACCGCCTGCCCGATCCCGGCGGGCGACGTGATGATGCTTAACGGGCAGCCCGCTTCGGTGTTCGCGACTTACATCCGGAATACCGAGCCGGGCAGCAATGCCGGCGTACCGGGCATGACCGTCCCGGCCGGCCTCACGGCGGCCGGGCTGCCCGTCGGCCTCGCACTGGATGGGGCGGCCGGCACCGATCGCGAACTCATCGCGGTCGCGCTGGAAGTCGAGCGGGTGCTCGGGCGGCTACCGGCGCCGGATGATGGATTCGGGGTGGAGGGCAGGTTGGGTGGGGACGCGGGTGTCGATGGGGAGTCGTGATGCGTTGCCGCCGCGCCCCGGGGGCGGTGCGGCGGTTGAATTGCCGGAGCCGGTGAGGCTCGCGACGAAGCCAGCGAGCATTCGCGTGAAGCGGACTGCCCTGACGCCGAGCCCTTCGCACGCCCGATCCGATGCACAAGCACCGCTGACGTGAATCCCGCCGGCGCCGCAGCGTCTTGACCCGACAACCGCTCGAACCAACGCACGCGAAGCCGGCCGCCAACCGCGCATATCGAGAAATCTGGCCACGAGCCCCCCGAGCGAAGCATCAGGAAAACCCTGACAGCGGCCTGCCGAGGCCGCTTTTTTGCGTCGCCGCGCGCATGCCGGCCGATCCCTTTCGCGTCTCCGGCCGTCCGCCTCCCGGTTGACCGCTCCTCTCGATCCAGCGCGGCTCCCCAGCCATATTGCCTGTCATTGAGGGTATGGTGACAAGCTAAATCAACCGAATATCCGCGAATTTCAATACCTGTCAGGTATTGAAATGACCGCCTAAAAGTATTGGACGCTCAATCCGGCCGAGACGTATAAATCGCCTCAAGAACTTCACCCACACGGCGTGCCCCATGTCCTCCGTCACCATCGAACGCATCGAAACCCGCCTCGTCGACCTGCCGACGATCCGCCCGCACAAGCTGTCGGTGGCCACGATGCATGGCCAGACGCTGATGCTCGTGAAGGTGTGCTGCAGCGACGGCGTGACGGGCCTCGGCGAAGGCACGACGATCGCCGGCATGGCGTACGGCCCGGAAAGCCCCGAGGCGATGAAGCTCGCGATCGACACGTATCTCGCGCCGGCGATCATCGGCAAGGACGCGACGCGCATCCAGACGCTGATGGCGTTCGTCGGCAAGCTCGCGAAGGTCAATCACTTCGCGAAGAGCGCGCTCGAAACCGCGCTGCTCGACGCGCACGGCAAGCGGCTCGGCGTGCCGGTGAGCGAACTGCTCGGCGGCCGCCGCCGTGACCGCCTGCCGGTCGCATGGACGCTCGCATCGGGTAACACGGCCACCGACATCGCCGAAGCCGAACGGATGCTCGACCAGCGCCGCCACAACGTGTTCAAGCTGAAGATCGGCGCGAAGTCGCCGGAAACGGATATCCGCCACGTGGCCGAGATCAAGCGGGCCGTCGGCGATCGCGCGGCGGTGCGTGTCGACGTGAACATGGCGTGGAGCGAAACGCAGGCCGCGCGCGCGATTCCGGCGCTGGCCGATGCCGGCTGCGAACTGGTCGAGCAGCCGGTGGCCTCGGCCGCGGCGCTGGCGCGCCTGATGCGCCGCTTCCCGGTCGCGCTGATGGCCGATGAAATCCTGCAGGGCCCCGATAGCGCGTTCGAGATCGCGAAGCACCACGGCGCCGACGTGTTCGCGATCAAGATCGAGCAAAGCGGCGGCCTGTTCGCCGCGCAGCGCGTCGCCGCGATCGCGGATGCGGCCGGCATCGAGCTGTACGGCGGCACGATGCTCGAAGGCGCGTTCAGCACGGTGGCGTCCGCGCACCTGTTCGCGAGTGTCGCGAACCTGCAGTGGGGCACCGAACTGTTCGGGCCGCTGCTGATCACCGAAGAGATCCTGACGCAGCCGCTCGATTACAGCGACTTCGAACTGACCGTGCCGGACGGCCCTGGCCTCGGCATCGAACTCGACGAGGACAAGGTCAGGCGTTTCACCCGCGACGGGCTGACGAAAGTCGCGCGATAGATAACCCGAGCCAGTCAACGGCCGTCATTCCCCCCAATACACGTGGAGACACCATCATGAGCGTCAAAGTTTTCGAGTCCCGGGAAGTGCAGGATCTGCTGAAGGCCGCGTCGAACGCGGGCGCGAACGGCACGAACGGCGGCAACGCGCGCACGCAGCAGGTCGTGCTGCGGCTGCTCGGCGACCTGTTCAAGGCGATCGACGATCTCGACATCACGCCCGACGAAGTGTGGGCCGGCGTGAACTACCTGAACAAGCTCGGCCAGGACGGCGAAGCGGCGCTGCTCGCGGCCGGCCTCGGCCTCGAGAAGTATCTCGACATCCGGATGGATGCCGCGGACAAGGCGGCCGGCCTCGACGGCGGCACGCCGCGCACGATCGAAGGGCCGCTGTATGTGGCCGGCGCACCGGTGCGCGACGGCGTGTCGAAGATCGACCTCGACGAAGACGACGGCGCGGGCCCGCTCGTGATCCACGGCACGGTCACCGGCCTCGACGGCAAGCCGGTCGCGGGCGCGCTGGTCGAATGCTGGCACGCGAACTCGCACGGCTTTTATTCGCACTTCGACCCGACCGGCAAGCAGAGCGAGTTCAACCTGCGCGGCGCGGTAAGAACGGGCGCCGACGGCAAGTACGAATTCCGCACGCTGATGCCGGTCGGCTACGGCTGCCCGCCGCAGGGCGCGACGCAGCAACTGCTGAACGGCCTCGGCCGCCACGGCAACCGCCCGGCGCACGTGCACTTCTTCGTCGACAGCCCCGACCACCGCAAGCTGACGACGCAGTTCAACATCGACGGCGATCCGCTGATCTGGGATGACTTCGCGTATGCGACGCGCGAGGAGCTGATCCCGCCCGTGGTCGCGAAGACCGGCGGCACGGCGCTCGGCATGAAGGCCGATGCGTACCAGGACATCGAGTTCAACTTCGTCCTGACGCCGCGGGTGCAGGGCAAGGACAACCAGATCGTCCACCGCCCGCGCGCAGCCGCGACGGCGTAAGCGCCAACCGCCCGCCGGCGCGGCGCCGATACGCCGCCGCCGGCCGGGTACCCGCGAGATTCAACCGATTACCGATGCGAGCGTGCTTGCAGGACGCGGCACGCGCATGGGAGGAGCCAACATGTCCGCCACGATCGACCAAGCCACCGACCTGGATCACCTGCTCGCCACCGCCGTCCAGGACGACAAGGAGGCCGGCGTATTCCGCTGCCGCCGTGACATCTTCACGAACGCCGAGCTGTACGAGCTCGAGATGAAGCACATCTTCGAAGGCAACTGGGTGTATCTGGCGCACGAAAGCCAGATCCCGGCCAACAACGACTACTACACGACGTGGATCGGCCGCCAGCCGATCGTGATCACGCGCGACAAGACCGGCGAGCTGCACGCGGTGATCAACGCCTGTGCCCACAAGGGCGCGATGCTGTGTCGCCGCAAGCACGGCAACAAGGGCAGCTTCACGTGTCCGTTCCACGGCTGGACCTTCTCGAACACCGGCAAGCTGCTGAAGGTGAAGGACGAGAAGACGACCGAGTATCCGGTGCAGTTCAACACGCACGGCTCGCACGACCTGAAGAAGGTCGCACGCTTCGCGAACTACCGCGGCTTCCTGTTCGGCAGCCTCAGCGCCGACGTGCTGCCGCTCGAGGACTACCTCGGCGAAGCGCGCGTGATCATCGACCAGATCATCGACCAGGCGCCGAACGGGCTCGAGGTGCTGCGCGGCAACTCGTCCTACATCTACGAAGGCAACTGGAAGATGCAGATGGAGAACGGCTGCGACGGCTACCACGTCAGCACCGTGCACTGGAACTACGCGGCGACGATGGGCCGCCGCAAGGAAGACGGCACCAAGGCCGTCGATGCGAACAGCTGGAGCAAGTCGGTCGCGGGCGTGTACGGCTTCGACAACGGCCACATCCTGCTGTGGACGCAGACGATGAACCCGGAAGTGCGGCCGGTGTACCAGCACCGTGACGAGATCAAGGCGCGCGTCGGCGACGTGCAGGCCGACTTCATCGTCAACCAGACCCGCAACCTGTGCGTGTACCCGAACGTGTTCCTGATGGACCAGTTCAGCACGCAGATCCGCGTGGTGCGGCCGCTCGGCGTCGACAAGACCGAAGTCACGATCTTCTGCTTCGCGCCGAAGGGCGAGAGCGAGGCCGACCGCACGATCCGGATCCGCCAGTACGAGGATTTCTTCAACGTGACGGGCATGGGCACCGCCGACGACCTCGAGGAATTCCGCGCATGCCAGGCCGGTTACGCGGGCATCACGGCGATGTGGAACGACCTGTCGCGCGGTGCGCCGTTGTGGATCGACGGGCCCGACGAGAACGCGAGGAAGATGGGGCTGAACCCGCGCATTTCCGGCGAGCGCAGCGAGGACGAAGGGCTGTTCGTGTGCCAGCACGAACACTGGGTGCACGTGATGCGCGATGCGCTGAAGAAGGAACGCGGGGAGGTGGCAGCATGAGCTTCGATTACCGGACCATTTGCGCGGCGCTGTATCGCGAAGCGCGCCTGCTCGACGATCGCCAGTGGGACGCGTGGCTGACCTGTTACACGGAGGACGTCACGTACTGGATGCCCGCATGGGACGACGACGATCGGCCGACCGACGATCACCAGAGCCAGATCTCGCTGATGTACTACCCGGACCGCGGCGGCCTCGAGGATCGCGTGTTCCGGATCAAGACCGAGCGCAGCGGCGCATCGACGCCCGAGCCGCGCACCAGCCACAACGTGACGAACGTCGAGGTGCTGGCCGAACGCGACGGCGAGGTGGACGTGCGCTACAACTTTCACACGCTGAACCACCGCTACCGCGTGACCGATCACTTCTTCGGCACGATGTTCGTCACGTTGCGCCAGGTGGGCGACGAACTGCTGATCGCGTACAAGAAGATCGTGCTGAAGAACGACTACATCCGGCAGGTGCTCGACGTCTATCACGTCTGACGCCCGTTGTTTCGTCATCAAAGACAAGGAAGTGGAGGCGACGCCATGTCCAGCTACAAGATTGCACTGAACTTCGAGGACGGGGTAACCCGCTTCATCGACTGCAAGGCCGGCGAGAAGGTACTCGACGCGGCCTTCCGCGCGAAGATCAACCTGCCGATGGATTGCTCCGACGGCGTGTGCGGCACCTGCAAGTGCCGCGCCGAAAGCGGCAGCTACGACCTCGGCGACGATTACATCGACGACGCGCTCACCGAAGACGAAAAGGACGGCGGCCTCGTGCTGACCTGCCAGATGGTGCCGCAAAGCGATTGCGTGATCGCGGTGCCGACGTCGTCGGTCGCGTGCAAGACCGGCCAGAGCAGCTTCGCCGCCACGGTGACGAAGGTCGAGCAGCACAACGACGCGGCCGTCGTGCTCGAACTGGACGTCGGCGCGGCCGCGCCCGTGTTCCTGCCGGGCCAGTACGTGAACATCGACGTGCCCGCGAGCGGGCAGCACCGGTCCTACTCGTTCTCTTCTGCGCCGGCCGATGCGAAGGTCAGCTTCCTGATCAAGAAGATCCCCGGCGGCGTGATGAGCACGTGGCTCGAATCGGCGCAGCCCGGCGACACGCTGGAACTGCACGGGCCGCTCGGCAGCTTCTACCTGCGCGACGTGCAGCGGCCGCTGCTGTTCCTCGCGGGCGGCACGGGGCTGGCGCCGTTCCTGTCGATGCTCGAGGTGCTCGCGCGTGCCGGGTCGCAGCAGAAGGTGCATCTGATCTACGGCGTGACGCGCGAGCTCGACCTCGTGCTGGTCGACGCGATCGAAGCCTACGCGGCGAAACTGCCGAACTTCAGCTTCGCGACGGTCGTCGCGGACGCCGCGTCGAGCCATCCGCGCAAGGGCTGGGTCACGCAGCACATCCCGGCCGAGGCGCTGAACGACGGCGACGTCGACGTGTATCTGTGCGGGCCGCCGCCGATGGTCGACGCGGTGCGCCAGTATTTCGACGACGAAGGCGTGAAGCCGAACAGCTTCCACTACGAGAAGTTCACCCCCAACGTCACGGCAAAGGCGGCGTGATCATGCAACGATTCTCTGGCAAGGTCATCGTCGTCACGGGCGCCGCGCAGGGCATCGGCCGTGGCGTCGCGCTGCGCGCGGCGGCCGAAGGCGGCAGGGTGCTGTTCGTCGATCGCGCGGATTTCGTCGCCGACGTCGTGGCCGAAGCGACCGGTGGCGAGACGGCCGGCTTCGTCGCCGATCTCGAAACCTACGACGGTGCGCATGCGGCGATCGCACATGCCGCGCAGACGTTCGGCGGCATCGACATCCTGATCAACGGCGTCGGCGGCGCGATTCGCATGCGCCCGTTCGCCGAATTCGAGCCCGCGCAGATCGATGCGGAAATCCGCCGTTCGCTGATGCCGACGCTCTATACGTGCCACGCGGTGCTGCCGCACCTGCTCGCGCGCGGCGGCGGCACGATCGTCAACATCTCGTCGAACGCGACGCGCGGCATCCGCCGCGTGCCGTACTCGGCGGCGAAGGGCGGCGTCAATGCGCTGACGGCGGCGCTCGCGATGGAATACGCGGAGCACAACATCCGGGTCGTGGCGACCGCGCCGGGCGGCACCAGCGCGCCGCCGCGCCGCGTGCCGCGCAACGCGGCCGGCGACAGCGAGCAGGAACAGGCATGGATGGGCGAGGCGGTGCGCCAGGTGACGGAGTCGACGTTCTTCAAGCGCTACGGCAGCCTCGACGAGCAGATCGCGCCGATCCTGTTCCTCGCGTCCGACGAGGCGAGCTACATCACCGGCACGGTGCTGCCGGTCGCGGGCGGCGATACGGGTTGAGCGATGTGTCGTGGCGCCGCCTGCACGTGTTCAACCCGTGTTCATCGACAACCCACCGGCCGGTGCGAAGACGCCGGCCACGGAGACCCTCATGCGTGATCGCAAAGCCATCGTTCCGTCGGGCATGGAAGCGGTGTACGAGAAAATCGGCTACGCACCGGGCCTGAAGGTCGGCGATACGCTGTACGTATCCGGCCAGATCGGCCGCGATGCGGCGATGCAGCTCGTCGAGGGCCGTGAAGCGCAGATCGTGCAGGCGTTCGAGAATCTGAAGCTTGTGCTGGAGGCGGCAGGCGCATCGTTCAACGACGTGGTCGACCTGACGACCTTCCATACCGACATGCGCGACCTGCCGTTGTTCATGCAGGTGCGCGACCGCTACCTCGCGGCGCACCCGAAGCCGGCGTGGACGGCGGTCGGTGCGCACATGCTGGGCGGCGCGCCCGGCTATATCGTCGAGATCAAGGCGGTGGCCGTGTTGCCGGCGTGATGGGCGCTGATGAGGAGCGGGTGCGTGGTGCCTTGGTCCGCGCCTCGAATCGGCTCGTCGCGTGCTGACCGGGAGCGACAGGCTCGGCGACGCAAGCCGGCATCCTGACGAAATCCTTTCTTTTTACCTGCGGCGTGAAGCGTCATGCGTCGGTCAGCGACAAGTCGCGCGAGTTCGTTTATGGTGCGAGGGAACGCCGCGTCGTTTCTTTCCTTACGCCGGGAATCCGCGATGAAATGCCTGCCACGCGCCATCCTCGCCGCCCTCGCTGTCACCGTCGCGCAAGCCGTGCTCGCCCAGGCGCCGGGCACGGTGCAACTCGAAGACATGACCTGGACCGAACTGCGCGACAGCATCCGGGCCGGCAAGACCACGATCCTGATTCCGATCGGCGGGACCGAGCAAAGCGGCCCGTACGTCGCGCTCGGCAAGCACAACGCGCGGGTCAGGGTGCTGTCCGAGCGGATCGCGGAAGGGCTCGGCAACGCGATCGTCGCACCCGTCATCGCCTATGTGCCCGAGGGCGGCTATGCGCCGCCGACGTCGCACATGCGCTTCCCGGGCACGATCACCGTGCCCGACGACGTCTTCGAAAAGACGCTCGAATCCGCGGCCAACAGCTTCCGCGTCCATGGCTTCACCAACATCGTGTTCCTCGGCGACCACGGCGGCTACCAGAACGACATCAAGCAATCCGTCGCCCGGCTCAACAAGTCGTGGGCCGGCACGGGGGCGCGCGCGTTCGTGCCGGCCGCGTACTACGGCACCAGCTCCGACGGTTATGACCAGATCCTGCGCGAGCACGGCGTGCCGGGCGCGGAGATCGGCACGCATGCGGGGCTGGCCGACACGGCGCTGCTGCTGGCGGTCGAGCCCCGCATGGTCAGGGTCGACCAGCTGCGCAACGCCGCGAAGCCGGGCGCCGTCGACGGCGTCTACGGCGGCGATCCGCGTCATGCGAGTGTCGAACTCGGCCGGCTGGGCACCGACGCCATCGTGTCGCGCACCGTCGATGCGATCAGAAAGGACATCGCCGGCCGCTGACGCGGCCGCGCCATCGCGCTACCTTTGTCGTCGTTCCCTTCAATCGAACCGGGACATCGTCATGCAACCGCGCTTTCGCCGTCATCTTCGCTTCTCACGTCCCGCGATCGTCATCGTGGCGGCGCTGGCCGTCGGTGCCCGCGGGGCGATCGCGGCGGCCGCCGTCGCGACCGTACCCGGCATGCCGCCCGTCCTCCATCCCGACAACCTGTACAGCGAGGCGCAGGCCGGCCGCATGAGCGCGGCGGTAGCGGGCGCGTTGCCGCGCATCTACGTGCCGAACCTGAGATCGAACGACGTCTACGTGATCGATCCGGCCACGTACCAGGTCGTCGACCGGTTCGCCGTTGGCCGCAGTCCGCAGCACGTCGTGCCGGCATGGGACCTGCAGACGCTGTGGGTCGCGAACAATGCGGAAGGGCGAACCGACGGCAGCCTGACGCCGATCGACCCGAAGACGGGCAAGCCCGGCCAGCCGGTGAGCGTCGACGATCCGTACAACATGTATTTCACGCCCGACGGCCGGGACGCGATCGTGGTAGCCGAAGCGCATGCGCGGCTCGACTTCCGCGACCCGAAAACGATGGCGCTGAAATCGAGCCTCGATGTGCCGCACTGCAAGGGCATCAACCACGCCGACTTCTCGATCGACGGCCGGTATGCGCTCTTCACGTGCGAGTTCGGCGGCAAGCTGGCCAAGATCGATTTCGTGAACCGCAAGGTGGTCGGCTATCTCGAGCTCGACCGGAAAGGAATGCCGCAGGACATCCGCGTGTCGCCCGACGGCAAGGTGTTCTATGTCGCCGACATGATGGCGGACGGGGTCTACGTCATCGATGGCGACGCCTTCACGAAGATCGGCTTCATCCCGACCGGCGTCGGGACGCACGGCCTGTACCCGAGCCGCGACGGCACGAAGCTCTATATCGCGAATCGCGGCTCCAATCGCGTCCATGGGCCGCGTCACGGCAAGGGCAGCGTCTCGGTGCTCGATTTCGCGACCCGCCAGGTGGTCGCGACCTGGCCGATTCCCGGCGGCGGCAGCCCCGACATGGGCAACGTCAGCGCGGACGGCACCACGCTGTGGCTGTCGGGCCGTTTCGATGACGTCGTCTACGCGATCGACACCACGAGCGGCGCGGTCCGGTCGATTCCCGTCGGCATGGAGCCGCACGGCCTGACGGTGTGGCCGCAACCGGGCCGCTATTCGCTGGGCCATACGGGAAACATGCGGTAGGGCGGCGGCCGGTCAGCGCGTACCGGCCCGGCCGTTCGACACGCGGGCCGCATGGCTCGCCGATGAAACCCGCGCACGCAACCGCCGCGGCGCAAGCGGCGCGCGGTTCGCGCACCTGCCCGGCCTGCCGCCGGGCGGGCGGCGTCAGACGAACGACACGCAACCGGCGCGCGTGGCCGCCGTCGCGGCGGCCACGTGGCGTCCCAACCGGAGAAAGCCGATGACCGAACGTCAGTCCCCCGAAACGACGCCTCCGCACCCGGAGCCCAGCGCGCACGATGCGCTCGAACATTTGCTCGGCAGCCTGCACCGGCATGGATTCCTGCATTTGGCGACCGAGGTCGTCAGCGCGAACGCGCGGCTGGCCGACACGTTCGTCGATGCGCTCGACAAGCCGGGCATGCAGAGCGGCATGCAGAATCTCGCGGTGCTGTTGATGGCGCTGTCGCGCATTCCGCCCGAACAGTTCGGCAAGGCCGTGTTCGCGGCCGCCGACGCGCTGCATCACGTCGGCGCGTGGCGGCCGGAACAGCACGAGCATGTCGCACCGGGCGTGCGCGGCGTCTACCGACTGCTGCACGACGAAGCGCTGTGGGACGCGCTGACGCCGTTGCTCGAAGGGTTGAAGGTGTTCGCGCAAGGGCTGGCGCGCGCCCCGGAGACGCCCGTTACCGCGCCCGGCGAGAAGACGACGGGCACCTGAGCGCAGCGCGTCAGTCCCACGCGTGCTTGCTGAACTGATAGCCCTTGCCGCGAATCGTCTTGATTCGCTTCGGTTCCGTCAGGTCGTCACGCAGCTTGCGGCGCAGCTTCGAAATGCGGCCGTCGATCGAGCGGTCGAAGCCGTCGAACTCGATGCCGCGCAGCAGCAGCGTCAGGTCTTTTCGGCTGACCACCTCGCCGGCGCGGCAGACGAGCGCCCACAGCAGGTCGAACTCGGTCGACGTCAGGCGGGGTGCGCTGCCGTCGGGAAGACGAACCTTGCGATCGGCCCGGTCGATCGAAAACTTGCCGAACTCGAAACGATGAGGCGATGCCGGCTCGACATCGTCCGGGCGCATGCGCACCCGTCGCAGGTGGGCCTTGATCCGCGCGAGCAGGATGCGCGGCTCGATCGGCTTATGGAGAAAGTCGTCCGCGCCGAATTCCAGGCCGAGCAACTCGTCGAACTGTTCGTCGCGAGCCGTCATCATGATGACGATGCCGTCGTACTGCGTGCGTGCGTCGCGACAAATCTCGAAGCCGTCCTTGCCCGGCAGGTTGATGTCGAGCAGCACCAGGTCGGGGTGACGCGCGACGATCGTGGCGACGGCGTCGGTGCCGTCGAACAGGCGGTCCACCTCGTACTGATGCGTGCGCAGATAGTCTGCGATCAGTGCGGACAATGGGACGTCGTCTTCGACGAGCAGGATTCGGATGGGCATCGCTAAACGAGGGGGTGAAACGGGAAAGTGGCGAGCGTTCAAGCCCAGTCCGACCATGGGGTGACTGAAGAGACGCGCATGATACGTCCAAACAATCCGGTGGAATGTGGCGAAATCTGCATCGCTCGACCGCCCGGTGCGCACGCGAATCACCCGGCCCGGGCAGCCACGCAAATGGGGCGAAGGGGTGGAGTCGTGTCGTCGCGGAACGGGGCGATGGTTGGACGATAAGGTCAGGCGTGGAATCCGGTTAAAGGCCGGCAGGGACGGCGGACGCGGTGTCGTTCGCACGAAAACGTTTGCGGAAAAATGGCGCGTGAAAAGCACGCCCGCCTGGGCCCGCAAGCCGGTAAAGATTGCTCGACATATCATTACAAAATATTACGAAACGGGCAACGGACAGGTCCTTACAATCGTGGCGACTCGGTGGCGAGCATGACGCACACCGGCTACCGGCTGGCCGCCGAAGGGAATGCCAATGCGATGGCGGTGACCGACAGCGTGCCATTGCTCGCGTGGTGCGTCCGTTCGGCGCGGCACTGCCGGTGCCCGACGCGCGCGAATCAATGTCGACGTCACCCCGCCTTCCAGGCGGCAAACGTCTGACCGGCACGATGCGCTGATAGGAATGCGAAATGACGCCGCTTCAAATCATCCGGAGTCTCGATTCACTCACGAACGCGATCGAAGTCGCGGTCGCCCACGCCGACTGGAGCGAGGCCGTCCGGGCAGCAGAAACACGTTCGGCGTTCTTGACGGCGCTATCACCCGATCAACCCGACGAGGTTCACGCGGCGATCCGGAGAATGCGGGAGATCGATATCCGGATCTCGATCACCGCACGGGAAACGCTGGAGGCACGCGTCGCGGAGAGCCGGAAGGCGTTGCACGCAACCCGGCTGGCGACCCAGCCGCCGTCGCCCGGGGCGGATGCCATGGCCGCCCGATCCCCTTCGTGGCGCTCAGCCATTTCACGGCGCTTCGCGCCGTACACGCATTGACACGGACAGGTCCTTGAACATGCCGGTCAGGTCTCAACATTTCGGTGGCGGTATGCGATTTCGAAAACGCATCAGTTATGTCGATGCAACACGGTGGTTCGCGGATGGCGACCACGATCGGGTGGAGACCCGTGAAGGCGGACGCGCGATCGCCACACCGGAAGGCTGGCGTTCGGTGAAGTCGGGTGACTGGATCTTGCGCGATGATTGCGGCAACTGCTGGCCGATGGACAACGGGCTCTTTACGAGCCTGTATGAACCGGTCGTGGAGTGAGCGGCGAGGGCGCGCCGGTGCCGTCCGTACGGCCCGCCCGCGTCACCCGTCCGCCGGCAACCTAGCGGCGCGCGCGCGAAAACAGCAATGAGTCGGTATCGTTGAACCGGATCTGCACCGGCTCCCCATAACCCGCCTTTTCCGCCACGCGGATCGACGCGACGTTGGTCGGCGCGATCAGGCACACGCTGCGCTCGAACCGCTGTTGCCCGTCGAGCCATGCCAGCGCGGCCGAGAGCGCCTCGGTCGCGTAACCCTTGCCGTGCGCCCACGTCGCAAGGGCCCAGCCGGCTTCCGGCACGCCGCGAATCGACGGCTCGATGAGCCGGTGGAAATCGGCGAAGCCCAGATCGCCGACATAGCGGCCCGACGCCTTCTCGCGAATCGCCCAGTACCCATAGCCGAGCAGCGGCCACAGCCCGCGATACGCGAGCATGCGCATCCACGAGTCGCGCGGCGCGGACGGCTTGCCGTTGAAGATGTGCTCGACGACATTCGGCTCGGCCCACATCATGGCGAGCGCCTCGAAGTCGCCGAGCGGATGGCCTTCGAGGATGAGACGCGGCGTATCGAGAACGGGCGGGGAGGAGACAGGCGGCATCGTGGCTTCCGGAGAGGAGGGGCATGGGACGGTCAGGCCGTCAGCATGTCGATGCCGCGCTGGTTGGGTTCCGTTCACGCACCGGCAGGCAGATCGGCCGGCGATGTACCTCGGCGAGCGACGACGTGCGATTGACGGCAGGCGACGGCGGCCCGCTGCGAGCGGGCATATCCAATTCGGCAAGACAGGGAGCCGGAATGATAGCAAAACCCTTTGCACGGACGGGCTGCGGTGCGGCCGGCCGGAGGTGGTGCCGCCGCATCGACGACGTCGCACGGGAAGCGGGCGCAATTCCATCGGCTTCCCGCGCGATAGTCGGACTTTCATGCGGCGCGCAGCCCTTCCGATGTGCCGCCGTCACTCGACATGACGCTCGGAGGGGCAATCCGATTCGCGGCCGCAGGCGGTCTACTTCCGGTTCTTCAGGAAGGTCCGGCCTTCGGCCGTGATCGAGGCGCCCGAGCGGCCGTGTGCGGGATGGCTGACGAAGCCCGCGCTGACGAGTTCGCTCGCGATCGACCAGCCGAGCGCCGGTGCGTCGCGCCCGTAGCGGACATCGGCGAGGCGTTCGAGCGCCCAGATGGCGGAGGCCGACAGGTTCGGGGTGTTGGACGTGAAGTTGTCGCTCATCGCTTCCTCGTGAAAAGGGGATTCGGGGTGGGCGGGATGCCGTGACATCGGGTGGCGCGCCGGTCAGCGCGCTTGCAGCACGGGCAGCAGCGCCTGCAGGGCTGCCTCCTCGTCGGGGCCGGTGGCCAGCACCTGTGCGGACGTGCCGCCGTGCACCTGCAGCGCCGCGACGGCGGCGCTGTCCTTCGCATCGCTGCTGATCCCGTTCGCGATCAGCAGGATGTCGCTTTCGAAGCCGCGCGCCGCGTCGGCGGCGGCTGCTCGTGCGGCGTGGCCGCGGTTGCGGTTCCACGCGGGGCCGATTTCAACGAACACAACGGTTGCCACGATGTCGGAGAGCCTCTGGACGGAACGTCGGGATCGGTGTGCGGCGCCGGGCCGGCGGTGCGCCAGGCAGGCGAGAAACGCGCTGTTCCGCACGACTCCGGAACGCCGGCAGCGCTGCCGGGGCATGCATATCCTGCGCGGATGTGCCGGCATTCTCGGTGAAACGGGCCGCAAATCCGGCGAACGGCGCGAAAACGCCTATTATAATACAGCAGCCAAGATATGTGTATTGCATTATAATGTCGTGTGCGCCGAAGGCGGCTCGCCGACCCGTCGGCGCGTGCCTTCACGCGGGCCGGGCGACGCTGCCAGCGCGCCCGGCCTTTTTATCGACGACTCAACTCCCCCTGAATGGAAGCCGCAATGAACGCCGCCCCCGCCTGCCCGCAATGCGCGATGGAAAACACTTACCCGGACGGCACGCTGACCGTATGCGCGGACTGCGGCCATGAATGGTCGGCCGGCGCCGGCGCCGACACGGGCGACGAACCGGCGGGCGACGTCGTCAAGGACGCCAACGGCAACGTGCTGTCGGATGGCGACTCGGTCGTGCTGATCAAGGATTTGCGCGTGAAGGGCTCGTCGATCACGCTTAAGATGGGCACCAAGGTCAAGAGCATCCGGCTCGTCGGCGGCGATCACGAGGTCGACTGCAAGACCGACATGGGTGGCTTCATGCTGAAGGCCTGCTACCTGAAGAAAGTCTGAGCGCGCACGCTCCAATCGACCGTCAGTAACTGACTGCCCGTTCATGGCCGAGGATCGAATTTCCTACGACGCGTTCGTCAGGTTCCTGGCGACGCCGCTGAACGACGGCCGGCCGTTCGTGCTGGAGACGCAGCACGCGCTTTCGCTGCACTTCGACCATTTCGGCACGCAGAGCTTCATGTCGCTCCGGGATCCGGGCCGGCTCGAGCTCGGCTATACGCGTGTGATGATGGGCTTTCTGCTGCTGCAGCCCGAGCCCGCGCACATCTGCATGCTCGGGCTCGGCGGCGGTTCGCTGGCGAAGTACTGCTACCGGCACTTGCCCGGCGCGACGATCGACGCGGTCGAGATCAACCCGGACGTGATCGCGCTGCGTGACGTTTTCAGGATTCCCGTTGATGACGGCCGGTTCACGGTGGTGTGCGCCGACGGCGCGGATCATCTGGACAGGGCGGATGTCCGGACGGACGTGATCCTGCACGACGCGTTCGTCGCCGACGGCATGCGGGGCCGCTGTACGGGCGCCGCATTCCTCGCCGCCTGTCACGCTCGCCTGAGCGAAAACGGCGTGCTGGCAATCAACTTCATGGACGACGATCCCGCGCTGCCCGAGCATCTCGAGCAGTTGCGATCGGTGTTCGGTGCGTCGTATACGCTGGCGCCGTGCGGCGACGACAACAACTTCATCGCGTTCGCATGGAAGGGGGGCAGCCGGCTGCCGTCGCTGCGGATCCTGCTCGAACGCGCCCTTGCGTGTGCGCGGGCCGGCGAGCTCAAGCTGGCGGCCACGGCGAGGCGGATGAAGGCCGGGGAGAGCGTCGACCCGCAGCGGCTGGTGATGCGTGCGCAGCCGCACGGGCGATGGGAAATCGGCGCGTAGCCTGCAGGCAGGCGCGGCCTGTACGGCCGTCTTTACTTCACGCGCTTGCCGAGCGCGCTCTTGGTCTTGTACGTTACGCCGTGGCGGTCGAGATACTCGCGGATCAGTTGCCGCACGACTTGCGACGGCGTGAGATCCTGCTCCGCGCAGAGCATCTCGAAGGCTTCCTTTTTCGCGGGGTCGATCAGGACGGTCAGGCGGGCGGTTTTCGTTTCCATTGCGGGGCGAGGGTGGTCGGTATGTTAATCAAATTATAATCGATCCGCCTTCGGCGCCACCGCCGAAAGCGCACTCCCGGTGCGCGATCAGCGCCTGCTGCGGAGCAACGCGAGCAGGTCGTCGATCACCGGCACGATCGCGAGCGTGACGAGTACCGCGGCAAGCGGCACGGTCGATACGTAGCCGACGTGCTTGAAGCCGATCGCGCCGGCCAGGCCGCCGATGAAGAACGACGCGAGCATCGTCGCGTGAATCCGCAGTTTCGAGCGGTTGGCGACCACCGCATGCGCGTCGACATCGACCGCCGACCGGTTCCAGTAGAACAGCTTCCCGAGCTCGATGCCGAGGTCGGTCACGATGCCGGTCATGTGCGTCGTGCGGATCTCCGCGCCCGAGAGCTTCGTGATCGTCGCGTTCTGCAATCCCATGATGAAGCACAGCAGCGTCACGGTCACCGGCACGAAGAAGGTTTCCCACAGCGCGAGGTGGCTGCCGAGCAGCCCGAACAGGAGCAGCAGCGCGGCCTCGACCAGCAGCGGCAGCATGAACTGGCTGTGCAGGCCGCGACGGCGGCCCCAGTTGACGAGGATCGCCGAGCAACTGGCGCCGATCAGGAACGACCCCAGCGAGCTGATGCCGGCCAGCGCGAGCCGCACGTCGCCGAGCGCCGTCTGGTCGGCGATCGCCGACACGATGCCGCTCATGTGCGACGTGTATTGCTTGACCGCGAGGAAGCCGCCGGCATTGGCCGCGCCGGCGACGAACGCCAGTGAAAACCCGAGCTGACGGTTCGCGGTCGCGCTGCGGTGTTTTCCCGTCAGGTTTCGAAAGTACTGCGCTGGCATAGGGGCTCAGGGGCTTCGCTCAATCGCCGCGAATCGCGGGCACGGACGTGACGACCGGCACCGGACGACAGGGCGGGCACGCCGCCTGCGCACAGGTGCCGGGTCTCTCGAATCATGTGATGAACATGATAATGCCATTATCATACTCTGTTAGTCGAATAGGGCTTTCAGTACAATGTCATCCGGCGCGGCCTGACAGCGGCCCGACTGCGGCTTCGCTGCCGCACGGCCGCGCCGCCCGCCTTCGCGATCACTTCTGCCCACCGCTTCATGACCCCGATCAAGTTCATTCTTCGCTATACGGCGATCCCGTTCACGGCCATCGTGGCTGTGGTGATCTGGACTGTCATACCATCGTCGAAAGAGATCGATGCGAGACAATATGCGGCGCTGTCGCGCGCGTACGCGAGTTTCCCGCTGCCGTTCCGGCGCGAGATCTCGGAAACGATGGACCACGGCCGGATCAACGACCGGCGCTACCAGGCGCTCGTGCGCGATTCGCTGGGCAATGGCGTCGCGCTGGACTGGCCGGCGTCGGGCGTCGGCGCGCTCGCCGACGAGCGGCACAAACTGGCCGAACTGATTCAGGCCGATTCCGATCTTCAAGGGCATCACCAATGAAAACTCTGCTGGTTTCCGTGGCATTCGCGATGATCATCGCAAGCCTGATCTTCGCGCTGTATTTCATGAATCACGATCGCGGCAAGTCCAAGCGGATGGCTTGGTCGCTCGCGGCACGCGTCGGGCTGTCGGTCACGCTGTTCCTGTCGTTGCTGATCGCTTACAAGCTGGGCTGGATCGAGCCGACCGGGCTGCCGATCGGGCGCTGAAAGGCGAACGCCCCGTTGCATGCGGGGCGTTTGCGCAAATGCGAGTTCGGGTCTCCAATCGAGCTATTGTGATAAGAAAACTTATCGTGATGATGGAGTTGTGTGATCAAAAATCAGGGTTCGCACGACGCGCGACAGAGACTGCCCGTGCGGCAACGGCAGCGCAGGGGCGTTGACACGGGTCTTCGCAACACCACGGCCAGTGACAAACCTGAATTCGCGACGTGCAGCCTCATGAATTCACGAGACCTTCGCACCTTCCGGCCAACGTTGAACGGCGAGGTGACAACCTTGCTTCGCAAACCGCGACAATTTCATTCTGGTCAACGCTACCCGGCACACGGCACCGCGCGCGCAACAGTTGTGATGCGCAGAGGCCCCATGGACAAAGCCGCCGCGCTCGCTCGCCGAGCGCGGCGTGCTACTCTCGCGAACGGCACCGGCCAGGACGGTTCAGTGGTGCGCGACCCGTAAACATGGTGGATTCACGCATATGTACTCGATCTTGCCTGCGTTCGTATCTGCGTTGTTTCTCGGGTTTGGCCTCTACGTGCTGGCCACCAAGGGGCTCACGCGGGTATCCGTCCCGTTCGCCCTGATGTGCGCGACGACCTTCGTCTGGCAGGGAACGTGGGCCTTCCTGTTCCAGACGACCGACGCGGACGTCGCCAACGTGCTGGTCAAGGCCGGCTATCTGTTCATCCTTTTTCTGCCGACGACCTTCTATCATTTCGTGACGGAGATCGTGTCGCGTCGGGACGAGCGGCCGATCATATTCGCGTCCTACGGACTCAGCGTCCTGCTGGCCGTGCTGCTGGTCACGAGCAATGCGGTCGTCGATGGATTCCGCCCGCATTTCTTTGGCCCGTATCCCAAGGCGGGCCCGCTGCATCCGTTGCACGTCGCGCAGACGGTACTCCTGGTCTGCCGCAGCGGTTGGCTCCTGATCGAGGCAAGACGTCAGGGGCGGGCGCGAGACGTCCGGCAGTTGCTCACGCAATGCCTCGTCAGCCTGGGCCTCTACTCGCTCGCGGCGACCGACTATGCGGTGAACTACGGCGTCGACTTCTATCCGGTGGGGGTGCTGTTTATCGCGATCAGTCTCGGGATGCTCGCGACGTCGATCGTCCGCTATGGCCTGATGGGCCCCTATCTGCTGGCCGCGACGGTCGCGCACGAAGTGGCCACGCCGCTGGCGGCGATCGGCCTGCACGCGGACGAGCTGCGCGCTGTCCTGCCGGAGCTGCTGCGCGGGTATCGGCTGGCGGTGGAGCACCGGTTGTGCGCCGACGGTTTGTATCCCGGACAGCTGGAGCGGCTACCGACGCTCGCGTCGTCGATCCGGCGCCAGGTCGACACCACGAGCACGGTGGTCGAGATGTCCCTGGCGTCCTTTACGCTGGACCGACTCGATCGCCACAGCTTCGCGGCCTATCCGATACGGGCCTGTGTCGACGCCGCCGTGGATCGCTTTCCGTTCCGTCCAGGTGAGCGGGACCGCGTATCGGTCGACGCGATCGATACCGACATCCGGTTTTTCGGCTCCGACTCGCTCGTGATCTTCGTGATCTTCAATCTGCTGAAAAACGCGCTGTACGCGATCCACGCCAACGGCCGTGGGCAGATCGAGATCGACGCGCATCGCAGCAACGGTTACTGCGTAGTGCGTTTCAGCGATACGGGGCCGGGCATCGCCCCTGATGTGCTCCCTCAAATCTTCGACGCCTTTTTCTCGACCAAGTCGCACGGTCGCGGCGCCGGCATGGGCCTGAGTTTTTGCCGCCGCGCATGTGAAGCGCTCGGTGGCACCATCACGTGTGAATCCGTTCCCGGCGTGCGGACCACGTTCACGATCCGGCTGCCGGAGCCCGGCGCGCCGGCGGACCCGACACTGAACGGTCCGCCGGCGCTCCCCCCGCGCTATCGCGTCGGGTAGGGCGGTCTCACATTCAGTTCGCGGTGGACGGCAGGATCAGCTCATACGCCTTGACCCGCTCGATGATGCCCGGCGGAAACCGGCGGATCCGCTTGTCGGAACCGGCAAACACGATTTGCTGGTACCCCAGCGACACCTGCCGCCCGTCCACGCAGAAGCGGAACAGCAGATAGGCCGAGCATTGCCGAACCTCGAACGTATTGAGAAAGCAATCGACGCGTTGGAACGGAAACGTCTCATGGACGTATTCCTGATGCGCGCGCTTCGTCACGAATGCCCCGCCGGCCCCCATCAGGTTGTTGTGGATGCATTCGTGAAACCAGCGTTCACGGCACACGCCCTGCCACTCGAAATAGCGTGCGAAATAGGTATTCATGAAGGCATTGGAATCCTTGAGGTAAATGTCCACCACATGGTGGAAGGTTTTCTCGGAAATATGGGCCGTTTCGTTGGAAAGGACGTGAAGAATCGCGTCTCGCGTCAACATGGATAACTCCTTGAATCGCTACTGGCGGTAGCGGCGCATTCCTTCAACGAGAAGGAATGGCCCGATTCTCCCCGTGCAATTCCGCGAAGCGGTGCAGTCGAAACGTGCCGAATTAGCGGATGAAGAGCAGTTGATGTGCGTCGCACTTTCGCCGGATAATTGCCGCGATAATCATTCGCGGCAAAGCGTCTCCGTTGCCGCATTTTCTTTTGCTGATTTATCGAGACCCTTATGCAACCCTTCGTCAGGCAGCCGGTGCTTTACCCCGTGTCCGTGGTATTTGTCGACGACAATCCGGATTTCCTGCAGGCGCTGCGGGGCGCATTTCCGGACGAACGCCTGAACCACTTTTTTTCCCACCCCCGGGCCGCGCTCGACTTCGTGTCGTCGCGTGACGCGGAGACACCCCCCACGGCCGCGGACTATTTCGGTGCGGAGAAAACCGGCGGGAATGCGATCGGCGAGGATGCGCTCGCCGATCCTGCCCGATTCGAGGCGGTGGGCGCGGTGGTCGTCGACTATTCGATGCCGGAGGTCGACGGCATCCAGTTCCTGACCTCCATCCGCAACGCGAACTGCATGAAAATCCTGCTCACCGGCATCGCCGACGAGCGCGAGGCGGTGGCCGCGTTCAACGCGGGACTGATCGATTGCTATCTGAAGAAAACCGACGTCGAGATGGCGCGCAAGCTGGCGAGCGCGCTGGACGACGCGAAACGCAAATGCTGCGCGGCCCGCGGGCACATCAGCCTGCATGAAGCGGGAGCGACCTACCGGGATCCACGGATCGTCAAACTGATCGATGAGGTGGCCGCGCGGGAAGGCATCGTCGAATACTACTGGCGCCCCAATCAGGACGCGGTGCTGATGTTCGATGCCGTCGGCGCGCCCAGTGTATTTCTCGCCTGGAGCGAAGAGGACTGGGCGTTCCACTGCGATATCGTGTCCGACGCGGGCGGACCGGCCGAATTGCGCCAAGACATGGAAGCGCGCCGCATCATGCCGCTATTCTGGCCATTTCAGGCCTATCGGCCGGGCCTCGCGGACATTCGCCGTGCGGCCCCGCTGCCCGTTCCGGGATGGCACGGCACGTTTTATAGCTGGATCCGGCTGGATGATCCGGCCACCGAGCACGAACTGCCCACATTGGCCAAATGGCGTCACGCGTAAAGGATCATCCGCTCATTTTCAAACGGGCGGTGCTGTCGTCGGCTCGGTAGCCACTCAAACTGGAACAATCCCTGTCAATGTTGTCAGTTATCAGCGGCGCGGGATTTTGTTTCAATACACACCTTGTTCCGAGGGCCGCCCACTTTTCCACTATTCCAATAGACGGCACATTCGTTCAGTGCAGACCGTTGACCAACGGTCTGCACGCGCTCTCAATATCGATCGATTCTCGATCTGATATTGTCACCACACTTCACAAAAGCTGCAGCGGCAAACGATCCGCGAATTTCCGACTGGTGCGTTGAAGCGCATTTTCACGGCGCGTCGATTGAGCTCGTTTGCCGCATTGCGTCCGTCGGGCGCGTCATGCATTGAAATGGACGCCCTCAGGCGCCCAACGCCATTGATACGTGTCGGAATGCGGCAATCGAACTGCAATCGAAAGCCTCGCGGTGATCGTCGCGAAATGCGGGATCGGACCCGCATCCGACCGAGCGGTATTTCAACGGCCTGTTATCCGCCCGACTCCGCCCGACTCACTCGCAAAGTCATGGCGATACGCGCGGGGCGAGCAGCCCACGATGCGCTTGAATGCATGTCCGAACGCGCCATCCGAGTCGTAGCCGAGCCCAGCACGCGAATGTCCTGAAGGCGCCGTGCACGTACCCGACCCGTCGACGGAATCGCGACGGCCGCCGCGATCGGCCGTCTTCGCACGTGAGCCCGCCGCCCGCCGCCGCGCCGTATGCGGGAGCAGCGATCTTTATCAGCGCAGCAGATAAACGTATCGGAATCGCTTCGTTGACGCCGTCCGGCACGCACTCGTAGATTCGCGTTTTGACCGAATCAGGAGCCGTGCCGTGACGACTACCGCCATCCGCGACGACGCATCGCTTTGCGCCGGGCATCCGCCCGCGTCGCGGCCGCGCGTTGCGGCGCAGCATTTCGACATCGTGCCGTTCGATGCGCCGCTCGGTGCCGAAGTGGTCGGCCTCGACCTGTCGCAACCGCTCGACGCTGGCGACTTCGCGCGCATTCATCGCGCGCATCTCGACCATCACGTGCTGGTGTTTCGCGACCAGCGCATCACGCCGGACGAGCACATCGCGTTCAGCCGCCGCTTCGGCCCGCTGCAGATCCACGTGCTGCACCAGTTCGCGCTTGCCGGCCATCCGGAGGTGCTGATCGTGTCGAACGTCGTCGAGAACGGCAAGCCGATCGGGCTCGGCGACGCGGGCCATTTCTGGCACTCCGACCTGTCGTACAAGGAAAAGCCGAGCCTCGGCTCGCTGCTGCATGCGCAGGAACTGCCGGCCGAAGGCGGCGACACGCTGTTCGCGAACATGCATCTCGCGTGGGACACGCTGCCGGCCCATCTGCGCCGCGCGGTGGAAGGGCGGCGCGCCGAGCATACGTATCTCGCACGCTATGCGGAGCTGCAGGCGCGCAGTCCGTGGCGGCCGAACCTGTCGCCCGAGCAGATCGCGCAGGTTGCCGCGGTCGTGCATCCGGTCGTGCGCACGCATCCGGAAACGGGCCGCAAGGCGCTGTTCGTCAGCGAGCATTTCACGACGCGCATCGTCGGGCTGCCCGACGACGAAAGCCGCGCGCTGCTCGACGAGCTGTTCGCACACAGCGTGCGTGCCGAGCATGTGTACCGGCACCCATGGCGCGAGCACGATCTCGTGTTCTGGGACAACCGTTCGCTGATGCATCTCGCCGCCGGCACCCCCGACCACCTGCGCCGCAAGCTGTATCGCACCACGATCGAAGGCGACGCGCCTTTCTGAGCTACGTGCCGCGTCAATCTTCCGCCCCATCCTGACTGGAGTTCCGATGCCGTTTTCGTTTTTGCCGGCGCGCCGCGCGCTGGCGGCCGCACTGACCGCAGCGCTTGCGTTCGCCGGCGCGCTCGCCCCGCAAGCCGCGCACGCGGAAGGCCGCATCCGCATCGCCGAGCAGTTCGGCGTCGTCTACCTGATGCTGAACGTCGCGCGCGACCAGCAGTTGATCGAAAAGGAAGGGCGCAAGGCCGGCCTCGACATCAAGGTCGACTGGGTCCGGCTGTCGGGCGGCGCGGCCGTGAACGACGCGCTGTTGTCCGGCGCGGTCGACATCGCGGGCGCGGGCGTCGGGCCGCTGCTGACCGTGTGGGACCGCACGCGTGGCCGGCAGAACGTGAAGGGCGTCGCGTCGCTCGGCAATTTCCCGTACTACCTCGTCAGCAGCAACCCGAACGTGAAGACGATCGCCGACCTGGGCACGAAGGACCGCATCGCGGTGCCGGCGGTCGGCGTGTCGGTGCAGTCGCGCGTGCTGCAGTACGCGGCCGCGAAGCAGTGGGGCGACAAGCAGTTCGACAAGCTCGACGCACTCACGCAGGCGATTCCGCATCCGGACGCGACGGCTGCCATTCTGGCGAACAGCAGCGTGATTACCGGCCACTTCGGCAATCCGCCGTTTCAGGAGCAGGAACTCGCCGGCAACCCGAATGCGCACATCGTGCTGAATTCCTATGACGTGCTCGGCGGCCCGAGCTCCGCGACGGTGCTGTATGCCACCGAGAAATTCCGCGACGACAACCCGAAGACCTATCGCGCATTCGTTGCCGCGCTGGCCGATGCCGCGCGCCAGATCGCGGCCGATCCCGAGCGCGCGGCCGATACCTATATCCGCGTGAACGCATCGAAGATCGATCGCGCGCTGCTGCTGAAGATCCTGCGCAATCCGCAGGTGCAGTTCAAGACCGCGCCGCAGAACACGCTCGCGCTCGCGCAGTTCATGCATCGCACCGGCGCGATCCGCAACGAACCGAAGTCGTGGCGCGACTACTTCTTCGACGATCCGGCGACGGCCGGCGGCAGTTGAGCGGAGCCGCTTCGACGCCGCGATCGACGCTTATGCGTCGGTGCGGTTTCGATATGGGCAATCGATGGTTGGTCCGCGAAAGGTCTGGCCGCATGCTGATGCTTTACCCGCAAGAGATTCGATCGTGAACGCCACTTCTCCCCGAACCTGGCTGCCGCCGTATGCGGCGCGCGGCGGCGCGGCGCCTGCCGTCCACCCCGTGCCCGACGCGCAGGTCGCCGGCCGGCCCGCGCCGGATGCCGCGCAGGCCGGCGCGCACAGTGAACGCCTGCTCGTCATCGACCGCGTGAACCTCGAATACCGCAGCGGCGCGCGGATCGTGCGCGCGACCCACCAGGTCAGCTTCGACGTGTATGGCAGCGACCGCTTCGTGCTGCTCGGCCCGTCGGGGTGCGGAAAGTCGACGCTGCTGAAGGCGATTGCCGGCTTCATCGAGCCCGTATCGGGTTCGATCGCGCTCGACGGTCGGCCGGTGCGCGGGCCGGGCCCTGACCGCGTCGTGGTGTTCCAGGAGTTCGACCAGTTGCCGCCGTGGAAGACGGTCGTCGAAAACGTCGCGTTTCCGTTGCGTGCCGCCGCAAGGTTGTCGCGCGCCGAAGCCCGGGAGCGCGCGCTGCATTATCTCGACAAGGTCGGGTTGAGCGGGTTCGCCGACGCCTATCCGCACACGCTGTCGGGCGGCATGAAGCAGCGCGTCGCGATCGCGCGCGCACTGGCGATGCAGCCGCGCGTGCTGCTGATGGACGAGCCGTTCGCCGCGCTCGACGCGTTGACGCGCCGCAAGATGCAGGAGGAACTGCTGCGCCTGTGGGACGAATTCCGTTTCACGCTGCTGTTCGTCACGCATTCGATCGAGGAAGCGCTCGTCGTCGGCAACCGGATCCTGCTGCTGTCGCCGCATCCGGGCCGCGTGCGTGCGGAACTCAACAGCCACGAGCATTCGCTCGACAACGTCGACACCGGCGACTTCCGCGACAACGTCGCGCGGATCCATCGCCTGCTGTTCGATACCGACACGACCAGCGCCCCGACGACGGAGGCAGCCGCATCATGAGCACGATCGATCCGGCCCTGCCGCCGCTACCGCCCGTGCGCACCGAATACGAACGCACGCTCGACACGCTGCCCGACGCCGAGCGTGCCGTGCCGGCTCCGCTGTGGCGTCGCGTCGCCGGTGCGGGATGGTTTCGGCGCAGCGTCATCGCACTCGTGCTGATTGCCGCATGGGAGATCGTCGCGCGCATCGTCGCGAACGATCTGCTCGTGCCGACCTTCGGCGCGACGCTGGCCGCGTTCGTGCAGGGCATCGAGTCGGGCGAACTGCTGGTGAAGACGGGCATCTCGCTGTCGGTGTTGCTGCGCGGCTACGCGCTGGGCGTGTTCTTCGCATTTGCGTTGACATCGCTCGCGGTATCGACACGCATCGGCCGCGACCTGCTGGCGATGCTGACGTCGATGTTCAATCCGCTGCCGTCGATCGCGTTGCTGCCGATCGCGCTGCTGTGGTTCGGGCTCGGCACCGGCAGCCTGCTGTTCGTGCTCGTGCACGCGGTGCTCTGGCCGCTCGCGCTCAGCATGTATACGGGCTTCGCGGGCGTGCCGGCCACGCTGAAGATGGCGGGGCGTAACTACGGCCTCACGGGCCTGCGCCAGATCGCGCTGATCCTCGTGCCGGCCGCACTGCCGTCGATCCTGTCGGGCCTGCGCGTCGGCTGGGCATTTGCGTGGCGAACGCTGATCGCGGCCGAGCTGGTGTTCGGCGCGAGCGCGGGCCAGGGCGGGCTCGGCTGGTACATCTTCCAGAACCGCAACGAGCTGTATACGGATCGCGTGTTCGCCGGCCTCGCGGCCGTCATCGTGATCGGCCTGCTCGTCGAGAACCTCGTGTTCGACACGCTCGAACGCGTGACCGTGCGGCGCTGGGGCATCCAGCACTGATGTCACCGCACGCGGCAATTCCCGGCGCATGCATAACGTAAGCTGAAATCGGCTTTTCACGCGCGCCGGGTGCGTCCCTATACTTTGCAATGCTGCGCATGCGGCGGTTCGCGCATATCGCGATCGCACTGCGCAGCGCCCGATCTTCCCGAACAAGGACTTGCCGAATGACTGCCCGTGATGCCGTCGATCCGCGCGACGCGTTGCGCGACGCGCTTGCCGCGCTACCCGATCTCGCGAACGCGATCGGGCAGGATGCCGCGCAACGCGAGGCGCGTCGCGAACTGCCGTTCGAGGGGTTTGCGATCTTCCGCCGCTCGGCGCTGGGCGTGCTGCGGATTCCGGTGGCGCGCGGCGGCCTCGGCGGCACGCTCGTCGATCTGTTCGATACGATCGCGACGCTGGCCGCCGCCGATTCGAATCTCGCGCACGCGCTGCGGATCCACTACGACCAGATCGAGACGCTGCGGCTGTCACCGCGCACGCCGTTCAACGACGCACAGCTCGAGCGGGCGCTGGCCGGCGCGATCTTCGGCGGCGCATCGACCGAGCGCGGCACGTCGCGGCCCGGCGAGAACACCACGGTGTTGCGTCGGGACGGCGATCACTATCGCGTGACGGGCCGCAAATACTATTCGACCGGCACCGCGTTTGCCGATTTCGCGCGTATCAACGTGGAGAACGAGCAGGGTGACGCGGTCGCCGTGATCATTCCTGTCGCGCGGGACGGCGTGCAGGTACTCGACGACTGGGACGGCATGGGCCAGCGCATGACCGCGAGCGGCAGCCTGCTGCTGAACGACGTGCAGGTGTTCGCGGATGAGGTGGCCGCGCGCGACGGCTCGACGCTCGTCGGCCGCCATTGCGGCGCGCTGCGGCAGCTGCATCTCGTCGCGACGGGGGCGGGCATCGTGCGCAACGTGGTTGCCGATGCGCGCCGCTACGTGCTCGCGCACGGCCGCCCGGTGCTGCACAGCCCGGCGCCGACCGCACGCGACGATCATTTCATCCAGCAGGTCGTCGGCGAGCTGTCCGCGCACAGTCATGCTATCGATGCGCTCGTGCGCGAAAACGCGCGGGCGCTCGACCGTTCCGCCGACGCGATCGAAGCCGGCGATGCCGATGCACATGCGCTGGTGCTCGACAGCGCGCTCGCGACGGCACGCACGCAGCTCATCGTCAGCAAGCTGGCGCTGCATGCGGCGGAGCGGCTGTTCGAAGTCGGCGGCGCGTCGGCGACGGCGCGCGAACACAACCTCGACCGGCACTGGCGCAACCTGCGCACGATCTTCAGCCACAACCCGTTGCTGCACAAGGCGCGCGTGATCGGCGACTACGAGCTGAACGGCGTGACGACACACCTGACCGAAGGCCGCGTGTTCTGACCTGGCCGCGCGCGCGGCCCTCTTTTCCGGAAACCCTTCCCGATGACGACCCGCACCGGACACCTGCATCTCGGCGCATTCCTGTACCCGACCGGCCATCACATCGCCGCATGGCGCCACCCCGGTTCGCAGGCCGACGCGGGCGTCGACTTTCGCCACTACGTGCGGCTTGCCCAGGCGGCCGAGGCCGCGAAATTCGATCTCGTGTTTCTTGCCGACGGCGTGGGCACGCGCGGCGACGACGTCGAGTTCCTGAGCCGCACCGCGCACAGCTACGTCGCGCAGTTCGAGCCGCTGACGCTGCTGTCGGCGCTCGCGGCCGTTACCGAGCGAATCGGCCTCGTCGGCACCGCGTCGACGAGTTTCAACGAGCCGTTCCACATCGCGCGCAAGTTCGCATCGCTCGACCACATCAGCGGCGGTCGAGCGGGCTGGAACCTGGTCACGTCGTCGAGTGCGCACGAGGCGCGCAACTTCAATCGCGATGCGCATTTCGATCACGCCGAACGCTACGCGCGCGCGGAGGAGTTCGCGGATGTCGTGCGTGGCCTGTGGGATAGCTGGGACGACGATGCATTCGTGCGCGATCGCGCATCGGGCCGCTTCTTCGATCCCCGCAAGCGACACGTGCTCGACCATCGCGGCCGCTTCTTCCAGGTGCGCGGGCCCTTGAACGTCGCACGACCGCCGCAGGGACACCCGGTCGTCGTGCAGGCCGGTTCGTCGCCGGCCGGTACGCGGCTGGCCGCGCGCACCGCCGAAGTGATCTTCACCGCGCAGCAGACACTCGACGACGCCGTCGCGTTTTATGCGGACGTGAAGGGCCAGCTCCCGGCGTTCGGCCGCGATCCCGATACGCTGAAGATCATGCCCGGCGTGTTTCCGGTGGTGGGCCGTACCGAGAGCGAAGCGAAGGAGAAATTCGACGCGTTGCAGTCGTTGATCGACCCGGCGGTCGGGCTCGCGCTCGTATCGGGCCTCACCGGCGGGTTCGACCTGTCCGCCTATCCGCTCGACGGCCCGATTCCGCCGCTGCCGGAGACGAACGCCAGCAAGAGCCGGCAGGCACTGACGATCGAGCTCGCGCGCCGCGAAAACCTGACGATCCGCGAACTCTATTTGCGTGTCGCAGGCGCGCGCGGCCACTGGCAGCTCGTCGGCACGCCGGAGCAGATCGTCGACCAGCTCGAAGAGCGCTTCGTGCGTTACGGCGCGGACGGCTACAACGTGATGGCGCCGACGTTGCCCGGTGGCCTCGACGATTTCATCGCGCTGGTGCTGCCCGAGTTGCGCCGCCGCGGGCTGTTTCGCGACGACTATGCGGGCCATACGCTGCGCGAGCATCTGGGGCTGCGGCGGCCCGTGCGCCGCGCCACCGCCGCCCGTACCGAAACGGCTGCCTGACGTCAGCGCCGCAAACCAGCATCGCGCAGTAGCGGCAGCACACGCTCACCAAAGAAGTCGAGATCGGGCTTGAAGTCGTAGAAGCTCAACTGGATGCCGTCGATGCCTGCACGGTGCAGGCGCACGATGGTATCGGCGACTTCTTCCGGCGAGCCGGTGATCGAGATATTGCCGCCGATCGCGCGCGAGGCAGCCTGCGAGCGCTGTTCGAAGCCGCCTCGCCACGCATGCGCGTCACTGTCGAAACGGTGGAAGCTGCCTTCGTCCGCATGCGCGACGATCGCGTCGCGGTACGCACGCGCTTCCGCCGCCGTCTCGCGGCAGATCACGAGCGGGTTGAGCAACGTGCGGATCGTTCGGCCGCGCGCCGCGGCGGCTGCCTTCACCCGTGCGGTATGCGCGGGCAGCGCAGCGACCGCGCGTTCGGCATCCGTGCCGGCCGGGCTCGTGACGAACACGATGTCCGAGTAGCGTGCGGCGAAATCGATACCCGCATCGGAGCCCGTCGCGTTGATCAGCAGCGGGCGGCCGTAGCGCGGCTTCGGCGTCACGAATGCGCCGCCCAGCCGCCAGCTCGACAGCTCGGGCGTGTAGCTGAAATTGTCCGGTTGCGCCCACAACTGCTGGACCGCGTCGAGAAATTCGGCGGCCATTTCATAGCGCCGGTCGTGTTCGATCCGGTTCCAGCCGAACATCTCGTGCTCGATCGCGCGGTGGCCGGTCACGACGTTGATCCCCCAGCGTCCGCGCGAGATGTGATCGAGCGTCGCGGTGAATTTCGCGAAATGCAGCGGATGCCAGGGCCCGTAGAGCACGTGGCTCGTCGCGACGAGGATGATCCGTTCGGTGCGCGCGGTCAGCGCGGCCAGCGTCATGAACGAGTCGAGCGCTTGACCGTCGAACACACCGCCGTACCCGCCTTTCGGCAGCCACTGCGACAGCGCGAACACGAGGTCGAAGCCGAGTGCCTCCGCGCGCGCGACCAGATCGGCGTTGTAGTCGAAGGTCCAGTCGGTCGTGCGCGGCAGCGTCGACGCGCTCCAGCCGCCGGCCTGGATCGGCAGGAACAGCCCGAGCATCAGCGGCTGCGCGAGGACGCGCGACACCGGGCTGTCGGGGAAATCCGCCGGTGAGCGCACGTCGACGAACGGCGACGGCGCGACCGGAGCGGCGAGGGACGTGTCGCTCATGAAGGCTTCCTTGCGGGTTGGACATGTAGCGGACGACAACGCGCGGCACGTGCGGCGGCGAATCGCCCGGGTGTCATGCACGATGTGCGTGCGCGCGGTTCGAGCCGCGTCATAGCGTGCCGGGCCTCGGATCGGACACGAACCCGTCGCGGTTCGGCATCCGCACGCGTGGCAGCGTGCGCGCGTCGAGCCGTGCATCGCCGGGCACGATGCCGTTCAGATGGAGCACATACGCGGTGACCGCATAGACTTCGTCCGCGCTCAGCGATTGCGGCGCGTTGTACGGCATCGCGCGGCGGATGTAGTCGAACAGCGTCGTCGCGTACGGCCAGTAGCTGCCGACCGTCTTTTTCGGCTTCGCGCTCGCGAGCGAGCCCAGTCCGCCGACGAGCGGATCGCCGACGCCGCCTTCGCCGCCGGCGCCGTGGCACATCGCGCATTTGTCCGCGAACACGTGAGCGCCGCGCGCGACCGTGCCCGAGCCGGGCGGCAGGCCGCTGCCGTCGGGCGCGACGTCGATGTCCCACGCCGCGAGCGCCGCACGCTCGGCCGGCTGGCCGAGACCGTAGCCCGCGCCGAATGCGCTCGGAACCAGCAGGGATGCGACGAGCAGGCAGGCAAGCGGCTTACGCATTGCGCACCTCGCCGTCCGCGCCGACGCGCCAGTTCTGGATGCCGTTGTAGTGGTACTGCGAGTTGACGCCGCGCACGGCGACGAGCGCTTCGCGGGTCGGCTGCACATAGCCGGTGTCGTCGGTGGCGCGGCTTTGCAGGTCGGCGGGCTCGCCGTTCCAGATCCAGTCGGCTTCGAAGCGCGTCAGCGCGCGATCGCGCACGTCGCCCGCGAGTCGAGCGGGCCGCCAGGTACGGCCGCCGTCGGTCGAGACGTCGACCGCGCGAATCCGGCCGCGTCCCGACCACGCGTAGCCGCCGATCGGGTAATAGCCGTGCGCGGCGAGCCGATGGCCGGCCGACGGCCGCGTGATGACCGACTTCGCATCCATCTCGAACACGAACTGGCGGGCGCAGCCGCCGGGCAGCAGGTTCGTGTATTTCGACGTTTCCTCGCGCGTCATCTCCGGCGCGCGCACCAGTTTCAGCCGCCGCAGCCACTTGATGTTCGTGTTGCCTTCGAAACCCGGCACGATCAGCCGTACCGGATAACCGTTCTCGGGGCGCAGCCGTTCGCCGTTCTGCGCATAGACGACGAGCGCGCGCTCGAGGATCCGGTCGAGCGGCAGGCTGCGCGTCATTGCCGCGCCGTCGGCGCCTTCCGCGAGCAGCCAGCGTGCGTCCGGATCGATGCCGGTTTCGTCGAGCAGTGTCGAGAGCCGAACGCCTGTCCATTCGCAGCACGACAGCAGCCCGTGCGTGAACTGAACGGGCAGCCCGCTCGGGCCGTTCCATTCGCTGCCGGTGTTGCCCGAGCATTCGAGGAAGTGGATCCGCGACTCGGACGGAAAGCGCAGCAGGTCGTCGATCGTGAACACGCGCGGCTCGCGCACGAGGCCGTGCACGACGACGCGATGACGCTGCGCATCGATCTCCGGCACGCCCGCATGATGACGCTCGTAGACGAGTCCGTTCGGCGTGATGTCGCCGAACAGGTCGGCGAGCGGCGTCATCGACGAGCCGGAGCCGGGCAAGGCCGGCGTGCGGGCGCTGCGGCGGATCACGTCGCGTTCGTGCGGCCCCGGCACGCCGTAGGGCGGTGACAGTAGCGGCGCACCCGGGCCGCGGGTCCAGGGCGGCACGTCGAGCGGAGAGAGCGGAGAGAGCGGGGCGGGCGGCTGGCTCGCCAGCGCGCCGCCGGCAGGCAGCATCGCTGCCGCCCAGCCGCCGGCGAGCCGGCGCAGTGCTGCACGCCGGCCGCTGCGCGGTGGATGGGGCGGGAAACGGGAGTCGGTCATGGTCGAACGCGTATCGTGCGCCGGGGCAGCGCGCGGGGAAACGCCCATTCTCGGCAACCGAAACCGGTGCGACAAACAACGATTCCCGCTTTGCTTATCGCACCACGCTGCACCGCGCCCGATGCGCCCGATGCGCCCGATGCGCGCCGTCAGAACTTCACGCGCAGCCCGCTGACGAACGCGACCTGGCGGTTCGTCGACGAAGCACTCCCGATGTTCGAGATCGCCGCGATCTTGCGATAGCCGCCCGACGTTGCCGTGCTCGCATCGCCGGCCGCGAGCTGGTAGATGCCGGACAGGTAGATATCGGTGCGCTTGGACAACGCATAGTCGAACCCGAGCGTGAACTGGTGCCAGCGCGGCTTCAGCGTCTGGCCGCCGGTGCCCGGCAGGCCGCTCGCGCGCCCGTCGGTGAACGTATAGACACCGATCAGCGTGGCGGCCGGCGTGATCTGGTAACGCGCGTTCGCGTCGTAGTTGTTGAACTTGCGCGACGAGCCGTCGAGATAGTCGAGCTGCGTGTGGCTCCACGCGAAGCCCAGCGTCGCCGGGCCAAGCGCGTAGTTCGCGCCGACCACGCCGATCTGCTGCTTCAGCACGCCGCCGTTCAGCCCGTAGAAGAATCCGCCGCTGTAGTCGTTGCCGGTGGTGGAGGTCGCACCGCCCACCGCGCCGCTCGTATTCGACGTCGAATTCGGATGATTGATGCGGACATAGCCGGCGCCCACCGACAACGGGCCGTTCACGTAGTTCGCCGACGCGCCCCACGCGTTGTTGTTCGAGAACCCGGTGCCCGCGCCACCGTTGGCCTGGTTGCTGAACGCATAGAGCAGGTCGGCCGTGAAGCCGGCGATCGTGTCGCTGCGGAACTTCACTGCGTTGTTCAGCCGGAAGCTCTGGTTCATGTTGTCGTTGTCGCCCACGTGCGTGGCCGGCGACCAGAAGCCGGACCCCGAGTACTGCGCAACGAGGTCGGTGATCGGCTCGTACTGGCGGCCGAAGGTCAGCGTGCCGAGCCCCTTGCTGGCGAGGCCCACGTATGCGGAGCGGCCGAACAGGCGGCCGCCCTGGCCGAGCCCGCCGTCGCTCGGCCGGAACCCGCTTTCGAGCGTGAAGACCGCCTGCACGCCGCCACCGAGATCTTCCACGCCTTTCAGGCCCCAGCGGCTGCCGCTCAGCTTGCCGCTCGTCTGCTGGATGTTGCTCGCGCCACCCTGATTGTTCGTATAAGCGAACCCGGCATCGACGACGCCGTACAACGTGACCGAACTCTGCGCATGCGCGCTGACCGAACCGATCGAAACCAAACCCAGGACTACCGTTTTTTTGATCATGACTATCCTCTTTTTATGGGTACATCTGCGAGGATCACGATCCTATTGATGACGGCGGTGCCGGCGAACGGTCGATCCGTGGTTTGCAAATCGCTGCGCGGCCGATTTGCAATATGCGTTGCCGCAAGCCCTGCATGTGCGCCGCGATCGCGTCCGGCACCCATGCTGCGGCGAACGTATCGCGCGAACGGCGAACGTCAGGCACCGGATACACGCGGGCGCCGTCATATCGATCGCTGAAATCGTTCGATGTGCGCACTACCTGCGGCCCGGCGCGCGATGTTTTTACGCAACGCCCGCTGGGCGGCGGGCGCCCGATGCGCTACGCGCGGCCGCATATCGATTCCGCAAAACGTTGGTAGGGCCATGCGACGCATGCCGGTAGAGTCGGGCATCCGGCCTCGGGCCGGCATGCTCCGGGAACGGAAGGGCGCCCACGCGCATTCGTCCCGGCTGAACAACGAACACGGGAGCTGTCTGTCATGAGTCGCGATGTGCTGTTTCTGCTGGAACCGGGCTTTGCCGATCCGAAGCATCCGGGCCAGCGCTTCGTCTGCCCGCATGGATTGTCGATCGAGGGGCTGCTCGCGAGCGCGCCCGATCGCGCGAGTCGAATCGACGTGAAACGTGTCGGCTTCGAGCGGCCGCGGCACGCGGTGATCGACGCGCTCGACGATGCGCACCAGGGGCTGCCGGTCCTCATGCTCGGCCGTGACCAGCCGGCGCCGGACGACGCACAGACGCTCGGCGACGTGCGCTTCGTCACCGACGCGCGCCGCATCCTCGAACTGCTGGCCGAGCGCCACGGATTTCCGGTGCTGCATTGACACGGCGCCTTTCACTTCCCGTTTGATCGACCGACAGGAGCATCCGATGTCGTCAATTTCGGCGGCACGTCGCCGTTTGCTGCTTGGCGGCGCCGCGGTGGCGGCGGCGCCATGGGCCGCGAAGGCCGCGTTCGCCACGCCCGCGGCCAGCACCGATCTCGCCGGCACCACGCTGCGCGTCGCAACCTACAAGGGCGGCTGGCGCGCGCTGTTGCAGGCGGCCGGGCTGGCCGACACACCATACCGGATCGACTGGCGCGAGCTGAACAACGGCGTGCTGCACATCGAGGCCCTCAACGCGGATGCGCTCGACATCGGTTCGGGAAGCGAAATTCCGGCCGTGTTCGCCGCGCGACAGAAGGCCAACGTGCGGCTCATCACCCGCGTGCGCGAAGACCTGAACAACCAGGTCACGCTCGCGCGCAAGGACACGCCGATCCGCAGCATCGCGGACCTGAAGGGCAAGCGTGTCGGGTACGTGCGTGCGACGACGTCGCACTACTTCCTGTATCGCCAGCTCGCGGAGGCCGGCCTGAGCTTCGACGATATCCAGCCGATCAACCTGTCGCCAACCGATGGCTTGTCCGCATACGATCGCGGCGACATCGACGCATGGGCGATCTACGGCTACAACGGCCAGCTCGCGCGCAATCGCTACGGTGCACGCGTGCTGAAGACGGGGAAGGGCTATCTGTCGGGCAACTTTCCGGTCTATGCGAACCCGCGCACGCTCGACGATGCGCGCCGTCGCGCGGCGACGGGCGATCTGCTGCTGCGATTTCGACGCGCGTATGCATGGGCGAACGCGCATTTCGGCGACTACGCGCTCGTGCAGAACCGCGAGACGCGCGTGCCGGTCGCCGATCTCGTCGCGATGTTCGACCAGCGCAGCGAAGACTACGCGCTGCTGCCGGTGACGCCCGACGTGGTGGCGCAGCATCAGCAGGTCGCGGACGTGTTTGCGCGGATCGGTGTGCTGGATGGGCCGGCCAATGTCGCGCCGCTGTGGGATACGTCGTTCAACGCGCTGGTCGCGGCGACGTGATCGGGGGTAATGGGAAGACGGCCGTGTGAGTGGGGGATTGAGGGCACATGCGCTTTCGGGAAACGCTGCTTTCCCTTCGTGAGCGAGGCTTCACGCCCTGCGCGGACCCCGATGGGAGATTTTTTTCGACCGGGTCAGGCGAACGTCGTCGCGACCATGATGCCGAACACGACGCCGATCGCAATCCCGCAGAGCCGGCCGTAAATCGATGCACGCACATTGTCGTCGAGCACGAACGGCGAGCGTTTGTGCTTCCATACCGTGCTGAATGCAACGGGGCGCGTCAGCAGGGTGATGCACGCGATCAGCACCGGCGTGGCGATGAGCATCGCGACGCGCGGCCCGTTCCAGTCGACGCCGTGCATCGCCAGCGAAACGATCGCGGCAAGCGGAACCTCGACGCACAGGCCCAGCAACGAACCGTTGACGAAGGAATCTCCGGGGGACTGGAACATGATCGGTCCTGGCGTGCGGATGAAATCGGCGCCCGGCTCGAGCTCCCGAAGATAAAAAACCATGGCCGTTGCCCAAGGTCGATCGACCGCATTCGACATTAGCCAGGATGACGGGCGGATAGTACGGCAAATCATTCGCACGTTGGCGGGTATTCAAGCTATTTAACAAATGGGCCGGGTAGGCGCGCATTTTCGCGCTCAGGGCTGCCGGGACATCGTCGACTGGATCCGACGCGATTTCAATCGACAACCGCACTTCCTCGAATACGAAACCCTGCGCGCCGCTGTATGACATGCCGTACGTGAAAACGAGGCAGGGTCAACCGTGCCGAGCCGCATGTCAGATTTTGACAGTTCTTGACAGCTGGAGACCAGTGCAGCGCTATGATCTAACTCTTTGTTGGACGGGCATCCTGGAGAACCTCCCATGAGTTTGGCACGCTCACTCAGCGTCGGTATCACAATTGGCCTTCACCACGCGGCAGAGAGTCTCTGGGTCAACGGCATCAAGCAGAACGCCTTGTATCTGATGAAGCTCTTTCAACACTCGCCTCTTGGCCATCGGGTCACCCTCGTCAACACCACGAACGTCAAGATCACGTCGGAACTTCCGTGGGATACCACGCAGTATCCGATCCGTTCGTTCGACGATGCGAAAGACTCGCTCGATGTGCTGATCGAACTCGGGGGGCAAATCGACCAGCAGCAAACCGCGTATCTGCAGGCACGCGGCACGAAAGTGGTGAGCTACTGCTGCGGGCCGGAATACGTGCACATGATGCAGGCGATGATTTTTGGCCGACGGCATGCGGAAACGGTATTCATCAACCAACGTTACGATCAAGTGTGGATCATCCCGCAAGTTGTCGATACCAGCGCGAGCTACTTCAGCGTATTACGACGCCAGCCGGTTCGTGAAGTCCCGTTCGTTTGGGACCCGATGTGCGTCGAAGAGCGGTCGGCAGCGCTTCCGCATCGCGGGGAGTATCGTCCAACCGGGCAATCGAAGCGCCTCTCCATCATGGAGCCAAATATCGACGTTACGAAGTTTTGCCTCTATCCGCTCTTGATTGCAGAACTGGGCTATCGGAAGTTTGGCGAAAAGATATCTTACGTGCACGCGACGAACACGGAGCATCTTGCAAAAAACAGCCCCGAATTTGTTGGCATCGCGCACCACCTCGACCTGGTGAGAGACTCAAAGATAAGCTTTGTCGGCTATTACAACACCCCTCAATTTCTTTCGGAACATACCGACATTGTAATATCCCATCAATCAGGGCTCGCGCTGAATTACTTCTATTTCGATGTGTGCTGGAACGGGTATGCATTGATCCATAACGCATACCTCTGCCGTGAGCTTGGTTATTTTTATAATGGACAGGATGCGGAGGAGGGTGCACTGCAACTCGGGCAGGCAATCGATTCGCACGATGAGAAATGGGTTGATTACAAAAAACAGCAGCGGGAATTTATCGGTGGATTTTTGTCGACAAATTCGAGACAAATCGAATCATACGACAGGCTCCTGATCGGTCTTTTTGATTAAACTACGACATTTCATTGGGGAAATCAGTAAGCCGCTGACTGAAGCGAGGGAAGTTTGACTCGGAATGGGCGTGTCGCTGCCGCCTCGAGGTCGGTATTGACGGCGAGCCGGTAGCATCAAGTGGAGCGACGTTGGTCTTACACGTTGAGTGCGCTATTCGCTGATCAACGCTTATCTCGAACAGCACGCTCGCTGCCGATGTGCCTGCTTGACGTCGACTACCATACCGCGCTCTGGCCAGACAATGCCGCCGCCATTTCCGATATCGGTCTGCTCCAGGCACCCAATGTCGCTTGCCGATACAGCTGCATGGACCTGTACCACGGCGTATCGCGATGGCTGTTGGACCAACGTTCATCGCAGGCAGCCGACAGCAGCACCCACACGGGCCGTCCGAGTGCTCCAGCGAGGTGGGCCGGTCCTGTATCCACGGCAATCAACAAATCTTATTTATTTGACATAATGCTTATGATCAATTTTTTTAATTGTAGTGGCTAGATTGAAATGTCCGCTTTTGGCTACATAGAAATGTCCGCTTTCGGGCCGCGTAAGCTGACCGGCCGCCGGGTGTCCGGCGCCGGAGGCTGCAATGGCTGCAACGGAGCGGATCACGATGACGATGCGGGAGCTAGACAGGTTCAAGGTCATTCAGGACGTAGCGGACGGCAAGCTCAAGCCATGGCGTGCAGCGGAACGGCTGGAGTTGACGACACGCCAGGTTCGCCGACTGGTCGCCCGGCTTCGTGAGCACGGCGCGGCGGGATTGGTGTCGGGACACCGAGCGAAGCCCGGCAACCGCCGTCTCGACCCGGGAGCCGCCGACCGGGCGCTGTCGATCATCCGTGACCGCTACGCCGATTTCGGGCCGACGTTGGCCTGCGAGAAGCTCTGGGAATGTCACGGCATTCGGCTGGCCAAGGAAACGGTCAGGAAGCTGATGACGGATGCTGGGCTCTGGATTCCGCGGCGGCAACGCCCCCCGAAGGTCTACCAGCCACGAGCGCGTCGTGCGTGCCTGGGTGAACTGATCCAGATCGACGGCAGCGACCATCGATGGTTCGAGGAACGGGCGCCGGCCTGCACGCTGCTGGTGTATGTGGATGACGCGACGAGCCGGCTGATGATGCTGCACTTCACGCAGACGGAGTCGACCTTCAGCTACTTCGAGGCAACGCGGGCGTACATCGAACGCCATGGCAAGCCGGGAGCGTTTTACAGCGACAAGGCCAGCGTGTTTCGCAACGTGAAGCCGGGCAAGACTGGCAATCGCGTGACGCCGTTTGGCCGGGCGATGTACGAGCTGAACATCGACACGTTCTGCGCGAACAGCAGCTCGGCCAAGGGGCGCGTGGAGCGAGCGCACCTGACGTTGCAGGATCGGCTGGTCAAGGAGATGCGATTGCGCGAGATCAACACGGTGGCCGACGCCAACGCTTACGCGCCCTCCTTCATGGCCGCCTACAACACGCGCTTCGCGAAGCCGCCAAAGAGCGACTTCAATGCGCATCGGCCGTTACGGACCGACGAGAGCCTGGAGCGGGCGCTGACGTGGCGTGAGCCGCGGAAAGTGACGAAGTCGCTCACGGTTCAGTACGACCGGGTGATGTACTTGCTGGACGATACGCCGGTCAACCGGAAGCTGATCGACCGGCAGATCGAGGTGTGGGAGTACCCGGATGGACGGATTGAACTACGGGCTGACGACCGGGTATTGGACTACAGACAGTACGATCGCCTAACCGAAATCGATCAAGGCGCAGTCGTGGAGCACAAGCGCTTGAGTCATGTGCTGGAGGTCGCGCAAGCGCTTCAGGCGCAACGCGATAACAGTCGAATCGGTAAAGCTCCGTCACGAACACATCGCGGCGACTCAACCCGGACCGACCGAAACGAACCCCAAGCGGGCAAGAAGAAGCAACGCGAGATCACGCAGGCCGACGTCGAGCATGTGATCGTGGAGCTGGCGCAACGTCGACAAACCGCAAAGCCAGCAGACAAACCTGGCCGTCGGTCTCCAAAAGCCGGATGCCGATTGGCGCTGGCCGGGGCAGCGTGTCATCGACCGATCTCGACGCCGGCATCGAGCCAGCCGCGCATCATGATAGCGACCTCGTCACGCAGCCACTGGCGGAACAGTCGGTACTCCGGGCGCGCGTGCGCATTCCGGTGCGTGATCAGGTAATGGTGGCGATCACGAAACACGAGGACATCCTGCACCGGGCGCACCAGCACGCCCGCGTCGATCTGCCGGTGCACGAGGTGGTGCCAGCCCAGCAGCGTGCCCTCGCCGGCCTCGGCCTGCGCGACGAGGAGCCGGTAATCGTTGCTTTCCAGATACTTGCTCCCGGCCAGCGTATCGGTGCCGTCGCTCTGCTGGAACCAGTTGCGCCACACGCGCCAGTCGACGTGCTCGCACACCTGGGCACGGCCGAGCATCGACAGGTTCAGCGTCGGGCACGACAGCAGGTCCAGCGGCTTCAGCGACCGGCCATGAAAATGCCGCTCGCGAAACGACGGGCTGCACACCGGATACACGATGTCGTGGAACAGCGGTTCGGCTTCGAACTCCGGGGCGCGCGGCGGGTTCTTCGTAATGATCACGTCAGGCTCGATGAGGCCGTCGAGCTCCATGAAATGCTCGGTGACGATCACGTGCAGCTGGATATCCGGAAACCGCTCGCGAAACGCGGGCAGTCGCGACGACAGCCACAGTGCGGAAAACGTGTGCGATGCACAGACCATCAGCGCGTGCTTGTCGGTCCGGCGCACCGCCTCCGCCGCCTCGGCGATGTTCATGATCGACAGGTACGACGCGTTGTACAGGACCCGCCCGGCATCCGTCAGCGCGATATGCCTGCCCGTGCGCTCGAACAGCGAGACGTCGAGCGAATCCTCGAGTTCCTTGATCTGCCGGCTGATCGCGGCCTGCGTCACGCACAGTACCTCGGCTGCCTGAGTGAAGCTCTCGTAGCGCGCCGCCGTCACGAAGCAGCGCAGCGCGCGCAGCGACGGCATCTGCGCGAGAAGTCGGTCGGCAAACAATTGCTTCTTCAACATGGCTTCCACTCTCAAAACGGCGGTCGGACGCTGCGCCGACGAACGCGTCGACGGCAGTCCCGCCGGTGGCCCTCAGTCAGTCTCGCCGCAAACCTTTCAATTAGCCGATATTGCAGCTCGCGCATCGGTCAGGCGGCTCGCAAGAGCGAGCTCGACCGCGCAAACGGCGTCACGATGGCGCCATTTTCGATCGATTGTGCACCGCATCGCAATTATCGGAAGCGATGAGGGGCGGCAACACGCACATCCGGCAGACACCGCCGCTCCGCGCCTGGCCAATGCGCGGCACACCGCAGCCGGTACCGTCGCGGTGTCGCGACACGCCGCCAGATGCGGACCGCCCTTCCCTTCGCGCACCACCTGCGGGGCACTCACGGGCGATCGGCCGGTGACCATGCCCGCACAACAGGGTGCAGCACGACATCGTGGTCGATCGGCGGCAGAGCGCGCCGCCGCCGAAACCGCTCCTCCAAGCGCCATCGCGGGCCGTGCGAGCCTGCGATGCCGCGCGCTCCGCATCGCTCAGTCGAGCTTCAGCCAGGTGGTCTTCAGTTCGCAATATTGATCGTGCGCGTACACGGATTTGTCGCGGCCGCCGAACCCCGACTGCCTGAATCCGCCGAACGGGGTCGACAGGTCGCCTTCGCCGAAGCAGTTCACCGTGACCGTTCCCGCGCGAATCCGTGCCGCGACCTTGTGCGCACTGTTCACGTTGTCGGTCCAGAGCGACGCAGCGAGCCCGTAGCACGTATCGTTCGCGATCCGCACAGCATCTTCGACGTCCTCGTACCCGATGAAACAGACGACCGGCCCGAACACTTCGTCGCGTGCGAGGCTCATCTCGGGCGTCACCTGGTCGAAGATCGTCGGTTCGACGAACCAGCCGCCGGTTTCGGCGAGAATTGCCTGCCCGCCGCACACCACGTGCGCGCCTTCCGCCTTCGCCTTCTCGATATGGCCGAGCACCTTGTCGTAGTGCTTCTGCTCGATCAGCGCACCGAGCTTCACGTCCGGGTCGAGCGGGTCGCCGGTCTTCCAGCCGCCGAGCACCACCCGAACCTTCTCCAGCAGTTCCGCCTTGAGGCTCGAAGGCACGAGGATCCGCGAACCGGCGCTGCAGTTCTCGCCCATGTTCCAGAACGCGGCCGCGACCGCCTGTTCGGCGACCGCGTCGAGATTCGCGACGTCCGGCAGGATCACCTGCGGGTTCTTGCCGCCGCATTCGAGCACGACGCGCTTCAGGTTCGTATCGGCCGAGTAGTGCAGGAAGCGCTTGCCGGTCGCGGTCGAGCCGGTGAACGCGACGAGATCGACGTCCGGATGGCGGCCGATCGCCTCGCCTGCCTCGCCACCGAACCCGGTGACGACGCTGAACACGCCCGGCGGCACGCCGGCTTCCCGCGCGAGATCGGCGATGCGCAGCGTCGACAGCGACGTCTGCTCGGCCGGCTTCACGACAACGCTATTGCCCACCGACAATGCGGGGCCGATTTTCCACGCGAGCATTAGCGCCGGGAAATTCCACGGCAGCACGGCGCCGACGACACCGATCGGCTCGCGCGTGATCATGCTGACGACACCGCTGCCGGACGGCGACAACGCGTCGTAGCGCTTGTCCGTCACCTCCGCGTGCCAGCGGATGCACGCGGCCGACTCGGGAATGTCGAGCCCCAGGCACTCGCCGATCGGCTTGCCGGCTTCCAGCGCCTCAAGCAGCGCGAGTTCCTCCGCATGCTCGTCGATCAGCTGCGCGACGCGCAGCAGCACCGCCTTGCGATGCGCGGGCGCGGACTTCGACCAGACACCCGACTCGAATGCTTCGCGCGCAGCCGCGACCGCGCGATCGACGTCGCGCTCATTACAGCGCGCTACTTCGGCGAGCACCTTGCCCGACGCCGGGTTGAGCGTCGCGAACGTCTCGCCCGACGCCGCCGCACTGCGCTCGCCCGCGATGAACGCGCGGCCGTCGAGCGACAACGCGTTCGCCTTCTGCTTCCAATCCTGATGGGTCGTCATGTCGTTTCCTCAATGATCAAAGCTCGGCACCGGCCGAGAATTCCTTCGCCCAGATCGTCGCCGACACGGCAAGGTCGACGAGCGGCCGAACCGGCAGCGGCCGCGGATGCGGCTGCTTCAGCAACTGCTGCACGAGACTGTTCGATTCGCCGAGCGCGTATTCGGCGATCAGCTTGCCGGACGACGACCCGCGGCTCAGCCCGAGACCGTTGCAGCCGATCGCCTCGTAGAGACCGTCGTCGCGCTTGCCGAACAATGCGCCGTTGTTCGCGGACAGGCACAACGGCCCGCCCCACGTATATTCGAGTTCAACGCCACCGAGCATGGGGAAGCGGCGCTCGAACGAGCGCTGATGCAGATGCCGCGCCTTCGCGAGATCCGCAGGCGACACCCTCACGTCCGGCCTGAACGCGAAATGGTTACGCACGCAAATGCGATCGGTGATCAGGCGCCGCACCGTCGTGCCCATCGGATCGGCCGGAATCACCGCCCACGACCGCGTTCCGCCGAGCTTCGCGACTTCGTCGGCATTCATCTGCCGCGTGAGCGACGCGAACGTATAGACGGGCAGCAATCCGTTCGAATGGATGCCGAAGGTCGCTGCGTACGCATTCGTGCACAGGATGACCTGCTTTGCGACGAGGGTGCCGCCGGCGAAATGCAGCGCGCGCGTGTCGCCGCGCGGCTCGATCCGCGTGACCGGGCTGAGCTCGAACACCGTCACGTTGTCCGGCTGCGTGGCCGCGAGACCGCGCATCAGCGCGGCGGGCTGCACCGTGCTGCAGCCCGGCGTGAACAGCGCGCCCGTGTAGAAGTCGGTGCCGGTCACGGCCCGGATGGCCGGCTGGTCGAGCCACTCGAACGCTTCGCCGATGCGCGACAGGCCGTCCGCGAAATGCGCGAGCGCCGCGGCGCCCTTCCTGTTGACCGACGCGTGGAATTTGCCGTCGTCGCGCCAGTCGCAATCGATGCCGAAGCGCCGCACGATATCGCGCACATAGTCGATGCCATGGCGCTGGAACCGCACGTCGGCGCGGTCCTCGTCGATGCTGCGCGAGTAGCTTTCGCTGCTGATGTCGTGCGGCAGGTCGACGAAGAATCCGGAATTGCGCCCGGCAGTCGTGCGGCCGATCCGGTCGGCCTCCACGAGCGCGATCGACGCGCCGGGCGCGAGCTCCGCGAGCCGTCGCGCCGCGCACAGCCCCGTGATGCCGCCGCCGACGACGGCCCAGTCGAACCGGCCGTCGGACGTGACGGTGCGCGCGTCCGGTGCGGGCGGCAGGCTCTCCCACCAGCCGTTCATACCGTCCGGCGCCGGAAACCGCGCGAATTCCAGATTCGAACGCATGATGAATTACCGGCCGTTGCGCAGCAGCGGCTTCACGAGCTTCGCGAACGCGTCGCGCTCGTCGCCCGACAGCGCGCCAAGCGGTGCGCGTGCGACTCCGACCGGCAAACCGGCGAGCTCGCACCCGTAACGCACGTACTGAATGAACTTGCCGCTGCGCTCGAGCAGTTCGAGCACCGGCAGCAATTGCGTCATCAGCTTGCGGCCGGTCGCGAAATCGCCGCGCGTGACGCACGCATCGAACAGGTCGGTGTGTGCTTCCGGCAGGAAATTCGACGCACCGCCGACCCAGCTGCGCGCGCCCCATGCGAAGAACTCGAGCGCCTGGTCGTCCATGCCGCAACTCAGCACGAGCCGGCCGCTGAAATGCGTGGACAGGTGATGCAGATGCGCGATGTCGCCGGTGCTCTCTTTCATCGCGACGAAATTCTCGCGCCCGAGCAGCGTCTCGAGAATCCCGTCACCGATTTCGGTGCCGGTGCGGGCCGGAAAGTTGTACAGCATGATCGGCATGTCGAGCGCGTCGTCGATCGTGAGCAGGTGCGCGAGCAGTTCCTGCTGCGTCGGCTGCGCGTAGTACGGCGCTGCCACGAGCAGCGCATCCAGCCCCGCACGTTTCGCTTCGCGGCCGAGGCGCAGCACTTCCTTCGTCGTCGTCGCGTTGATGCCCGCGGTCAGGAACGTCTTGCCGCCGGCAGCAGCCGCGACCGTGTCGAACGTGCGCACGCGCTCGTCGAAGCTCAACGCGTAGTATTCGCCCGTCGTGCCGCCGACGCCGAGGCCGGACACGCGGCCGGCGAGATCAGCCGCATGCCGGCCCAGCAGCGCGTGATCGATTTCGCCGTCCGCGTCGAACGGGGTGACCAGCGGTGTGTGTACGCCCTCGAAGCTCATTTCAATTCCTCATTCAGGTGAGTGGGTGCCCGGTTGCCGTCGTTACGCAGGAGCCGGCACTGGACAAGACGTCGGCGCGCGCCACGCGTGTTTCGCGCAGCCACGCCGATCGATTCGTCATGCGGTTCTAACCATGCGTCCGCCCGATCCGGTTCCGGCGATCAGGCAAACGCGTCCGCGTGTGCATAGATCGGAAACTGGGCGCACAGATCGCGCACGCGAGTGCGGACCGCGCGCTCGACGCCCTCGTCCCCGTCCGGATTGCGCTCGAGCGCCGCCACGACCGCGAGGATCATGTCGCCGATCTGCTCGAACTGCGCGGGCCCGAAGCCGCGCGTCGTGCCGGCGGGCGTGCCGAGCCGGATCCCAGACGTGACGGTCGGGTTTTCCGTATCGAACGGAATTCCGTTCTTGTTGCAGGTGATGCCGGCACGCTCCAGCGCCTTCTCGGCCTGCATGCCGGTAATGCGCCGCGCGCGCAGGTCGACGAGCAGCAGGTGGTTGTCGGTGCCACCGGTAACGAGCGTCAGGCCGCCGGCCGTCAGCACCTGTGCGAGCGCTTGCGCGTTGAGCAGCATCTGGTCGATATAGCGCGTGAACTCCGGGCGCAGGGCTTCCGCGAAGGCCACCGCCTTGCCCGCGACGACATGCATCAGCGGGCCGCCCTGAAGCCCCGGAAATACCGCCGAGTTGATCTGCTTCGCGACGTCTGCGTGGTTCGTCAGGATGAAACCGCCGCGCGGGCCGCGCAGCGTCTTGTGCGTGGTCGACGTCACGACGTCGGCGAACGGCACCGGGTTTGGGTGGCGGCCGGCCGCGACGATGCCGGCGATATGCGCCATGTCGACCATCAGCTTCGCGTCGACGCTGTCGGCGATCTCGCGGAACGCAGCAAAATCCAGCGCGCGCGGATACGCGGAATAGCCCGCGATGATCAGCTTCGGCCGATGGCGCTGCGCGAGCCGGCGCACGTCGTCGTAATCGATGCGCTGCGTGTCCGGGCTCACGCCGTACTGCACCGCGTTGAACCACTTTCCCGACAGCGCGGGGCGTGCGCCATGCGTCAGGTGGCCACCCGCATCGAGCGACATCCCCATCACCGTGTCGCCCGGCTTGACGAGCGCGAGCATCACCGCGCCGTTGGCCTGCGCGCCCGAGTGCGGCTGCACGTTCGCGTGGCTCGCGTCGAACAGCGCGCACGCGCGGTCGATCGCGAGCGCCTCGATCCGGTCGACATGGTCGCAACCGCCGTAGTACCGGCGCGACGGATAGCCTTCCGCGTACTTGTTCGTCAACACGGTGCCCTGGGCTTCCAGCACCGCCGCGGACGCGATGTTTTCGGATGCAATCAGTTCGATCTGCGTCTGCTGGCGACGCAACTCCAACGCGATTTCAGATGCGATCACCGGATCGCGGCTCTGGAGTGTTTCGGCAAAAAAGCGGGCGTTCTCGTTCACTTGGTGACTCCGCGACGCGATTCGTTACGTGCTGCGTGGATTCAATGCACCGCGCGCTGCCAGGCCGGCGCCGTCGTGACGGCCCCAGGCCCCGGGCCGCCGGCATCGGCCAGCGCACGCGCGTGGCCCTATTGCTGCAGCCAGGCCTTCAGCTTCTCCGGATGGGTGTCGACGAACTTCTTCGCGGCGCTCGCGTAGTCGTTCGTGCTGTTGCCTTCGAACTCGATCGCCTCGACGTCGGCCAGCGTCAGCTTCAGGTGCTTGAAGAACACGTCGGCGCGCGGAAACTTGCCCGCGAACCTCTTCGATGCGAACGCGTGGATCTGCTCCTCACCGCCCAGCGTGCCCTTCGGGTCCTTCAGGTAACGCATCTGCCACTTCTGGAACAGCCAGTGCGGGCTCCAGACCGTCGCGACGATCCACTGCTTCGACTGGTACGCACGCGACACGCTGGCCAGCATCCCGGCCTCGCTCGACGCCTGGAGGGTGTAGCCATCCAGGCTGTAGCCCTTGATCGTCCGCTCCGACGCCTGCATCAGGCCGCCGCCCGGTTCGATGCCCTGGATCGTGCCGTTCAGCTTGCTCTTGACCTCCGGCTTGGTCAGGTCGGCGATCGACGACAGCTCCGACTCCGGAACGTAGGTCGGCACGGCCCAGCCGTTCTTGCCGCCGGTGTAGATAACGCCCACGTCATCCAGGTCGTTCTTGTACTTCGCGTAGTACGCACCGTGCGTGACCGGCAGCCAGCCACCGACCATGATGTCGAGATCGCCACGCGCGACGCCCTGATACTGGATGCCGATGTCGGCCTGCACGAACTGCACCGGCTGCTTGAGTTGCGTCTCGAGCACGTACTTCGCGACGTTGGCCACCGCGAGCACGTCCGCCCAGTTGGTGACCGCGATCTTGACCGGCTCCGCCGCCGACGCGGCACCCACACTTGCGCTGCAGGCGACCACCGTCGATATGGCAAGTTTCGCGAGAAGCGACTTGAACGTATTGGTATTCATCTAGTACTCCTTTTTAATCACGCGAATCTTTCGAAGATGAGGAACGCCTTCGATCGGCGTTTCCGGTCTCCACGAACTGCTACACCGGTTCCGCCGCGACACCGTGGCCGCGGCGCTTCATCGTCCTTCAATGATCGTCGACTGCCGTGTCCGTCAGGTCCGTGCCGCGCCGCGCGGCTCAGCCTTGCCGGCGCGCGCGAGCGGCCTTTTCACCTTCTTCTTCGCCTTCACGCCGAAGCTCTCGGTCAGGCGATCCAGCACGATCGCGAGCAGCACGACGCCGAGCCCGCCTTCGAAGCCGATCCCGATGTCGAGACGCTGGATCCCGCTCAGCACGTATTCGCCGAGGCCGCCCGCACCGATCATCGACGCGACCACCACCATCGACAGCGCCATCATGATCGTCTGGTTCACGCCGGCCATGATCGACGGCAATGCGTTCGGCAGCTGGACCTTCCACAGCAGCTGCCAGTCGGTGCTGCCGAACGAACGGCCGGCCTCGATCAATTCCTCGCGCACCTGCCTGATGCCGAGTGTCGTCAGCCGCACGACGGGCGGCATCGCGAACACGATCGTCGCGATCACCGCCGGCACGCGTCCGAGCCCGAACAGGATCACGGCCGGGATCAGGTACACGAATGCGGGCATCGTCTGCATGAAGTCGAGCAGCGAGCGCAGGATCATGCCGATCCGGTTGTTGCGCGCCCCCCAGATGCCGAGCGGCACACCGATCACGAGGCTGAAGAATGTCGCCGCGGTAACGAGCGCGAGGGTCGACACCGTCTGCGCCCACAGGCCCATGTAATGGATGACAAACAGCGCGCAACCGACGAAGATCGAAAACACGACGCCCCGGCGCCACAGCGCGAGGCCCACCAGGATCACGACCATCGCGATGAACGGCACGGCGGCGAGACCGTCCTCGAGCAGCTTCACGACTGCGCCGAGGCCCGCCGAGAACGTGTCGAAGCCGCCACGGAAATGCAGAAACAGAAAGTTGACGACATTCTCCGCGAACTTCCCGATCACCGACGAATTCATGCTGCCCTCCGTTGCATCATCTGCTTGAGTATCGTCCGGCAGGACACGACGCCCGCCAGTCGTCCCACTCCGTCCGTCACCGGCACGTCGTGCTGCTGCGTCAGCGCGATCGACGCGAGCCGATGCAGGTCCGTATCGATCGACACCGCGTTGAAGTCGTTCAGGAACGCGTCGCGAATCGGCTTCGCGCCGGACCGGTGCAGCGTGGCGGGTGTGACGCAGCCAAGGTAACGGCCGGATTCGTCGCACACGTAGCCGCATTCCGCGCCGCTGTCGATCAGCTGGTTCAGATAACGGTCGGACGGCGTGAGCGCATCGCAGCGAAGCAGCCCGCGCTCGACCGGCGTCATCATGCTCGATGCCTTCATGAAGCGCGACACGTCGACGTTGCGGAAGAAGTCCTGCACGTACGCGTCGGCCGGCGTCTGGATGAGTTCGGCGGGCGTGCCGACCTGGATCAGGCAACCGTCCTTCATGATGCCGATGCGGCCGCCGATCTTGACGGCTTCCTCGATATCGTGGGAGATGAACACGATCGTGCGCTGCTCTTCTTTCTGCAGGCGCAGCAGCTCGTTCTGCATTTCGAAGCGGATCAGCGGGTCGAGTGCGGAGAATGCCTCGTCCATCAGCAGCACCGACGGATTCACCGCCAGTGCGCGGGCGAGACCGACACGCTGCTGCATGCCGCCGGACAACTCGCTCGGCAGCAGTTTCTCGTACGAGCCGAGACCGACGCGCTCCAGCGCCGCGCGCGCGAGCTCGTAGCGCTGCGCCTTCCTGATCCCCGCGACTTCGAGCCCGTACGCGATGTTGTCGAGCACGGTGCGGTTCGGCAGCAGCGCGAACGACTGGAACACCATCGCCATCTTCTGGCGCCGGACGTCGCGCAGTTCCGGCGTCGACATCGGTGCGATGTCGCGGCCTTCGAGCACGACCTGCCCGGCCGTCGGCTCGATCAGCCGGTTCAGCAATCGGACGAGCGTCGACTTCCCCGAACCCGACAGCCCCATGATCACGAAGATCTCGCCGGCGCGCACGCTCAGGCTCACGTCGTTGACCGCGACCATGTTGCCGGTTTCCGCGAAGATCTCGTTGCGCCCGACGCCGCGCTTCATCATCTCGATCGCACGTTCGGGCTTCGGCCCGAAAATCTTCGACAGGTGCTTGACGGTCAGGATGTCCGCTCCGGTCGCGATACTTGACCGTGCAATCGACGGCGCATCGCCGGCGTGGATTGCTCCGGGGGGAAGTACGTCGCCCGGCGCAAACGTCATATTTGGAGCCATTCTGTCATCCCGACTGACTGGTAAGGGAAGCCGCGAACTTCGTCCGGGTCGTCATCGATCTCCCGCCTGGCGTGGGCCCGATGCCGCTCCTGCGTGGTTGACGGCGCTGATGCAGTGAATGCAGCGTATCAATCCAATTTCGTCGCTCCAGCTACATTTTCTGTGCGCTTTTCCATACCTTTGGTAATGCATCGTTTCGGGGCGAAAAGGCGTGATCGCCGCAAAACGGTGCGAAACAGGCGAAAAGCAATACCGGCGCGGCTGAGTGGCATTTTGCGGGGACGGCGGCCCAGCGGAGCGCGCAGCGCGCTCAAGCGTCCGCTAGGGGAAAATCCCGACGCGGGGACCTAAGGGAAACTACCGAGAAATCAGGCCAGCGACTTCGCGAGCCGCTTTGGATCATTCGTACATGACGAATTGCCCGCTGCCCCCTATCAGGGTGCCGGCGGCTGTCGATCGACTGCGCGCCTACCGCGCGGCAACCGCGGCACGCAGATGGCGGCCAATGCCAAGCCCGTCACGCTTTTTCGCTGCCCGCATCGACAGGTTTTGCCTAGACTTTCGCTGATTGGCCTACATCACTCAGGGAGCAGCAAGCAGCATGCATGAACGCCCGAAGCCCATCGCGGATTTCGTCCGGATCGCCGGCGAACTGTTCCAGTCGGAAAAGCTGCACGCCGCCGCGCGCGCGTTCGCGCCGCACGTCTTCACACGATTGCAGCAGCCGTCGGACAACGGCGTGCGCAACGCAGTGCGCTACCCCGCATGCGAATGGCTTGGCCCGGCGCTTCAGGCCGTCGCACGCGTGAACCCGACGTTCGCCGCCGTCGCGCGGCTGATCGTGTCGATGGAGCCGGTCGTCGGCTGGACGCGCCGTACATCAGGAAAGGACGGTAGCCCGAACTACATCGAAGGGCACGTGAACGGAATGATCTGCGGGCCCGGCGGCGCCGAAAGCCGCGACGACATTCAACTCGGCTTCTCGCTGATGATGCCCGGCGTGCGTTACCCCGATCACGGCCACGCGCCGGAGGAGGCCTACGTGCTGATGACCGCCGGCGAATTCCGGCAGCAGAACGGCGATTGGTTCGATCCCGGGATCGGCGGCGGCATCCACAACCCGCCCGGCGCGCTGCATGCGATGCGCTCCGGCGACGCGCCGCTCCTCGCGATCTGGTGCCTGCTGAATTGAACCGTCGATCGTCGCGATCAGAACGACGTTCGAATGCCAGCCGTCACCGCCCATGGGTCGAATCCCGGCGTCACAGTCGCCGCCGGGTTGTTCAGCAGCGCGAATCCTTGTGTCGAATGACTGTTGTTCAGGATCGTCGTCGCGAAACCGTACAGCTGCGTGCGCTTCGACAGGTAGTACACGTAGCCGACATCGCAAGCGATCGCGCGCGCATCGCCATTCTCGATACGCCGCGACACGCCGACGTTGATGTCGCCGAACCCGACGCGCACGCGGGCATTGAGCAACGCGGCGGACGCGAACCATCCCGTGCCGTCGGTACGCTTCGAATACACGTAATTCCCGCCCACCACCATGCGACCGAAATCGTATGCGGCGGTCAGTACATGCGTGAGCTGCGACGACGCGTCGGATGCCGTCGCGCTCGCGTAGTACTGGTAGCGGTTGAAGCCGTAGCCGACCAGCACGCCGTTCTTCGCGTACTGGAGGTTCGCGCCGACGTTGCGCGCGTTCAGCGTCTGCCCGGCAGGATCCTGCGCACCGAACGAATAGCCGATCTCGCTCGACCAGCCGCCGAGCGCTTCCGGCGTCCGGTAGCGCACCGCGTTCCGGTAGAACCCGCCGGTGCCGCTCGAACCGAGCGTCGTCGTGTGTTCGAGCGACATGATCGCGGCTGGATTCGCGAGCCCGTACGTGCCGACGTCGGAAGCGAGAAACACCCAGTAGATCGGCAGGTACAGATAGCCGGCGTCGACGCTGCCGAACGGCCCCGACAGCCCGACCGATGCGCCCCGATTGAACTCCGTCGCGCCGCCTCCCATCCCCGAGTCGATATTGAAGCCCGTCTCGAGCCGGAAATTCGCGCGATAGCCGCCGCCGAGATCTTCCTTGCCGAGCAGCCCGAAGCGCGATGCCTGCAGGTTGCCGCTGGCCGCCGACGCGGTCGTTCCAGTCGTGCTGTTGAAGCGGCCGTACTGCACGGCTGCATCGACGATGCCGTACATGACCAGCGTCGACTGCGCATGCCCGGCGTGGCTGGCGCAGGCGAGCGCGACGGCACCGGCGGTGCGCAGCCCGGTTTTCAGTCGGGGCGTGAAGCGAAGGCGCCAGCGCAATGCGGCGGCGCGGCGAACGGGACGGATGGCGGCGGTACGGGAAGCGAGTCGGTTCATGACAGCGGCTCTGCGAGGCGAGTGGAGTATCGAGTCAGCGGGTGAAGGAAACCGGGTGTGCAATATCAGCGACCTGGATCGCACGCGGAATGACGTTCGCTCGACGGAACGTATCCGCAACGCGTTGCTGTGCGCCGAGCACGGTCGAATTGACGGGCAGCAGCCCGAATGCGGATCGTGCGAGATAGCGCTCGACGACGGGCTGCGGCACCCCGATCTCGCGAGCAATCAACTGTGCGGCGTCGCTGCGATGAGCGGCCGTCCACGCGTCGCCTCGCGCGACCGCCGACAGCACGTCCGACAACACCTCGGGGTGGGCCTTCGCGAAATCCGGCGCACCGAGAAAGAAGCTGTACGGCTGCACGATGCCCGACGCATAGTCGGCGATCGTGCGCACGCCGAGCGTCTGCTGGACGACCGCGAGATACGGATCCCAGATGACCCACGCGTCAACCTTGCCGCCTTCGAAGGCCGCGCGTGCGTCGGCGGGCGACAAAAAGGCGGGCTTGATGTCCGCATAGGTCAGGCCGGCTTTTTCGAGCGCGGCGACGATCAGGTAGTTCGAACTCGACCCGCGGGCGAATGCCACCGTCCGCCCTTTCAGGTCGGCGACCGACTTGAGCGGCGAGCCGTCGAGCACGATGATGGCCTCGTTGTGCGGGCCGGCGGGTTCGGCCGCCAGGTAGACGATGCGGCTGCCCGCCGCCTGCGCGAAGATCGGCGGCGGCGAGCCCGTATAGCCGAGATCGATCGAGCCGGCATTCATCGCCTCGAGCAGCGGCGGCCCGGCCGGGAATTCGGTCCATGCGATGTCGAAGCCGCGCGCGGCGAGCGGCTTGTCGAGCGAGCGCTGCGCCTTCAGCAGCGTGAGCGGCGTGCCCTTCTGGTAGCCGATGCGCAGCGTGCGGCCGGTGTCGGCCTGCGCGCCGCCGGCGAATGGCCCAGCGAACGCGGCCACGGTTGCGGCCTGTGCGGTGCGGAGAAACGAACGTCGGGAAAACTTCATGATCGGAGATTCCTTATCGGATGGATTCGACGGGACGCATGGGTGCGCTACGCCCGCACCGGTCGCTGCAACCCCAGATGCTCGCGCAACGTGCGGCCGGTGTAGGCCGTGCGGAACAGCCCGCGCCGCTGCAACTCGGGCACGACGAGCGAACAGAACGCATCGAGGCCGCCCGGCAGTTCGGCCGGCATCACGTTGAAGCCGTCGGCCGCGTCGCGCTCGAACCACGTCTGCATCAGGTCGGCCACGGTTGTCGCACTGCCGACCACCGTCACGTGCCCGCGTCCCGCCGCGATGCGCAGCACCAGTTCGCGGATCGTCAGGCGCTCGTCGCCGGCCAGCGCGGTCAGGAGTGCCTGGCGGCTGCGCTGGCCGCTGTCCGTGAGCGGCAAATCCGGCAACGGACCGTCGAGCGGATAGCCGGACAGGTCGAAGTTGCCGAGCATCCGCGCCAGCATCGCGACGCCCGCGACCGGATCGACGAGCGCCTGCAGCGCGTCGAACCGCTCGCGCGCCTCGTCGTCGGTACGCGCGACGACGACCGACAGGCCCGGCATGATCTTCACGTCGCCCGGCGCGCGGCCCGCGGCAACCGCACGCGCCTTCATGTCGCGGTAGAACGCCTGCGCGGCATCCAGCCGTGCGTGCGCGGTGAACACGACGTCGGCCGTCTGCGCGGCGAGGTCGCGCCCCGCCTCCGACGAGCCCGCCTGCACGACGACGGGCCATCCCTGCACCGGGCGCGGCACGTTGAGCGGGCCCGCCACGGAGAAATGCGGGCCGCGATGATCGAGCACGCGCAGCGTGGACGCGTCGTAGTACACGCCGCTCGCCTTGTCGCGCACGAAGCTGTCGTCGGCCCAGCTGTCCCACAGGCCCGTCACGACGCGATGGAATTCCCGGGCGCGCGCATAGCGCTCGTCGTGACCGACGTGTTCGGCGCGGCCGAAGTTGTGCGCCTCCGCCGCGTTGTCGGACGTCACGAGATTCCAGCCGGCCCGCCCGCCGCTGATGTGGTCGAGCGACGCAAACTTGCGCGCGATGTGATACGGCTCGTTGTAGGTCGTCGTCGCCGTGGCGATCAGGCCGATGCGCTCCGTGACCGCCGCGAGCGCAGGCAGCAGCGTCAGCGGATCGAGCCGGTCGGAACGGGCCGATCGCGCGGCGCCGTCGCCCACGTTCGCGGCGACACTGTCCGCGACGAAGATCGCGTCGAAGCACGCGCGTTCCGCCGTGCTCGCCAGCGCCGCATACGCACGAAAATCCGTGCCGCCATCGGCCTGCACGTCCGGATGCCGCCACGCGGCTGCATGGTGTCCGGTCTCCATCAGAAAGGCCCCAAGGTGCATGAGGCGGGAAGCTGTCGTCATCCGATATCCTGTCGCGAAAGCAGCGCCTCACCACCGGGCCACGCATCGTTTCGTGCTGGCGACCGCGCTTGGTTAGCGCTAACATTGACAGGCAGTTTCCCGTGGCGAATGAGCCGCGTCAAATAACGAAATCAGCGGAACATATGTCCGATTCGACTAAAAGCGATGCGCGTCCCCGCCGCACGTCGGGACGCCTGACCCTGCGCGACGTGGCCGAGCACGTCGGCGTGTCGCAGATCAGCGTGTCGCGCTATTTCCAGGATCCGGCGCGGCTGTCCGCGCCGCTGCGCGAGCGGATCGCCGACGCGGTCGCTGAACTCGGCTACGTGCCGAATCTCGTCGCAGGCGGGCTCGCATCGGCGCGCAGCCGTGTCATCGGCATGGTGATTCCGAACATCTCGGGGCCCATCTTTGCGAACACGATCCAGAGCTTCAGCGACGAGGTCACGGCACACGGTTACCAGTTGCTGCTCGCATCGAGTTATTTCTCGACGGATCTCGAGGAGAATGCGGTGCGTGGATTGCTCGGGTGGTCGCCGGCGGCGCTCGTGCTCACGTCGCACTTCCATTCCCCGGGCACCGAGGAACTGATCGAACAGACGCAGGTGCCCGTGCTCGAAACGTGGGACTTCCAGCCACGGCGCAAACCGCTGCAGATCGGCTTCGTGCACCAGGAAGCCGGACGCATCGCGGCGCGTCATCTGGTGGAACGCGGCTATCGACGCATCGCGTTCGTGCTGAACAGCGCGGCGGGCGACGCAAGCGCGCGCGAGCGTTGCGATGGTTATACCGAGATCATGCGCGAGCATGGGCGTCAGCCGATCGTGTTTGCACCGACCGAAGCGCAACCGATGCACGCAGGGCGCGAGGCGCTGCTCGCGCTGTGTTCCGTACGCCGCACGGCCGACGCGATCATCTTCGCGAACGACAATCTCGCGTTCGGTGCGCTGCTGTCCGCGCCCGGCGCAGGCATTCGCGTTCCGGAGCAATGCGCGATCGTCGGCTTCGGCGACTATCCGATGGCGGAAATGCTGACGCCGGGCCTGACGACCGTGCGGCCACCCGCGCGTGAAATCGGCATCACGGCGGCCACGCGGATCTTCCAGCTTCTGCAGGCGGATCCGCCGGCGTTCGACACGCTTCGCAAAGGCCAGCGACCGATGTCGTGCCAACTGATTATCCGGGCGAGCAGTTAACTGCCGAAGGCAACGAACCGGATTTCGCGTTCAGCGACCGTAGGCCAAAGAGCATCATCCCGCCTTTCGCCGCCGCCATCAGCCACGGCCGCGCGCAACCGCGGCGCTCGGCTTTGCTCCCGGCCCGACGGCGCCGTACACGCATGCCGCACGCGGTCGCCCTAATGCACAGTGCGCCGCAACATCGTCGTGTCGTAACCGAGCGCCCGCACCCGTTCGACAAGCGCCGCGGCCTGTTCAGCGGAGGGCTTCGCATCGCGCGTCAGGATCCACAGGAACCGCCCCGACGGTTCACCGACGATCGACCATGCGTAGTCGTCGGCGCGATCGAGCACCCAGTAATCGCCGAAGAAGAACGGCCCGAAGAACGACACTTTCAGCTTTGCGCCGCCGCTGTCGGCCACGATCTTCGCGCGCCCGTCGGCGCTTCGCGCGCGGCCGTCCGGCCCGCCTTCGTGGCAAGTATTACGCACGCCGACAAGACCGTCTTCCCGCTTCGCATACTCGGCCGTCACGCCGTCGCATCCGCGCTCGAAGCGGTTTTCATACCGCGCGAACTCGTACCATCTGCCGACGTAGCGATCGAGATCGACGGATTTCGCGGGTTGCGGAACGTGTGCATTCCCGCTGGGCCCGCCGGCGAGGCCTGCACATCCCGCCAGCACCAGGGCGGCGCCCGCCACGATCACGCCCGCCGCCCACAGCGGTCGGCCCACGATACTTCGCTTCATTGAATCACGCTCCAGACACGAAACCCGGTCATTGTGCACTCAACGACGGTAGTCGGCCGCATTCGCCGCACGTTGCGGCTGCCTGCATCCGCGCGGACGCGTCGCTCGTATCTGGTTGAAGATTTCACGGCGGGCGTCGCGCTGCACAACGTGCAGCGGGCGCGCCGCCGATCGTTCGATCAGAGGCATCCGGGAGTGCTATATTTCGCTCGACATCCACATCATGGCGGTCCGCGCCATCCACTTCGCATGAGCGACACGCCAGGCGGTGCCAGCGGCTTCGATCAGTCAGCCCCTTCGCGCGATGCCGATGCGGATGCCGCGCGCCGCGAACATCTGAATCGGGTGATGCTTCAGGCAGCCGCCGGCGATCAGGCGGCTTTCGCGGAGTTGTATCAGCTGACCGCGTCGCGGGTGTTCGGGACAATCGTGCGCATGCTTCACGATCACGGCGAAGCCGAGGATATTCTCCAGGAGGTCTACACGACCGCATGGCGACGCATCGACACGTTCGACCCGGCGCGCGGCGGCGCGATGACGTGGCTGATCACGCTGGCACGCAACAAGGCGATCGACCGCTTGCGGCAGCATCGCGACGCGCAACTCGACGACGAACAGGCGCTTGAGCTTCCCGCCGATGATCCGACGCCCGCCGCGCTGGCGGAGGCCTCGCAGGAGCGCCAGCGCCTCGAGCGCTGCCTTGCGCAACTCGATCCGCAGCAGGGCCGCGCGGTGCGCGAGGCCTTCTTCAGCGGCGCGACCTACAGTGAGCTGGCAGCGCGACTGCGTGTGCCGCTCGGAACCATGAAGAGCTGGATCCGGCGCAGCCTGATGCAGCTGAAGGTGTGTCTGGAGCAATGAATACGCCGGCCGATCACGATCCCGAATTGCGCTGCGCGGAATACGCGCTCGGCGTGCTCGACGCAGACGCGCGCCGCGAGCTGGAGCAGTCCGCCGCTCGCGACCCGGCGTTGCAAGCCACGCTCGAGCGCTGGCAGCGCCGCCTCGCCCCGCTCGCGGACGACGTCACGCCCGTCGACCCGCCCGCGCGAACCTGGACGAGAATCCAGCACCAACTGGGCTTCATCCCGCCGCCGCGCACACGCGGCGCTGCGCCCTCCGCCGGATGGTGGAACAGCCTGCGACTGTGGCGCTGGGTCGGCATGGGCGCGAGCGTGGCAGCGCTCGGGCTGCTCACGGTCAACGTGATCCGGGTGGGCGAAGCGCCGCCGCGCCCCGCTGCCGAGGACAGCCACTACATGGCGGCCACGCTGGCACAAACGGATGGCGTCGCACGGTGGACCGCCACGGTCGACTTGCGGCGTGCCCGAATGGTCGTGGTGCCCGCGAACACGCCGCCGATCGCCGCGGACCGCTCGACGGAGCTCTGGCTGATTCCGCCGAATGCGAAGCCGATCTCGCTCGGCGTATTCGCGTCGAACGCCCCGGCGTCGATGACGCTGCCGCCAGCGATCGTCGCGCGACTCGATGCACGCGCGGTGCTCGCCGTATCGCTCGAGCCTCGCGGCGGCTCGCCGAGCGGTCAACCCACCGGGCCGGTGCTCGCCACCGGCGCGATGCACACCACTTGACGCGCGCAACGCGCGCTCGACCCGTCAAGCGCGGCGGCGTGCCGCCCGCCGCCGTCTCGCTCGACGGGATCACGCCGCATCTCGTCGCATCCGTCTGCATCCGTTCGGTCGCCGGCTCCGTATAAGGGGATATCGCGCCCTCGGAGCCCGTATGCCCGCCGTCGTCGTTGCCCTCCTCGCCTTCGTCGGACTGATCCTGTCCTTCACGGCGGTGTGGATTATCCAATTGCAATCCCGGAACGCCGGGATGATCGATCCGGTCTGGGCCGCGACGCTGGGCGGCGTAGCCGTGTTCGTCGCCGTGCTGGCGACCGGCCCGGAACTGAATCGTGCGCTCGTTGCCGCCGGCGGCGGCATCTGGGGGCTGCGACTCGCGCGGCACCTGTGGCGGCGCAATCGCGGGCAGCCGGAGGACCCGCGCTATCGAGAGTTCCGCCTGCAGTGGGGCGACGCCGCGCCGCGCAACATGTTCTGGCTGTTCCAGTTGCAGGCGCTGATCTCGATGCTGCTGTCGATCGCGTTCTTCATCCCCGCCTACAGCGCGGCAGCCCCGTCCCGGTTCGCGATTGCCGCGGCAGTCGCGATCTGGATCGCCGCCGTCGCCGGAGAGACGGCCTCCGACCGGCAACTCAAGCGGTTTCTCGCGGATCCCGACCACGGCGGCCAGGTCTGTCGCGCCGGCTGGTGGCGCTATTCGCGGCACCCCAACTATTTTTTCGAGTGCGTGCACTGGCTCGCCTACACGGCCCTGGCGATCGGCATGCCGTGGGGCTGGCTGACGCTGTTCCCGCCCGTCCTGATGGCATGGCTGCTGCTCAAGGTATCCGGCTTGCCGCTGCTCGAAGCGCGTCTGGTGCAAAACCGGCCGGGCTACCGCGAGTACATGCGCACGACCAGCGCCATCGTTCCGTGGCCTCCGAGGCCGGCGCCCGGCCCTTCCCCCACTCGATCCGATCACCCTGACGACCGGAGCACGCGATCATGACCGCTACCACCTCGCAACCGTCGCCGGCCTCGGCGGCGGCACCCCACGACACCTGGCTGATCCGCTGCTGCGAGCGCGGCTGGCTGCCGGACCGGCTGATCCGGGCCGGCATGCGCTCGCTCATGCGGCAACGCCTGCGCGCCGAACACGCGGATGACGGCGAGCAGCGCGCGGCGGCCCACGACACGCTGGTGCGCGAACTAAGCGCGAGCCCGATCGCAATCGAGACGCTCGCGGCGAACACGCAGCATTACGAAGTGCCCGGCAGCTTCTTCGAGGCCCATCTCGGCCCGCGGCTCAAATATTCGTGCGGCTATTACCCGCGTGGCGACGAAACGCTGTCGCAGGCGGAGGAGGCCATGCTGGCGTTGTACGCGCAGCGCGCAAGGCTGGCGGACGGCCAGCGCATGCTCGACCTCGGATGCGGCTGGGGTTCGCTGTCGCTCTGGCTCGCCGAGCGGTATCCGGCGGCGCAGATCGTCGGCCTGTCGAATTCGCACGGCCAACGCCACTTCATCGAGCGATGCGCGGCGCAGCGCGGGCTGACGAATCTGCACATCGTGACCGGCAACGTGGTGGAGTTCGACTTCGATCCCGCGGACGCCGGCTTCGACCGCGTGCTCTCGATCGAGATGTTCGAGCACATGAAGAACTACGGGCAATTGCTCGCCAAAATCGCGCGCTGGATGCACGACGACGGCAAGCTCTTCGTGCACATCTTCGCGCATAAGCTGCTCGCCTATCACTTCGCGGTGCGCGACGACACCGACTGGATGTCGCGCCATTTCTTCACGGGCGGGACGATGCCGTCGGCCGACCTGCTGCTGCGGTTCCAGGACGACGTGCGCATCGCGCGCCAATGGTGGCTCGACGGGACGCACTACGCCCGCACGGCCAATCAGTGGCTCGCGTCGCTCGATGCGGCGCGCCACCGGATCATGCCGATTTTCGAGACGGTCTACGGCGCCGACGCCCGCCTCTGGTTCCAGCGCTGGCGGATGTTCTACATGGCGGTCGCCGAGCTGTTCGGCTATGCCGACGGGCAGGAATGGGGCGTCGCCCACTACCTGTTCGACAAGCGCCCGGGTCTCGCGTGAGGGCCGCGATCCCGTACCGGGTTCTCCGCCGCGTCGCCGCCACGGTCGTGACGGCGCTCGCGATCGGGGCCGCCGGGTGCTCGGGCAGCCCGCCGAACCCGAATCCGCGCGCCGCCGTTCCGCTGTCGACCGTACCCGTCGACTTGCCGCGCTACATGGGCCGCTGGTACGTGATCGCGAACATCCCGTATTTCGCGGAACGCGGCTTCGTCGGCAGCCGCGCCGAGTGGCGCCTGCGTGACGACGGCCGGATCGACGACGCATTCGTCGGCCGCGACGGCGGCTTCGACCAGCCCGAGAAGCACTATCGGTTCGTCGACGCCGTCAAGCCCGGCAGCGGCGGTGGCGAATGGCGCGTGCGGCTGTTCTGGCCGGTATATGTCACGCAACTGACGCTCTACGTCGACCCCGACTACCGGTACACGATCCTCGGCTACCCGGGCAAGACGCTCGGCTGGATCTTCTCGCGCGCGCCGACGATGGACGAGGCCACCTATCGCTCGCTGCTCGCCCGGCTCGATGCAATGGGTTACGACACGTCGCGCTTCAGGCGGGTGCCGCAAACCCCGGACCAGCTCGGCAAGCCGGGCTTCGCGTCGCCCGGCGATCACGAATGACCACCGCCCCTGCATCCGCCGCGCGCGGTGCGTCGTATATCAGCACATGTGATTCCCGAACCTGCACTTGTGACTGACGGAGACCCTTCGCGATGCACCCGGAACTTTCAATGTCGCGGCCCGGCCGGCGGATCGCCGTCGTCGGCGCCGGCATCGCGGGCCTGGCCAGCGCGTACTTGCTGGCCCGCCGTCACCGCGTGACGCTGTTCGAGGCCGCCGACTATCTCGGCGGTCACACGCACACGGTCGACGTCGATCTCGACGGCGCGCGCCACCCCGTCGACACGGGCTTCCTCGTGTTCAACGACCGGACCTATCCGAACCTGGTCGCGCTGTTCGACGAACTGGGCGTGGCCGCCCATTCGACCGACATGTCGTTTTCGGTTTCGGTCGACGGCGGCCGGCTCGAATGGGCCGGCAGCAACCTGAACACGGTGTTCGCGCAACGCCGCAACCTGTTCTCGCCGACCTTTCTCGGGATGTTGCGCGACATCCTGCGCTTCAACGCGTCCGCGCACGATCACCTCGAATCGGCGAACCGGCAGCGCCTTTCGGTCGGGGAACTGCTCACGGCCGGCGGCTACGGCGCATCGTTCCAGCATCACTACCTGCTGCCGATGGCGGCCGCGATCTGGTCGAGCGCGGCCAACGACATCCTGCGGTTTCCGGCGGCGACGTTCCTGCGCTTCTGCCTGAATCACGCGTTGTTGCAGGTCAACAACCGGCCGACCTGGCGCACCGTCGCGGGCGGCGCGCGGCAGTACGTCGAGCGCATCGCCGCGACGCTCGACGACGTGCGGGTGAATACGCCGGTGCGCGCGATACGGCGCGACGACGCGGGCGTGACGGTGGCGACCGATGCAGCCGGTCCCGAGCGTTACGACGCGGTCGTGCTCGCGTGCCATGCGCCGACCAGCCTGCGGCTGCTCGCGGATGCGAGCAAGGCCGAGCGCGACGTGCTCGGCGCCGTGCGCTACCAGCACAACGTCGCGGTGCTTCATACCGATACGGCGTTGCTGCCGCGCCGGCGGCGCGTGTGGTCGGCGTGGAACTACCTGGGCGGTCGGCCGAGGCGCACGGGCGGCGAATCGCCCGTGTGCGTGAGCTACCTGCTCAACCAGTTGCAGCCGCTGCCGTTCCGCTCGCCGGTCGTCGTCACGTTGAATCCGGTCGACGAGCCCGCGCCCGACACCCTGCTCGGCCGCTACGATTACGCGCACCCGCTGCTCGACCTCGCGGCCGTGGATGCACAGCATCGTCTGCCGATGCTGCAGGGGCGGCGCAATACGTGGTATGCGGGAGCGTGGACAGGCTACGGGTTCCATGAGGATGGACTGAAATCGGCGTTGCGCGTCGCCCGCAGCTTCGGCGTCGCGCCGTCCTGGGCGCGCCCATGAACGCGCCCTTTGCCCGCGACGGCATGGCCGCCCGGCTGCTCGTCGGCACCGTGATGCATGAACGGTTGCGGCCGGTGCGCCATGCGTTCGCGTACCCGATATTCCAGGTCTGCTGCGACGTCGAGCGGCTGGACGAGATCGACACCGGCTGGTTCGGCATCGATCGCCGGGCCCCGCTCGCGCTCGCTTCCCGCGACTACGGCCCGCGCGACGGTCGCGCGCTCGGCCCGTGGATGCGCGAGGTCCTCGCGCGCGCCGGCATTCCCGCCGACGGCCCGATCTGGCTGCAGACGATCCCGCGCGTCTTCGGCTACGCATTCAATCCGGTGAGCTTCTGGTACTGCTACGACCGCGCGGGCCGGCTGCGCGCGCTGTACGCCGATGTGCGCAACACGTTCGGTGCGCACCACGGCTACCTGCTCAGCGCGATGCGTCATGCGCCGATCGACGCCGACACCGTGCTGGTCTGCCGCAAGACGTTTCATGTCTCGCCGTTTTGCGACATCGTCGGCGATTACGCGTTTCGCGTGCGTCAGTGCGGCGACCATCTGAGCGTGGCGATCGACTATCGCGACGACGACGGTCTGCTGCTGCGCACGGCGATCGGCATGCGGTCCGCGCCGCTGACGGCGGCACGCGCATGGCGCGCGCTGGCCCGGCAGCCGCTGAACGCGATCAACGTCGTCATTCGCATTCATTGGCAAGCGCTGCGGCTGTGGCTCGCGCGCGTGCCGTTCCACGGCAAGACGCCCCCCGGCCGTTCCGCCGCTGCCGATTCGCCATTGTCCCGTTCGCCGGGCGCGTCGCCACGCGGCCGCTCGGCGATGTCCGATCACGAGGCTCGACCATGACCTTGCTGCGCCTGCTGTCTTCCGCCTCGCAACCGGCGATGCCGCTCTCCGCCCGGTTGTTCATCGCGCTGCTCCGGCAAATCCACGACGGTCACCTGACGCTCGTGACGCCCGAAGGCGCGCAGCATGTGTTCGGCGATCCGCACCGCCAGCCGGCCGCGACTTTGCAAGTCCGCGACTGGCGAGCGTGCCGTGCGATCCTGCGCGCGGGCGACATCGGATTCGCGGAAGCGTATCGCGCCGGCTGGATCGACACGCCCGAGCTCGTCGCGCTGCTGCGCCTCGCGATCCGCAACCAGCCGGTGATCGCGAAGACGGTGACCGGCGGCCGCCTGGCACGCCTCTGGTACGCGCTGCGTCACCGGCTGAGGATGAATACGCGGGCCGGCAGCCGCCGCAACATCCACGCGCACTACGATCTCGGCAACGACTTTTACGGATTGTGGCTCGACGACACGTGGACGTATTCGAGCGCATGCTTCGACGGCGACGCGCAGCGTTCGCTCGCCGACGCGCAAACGGCGAAGTATCAGCGCATCGTCGATTCGCTCGGCCTGCGCGCCGGCATGCGCGTGCTCGAGATCGGCTGCGGCTGGGGCGGGTTCGCCGCGCATGCCGCACGGCAAGGCATCCGTGTGCATGGCGTCACCGTCTCGCAGGCGCAATACGCGCTGGCCCGCGAGCGCATGGCGCGCGACGGGCTGTCCGATCGCGTCACGCTCGAATTGCGCGACTATCGCGACGTCGACGGCCAATACGACGCGATCGTGTCGATCGAGATGTTCGAGGCCGTGGGCGAGACGTTCTGGCCGGTGTACTTCGATACGCTCAGGCAGCGCCTGAAGCCCGGTGCTCGCGCGCTGATTCAGTCGATCACGATCATCGAGTCGCTATTCGACGCGTATCGCACGTCGAGCGACTTCATTCGCGAGTTCATCTTTCCCGGCGGGATGCTGCCGAGCCCGGCGCGTTTCGTCGATGCCGCGCGGCGGGCCGGCCTGGCCGCCGAACCGGTGTTCGCGTTCGGTGACGACTACGCGCGCACGCTCCGCACCTGGCGCGCCGCGTTCGAGGCGCGCATCGACTCGGTGCGCGCGCAACGGTTCGACGAGACGTTCATTCGCACCTGGCGCCTCTATCTCGCCTATTGCGAAGCGGGATTTGCCGAGCGGCGGACCGACGTGATGCATTTCATCGTGTCGTCGGGCGGCTGACATGAGGTGCCGGCTTGCGATGCTCGCCGCGGCCGTGGCTGCCGCGCTGGCTGCCCCGTTGTCCGCCGGCGCGAGCTGCGTCGACGACATCGCATCGGCCCGACTGATCGGATCCGGCCGGTTCTGCATCCTGGGCATCTGTCTGTACGACGCCGAGCTGTGGGCGCCCCGGCCGCCGGGCGCGTTCGACACGCCGTTTGCGTTGTCGCTGGCCTACCGTCATGACGTGAAAGGCGAGCGGCTCGTCTCGACGGGCATGGACGAGATCGAGCGCCTCGCACCCGCGCCATTGCCGGCCGCGACGCTCGATGCATGGCGCCGCGATATCGAACGGGCGTTCACTGACGTATCGCGCGGCGACGTGCTGTGCGGCGTGTATGTGCCCGAGCACGGCGCACGTTTCTACACCAACGGCCGCCTCACGGCCGACGTGACCGACCCGGCGTTCGCGCGCGCCTTCTTCGCGATCTGGCTCGACCCGCGCACGCGGGCAAAGTCGTTGCGCCGTCAGTTGCTGGGCGACGATGCGCGCTGAGTCGACGGTGAGCGATGGCGACGGGTCCGGTGTATCGACGCGGCAACGTCGCTCGGCCGGGCAGTTCGTCAGAGATCCGTCTCGATGCGTGATTCGCCATGGTCGACAAGATGCACTTGCCTGAGAAGATCTGCGAGACCTGCGGCTTGCCTTTCAGCTGGAGAAAGAAATGGAAAGCCGCTTGGGACGAAGTCCGATATTGCTCGGAGCGTTGCCGTCGGAATCGGCGGCCGCCTGCCCGCATGAAGACAAACGCTGCGCGTCGTTGACTTCGCATTGGTGAGCCGGTCGCGAGCGGCGCGCGGGCCTGGATAGCGCTTCGCTTGAGCCGAGAACGGAATGCTCGCCCCTGTTTCGGGCAACCGGGATCGATCGGCACCGGTGCGCGCAGGCGCGCTCGCGAGAGAGCGCCCCCTTCCTCGCGGCCGTCTGGATTGCTGCATGCCCGGTTGCCTTCAGACGGCTCACTCCGCCCTGTCCAGTTGCCCGACGCCTGCGTAAACGCCCGGCCATGTTCGTTGGCGCGAACGGCCGCGGGCCGGATCCCATAGCATCGACTCACAAATGCGAGACACGATCGATTCATGCATCGAAATCGCACGCCTTCCGGCGTACTTCCCGGCCCATCTTGACCCACCCTGACCACCATCCCATTGACCCTGAAAGTCGTTTCGCATGCACCAAAGACACGCAAGACGCTTATAAAAATGAGCGTTTCCGTGCTGAAAACGCAATCTCCCGATACCGAAGCGGTAGTTGACGCATAAACTTCCGGTACAAATTATTTCATGAATCACTTTTCCGCTTCACTTTCCGGAAAATTTGCATACAATCCAGCTGTGACGCATGAATCGACCGAGGGAGGCCCCGTGCCAACACGCAATCACGACATCAAGCCGCGCCGGTTTCCGGCGTGTCCGGCTTCATTGGTGGTGCGCGTGTCCGTCGCCCCGGCACGCAGCCCGTCACACCACGCCGGTGCGGCGCCCGACCGGCCGATTGCAGCGCGCTTGCGGGTCGCCGCGCAACAGCGCGGCCAACGCTGCCGGCACCGCTCGCCACAGCTGACCGACCGGTGCGCAGGCGCCAGCCCGAATGGCGCACTGCCCGAACGGCAATCGAACCCCGTCGCGGCTCGTGCATGTCCGACGCTGCTCGTCACCGGCGGCCTGACCGCCTCCGACGAAACGATCGAGCAAGCCGGCCTGCACGTCAGCGAGCGCGTCGAATCGGTGTCGCGGGCGCTACGACAGCCCGGCCAGGCCGTCGACGCCTTGATCGCCGAGGTTTCGTCGTTGCAGATGAATCTGGCGATTCAATTCGTGTCGCTGGCACAGGCGCGCCGTGTCCGCGCGGCCGCGATCATCTATGAGTACGGCAGCGTGCAGGCCCTCGCGTTGATCCGCCTGGCAGGGTTCCACCTGTTTCGCTCGGTGGGCGGGCGCATCGACCACCCATTCGTCCTGACCACGTTGCAACAATCTGCCGCCGTCATGCTCGCAGCCACGCCGACAGCGAACGACCCCATGGCGCGGTTCCGCCGGGACGTCGGCGGCTGGGCCCCGGCAACGCCAGTGGGTCCGTCGTGCGGGATCCGGGCCGGATCTCCGGTGACGTTGCCGGACCGCCATGCACGCCCGCGCGCGCGCAGGTGAGCGTCATCCGGTCGACGCGTCGCCGAAATAGCGGCGGCGTTCGCCCGATTTTTACGCAACGAATACAGGCAAACCATCGCATCGCCTCAGTCGCGATCCATCGCATCCCCCTAACCTCGAGAAACGAACCGAAATGGGCAATCTGATCGACGCTCCCGAGCACACCTTGACTGCGATCGACGAGGGCATTCCTCTGTCGCACATCATCCGTCGTCGGCTCGAGAACGCGGGCGCGCGCTTCCATGCAAACGACAACATCGCCGCGCACCTGCGCGACGGGGAGCTGGATGCTCTGCAGAACGAAGTGGCGCAGGGAATGGAAGCCGTGCTGCGCTCGCTCGTGATCGATGTCGACAACGACCACAACACGCGGGAAACCGCGCGGCGCGTCGCGAAGATGTTCATCCGCGAAGTGTTCGCGGGCCGCTACGACGCGGCGCCGGCCGTCACCGAATTCCCGAACGTCGAGCGGCTGGACGAGCTGCTGATCGTCGGGCCGCTGCGCGTGCGCAGTGCCTGCTCGCATCATCTTTGCCCGATCATGGGCCGCATCTGGATTGGCGTGCTGCCGAGCGCCGCGTCGAATCTGATCGGCCTGTCGAAGTACGGAAGGCTGGTGAACTGGGTCATGACGCGCCCGCAGATCCAGGAAGAAGCGGTCAAGCAGATCGCCGACCTCCTCGAATCGCGTATCTCGCCCGATGGGCTTGCCGTCGTACTCGAGGCCGAGCACTTCTGCATGCATTGGCGCGGCACCAAGGACGACCAGGCAAAAATGACCAACAGCGTGATGCGCGGGAAATTTCTCGCGGATGCATCGCTTCGCCGGGAGTTTCTCGCGTTGTTGTCCGGAAAGCATGCGTAAAGCGCGCGACAGGCAATCGCGACGCATGGGCCGGCACCGTGCCCGGCCATGCGCCGCGCCGCTCGTCAGCGCGTGCGCGTAACAGCAGGAAGCGCAACGCCATACGGAGTTCCCGATGAACTGTTCGCACGACTCACTCCGCCCGTCTTCCGGCCAGGGTCGATCGACGCCGCCGCATTCAGGCAGGCAGCCGCGCCGGGGCGCGTCCCGCGCGCGGTCGCGCCCCGGCGGCAGAACCGAACTCACCGCCGATGCGGTCGTTCAGCACAACGAAGCACCCGACGCGCACGCGGAGCTCAACCAATTGCTGGCGCGCGTCGCCGCCGGCGACGAGCACGCGTTCGCGCAGCTGTATCGATTGACGGCGGCGCGGCTGTACGGCGCGATCGTCCGCATGATCCGCGACCGCCACGAAGCGGAAGACCTGCTTCAGGACGTGTTCACGACGGCGTGGCGTCGCGCCGATTCATTCGACGCCGGACGCGGCACGGCGATGACATGGCTGATGACGCTCGCACGCAATCGGACCATCGACCGGATCCGACAGCACCGCGAGCTTCCGCTCGACGACGAACTGGCGCTGTCGATCCCCGACGAAAACCCGACGCCCGATCTCGGTGCGCAGGCGAGCCAGGAGCACCTGCGTCTGGAGCGCGGGCTCGCACATCTGGGCGAGCGGCAGGCGTATGTGCTGCGGGAAGCGTTTCATGGCGGCGCGTCGTACGCGGAGCTGGCCGAACGCATGCAGGTGCCGCTCGGCACGATGAAGAGCTGGATTCGCCGCAGCCTGATGCGACTCAAGGTGTATCTCGAGCAATGAGCGCGCGAATCGCTTCGCGGTTCGATCGCGCTGCGCGGGTCGGTCCGCGCGGCCGTTGAATCGGCATGGGCTGCGGTGGCGGCAGCGCGCCGCCGGCTCGATGGAGAAGCGGCAGCATCGCGACCGCAGGCCCGCGATATTTCATCGTGACGTCGCCCAATCCGATGTTCCGGCACTCGGGTCGGCGAGCTGCTCGAAACGTCGTGACGGCAGAACCCGGATCACCCGATCATCGAAGGCGTGGCGGCGAGCAGCGAGAGACCTGCCACAGTCGTCAACAGGCACCGCAACGCGAAATACCAGGCCGGAATGAAATCCTTGCTCCACAGGACGCCGTCGACGGCCGCGCAGGCGACGAGCACGATCGCCATTCCCGTGAGCCGTGCGCCGACGCCCGGCATCATGAGCACGGCCCACGCCAACAATGCGGGAATCACGCTCCACCCGTAGAGAATTCGCTGGCGGGGCGGCGATTCGGGTGCGCGCAGCGCGACACCCCAATGCACGGCGCCGACGAACGACGCGATACACGCGGCGTAGTTCAGCAGCGCGCGCACGTAATCGTCATGGGCAGCCGACGCGTGGACACTCAGCCACGACAGCGCGACGAACGGCGCCAGCCCGGCCAGTGCCAACGCTGCGGGAACGCGATAACGATGCAGCGCCGCACGCATGTCATGACCTCGGCGGAACGATCAGCGCGCCCTGGCCGCCATCGACGCCGAATTGCTGGCCGGTCACCCATGACGCATCGGCGCTCAACAGGAACGCCGCAAGCGCGGCGGGATCGTCGCCGACGCCGAGTCGTCCGAGCGGATTGGCGTCCGCGAAGCGCTTCGCGACCTGCGGCGCACTCGTCAGACGCGCGGACATCGCCGAGACGATCAGGCCGGGATGAATGCAGTTGACGCGAATCCCGCGCGCCGCGTAGGTGGCGGCCGCCACCAGCGCGAGCGCGCCAACCGCGGCTTTCGCGCTGGCGATGGCTTCATGGTTCGGGAACCCGGTTCTCGACGCGACACTGCCGAACAGCACCGCACTGCCCCCGGCCTGAGCGGCGAGCAACACGCGCACGAACGCGCGCAATGCGTTCCATGCCGAGAAGTAATTCGCCGCGAACGCGTCGTATAGTTCGGAATCCGAAGTCGAATGCATCGGCTTGACGACGATCGAGCCGACGCAATGCGCGAGCCCGTCCGGCACGCCGAATCGCTCGATGCCTGCCTCGAGCGCCCGATCGAGCGCCACCGCGTCAGTCGCGTCGGCGGGCGCAACGACCACGCGCTCGCGCGACATCGTGTCGGCAAGGGCGCTGAGACTGTCGGCGTGTCGGGCGGTGAGCACCATTGAAACGCCCTTGGCGTCCAGCCGCCGCGCAAGTGCGCTGCCGACGGCCCCCGTTGCCCCGCAGATCCAGACAAAAGCCATGGTGACTCCTGTTTGCAAGCACCCTGCGCGCACCGCGCTTGACGACCGCCGCAAGATGCGCGGCGCGGGCCGCGCCGTGCCATTCGTTTATGAGTTCTATTCTATGCCATCCCTCACCATGATGAAGCGATATTTCGACTCATGTTTATAAAATGAGTCACGATATACGTGTCGCTCGGCTCAAATGTAGTCCTCATATGCCGAACATGACGTAGAATCCGATATAAGCGCGAGGAATTTGCGCAACATTCTGCATTTTTTAAGACGAATCAGATGACCTCATTTTCCGATTCACGCGCCCGCATCGCGATCGTCGGCGCGGGAATCGCCGGGCTGGCCTGCGCGCGCGTCCTTGCCGATGCGGGCCATCGAGTGACGGTGTACGAGAAAAGCCGTGGCGTCGGCGGGCGAATGAGTACGCGCCGCGCGGACGGCTGGCAAGCCGATCACGGCGCGCAGTATTTCACCGCGCAACATCCGGCATTCGTCGCCGAAATATCGCGATGGGTCGCCGGCGGCGCAGCCGCCCCGTGGGCCGCGCGCGTCGCATCGATCGGCTCGGCCTGGCCACGGGCACTGCTCGCGCCAGCTCAGCGATATGTCGGCGTGCCGGGCATGACTGCACCGGCTCGGCACCTGTCGGCGGGAATCGAAACGGTGCCCGAGACGACGATCACGGCGTTGATGCGAGACGAACATGGCTGGCGACTGATCTCGGCCGAGCATGGTGCGCTGGACGCGCATCACGACGTCGTCATCGTGGCGGTGCCGGCGCCGCAGGCCGTCCCGCTCCTGCGGCGCGCCGAGCCGGGTCTCGCTGTGATTGCCCAGCGTACCGGGATGCGCCCGGCCTGGGCCGTGATCGCGCAGTGCGGCCGTTTGCCGGACCCGGGATTCGACGCCGCATTCGTCAATTCCGGCCCGCTTGGCTGGATCGCCCACGACACGTCCAAGCCCGGGCGCACCGGCGCGAGCACGTGGGTGCTGCACGCGACGCCCGACTGGAGCCAGGCTCACCTCGAGGCGCCGCCCGAGCAGATAACGCGCACGCTGCTGGACGCCTTTCGAGACATCGTGGGCGCCACCGCCGACACGGCAACCGCCCATCGCTGGCGCTATGCCGAGCCGGCGCCGTCGTCGGTCGCGACGCCCGGCCGCTTTGCGTGGCGGGCAGGCCCGCGCATCGGACTGTGCGGCGACTGGCTGGGCGGCGGCAAGATCGAAGGCGCGTGGCTCAGCGGCACCGGCCTCGGCGGCGCGGTGGCCGACACCCTGATCACGCACTGAACGGCGGCGGCCGATGCGGAACGGCCTACAGCGAGTCGATATTCCGCACCACGCTGTCCGCCTGCATGCGAATCGCTTCGAGCGCCTCGTCATCAAAGCGCGCGAGCTGCCGATAGACCATCCCAAGCCGGTGGTTGTGCTGCAGCGCGCCGCGGTGCCGGTCGAAAAAGTCCCAATACAGCGCGTTGAACGGGCATGCGCGCGCGCCGGTTCGGGCATGGCGGTCGTACGCGCAACCCTTGCAGTAATTGCTCATCCGATGGATGTACGCGGCGCTGGAAACGTAGGGCTTGGTCGCCATTGCCCCGCCGTCGGCGTATTGACTCATGCCGAGCGTGTTCGGCATCTCGACCCATTCGAACGCATCGATATAGACACCGAGATACCATTCATGCACCTCGTGCGGATCCAGCCCGGCCAGCAGCGCAAAGTTGCCGATCACCATCAGCCGCTGGATATGGTGCGCATGCGCGTCTTCGAGCGACTGCCGCAGCGCATGCGACATGCAGGCCATGCGCGTACGGCCATCCCAGAACCAATGCGGCAACGGGCGGCGATGATCGAACGCATTGCTGTTTTCATAGCCCGGCATGCGTGCCCAGTACACGCCTCGCACGAACTCGCGCCAGCCCAGGATCTGCCGGATGAACCCTTCGACCGCGGCAAGCGGCGCCGCATCGCTGCGATACGCGTGCTCGGCTCGCGCGACGACTTCGCGCGGATTCAGCATTTTCACATTGAGCGCGAACGACAGCATCGAGTGGAACAGGCGCCGCGCGCTCCCGTGCATCGCGTCCTGGAACTGCCCGAAAAACGGTAGCGCATCCCGGATGAAGGCGTCGAGGCAGGCGAGCGCTTCGGCTCGATCGACGGGCCAGCGGAAGTCGCCGGCCGACGGCTCCCCGAAGCTGCGCACGCCCGCCGCAACGATCTGTTGCCACAGCGCGCGATGATCGTGATGCGGACGCCAGTCGGCCGGTTCCGCGGGCGAGCCGGACCACGCCTGGCGGTTCTCGGCATCGTAGTTCCACTGCCCGCCTGCCGGCCGCCCGTCCCCGTCGAGCAAGACGCGATGCCGCACGCGCATGCTCCGGTAGAAGCGATCCATGATCCATGATCGGCCCGCTCCGAGCACCTGCGCGACCTCGTCGCGCGTCGTATGGAAATGACCGGTATCGACCGCGCGTACCGGCACGCTCGCCGCGGCCGCATAGGCGCTCAGCTGCTGGTCGACCCGCCATTCGTCCGGCAGCAGATACTCGATGCACGCGGCGCCGTGAAGCTCGGCGACACTGTCGAGGTTGGCGGGAATGGCCTGACGATTGAGCGGGTCGTCGATCTCGATGTAGTGCACGCGATGGCCCGCATCGCGCAACAGCGTCGCGAAGCGGCGCATCGCCGCAAAGATGGCAATCAGCTTCTGAGCGTGATGGAGCGTGTAGTCGGTTTCCTGCCGAACTTCCATCAGCACGTAGATCGTTTCGGCCCGGACATCGGAAAACCAATGATGATTCGGGTCCAGCTGATCGCCGAGGACAAACCTTAAAGTCTTCATGGGACGCTTCGCGATTGATGATCGCCGCCTGGGTTGTCGAGACACCTGCATCGCCACTTCGCGGCACCGCTGCGAAGCATTCTAGCCGGCTCGCGCTTCACGAACCACCTTTTCGGACGAAAATCCGCAAATTGAATCACTTTCCTGCTTCGTACTTCACGCAAACTGCGTACAATCCTGAGACAACGGTACGTCAACTTCAGGAGAGCAACGATGCCCCCTCGCAAGGATCGCGATACGCCCCATCGCTATCGCAGCGGCGAGGCCGCGCGCCTGGCTCGCATGCCGGCAGCCACGCTGAGAATCTGGGAACGGCGCTATGGGGTGGTTGCTCCGCCCAAAACGCCGTCCGGCCAACGGATGTACTCGGACGACGACGTCCAGCGAATTCGTTTGCTGAAAACGCTCGTCAATCAGGGCCACGCGATCGGCTCGATCGCCAGCCTGAGCCACGAGGAACTCGAGGCGCTGTCGTTGACGAATACGCGTGACCCGGCGTTTCACGAGGCAAGCGTGAGCCTCGCGGTCGTCGGCGCGCTGTCGATTCCGGAATCCGCGATCGAGCGCATGGGAATCCGGATCGCCGCGCGAATCGACTCGCTCGACGGCGCGAGCGCGCACGCGGATACGCCGGTCGACGCCCTCATCGCGATGACCACGTCGCTCCACGAGGATGTCGTTTCGCAACTCGCTGCCCTGGCGCAACAGCTCAACGCGCACGCCGTGGCCGTCGTATACGGGTTCGGCACGGCAGAGGCGGTCGAGCTGGCGCGTCTGTCGGGGTTCGAGCTGTTCCGGTCGACGGAAGGCCAGACCAACCCGATCGCCATCATGTCGAAACTGGCACAAGCCGTCGTCAAGTCGCGCCAAGCGAATGACGCGGATCGCGGGCTCTGGCTGCGCACCCGGCGACGCTTCGACGATGCGACGCTCGCGTCGCTCAGCGGCCTGTCCACCACCGTCAAATGCGAGTGTCCGCGGCATCTGTCCGAATTGATCATGCAGCTCGGCGCATTCGAGCGATACAGCGACGAATGCGTGTCGCGATCGCCGGCCGATGCGCTGCTGCATCGCCACCTTGGCGACGCCGCGAATCGGGCAGCCGAATTGCTCGAGACGGCGCTGGCCGTCATTCTTCGCGAAGAGGGATTGGGCGGAACGACGCCGGAACTGAAGGCGCTGTAGCGCGGCAAGCGTCGCCGGCCGTTCCGGCCTGCCACGACGACAGGCGGCGATGCGCTTTCGCGTGCAATGCGGGGCTTGCCTCGATCACCGAGCCGAAACGGAAGCGCGAGCCACTGCGGCAGGCGATGTTGGCGGCGTGCTCGTGGTGTCGGCATTCGACGCATTCGCGACGCGATCCACGAACGCGGAGAGATCGTCGAGCACGGGCGCCACGCGTCGCAACGGCGCGCCCAGCACACCGACGATCGATGCATGGCTCACGTTCCCGTAACGCATGACCACGACGGTATCGCCCCTGTCTTGCAGCGCGCGCGCGAAGCGGGTGGTATTGCCGGGCTCGACCACCGTGTCGTTCTCCGCGACGGCCAGCCACATCGGCGGCTCCGTACCCTCGATGAATCGAATGGGCTGGCTCGCGGCGCGCGCTTCCTCCGGAAAGATCCTTTCAAGCGTCGCGTCACGCAGCGGCAGGAAATCATAAGCCCCGGCCAGGCCGATCACGCCAGCGATATCGCTCTTGCGCATCTCCCGTGCCGCAAGATAGTGGCCGTCGGTCGCAAGCAACACGGCAATCTGTGCGCCGGCAGAATGCCCCATCAGAAACAGGCGACGTGGATCGCCGCCGAACGCAACCGCGTGCTCGCGTGCCCACGCCACCGCCTGCGCCGCATCGTCGATGAAACCGGGAAAGGTGGTCGCCGGATACGTCCTGTAGTCGGGTAAGACGGCAACAAAGCCCCGCGACGCGAGCGCCTCGCCCACGAACAGATAGTCGTTGCGTTCGCCGGACTGCCAGCTTCCGCCGTAAAAGAACACGACCACCGGCGCGCCCGCGCTCGCATCGGCCGGCCAGTGACGCAAGACGCGCGTGGGCAAGTAGACGTCGAGCACGTGGCGTTCGCCGGATCCGTACGGGATACCGGCGAACAGGCTGAACGTGTAGCTCGGCGTCAGCGCATTCAGGAGCCGCACCGGGCTACACGCGGCGAGGAGACCGGCCGCGAGCAGCACCGACAGGACGACAAGTCCGGCTTTCATGTTCATGAATATCCCCATCCCCGACGATTCCGGCCGCATCCGCCGCCTTGTATGTCGTTTACGGGGCCTACGCGCAAACGGATGCATGCATCGCACGGCATCCGCCCCCTTAACGACAGCCCGATCTTCCCTGCGCAAGTGCATCCGTCCGCAATGGAGAGCCGTATGTGGAATGGATAAGTGAATCAACGCGGAACGCCGACTATCGCTCCCTGCGTAGCAATCGTGCGGTGGTGGATCCGCTCGTCGACGATAGTGAGAGCCGCCTGCCATGAACGTTCTACCTGCCGCTTTCCCCGCGATGCAACCTCGACCGGGCGGCATGGCGAGCATGCCGTTGCCGATCCCGCACGAACGGTCATGAGAAGCACTCCCAATCAACTGACGTCCAAAACGCAGAATTCTAATGCCGCTCGCCTGTCCATCTATCTCGCGACGACCCAAACAGGATGGCTGGTCTGCGTGATGACGGCCGCAGCGCATCACGCCGCGTGGGGCGTCACGTATGCGCTGATCGCGACAGCCGGCCATCTTCTCTTCGCGCGTCGACCCACATCCGAGGCGCGGATCGTGATCACGGTCACGGTGTTCGGGTGGTTATGGGACAGCGCCGTTGCCCATTCCGGCCTGCTCGTGTACCCGAACGGCGTTTTTCTCGAAGGGACAGCGCCGTACTGGCTCGCGGGGCTGTGGGCGCTGTTCGCGATTCAACTCAATACCGTGCTGCACTGGCTTCGAGCGCGACCGCTCATCTCGGCGCTCGTCGGCGCAATCGCAGGCCCGGCGTCCTTTCGCGCCGGTGCGGCGCTGGGCGCCGTTCATTTCAAGGATCCGGCTGCAGCGCTCGTCGTTATCGCAACCGGCTGGGCGTTCATCTTGCCGGCCGCGCTGGCGATTGCAAGCCATTGGGATGGCGTAGCGGACCATTCTCCTGCGCCAATCGGCGCAGACGACATGAACGACGCCCCTGCCGGATAGAGGCGGGAGCCCCGCAAGCCGGTTTTACCGCCGATCCCGTTCAAATCGCCCACGCACCTTCTCAGGCTACGCACATGACCCACTCCGAATTGCCGTATGAATCCCGCCCCGTCATCGTTTGGTTTCGGGATGACCAACGACTCGGCGACACGCGCGGCACTTTTTCGAAGCGTCACGCGTCCCTGAGCCGATTCCGGCTTAGCCAGGTTTGCCAACCGAAACCCGGTAGCGTCCGGCCGGCAAATTGCCGAGATAAGCGTAGCCGCTCCGACGATTGACGCCCTGCACGCCGCCAAACGACGCGTCGGCTTGCACGGTGCGCCCGTTGACGACCAGCGTACGACGCCCCTCTCCAACCGGAACGCCAATCGCCCCGGTCGTGCCAGGCGGCACGACGACCGTCAGGTCGAAGTCGACTCCCGAAATCCGCCACTCGACATCGATTGCGCCGCAAGGCGTCGGTACCCTCCCGCGCGCCCAGCGCAAGTCGCCCGGCTGGGGTTCGACGAGCCACGACCGGTACCCCGCCGAGAGTGGCCGCACGCCGAGTACGTATTTCGACAATGCCGACGTCGGCCCCGACGACCAGCCGTGCGCGAGGCTTGCGTAGGTATTGCCCGCGTCGGCAGGCGGAACGGGCGTGCCGTCGGGCGCAATCGCTTCCCAGGTCGCACCGCTGTAGTAGGGACTGCCCGAGCGCATATGCCCCCAGACGGTACGAACGATCGACAGTGCGCCCCCCGCATCGCCGGCTTCGAAACGCGCCGCAACGTCGAAACTGGAAACAAACGGGCTGATGAGCTGGCTGAGAAGCGGCGGCGTCCGGTAATCCGGCGAAAATGCGAGCGGCCCGTTGGCCGTGGAAAGCGCAGTGCCCATCTTGCCGAGAATCGGCGCCCACTTGTCCCGCGGCGCAATCCCATAAAGCACCGCCAACGCATTCGCGTCCTGGGCGACCGGACCGCGAATCTGGTCGCTGATGACGTACAGACCGCTACCGGAATCGTAGAGCGTCGCGTTGACCGCCCCGCGCACGCGGGCTGCCTGCGCGTCGTAGTCGCGCTGGGCGCCAAGGTCGCCCACGGCCGCAGCTAGCTTCGCCCCGCCACGGAGCGCACCGTAATACAGGGTGTTGAACTCCGTCACCGTGCCGGTCAATTTCGACGCATCATGCGGGTGCCAGTCCGCCGAATTCGACGCATCCGTCACGATCAGGCCATTCGCATTGGTCAGCCCGCGCAAGTAGTCGAACGAACGGCGAACGGCGGCCCAATGCTTGCGCACGAAATCGAGATCGCCCGTGTACAGGTAGTAGTCGGACAGGGTCGTCAGGAAATAGATCGAATAGGATAGCGAATAATAGTACGCATCGGGCATTGCATCCGCGCTCGCCACGCCGGCCGCAAGTTGCGGCGGAAGATCGCCGGGGAACATGCCATTCGAACGCTGATAGGCGGCAGCCAGCCCCAGGGAACCGGCAACGGCGTCGGTGGCACCGGTCGAGTAGTAAATCGCAGGCGCGCTCACGGCCAGGTCGCCACTCCAGACGTACCGGTCACGCTTCGCACCATCGAGAATTGCGGCAAAGCGGTTCGTTCCCGCGGCGAAGGCATCGAGGACAGCCGGATCCGTCAGCGTCGCATCGAGCAACGTACCCCCGCCCCCGGTAATCTTCAGGTTGCGGAACAGCCCTGCGCTGCCGTCGTATCCCGCGAAGCCGAACGAGCCCGGTGAAGGTATCGGTGCATCGAGCACGAGCCGGTCGTCGACGTAAACCTGCACGGCGCTTCCTGCTACGGTCTTCACGTGATGCCACGTGCCACGCTTGAGTTCGAACGGCAACGCGACCTGGGCCAGCGTGCCCGCCACGAACGGATGCGTGAGCCGAAGCGTATTCGGGGGACCGATTGCATCGTCACTCGCGGCAAGCACCAGCCGGAATCCACCGCTCGGGCTCGCGCCGACCATCCAGCCTGCCTCGTTCTCCAGCACCTGGACGTCGAACTCCGCGGTGTAGCCGGACCACTTCGTCCCGGCCTGGTAGATCGAGAATGTGCTGTCCTTGACGATCAGGCCTTGAGGCGTGACGGTCCAGGTAGACGGCAAGCTGCGTGCCGGAACCGTACCCAGCTCGACCGTGCGCGCACCCAGATCCCAGATCTCGTTCAACGCCGGATCGCTGGACGCGAAATAGCCGGCGCGCCTTTGGGGTGTGGGGACGAGCGGACGGATACCCACGCGAGACAGCGTCACGCTACCCGGCTGAGTCAGCCGAATGACCTGAAAGCGCTCGCCGCCCTGGACCAGGCGACTCACGATCAGCCCTGGGCCGCTCGGCCGATACGTGTTCACGCGCGACAGGCTCACTGCCCCGCCATTGCCGACGAAAGACACGTTGAACTCGGCGCCGTCCGGATAGGAGCCGTCTCCATTCGCGCCGAGGTACTGTTGGGCCTCCGCATAGACCGCCTGCAGCGCGGGACGCCCGGACACCGCGCTGACCGCGAACACCGGCAGACCACCGACTACGCGCCCGTAGTCCAACGTGATGGTCGGCGACGGGCCGCCCGGCGCCATCGTCAAAGTCGTCGAGCCGCCCGTGGTCAGCGCGTCGGCGTTGGCCACGTTACCCACCGTACTCACGACGCGAACCGGACGAATCAACTCGCCATCCGTGGTTTGCGCCATCACGCACGCGGTACCGAATACCCAGACCGACACGGCAACGACCCATCCGCGCACGCCTGGAAACAGCGCCTGTCTGTTCATATTTGCCTGATAGTTCGAAGAGGCTGCGTTGAACGCGCGACCGGCTCGCGACGTGCGCGGCGTAGCCGCGAATGCGCAAAACGGGATTCGCGAGCCGTGTCGCGCGAGACACCCCGCCCGGACATCAGGCGGGGGCCCGGAGCTGGGGATCAGAAGTTGAATTGGTCGATGTTGGACGCATCGAACGTCGTGGGCGGCCCGAGGATCACTTCTCCGCTCTTGCCGATCGTGCGCTTGCCGAGCTTGCCGGCCTCGAAACTCTCGCCTTCCTTGCCCGAGATCGCACCCGATGCGAGATTGGCGGCCGCATAGGCGGCGAGGTAGCCGAGTTGGCCCGGATCCCAGAGCTGGAACGCCTTGACCGTACCGTTCTTCACGAAGGCGCGCATCTGGTTCGGCGTGCCGAGCCCTGTCACCGCCACCTTGCCCTTGCTCGACGACGTCGAGATATAGCGCGCGGCGGCGGCGATACCGACGGAGGTCGGCGACACGATCGCCTTCAGGTTCGGATAGGCCTGCAGCAGACCCTGGGTTTCGACAAACGATTTCTGGTCGTCGTCATTGCCGTATGCGATCTTGACGAGCTTCATCTTCGCGTATTCCGGCTTCTTCAGTTCCTCCTGCATCCACTTGATCCAGGTGTTCTGGTTGGTGGCATTCGGCGTTGCCGACAGAATCGCGAACTCGCCCTCCCCGCCCATCAGCTTCGCGACGAGCTGGATCTGTCCGCGGCCGATGCTCTCGGCATTGGCCTGGTTCACGAAAACATTGCGGCCGTCCGCCGCCGTGTCGGAATCGAACGTGACGACCTTGATGCCCTGCGACATCGCGCGCTTCAGATACGGCACGACCGCGTTGGGATCGTTTGCCGCGATCACGATCGCATTCTGTCGCTGCGTAATCAGCGTATTGACATACTGCACCTGCGACGACGCGCCGGCGTCCGACGGGCCGACCACCTTTCCGTCGCCCTTGAACTCCTTGATGGCCGCCATCCCGCCTTCGTCGGCAATGACCTCGTACGGGTTGTTGATCTGCTTCGGCACGAACGCGATCTTCAGGCCGTCCTTCACACCGGTTGCACCGGCAGCACTCCCGATTCCGAACAACAGGCTGCAAACCGCGACGGTCGTCGCCATGCGCAGTGTCTTGATCATGCTACGTCTCCTATGAATCGCCGGGCCGCTCGGCCGGCGTTGTTGATATGCGTTGGGTTCACACTCGGTACACGGTGCCGTTCAATGCGCGATCGCGCGTCGCGCTCTGCGCGCCCGCCAGCCCGCGACAAGATTCGGGATCAGCACGGAAGACAGCAGCAACACGCCGGTGACGATCGTCAGGGTCTCGCTCGACACGTCGACGAGCGTGAGCGCGTTCTTCAGGACGCCGACGATCAGCAGCGACAGCAGCACGCCGTACAACGAACCGCGTCCGCCGAAGATGCTCACGCCGCCGAACAACACCGCGGCGATGACAGCCAACTCGAAACCCTCGCCGTTGTCGCCGCGCGCACTCGTGAAACGAAGCGTGTAGACGATGCCCGCGATCGCGCTCATCACGCCCGACAACACGAACAACTTCAGCTTCGTCTTCTTGACATCGATGCCCGAAAAAGCGGCCGCCTGGTTGTTGGACCCAATTGCATAGAGGCTGCGACCAAACGCCGTCGCCTGTAGCAAAACGGTAAACAGCACGGCAGCGACGATGACGATGACGAACGGCTCGGGAATGAACGTCGCACCTACCGTATTCATCCCGAACGACGTGTAAGCCGCCGGAAAATCCGCAATCGCCTGGTCGCCGAGCAGCACGTACGCGAGGCCGCGAAACAGCGCGAGCGTCCCGATGGTCACCGCGAGTGACGGGAGTTCGAAGCGAACGATCACCCAGCCATTGAAGAACCCCGCAAGCGCGCCGCCAGCGAGCACCAGAACGATGACGACCGGCATCGGCAAGCCGAGATGCCAGAGCGCGCCCATCAGCGCGCTCGATGCACCGAGGATCGACGCCACCGACAGGTCGATCTCGCCCGTCACGACGATCAGCGTCATCGTCATCGCCATCAACGAGATCTCGGCGATGTCGAGCAGGATGTTGGTCAGGTTGGCCGCGTCGAGAAAGACCGGCGACAGGACGCGCGCCATCACCAGCGACGCTGCGAGGATGACGGCCAGCAGGACTTCCCAGGTCAGGACAGCCGCGGATCGGTGGGCCGAAACCGGGGTGGATCGATTAACCATGGTCGCGTTTCCTCATCATGCGTTTTGCGATGGAGCGGGCGAGCAGCGTATCGGTGGCGACGGCCGCCACGATCAGCGCGCCCTGGATTGCCTGCTCCCAGAAGGGCGAAACGTGAAGCACCGCGAGCGCGATGCTGATGACACCGAGCACGACCGCGCCAAGCGTCGCGCCCAGGATCGTGCCGACGCCGCCATTGATGGCCACGCTGCCGACGACGGCTGCCGCAACCACCTGCAGTTCGATGCCCTTGCCCGTACTGGCATCGACCGTGCCGAAGCGTGCCAGCCAAAGTGCGCCGGCGAAGCCCGCGATCGCGCCGGAGATCATGAAGCCGGTCATGACGCGCCGATCGACCCGGATGCCGGCCAGCCGCGCCGCCTCCGGATTGGAACCGATCGCGTAATGTTCGCGCCCCGCACGAAACTGCTTCAGATAGACCGACAGCCCGGCGAGAACGACAGCGGCAACCAGCGCCAGGACCGGAATGCCCAGGACCGAACCGGTCGCAAGCCGCGAGAACGCGTCGGGCAGGCTCGTTGCGTTGATCTGTCCGCCGTGGACCCACGCGTAATCGGCGCCACGAAAGATGTAGAGCGTCGACAGCGTCGCGACCAACGACGGGACCCGGCCGATGGCGACCAGACTGGCATTGATCGCGCCTGCCGCCAACCCGATGGCGAGCCCCGCCGCCAGCGCGACGGGCACCGGCATGGCCGGATACGCGACATAGAGAGCGCCGACGCCATACGCGCTGATGCCGACCACCGAGCCGATCGACAGATCGATGTGCCGCATCAGCATCACGACCGTCATGCCTGCGGTCAGCAAGCCGACAATCGACACGTTGAGCAGCACATCCCGCAGATTCTGCATGCTGAGAAACTGCGGACGGGCAAGCGCCGTGCATGCGATCAGCGCCACCAGGACGACGAACAATGTCGCCTCGCGTCGCTTCACGACGGCAGACAATCCGCCAGCCAGTGTTCCACGCGTCGGGATGCGCTCGGTTCGATTCATCGCGTTCGTTCCGCTCGTCATGCCGCCCGTCCCAGTTCGATATCGTCTTGCCCGAGCGCGGCCCGCATGATTCGCTCCTCAGTCGCGAGCGCCCGCGGAATCTCCGCGCGGATGCGGCCTTCGTGCATCACGAGCACGCGGTCGGCCATGCCGAGCACTTCCGGCAGCTCGCTCGAAATCATCAGTACCGCCATGCCGTCCCTGACCAGCTCGGACAGCGCCCCATACACTTCCGCCTTCGCGCCGACATCGATGCCGCGCGTCGGCTCGTCGATGATCAGCACCTTCGGACCGGTCGCCAGCCACTTGCCGAGCACCACCTTCTGCTGATTGCCGCCAGACAATGTGCCGACCGGCAACGTCAGGTCGCTCGCTTTCAGGCGCAAGCGGGCGCCCCACTCGTGCGCAAGCACCGCTTCACGCGCTGCGGAAATCAAACCGAACCGTGTCAGGCGACCGAGCACCGTCATCGACGCGTTGCGCGCGATGCTGAGTTCCAGTGCGAGCCCCTGCTGGCGCCGGTCTTCCGGCACCATCGCGAGCCCGGCCTCGATCGCCCGCCCGGGCTGCCCGGCCGAGAGCACCTTGCCCGCCACGCGGATCTCGCCCGAATCGAGCGGGTCGATGCCGAAGATCGCCCGCGCCACCTCGCTGCGGCCAGCACCCACCAGACCAGCCAGCGCGACGATTTCACCGGCGCGGACATCGAACGTCACGTCCTTGAATACACCGATGCGCGTGAGCCCTCGAACCGCGAGCTTCACGTCGCCCGGCTCGACCTGCGCTTTCGGATAGAACGTCTCCAGGTCACGTCCCACCATCTTCGCGACGATGTCGGCCGTGGTCATGTCCGACGTGCGCGCGTCGAAAACCTTCGCGCCGTCCCGCATGATCGTCAGGTGCTGCGTCAACGCGAACACTTCCTCCAGACGGTGCGTGATGAATAGAATCGCCGCGCCCCGCTCGCGCAGCGTCCGCACGATCGCGAACAGCCGCTCGACTTCGGGCAGCGACAGCGCGGCGGTGGGCTCGTCCATGATCAGCACGTTCGCGTCGACCGACAGCGCCTTCGCGATCTCGATGACCTGCTGGTCCGCAATCGACAGGCCGCGCACCAACTGCTGCGGTTTCAGGTTCACGCCCAGCGATACGAGCAGCTCGGCCACTTCCCGATGCATCGTGTCGTAATCGATGCGCCCGAACCGGTCGACGGGCTGCCGTCCCATGTAGATGTTTTCCGCGATCGACAGATCGAAGAAAAGCGTCGGCTCCTGATAAATCACCGCGATGCCGGCATCGCGCGCATCGGCCGGCGACGAAAACCGCCGCTCGGTCCCGTCGATGGACAGCGTGCCCGTGTCGGGCGCATGGACGCCCGCGAGAATCTTCACGAGCGTCGATTTGCCTGCGCCGTTTTCGCCGAGCAGCGCGTGCACTTCGCCCGGCATCATCGTGAGGTTGCCGTCGATCAGCGCGCGCACCGCGCCGAACGACTTGCTGGCGCCGCTGAGCGCCAACCGCGGCACGGTCGTGCCGCTTGAGGATGTCTGCACTGTTGTCTCCGTCGATATTGTCGTTGTGCGGCCGCCAGCCATTGCCGCGGCCGCTGGCACCGCTAGATGCGATAGATGCACTCGGCGTTGGCGACGAACAGCTGCCGCCGCTCGTCATCGCTCGCGCCTGCGACGATGCGCGCATACGCTTGCCACAACGCGTCGTACGAGCCGAACAGCCTGTCGACCGGAAAGTTCGACGCGAACATCGCGCGCTCGACGCCGAAGGTATCCAGCGTCTCGAGCACATACGGACGCAGGCTTTCCACGGTCCAGTGATGATCGAACATCGCCAGCCCGCTGATCTTGACCGCCACGTTCGGGCACGCAGCCAGCGTTTTCAGGCCCTCGCGCCACGCGCGATAACCGGCGGGGCTGTCGCGATCGACGAACATTCCGGCGTGGTTCAGCACGATCTGGATGTCTGGATGCGCCCGCGCCAGCTGCGCCGCCTCGTCCATCTGCGATGGGTAGAGCTGCAAGTCGAACGACAGGCCGTATCGCGCAAGCAGTCCGAAGTTTTTCCGCCAGACCGGGTCGCGCAGGTAATGCCGCTGAACATAGCCGTACAGCGGGTTGTCATGCACGTTGAGGATCTGGCGAATGCCGCGTACGTTTGCGAACGCAGCATGTCCGGCCAGCGTTGCCTCGACATCCGGTACGCTCAGATCCGCCGCGGCGACGATGCCGTTCGGCCATCCGGCAGCCCGTCCGTCGCCTGCATCGGCGAGCGTCTGCAGCCAGCGCGTCTCCTCGACCGGGTCGGCCGGATCGTGATTGGCTTCGACGTGCACGATCTTCACGATCTCGATCTCGCCGGCATCGCTCAACAGATCACCGGGCAGGTAGTCGTGCTTCAACAGCAGCGCATCGCCGACGAACGACGTTTTCGGATGCTCGAGCCACGGGTAGTGGTGCGTACCCAGCGACCAGAAGTGCACATGGGGATCGATGACTTGCATGCGGTGTCTCCGTGTGCGGGTCAGGGAAGATAGAACATCGGGACCAGCGGCTTCTGTGCCGGCGCGCCGTCCGAACCGGTGGCCATGATGTCGGCCATGAAGCCCCACCATTTGCGCATGACGTCGTCGGTCACGAGTTGGTCCATCCGGTGATCGCGTTCGCGCTTCAGCACGGCAAACAGATGGTTGGTCGCGTCGTCGAGAAAAATCCAGTAATCGCGAATGCCGGCCTCGTGAAGCGTCTCGACCAGCTCGGGCCAGATCTCCCGGTGGCGGCGCCTGTACTCCTCGCTCTGCCCGGGATTCAGCACCATCCGGAAGGCGATCGTCTCCATGTTTGAATCTCCGTCGTGTCATGCCGTTTTTTGTGCGCCAGTGGCGTATGGCAGCGACTATAATTCCGCCACTGATAACAAACCAATCCGTATTCGTGATTGGGCGATCCACAAACCGAATCGCATTCCTCACATGAGTCCGCACGACGTCACCGTCTCGCTCGTCAACCGCCTGAAGTTCAAGCACCTCGGGCTCCTCGTGGCGCTCGACGATACGCGCAACCTCCATCAGGCCGCGGACGAAATCAACGTCGCGCAACCGAGCGCGAGCCGCATGCTGGGCGATATCGAGGACGCGTTCGGTTTCCGGCTGTTCGAGCGCAACGCCCGCGGCATGTCTCCTACCGCGCTGGGAGAGGTCGTGCTCACCTACGCTCGCCGCGCACTGTCCGACCTGACCCGCTTCGCCGAGGATCTCGATGCGAAGCGCCGCGGCGGGCACGGCCAGCTCACGGTCGGCGCGATCATGGGCGCCGCACCCGACGTACTGGCACTCGCCGTCGCCGCACTGAAAACCGAGCGCCCACTCCTCAGCATGCGGATCCTCGGCGAGACCAGCGATCAGATCGTTCAGCTCCTCTACCGACGCGACGTCGACCTTGCACTGGGCCGACTGACCGCATCGCTCCAGCACAACGACTTCAGCTTCGAACCGCTCGCACGCGAGACGCTCGTGCTCGTCGTACGTGCCCGACACCCGCTCGCCGGCGTGTCCCGCGTGTCGCTCGACGAACTCGTCGCATGGCCCTGGATCGCGCAACCGGTCACGAGCCCCGCGCGCGCGATCCTGGAAGAGGAGTTTGCCCGCGCAAACCTGTCGACGCCCGCCAACGTCACGGAATGCGGCTCGATCTTCGCGACGCTGCAACTGGTCGGAACGTACGACGCGGTCGCGATGCTTCCCGAATCGGTCGTGCGCGACCACGTGCGTGCGAAGCTGCTCGTCGCACTTCCGATCGAAATCGGCAAGAGCCTGCCCGGCTACGGGATCCTCACGCGCAAGGAGGAACCGCTGGCCGAGCCCGCGGTTCACTTCATCGCGCTGCTTCGCCGCTTCTCGCAACCGGTCGCGAACTGATCACGCGGGCCGCGAAGGCGGCCCCTCGCTCACTGCAGGTTCACGAACATCCCGCCATCGACCAGTAGCGCGGCCCCCGTCACGTAGCGCGCCCGGTCGGACGCGAGGAACACCACGCAATCGGCCACGTCCTCGGGCTGGCCCAGCCGGCCGAGCGGGATGCGCTTCTCGAAATAGCGCCGCTTGTCTTCGTCCTCGAGATCCGCTGCGTTCAGATCGGTCGCGATCGTCCCCGGCATCACGGAATTGCAGCGAATGCCGTACGGGCCGAGCGCGATCGCGCACGACTGCATCAACGAATGCACACCGGCCTTCGTCGGCGTGTAATGCGTCTGCATGCCGCCCCCCACGAGCGCGCTGATCGAACTGGTTGCGACGATCGCGCCCCCCGTTCCCTGTTCCTTCATCTGGCGTGCGACCGCCTGCGTCACATAGAACGCACCGTTCAGGTTGACGCCGATCGTGCGCTCCAGGACCGACGGAGGCATGTCGAGAAATGCGTGAAACGGACAGATGCCGGCGTTGCTGGCCAGCACGTCGACCTTGCCGAACGCGTCTACCGCATGGCGAACCAGGTCGATGCCGGTTTGCGGCAGCGCGACATTGCCCTCGATTGCAATCGCGCGACGACCCGCGCGCTCGACTTCGGCGACGACCTCGGCAATGGCGGAGCGCCGCCCATACGACGCGTCGTTGTCGCCCCAGTAATTGACGACCACGTCCGCGCCTTCACGCGCGCTGGCGACGGCGATAGCCCGGCCGATGCCGCGCGAGCCCCCAGTGACGATGACGACCTTGTCTTCGAGCAGCACCTTGTTTCTCCTCGTTGCGTTCAATGCGTGTACGGACGAACCAGCGCGCATTCGGGATTGAGCCGCACGCCGAATCCCGGCCGGTCCGGCACCTTCATCCGCCCGTTGACCGGGACCGGCTCATCGAGCAACAGCGGCGTGAACATCGGTACGACTTCGTCCGCCTTCGGTGCCATCATCAGGAATTCCGCGAACGGCGAATTGTGGCGCGTCACGACGAAATGGTAGCTGTACACCGATGAACCGTGCGGCACCACCATCACGTTGTGCGCGTCCGCCAGCGCCGAGATCTTGATGAGCTCGGTGATCCCGCCGCACCAGCCGACGTCAGGCTGGATCAGGTCGCAACATCCCATTTCGAGCAGCATGCGGAAGCCCCAACGGGTCGCCTCGTGCTCGCCCGTCGACACCATCATGCCGCGCGGCACGTTGCGCCGCAGTTCCGCATAGCCCCAGTAGTCGTCGGGCGGCAGGCATTCTTCGATCCACTTCAGGCCGTATTCATGAGCGGCGTTGGCGAGACGCGTCGCATAGCGCACGTCGAGGCTCATCCAGCAGTCGAACATCAGCCAGAAGTCGTCGCCGACGCGGTTGCGCATGTCGGCGAGTTTCTCCAGGTTCTTACGGAGCCCTTCCTCGTTCTCGGCCGGACCGTGCTGCAACGGCATCTTGCCGCCGATGAAGCCCATCTGCTTGGCGAGATCCGGACGCGCGCCGGTCGCGTAGAACACCAGCTCGTCGCGAACCGGGCCGCCAAGCAGCTGATAGACCGGTTCGCCACGCACCTTGCCGAGCAGATCCCACAACGCGAGATCGACGCCGGAGATCGTATTGAGCACGACGCCCTTGCGTCCGTAGTAGAGCGTCGCGTAATACATCTGGTCCCACATCGTCTCGATGTCGGTCACGCTCCGGCCTTCGAGGAAACGCGCGAGATGCTTTTCGACGATGAACGCACCGATTTCGCCGCCCGTCGTGACCGCGAAGCCCACGCTGCCGTCGCTCGCTTCGATCTCGACCACGAGCGTGCCGAGGACGTTGATGCCGAACGACCGTCGGCTCTCACGGTATTCCGGGTAACGCGACATCGGCGTGGCGATGTGGTCGTCGATCCAGTGTCCGTCGTCCTGATCGTGATAATCCGCGCCGCCGCCGCGAACGGTGAACGCACGCACATGCTTGATGGTGGGCATGGCCATGAAGAATAAGCTCCGAATGTTTTGGCTGGGTTACCGCATGCGCTGGACAGGCGGTTTGAATGGTTCGGCGGCAAGGCCGACGGATCGACGCGGCACGATGACCGCAATCAGCAACGCTGCCAGCAAGCTGGCAAGCGCGAGCACCTGCAGCCCGGCCGCGCCTGCACCGAACCAGCGGTCGGCCCATGCGCGCAGTGTCGGTGCGATGAATCCGCCCAGGCTGCCGAGTGAATTGATGAGCGCGATGCCGCCCGCGGCGGCCGCCCCGGTCAGGTCGCGCGCGGGAAACGTCCAGAACAGCGGCTGGGCGGCAATGAAACCGCTCGCGGCCGCGCACAGCCCGGCGAGCGCGACGAGCGGCGCAGGTGCAATGCCCGACAGCGCAATGCCGGCGGCGGCACACACGAGCATGACGATCGCCCACTTCCGATGTCCGCTCGAGCGTTCCGCCAGGCGCGGTATCCACCACGCGGCGCCGAGCGCGCACAGCCACGGCACTGCGGTGACCAGCCCGACTTCGAAGCCGACATGTCGGCCGAGCAATGCGCCGACTTGTTGCGGCAGGAAGAAGATCACGCCATACACGCTTATCTGGATCAACGCATAGATCGCCGCATAGGCCAGCACACGCGCATTCGTCACCGCAGCCATCACGCTGCGCGGGCCATGTTGCATCGCGACCTTCGCATCCTGTTCGATCGCGTCGACCAGCACGCGGCGAGCCGGCATACCGAGCCATTGCGCGTCGCCCGGCGCATCGTCGAGATAGCGAAGCGCCCATACGCCGACCAGCGACGCCAGCCCGCCCTCGACGATGAACATCCAGCGCCAACCGGCCAGGCCGAATGCGCCGTGCAGATCCAGCAACCACCCCGACAAGGGCGCGCCGAAGATGAACGCGAACGGCGCACCGAAATAGAACACGCCGATCGCGCGGGCCCGTGCCGATTGCGGAAACCAGTTCGTCAGGTAATAAATGATCCCCGGGAAGAACCCTGCTTCGGCAACGCCTAGCAGGAACCGCAATACGTAAAACGTGGTTGCGCTGTTCGTGAATGCCATTCCCGCCGACACGAGCCCCCACGTGACCATGATCCGGCACATCCAGATTCGTGCCCCGACCCGATGCATGATGAGGTTGCTCGGCACCTCGAGCAGCGCGTAGCCGACGAAGAACACGCCTGCGCCAAAAGCGAATGCCGCATCGGACAGGCCGGCATCGCGTTGCAGCGCGTGCTGGGCAAAGCCGACATTCGTCCGGTCGAGAAATGCGAGGACGTACATCAGCAACAGGAACGGCAGCAACCTCCGCATGACCCTGCCGACCGCCTGCTCGACAGCGGGTTGCGTCGCGTTCATCGTGGTGTCTCCTTGTCCGGGCGGTCGATCCGCCCTGTATCGTGCGACCCGCTTGGCGCGGGTCGGCTACCGTCGATCAATAGGTGGCGCGACCGCCCGACAGGTCGAACACGGCCCCGGTGCTGAACGCGCAATCCTCGGACGCGAGCCACAGGATCAGCGACGCGGCCTCGTCAGGCATCAGGAAGCGGTTCATCGGTATCTTCGACAGCATGTAGTCGATATGCTGCCGGGACATCGAGTCGAAGATCTCGGTCTTCGCTGCCGCGGGCGTGACCGCGTTCACGAGGATGCCGCGGGTCGCCAGTTCCTTGCCGAGGGATTTCGTGAGGCCGATCAGGCCAGCCTTCGAAGCGCTGTAGTGCGATGCGTTCGGATTGCCTTCCTTGCCGGCCACCGATGCGATGTTGACGATGCGGCCGTAGCCCTTCTCGAGCATGTGCGGCACCACGGCGCGGCACGTCAGATACGAGCCGATCAGGTTCACGTCGATCACGCGGCGCCAGACCTCGGGCGGCAGTTCCCACGTCAGGCCGTTGCCCCCCGTGATACCGGCGCTGTTGATCAGCACGTCGATCGCACCGTGCCGCTCGAACGTGGCCGCGGCCGCGGCGTCGACGGACGCTTCGTCGGTTAGTTCAACGACGACGGTCGATACGGTGCCGAGTTCCGACAGTTCATGCTGGCTGCGCGCGAGCCGCTCCGCGTCGACGTCCCACAACGACACCGCCGCGCCCGAGCGCAGTGCCCGCTGCGCGACCGCATAGCCGATGCCGCGCGCGCCGCCCGTGATCACGACCACTCGGCCGCTCAATTCGATCTGGTTCATCGTGCCTCCGGCAGACGTGCGGCAACCGTGCGTTGCTGCTGCTCGCCAAGTCCGTCGATACCGAGCCGCATGGTCTGGCCCGCGCGCAGAAAGACCGGCTCCGGCTTCTGACCCAACCCGACGCCGGGCGGCGTACCGGTGGAAATCACGTCCCCCGGCTGCAGGCTCATGAACTGGCTGATATAGGACACGAGCGTGGCGACGTCGAAGATCATCGTCCGCGTGCTGCCATCCTGGTAGCGCTTGCCATCGACCTCGAGCCACAGGCGCAGCGACTGGGGATCGGGAATCTCGTCGCGCGTGACAAGCCATGGGCCGAGCGGGCCGAACGTGTCGCATCCCTTGCCCTTGTCCCACTGCCCGCCGCGCTCCAGCTGGTACGCGCGCTCGGATACATCATTGACGACGCAGTAGCCGGCGACGTATTCCAGTGCGTGTTCGCGCGACACATAGCGCGCCTCGCGACCGATGACGACACCCAGTTCGACTTCCCAGTCGACCTTCTCCGCACCAGGGGGGATCTCGACTTCGTCATGCGCGCCGACGATCGCGCTCGTCGCCTTCATGAACAGTACCGGCTCCGTCGGGACGGCCATGTTCGATTCCGCGGCGTGATCCGAATAGTTCAGGCCGACGCAAATCATCTTGCCGACCCGGCCGACACACGGGCCGATCCGGGCGCTGGCCGGTGCGAGCGGAAGCGACGCCGCATCGAGCGCCGCGAGGCGGCGCAGGTTGTCGTCGGAGAGCGCGTCCGACGCGATGTCGTCCACGTGACCCGACAGATCGCGAATGCGACCGTCCCCGTCAATGACGCCGGGTCGCTCCTCGCCCGGCACACCAAAGCGCACCAACTTCATGCAATGTCTCCTCGTCTGGATTGAATGTCCTCTGCAGGGCCCATGTTGAAGCCCCGGCAATAGCGGAACAATCCGAAATTCGCATGAAGTGATAGCAAAACCGAATCGATCGGTCAGCGCAGCCTTTCGGCGTCAGCACCGACGTCTGGAATCAATCACGGCCGAGTCGCGGCTGATCAACGGACCGGTCGAGAACTGCTTGAAGTTTTTGCAGGCGCCGGTTTGTCCGGGGTCAACGCGTCAATCGCCCCGCCTCTTGATACCGTCGGTCAACAATGAGATCGAGGTACGCAGTAGATCGTCGATGTGATCGACATCCAGTCGAAGGCTGTCGGCGCGCCACATCAGGCTGATAACGCCATTCATCATTGCCCACAGCGCCGTCGGATGCATAGGTTCCATGCAGATGTACCGTTGCCCCCTTCATCGCGAACAGATCCGCGATCCAGGAAACGGCACGGGTGTCGAAAATCCTGCCCGTCTTCACCCGCCCCTGCATCCGCTCTCGCTCCGCCACCGTATCTGCGTATGTCATCCAGCCAAGGTGCTCGGTGTCCCACCTCGGGAAATGGCGTCGCGATGGCATCCAGAGGAGACAACTCATGAAGCTTTTCATCGGTATCGTCGTTGCCGCAGCGGCGCCGTTCGCGCTCAGTGCTTGCGGAGGCGGAGACGACATTGCGCCCGTGGCAGCCCAACATCCGGAGAATCTGGCCATCTGGACCGCGCTCGGCGGTGATTCGGCGGCCCCCGGCGTGGTGGCCGGCGTGGTTGATGCCGCGGTCGCAGGCCTGTTGGCCGACCCGGTCGAAGCGCCCTATTTTGCGGCCGTATCCGGTAATGCGAGCCACAGCAGTGCCGCCCATGACACCCCTGCGCGGCTTGAAGCCTGTCTCACGCTGCAGTTTGAAGCGCTCCTCGGCGGTCCGTACACCTACCCTGGCCCCGTCAAGGTGGCCGGCGACATCGACGCCCAGCCGGAGATGTGTCAGGACATGACGACGGCCCATAACGACGTCGGCGTTCCAGGCTGCGTGTTCGACCAGTTCATGGTGGATCTCGTCGCGACGTTGCAAAGCAAGCTCCCGGCCGCGGACTTTGCCGCACTGACGTCGACGACCAATGGAACGTACACGCTCACCGAGAAAAACTCGGCCGGCATCCCGGTCGGCACAAAATTCCAGTTCAGTGCGGTACCCACCCTCTTCAACCTGCGTAATACCATCATCAGCGCCACACCCGGCGGCCCCGTGTATCTTCCCCCGACGGTTGCAACATCATGTACGGGCTGACGGCGTTGCGAAGGACCCACGTGATCGCGTGGGTCGTTGCGGCACTCTCCGTGAGTGTTGCCGGGATCGGCGGGTTGCACACGACGCAAGGGCGACGGCTCCTCACCGAGCTGGGCGTGAAGTGTCCGGTGGATTCCGTCGACTCCCGAACGGTGCTGTCGATTCGCAACAAAGCGATTTTGCAGGAGAAAGGGGTATCGGCGGCCGCCCACCGTCCTGCGTTCGGCCTGCAGCTCGATCGCAGTACGGAGGCGGAAGTGTCGGAAAGAATGTTGCGATACAACGCGCAGTGCGTCGAATTGACCCGAGGCTTGCGTTACCTGCGCTGTCGAGGTGTGCCAGCTAAATCGCTCGGCTCGAATGGCCCACCCGTGAGCGAAATATGGTTCAGTTTCGCGCCGGATCATACGTTGATGGCCATCAATGTGTACCGTCGTGACATGTCCGTCGATGAAACGCGACGGAGCTGGCAGATCGCCGTGCGGAATCTGCACGATGTGCTCGGCGCACCCACATCCGTGTCGGGAGATACGACGCTGGAAACGCTGATAGGCAAACCCGTGGCGGTTGCACGGGTGAGCTACGCCTATTCGGATTACATAGCAACGATCACCGCGTCCCACCTGCCATACGGAGGGCTGGCCGTCCGCGAACAGTACATGTCTACCGCGGTCAGGCAAGCGGGATAAACCGGGCTCGTGAACGGGAGGCTCGATGTCACGCAGGTACAACGAGAAAAGGATCAAGATTTCGCGAGGGGCACTCGCCTCGGGCTGACGACACAAACCAGTCCAGGAATTCCGCCGCGCGACGCTCGGTGCATCCTCGCGCGGCGTTAGAATAGCGCCCCTTCTCACAGGAGACGAAAAATGTCCTGGTTCGTTTACGAAGTGCCCGAATACCACGAAGACGCTGCGCGCATCGAGCCCTTCAGTGACCTGCGTAGCCGTGTGCTGCAAATCAGTGGCCCGGCCATGGCCGACGAACTGGAAAGCGTTCGCGAGAACGCCGCGGCGACGGTCGACAGCCCCGAGCGCCCGCTGCGCACGCCGGAAAATCCGCATGTCTTTCCGATCCCTTACGCCGACTCCATGATCCTGGTCGGGTTCATCTTCGATCTGAAACGCGAATTCCGGCAACTGGTCGTGTCACCCGTCGAAATGCCCTGGTTGAAAGACGCATAAAGGGCGAGCAGGCCCGGTCGGCCCACCGTCGATCACCTCGGTCGCATGGCCGCTGACCGATGTGTTCCGACTTGCCGCAGCGATCGGCATCCAGGGCGCCGTTATCCCCACCGTATTGCGTTTCATCCAGGGCGTTGGCGTGGGCGGTGAATGGGGCGGCTCGGCCCCGATGTCGATGGAGCGGGCGGCACGGATGCGCATCGCGGTTTCGTTGCGTCGTGGCCGCGGTCCGGCTGGCCGGCGGGCTTGTTTATCGCCAACCTTGCCGCGCCGGCCATGAGCCGGTCTGACATTGAAAAAGCCGCCGGACGGCGAGATCGCCGCTATCGCGCGGCGGCTCGTCCGGCGTCACCGGATTATCGTTCGCTGACCTTCACGCGCGGCAGCCATTCGGCCTCGGCGCCCGGCGTGCCTTTCAGACGAGCAGGAGTCGCATCCTGCGTGTGCGCGTCGAAGCGGCGTGCCGCCTCGGTGTCGAGATGCCGGCCATCGAACGTCGACTGGCGACGAGTAATCATGTTGATGCGAAGGCGTTTTGCCGCCATGGTCGGTATTCCTTGAGAAAAACGGTACTTCGCCGACTGGCGAAATGCCATAGATTTACGCGAGAAAGATGTCGCTGCGATGACGCGGCGCGCGAGGCGAATCCGCCGCCATCGCATGGCTTGCCGCCTGCACCGCAGCGGCCGGTGCCCGGGCCGCCCGCTCCATCACCTCAAGGTAGCGATGGACGCAAGCCACTCGTGATGGACAAGCAGCAGCGCGTCGAGTTCAGTTTCCTCGGCGCTCGCCAAGGTCATGCGTCACCGCTCTGCGCCCCTTCGTCCTTTTGACGCTCCAGGCGAGGACCGGTGCCGAATGAATCGGCTATGTCGAATACCGAAACCGAACGGCACCGGCCACGCATCGGAGGCCGCCAGGCGGGAATAGACCGCCGAGCCAATCGAGCTTTTTGGCGACTCCCGAGCCGCCTGCCGGACTTCAGCCCGGCACAAAAATCCCCGCGGCTGCAATTGCCATTGCAAGTGTTGCAAGCCACCCTCCCCACGCAAGCGGTCCCGCAACGGCGAACTCCCCCATGACCCGCTTGCTCCGCGCCATCAGCATCATGACGACCATGATGGGAACTGCCGTTACCCCGTTGATCACCGCGCTCCAATACAACGCCCGGATCGGATCGAAATGCATGAACGTGATGGCAACGCCACCCACGGTTGCCAGTGCGATGACCGCATAGAATTCCCGCGCGAGCGTCAACTTTAGGGCGAGGCTATTGCGCCAGCGGAATGTGCCGGCCGCCGCGTATGCGGTCGATCCGGCGAGCACCGGCAGCGCCAGCAGGCCGGTGCCGACGATCCCGAGCGCGAACAGCATATAAGCGAAGCGGCCCGCGATCGGCGCAAGGGCCCGCGCGGCGTCAGCCGACGTCTTGACCTCGATGTGGTGCGCATGCAGCGTAGCCGCCGCGGTGAGCACGATGAAGAAGGCAATGACATTCGATACGCCCATCCCCAGCCAGGTATCGAAACTGATTCGGCGCAGTTGCGCCGGGGCCTGGTGGGGAACGCGGCGAAGCGGCCCCTCGCGCGGCGCGGACTCCAGCTCCTCGACTTCCTGCGAGGCCTGCCAGAAGAACAGGTACGGGCTGATGGTCGTACCGAGGACAGCGACGACCGTCGTGAGGTAGTCCGACGTCAGCGCGATATGCGGCCATACGATCGCACGGCCCACCTCGCTCCACCGGATCGGGACGATCAACGCCACCGCCACATAAGCGAGCAGGATCAGCGCCGTCCACTTGAGAAGGCGTGCGTACCGTTCATAGGGAACGAACACCTGAAGCACGACCGACAGGCCACCCAGCCCGACCACGTAGAGCTGGTGCGGCCCGGGGAACAGCAAGCCGGCCGCGGCGCCCATCGCCGACAGGTCGGCGGCGATGTTGATGACGTTGGCGATCATCAACAGCACGACCGCGCTATAGAGCAGCCACATCGGGTAGTGAGCCCGCATGTTCGATGCAAGCCCCTTGCCGGTCACTCGCCCGATCCGCGCGCTCACCAGTTGTATAGCCGTCATGAGCGGGTAGGTCAGGAAGAGAGTCCATAGCAATTCGAATCCGAACTGCGCGCCGGCTTGCGAATACGTACCAATGCCCGACGGATCGTCGTCGGCCGCGCCGGTAATCAAGCCGGGGCCAAGGCGACGTAGCCAGTTCGGGCCGGCGGCCTTAGGCGCGGTTTTCTCGAATTCGAGCGGTTCAGGGTCGTTCATGATGGCGGCCTCCCGATACGGCCTCAGCAATTCACATACCCGTCCAATACGGTCGCCATCCGATACGCGCGGTGGTTCGATCCTCGTGGATCACGCGAGGCTCCCCCTCACGCTTGTTTCTGCGTGATGTTTCGAGTCACGCTGGTCCGGCGGGACAGCTGCCTGTCGCGTGGTCCGCCTGCCCTCCATCGGGAGATCGATCCCGACCGGGTCGCTGCACGGTGACGCAACGGGCGATCCGGCTGGAGGCCACCGCATCGCCCCGCCCCGTGCAGGCCCGGCCGATCATTGGATCGGCGACGTCGTACCCAGCTTCTCCGACAGCATCCGCTCATACACGCCGAAGTGCAGATCGACCTCCTTTTGCGTGACGGGCGTAACCGTGATGTTGATCTGGTCAGGCAACAGGCCCAGCACCACCGCGACGGCCGCTTCGAGTTGCGGCGCACAAAACTTGTCCTCCGCCATCGTGGTGCCCACGACGACGTCGTAAGTCTTTTCCTGCCGGCAGACGACCTCGACGAGTCGAGCCCGCGCACTCATGTTGTTGTCGATCGCAAGTCGGACGACTTCCGCCACGGTGCGCATCGACTCGGTCGGAAACCCCCTCGTCGAACGCAGCCGAATACGGTGTCTGCCGAGCGTAATCCAGTCCGTGTCGAATTCCATGGCGCCCTCCGTAACGCAGTACCGATTCGCCGCGATGATAGGGTCCAGCGCGACAATTTCAAGGGCAAAAAATGGCGGTTTCCCCCTTGAAATTCTCCGCAGAATTCCTATCTTAAGTTTCGCTCAGGCAGACGCGCGGGGCGCTTCATTCCGCGCGCTGCGTGTTTCGATTTGTTTGCCATGCAGTCCGGCAGGCGAACTGGAGCGCGTAGGCCCGTTCGCCTCCATGCTGCGACAAGCCAGGAGGATAAGATCATGAGCGATCTCTATTTCGGAACCGACCTCTTCAGCGAGTTCGACCGCCTGCAGCAACAGATGGCGCAACGCTTCGGCGGTTTCCCGTCCAGCATTCGCGCGAGCCGTTTCGGCACGTTCCCTCAGATCAATATCGGTGCGACAGACGATTCAATCGAGATCGTCGCGTTCGCGCCCGGCGTCGACGCCGCCGCGCTCGATGTGTCGATCGACAAGGGACTGCTGACCATTGGCGGCGAACGCAAATCGGCACAACGCGACACCGGGGGTGAGCGGCGCACCTATGCGCAAGAGCGCTTTGCCGGAACGTTCCGGCGGGTCATCGAGCTGCCCGAGGCCGCTGATCCCGACAAGGTGCAGGCGCACTACGAAAACGGGTGTCTATCCATCAGCATTGGCAAGCGTGAATCGTCCCGGCCGCGTGCCATCGCTGTCCAGTAAGAGAAGGAGCCGATCATGAAAGACACTACCCAACTGGCGGAACGCGACTCGTCCGCCGTTGCGCGTCGCGATACCGAACAGGCCGTGCGCCGGATGACACTCGTGCCGGCCGTCGACGTATACGAGGACAGTCAAGGCGTCACGCTGTGGGCCGATTTGCCCGGCGTGACGAAGGACAAGCTGGACGTGAAGGTTCACGACAGCAGCCTCCTGATCGAGGCCGAGGCCGTGGTGCCGACGCCGGCCAATCTGCGGCTTCAGCATGCCGAGGTTCGGGAGCCGCATTTCGCCCGCACGTTTACGCTGTCCGCGGATCTCGACTCGTCCAGGATCGAGGCGAGCCTTCAGGACGGGGTGCTGAAGCTGACCATCCCGCGCCGCGACGAAGCGCGTCCACGACGCATCGAAATCAAGACCCGCTGACGCGTCATGAGCCAAGGCGCAGCACGCGCCCCTCCGTCGACGCAGAACAGGATCAGCGACGCTTCGCTGCCTGAGTCGACGCAGGCGTATGGGTGAGGACACGCGCTCCGGATCCGCACGATCCCCGTGACGCGAATCACGGCGCGCGTGTCCGCACCGGACGGCTACGCCAGGCTCAAAACAGACTGGAGATCAATCGGAGGACGCCATGAATGCCGATCCGAAAAAGTGGAACCCGTTCAAGTTCCTTCGCGGGGCCACCCGCAAGTCCGATCCGGAAGGCCCGGACAGTCCGCCGACAGGCGAGCCGGGGCGTGCGTCGTGGCCCGACATTTCGCGACTGTTTTCACGAGAACCATGGCGCGCCATGGAGGAATTCCTTCATGACCCGTTCGCCGGCAACGGCGCGCTCGAACGATGGTTTGGCGACTTCAGTTCATCGCGCTTCCAGCCGCGCATCGACGTCGTCGATGAAGGCCCGGTGCTGCGCGTGACCGCCGAGCTGCCCGGAATGGAGCGCGAAGATCTGAAGGTGAGCGTCGAGGATGGCGCAATCGTACTGCGCGGAGAGAAAAGGCAAGACGTGCGCAGTGAAGAAAACGGTTGCTACCGGCTGGAGCGCGCCCATGGAAGCTTCGTACGCACGATCCCGATGCCGGACAATGCCGACCCTGAGCACACCCTGGCGAAGTTCGACAACGGTGTTCTCACGTTGACCGTACCGAAATCGGAGCCGGCCAGGCCCACCAGTCGCACGATCGAAATCGGCTGAGCGGGTTTCCCGTGCCATCGACGCGGCCGGATCAGGAGGACAACTGATGGATGTCGACGCGCATCATGCCCCGCGTGCCGCTTGGAACCGGCGACGCCGATTCAGTCTTCCTCCATCAGATAGCGAATCACGAGTGCCGGATCGGCGATATCGAGGATCAGTCGCCGCAGAATCCGTCGGCGCATGTGGTCCGCGTCGAGGCTCCAGGGCGCCCCCTTCTCGTTGAGATAACGGGTGATGGCGTCCCGGTGATCGGCGTTTGCCGGCAAATCGAGCCGAACAGCCAGCAGTCCTGCCACGACGTCGTCAAGCTCGATGTCGAGCGGTTTCGAGTCGATGCAAAGTTCGAGTTTCATGTCGATCATCGGCAAAAAGGGGCGCCGCATGAGGTGAGGCAGCCCGCGGCGCCAAACGACTTGCACCGGCCGCGACTGTTGGCCGGTGCGTACACGACCCGCTGCCGGGGTCAGTGCTCGAACTCAGGTGCGACCGACTGCCCCGGTTTCGGGTCCTTCGGCGCTTCGGCGACCGTTGCGTCCGTCGTCAGGATGAGCCCGGCAATCGATGCGGCGTTCTGCAATGCCGTGCGCGTGACCTTGGTCGGATCGACCACTCCCGCCTCGACAAGATCGCCATATTCACCGGTGGCCGCGTTGTAGCCAAAGTTGCCCTTGCCTTCAAGCACTTTCGCCACGACGACCGACGGTTCATCCCCGGCATTCGCGGCGATCACGCGCAGCGGCGCTTCGAGCGCGCGCAGCACGATCTGAATGCCCGCGTCCTGATCGCCGTTGGCGCCCTTCAGGCCCGTCGCCGTGGAACGCGCGCGCAGCAGCGCCACGCCGCCACCCGGCACGATCCCCTCCTCGACCGCCGCACGGGTGGCATGCAGCGCATCGTCGACGCGATCCTTTTTCTCCTTCATTTCGACTTCGGTGGCGGCCCCGACCTTGATGACGGCCACCCCGCCGGCCAGCTTCGCCACGCGCTCCTGAAGCTTCTCGCGATCGTAGTCGCTCGTGGCTTCCTCGATCTGCGTACGGATGGACTTCACGCGCGCCTCGATGTGCTGCGCGTCGCCCGCGCCGTCAATGATGATCGTGTCGTCCTTTCGAACCTCGACGCGCTTCGCGCCGCCGAGGTCGTCGAGCGTGGCCTTCTGCAATTGCTTGCCGGTTTCTTCCGAGATGACGGTCGCGCCGGTGAGGATGGCGATGTCTTCCAGCATGGCCTTGCGCCGGTCACCGAAGCCGGGCGCCTTGACGGCCACGACCTTGAGGATGCCTCGCATCGCGTTGACCACGAGCGTGGCCAGCGCTTCGCCATCGACGTCTTCGGCAACGATCAGCAGCGGCTTGCCTGCCTTGGAGGCCGCCTCGAGGATCGGCAGCAGATCCCGGACGTTCGAGATCTTCTTGTCGTGCAACAGGATCAGCGCGTCGTCCAGATACGCCGCCTGCTTTTCCGGATCGTTGATGAAGTAGGGGCTGACGTAGCCGCGATCGAACTGCATCCCTTCAACGACATCCAGCTCGTTCTCGAGGGACTTGCCGTCCTCGACCGTGATGACCCCCTCCTTGCCGACCTTCTCCATGGCGTCCGCGATTATTTTGCCGATCGCCTCGTCGGAGTTGGCGGAGATCGAACCCACCTGCGCGATTTCCCGGTTCGTGGAAATCGGCTTGGACAGTTTGCGCAGTTCATCCAGCACGGCGGCCACGGCCTTGTCGATGCCGCGCTTGAGGTCCATCGGATTCATGCCGGCGGCAACGTGCTTCATGCCTTCCTGCACGATCGCCTGCGCGAGCACGGTGGCCGTGGTGGTGCCGTCGCCGGCCACGTCGGCGGTCTTCGATGCGACCTGCTTGACGATCTGCGCGCCCATGTTTTCGAAGCGGTCCTTCAGCTCGATTTCCTTCGCGACCGACACGCCGTCCTTCGTGATGGTGGGCGCGCCGAAGCTGCGCTCGATCACCACGTTGCGGCCTTTCGGCCCGAGCGTGACCTTCACGGCATCGGCCAGCACGTTCACGCCGTCGACGATACGGGCGCGGGCGCTGTCGTGGAATTTGACGTCTTTTGCACTCATCTTGTGGCTCTGGATAGAAGTCGTTGATGCGATGTGTCGCGAACACCCGGTGGGGTTCGCAATCTGCCGCGGAATCTCAGGCGGCCTGGCGGGACGCGCCGGTATCGGTTTCGAGGACGCCCATGACGTCTTCCTCGCGCATGACGAGGAGTTCCTCGCCATCGACCTTGACGGTCTGGCCCGCGTATTTGCCGAAGAGAACCTGGTCACCCGCTTTCAACTGGAGCGCGCGAAGCGTTCCATCCTGCAGCAGCCGGCCACTGCCGACCGCGACGACTTCACCCTGCTCGGGCTTTTCCGCGGCCGAATCGGGAATCACGATGCCCGAGGCCGTCGTCCGCTGCGTTTCGATTCGCTTGACGATAACCCGGTCGTAGAGGGGACGAATCTGCATTCTCATCTCCTGAGCGATTAAAGGTTCGAAAAAGGAATCCGCCTGCCGGGCATGGCGACGCAAGCGCCGCTGCCGGGCAGCCGTGCCACTGTCTGGCGGAAAGCGAAATAGAGGTGCTGGTCGCCCACTTCAAGGGGGGCGAAATCGGCTCTTTGTAACAAATTGTTTCAGCCCGCCAAGACGATGGCCGTGGCCGTCCCGCCGCCGCTCACGCCTGCCTGGCCGTAGCCTGCGCCGCCAGCGCGGCCCGCTCGATCCAGCGGATGGCCGGCGCATCCTGCTCGCCCGGCGCGGGCTTGCCGATCAGGAAGCCCTGCACCTCGCGGCAGCCGGCATCCGTGATGCACGCCAGCTGCTCCTCCGTCTCGACGCCTTCCGCGACGGTCGTCACGCCGAGGCGTTTGCCGAGATCGGCCACCGTGCGCACGACGGCCGCGCAGTCCGGGCGCGTGACCGCATCGCGCACGAAGCTGCCGTCGATCTTGATCTTGTCGAACGGGAACGCGCGCAGATGCGCGAGCGACGAGAAGCCGGTGCCGAAGTCATCGAGGGCGACGCGCACGCCCATCGAACGCAGTGCGCGCAGGTCCGCGATGGCCTTGCCCTCGTCGTGCAGCAGCGCGGTTTCCGTCACCTCGATTTCCAGCCGGTCGGGCGCGAGGCCCGCGCCGGCCAGCGCCGCCGCCAAGGTCGGCGCGATCGTGCCGTGGCCGAGCTGCCCCGCCGACACGTTGACGGCAACGCGCGCACCGTCGGGCCAGCGCGCCGCCTCCCGGCAGGCCTGCTCGAGCACGAAGCGGCCGAGCCGGTCGATCAGGCCGCCGCGCTCGGCCACCGGAATGAAGCAGCCCGGCGAAATCCAGCCGGTGCGCGGATGATGCCAGCGCAGCAGCGCCTCGCGCGCCGTGATCTGGCGGGTGAGGACATCGACGATCGGCTGGTAGAACACGTACAGCCCCTGGTTCTCGTCCAGCGCGACGCGCAGCTTCGATTCGAGCGCGACCCGCTCCTGCGCGCTCGATTCCATGTCCGGCGAGAACATCCGGTAGGTGCCCTTCCCGGCTTTCTTGGCCGCATAGAGCGCCATGTCCGCGCGGGACAGCAGCGCGCCGGCGTCGTTGCCGTGATGCGGCGCCAGCACGCAGCCGATCGACGCACCGATGCGGAACGGCCGGTCGGGCGACGGCGCATAGGGGGCGACGAGCGTGTCGACGAGCCGCGCGGCCGCGCCCATCGCGCGGTCCGCGTCGGTGTCGCGCAGCAGCACCGCGAATTCGTCGCCGCCGATGCGCCCCAGCATCATCCCCGGCTCGGGGCACTGCCCGCGCAGGCGTTCCGCGACCTGGCGCAGCACCGCGTCGCCCGCCGAATGCCCGCACGTGTCGTTGATCAGCTTGAAACCGTCGAGGTCGATGAAGAGCAGCGCGAGCAGCTTGTCCGAGCGGCGCAGGCTCGCGTCGAATTCGGCCAGGAAGGTCGCGCGGTTCGGCAGGCCGGTGAGCGAATCGTGATGCGCGAGCTGGTGAATGCGCGCCTCCGCCTCGGCCTGCTGCGTGACGATCGACCACGACAGCATCGGGCCGATGTAGCGCCCCTGCGCGTCGCGCACGGCCGAGACCTGGATGTCGAGCACTTCCGGCCCGAGCGGAATGCGGGCGCGATGCGGCAGGTTCGCCGGATCGGCGAGCAGGCGGCGCTGGTGCTGCGGGTGCGGGTGGAAGAAGTCGATCGACGCGCCGAGCGCGTCGTCCGCGCGGATCGGCAGCAGGTGCTCGATCGAGCGCAGCAGGTTGCGCGACGTCGCGTTCAGGTAGTTGATGCGGAACGTCTCCGGGTCGGCCGTCATCACGGCCACCGGCATGTCGTCGATCATCCGCATCAGCCGCGTCTGCGCCTGCTCGCGCAGACGCGATTCGTCCTGCGCGTCGACGGTGCGCAGGACGCTCCGGTAGTTGACGGAGATGACGGCGATCAGCGACGCCGACACGAAGGCCATGTTGACCGCGGTAGCGACGAGCGTCGGCTGGCCGGTCGAGATGAAGAACACGATGAACGCGACGTTGACGATCAAGGCCACGCTCAGCGCGGCCGTCCGCAGGTACATCAGGCTGAAGACGCAGCCGATCATCGTGATCGCCATGTAGAACGCCACCTGGGCCTTTTGCCACGCATCGCCGTACGGGAACAGCAGCAGCGCCCAGGTGGTGAACGTCACCGCGACCGGGATCACCAGCCAGTTCGTGACCGTGAGCGCACGCATCACGGTGTCCGGCGTCGGCTCCAGCAGCCGGGTGCGGTGCCAGTGCAGCAGCCGCGCGAGCGCGGCGAGCGTCATCGCGGCCGGCATCGCGACCGACAGCCACCACGGCGTGCTGCCGAGGTGCGTGACGGCAAGGCTCCAGGTGCTCGAGATGAGGATCAGGTACGACACCGGGATCTGGCCGGAGAATACCCGGTATTGCGCCGCGAGCAGGTCCGGGTTCCGGTCCGGCGCCGCGAGGCTTGCCAGTCTTGCCATCCGTGCGTAGAGGATTTTCATGTGAGCCTGCCGGCGGCAACCCGGGGGCGGGCTGCCGTGTCCGGCGTCGAGGGTTACCCGCGCGGGTCCGGGTCGAAATCGGCCGCGACGGCCGATTCGGACGCAGGAACCGCCGTGCGGACGCGGTTGCCGCCGGTCAGCGCAATCTGCCCGCTGCCGACGATCTCGTTGAGGGGGGCGGGCCTGCCGAGCAGGAAGCCCTGCGCTTCGTCGCAGCCTTCGTCGGCCAGCAGCGCCAGCTGGTCGTGCGTCTCGATGCCTTCGGCCAGGATCGGAATGCCCAGGCTCTTGCCGAGCGCGAGCACGGCGCGGATGATCGCGCGATCCTGCGGTTTCGCTTCCGCGTCCGCGACGAACGACTGGTCGAGCTTGATGCGGTCGAACGGGAACGAGCGCAGCGTGTCGAGCGACGAATAGCCGGTCCCGAAATCGTCGAGCGCGATGCTCACGCCCAGCGCCTTGATCTGCCGCAGCGTGTCCAGCGCACGCTCGCGGCTGGCGAAGATCGTCGATTCGGTCAGCTCCAGCTGCAGGCGCGACGCCGGCAGGCGGGTGGCTTCGAGCACGTCCGCCACGAGCGCCGTCAGGTCCGCGTGCATGAACTGCACGGCCGATACGTTCACCGCGACCGCATAGGGCGGCTCCCACGTGGCCGCCCGCGCGCAGGCCTCGCGCAGCACCCAGGCGCCGATGTCCAGGATCACGCCGTTTTCCTCGGCGAGCGGAATGAACTCGGCGGGCGGAATCGTGCCGAGCGTCGCGTGCTGCCAGCGCAGCAGCGCCTCGTAGCCGCGGATCTCGCCGGTCGCGAGCGACGTCTGCACCTGGTAGTGGATGCTCAGCTGGTTGTCGGCCACCGCGCGGCGCAGGTCGGCCGCGAGGCTGCGGCGCGCGCGGACGATCAGGTCCATCGCCGGCTCGTAGAAGCAGATCGATTGCGCGATGCTGCCCTTCGCGCGGTACATCGCGAGGTCCGCGTTGTTGATGAGGATGGCCTTGGTGGCGGCGTCGTCCGGGTAGATAGCGACGCCGAAGCTCGCGCCCGGCACGACCTCGTAGTCGTCCAGCCTGACCGGCTTGTAGAGCGCCGGCTCGAGCCGTTCGAGCAGATCCATCAGGCGCGTGTCGTCGTCCATCCGGCAGAGCGCCGCGAATTCGTCGCCGCCGATGCGGGCGACGAATTCGCCTTCGCGCAGCAGGTTCGCCATGCGGCGCGCGAGGATACGCAGCACCTCGTCGCCGGCGTGGTGGCCGCGCAGGTCGTTGATTTCCTTGAAGCGGTTCAGGTCGATGCCGATCAGCGCGAGCTTCGTGCGTTGTTCCTGCGCGAGCGCGATTTCGAGGTCGAGCCGCTCGTTGAAGCTGGCCCGGTTGGGCAGGCCGGTCAGCATGTCGCTCAGCGCCAGCCGGCGCAGGTGTTCGAGCGATTCGGCCCGTACGTTGCTGTCGATCACGTAACTCACGAGCCCCGTGCAGACGATCACGAGTGACGTGCCCGCGACCGCCAGCGCCAGCGGACGCATCTCGCTCATGTCGGTCCAGTTGCCGTCGAGCATCAGCGGCGTGATGCGCAGCGCGGACATCCCGGTGAAATGCAACGCGAGGATCGCGAGCGACAGCACGCCGGCCATCTGGTTGACGGCGTGCGGCGACGGCCGCATCGCGAGGTGCAGCGCCAGCGCGGCGAGCGTCATCGCCAGGACCACCGACGCGACCAGGTAGCCGACGTCCCACGACACGATCCCCTCGACCCGCCACGCGAGCATGCCGGTGTAGTGCATCAGCACGATCGCCACGCCGACGATCGCGCCGCCGAGCGCGGGCGCGACCTTGACGATGCGACAGGTCGTCAGCGCGAAGCCGATCGTGCTGCCCACGACCGCGATGAGCAGCGACACGAGCGTGAGCGGCAGGTTGAAGTGCACGGGCGCGCCGGCGTCGAAGCCGAGCATCGCGATGAAGTGCGTGCACCAGATCGCCACGCCGGCCGAAATGGCCGTCAGCACCTGCCAGCCGAGCCGCTGCGTGCCGGAGGTGTTCACCGTGCGCTGGAACAGGCGCGCGGTGACCCACGAGCCGCCTCCGCACAGCAGTGCGGCAAGCAACACCAGCCAGTGGTTGTGCCGATGAACGATGCACCCGAAAACTGTCACCAAAACCTTTGTTCCCCTATCCGTCGCATGGGCCGATGCCATGCCCGATCGACGCGGCGGGGGGCAATGCCGCTTCGATCAGGCGCGCCCTCCAGATATCGGCATGTGATGAATAAACTGAACGCCGCGCGGCCGGGCGCAAACGATTGCCCGGCAGATATTTTTTTGGGAAAAAGTGCCGGAACGAGGCAGGATGGGGGAAAGGAGATTCGGGCTGCGGCGGAGGCCGAGCACATCGCGCTCGAATGGCACGCCACCGGACAGGTGATCGATTGGACGGAACGCGCGCGTTCCGACGAACGGCGCGACGAGATCAGCAGGATAGACGGGGGGGGCGTGAAAGCCGGACGTCAAAAAATCGACCGCCTGCAATCGCAGGCGGTCGATCAACGGCTGCCCTTCATTCGCCCGGGCGTAACGTGGCTTCGACCGGTTCGCCCTTCGCCGAAGCGAAGGGTCCACCACACGCGCTCCGGGCGTTCAACGCACTCACACAACCGCCATCAATTCACCCCGACCGCACTCCACGCGCGAGCGACCGCCGCGCTTTCGGCCGAGTTCGTGCCATACAGGTCGTTCGCCGCCTGGATCGACGCACGACGCGCGTTCGGGTAGCTGGAGTTGGCGTTCAGATACACGGTCAGCGTCCGGTACCAGATCTTCCCGGCCTTCTCGCGGCCCACGCCGCTGAAGGTCGTGTCGCCGTTGCAGACCAGCTGCGCCTTCGTCAGGCCGGTATCGGTCGACGGCACCGTCGGGCCTTCCGCGAGCAGGTAGAACAGGCGGTTGCCGACGCCCGACGTGAAATGCGGATCGTGGCGCGGATTCGACCACGAGAATCCGCCGGACGGGTAGCAGCTGAACGACCGGCCGTCGAGATCCTGCTTGTACATCTTGCGCAGGCCGCCGCTCACCACGCGCGCACCGATCACGTAGTTGCCGGGATCGTTCGGGTTGTTGGCGTAGTACTTCACGAGCGTGCCGAAAATGTCGGACGTCGACTCGTTCAGGCCGCCCGCGTCGCCCGAGTAGTTCAGGTTGGCCGTGGCCTCGGTCACGCCGTGACTCATCTCGTGTCCGGCGACGTCCACCGACACGACCGGTTTCGGCAGGCTGGTGCCGGGTTGGCCGTCTCCATACACCATCACGTGCGAATCCAGCCATGCCGCATTCGCGCCGGTCGTGCCGCTGCCCGTGTTGAACACCACGTGTGCATAGCTCTTCACGCCGCGGCCGTCGTTGAAGATGCCGTTGCGGTTGTGCGTCGTCTTGTAGTAGTCCCAAGTCAGCGCGAGACCATAGTCGATGTCGGCGGCGACGGTCTGCCGGTCGGTGGTCGTATTGTTGCCCCACACGTTCGTGCTGCTCGTGAAGATCGGCAGGTCGGTCGCCCGCTCGACGTCGTCCGAGGTCAGCCCGCGGCCGTCGTAGACCGAGCCGGAGCCACGGCTCGGATCGAGCATCCGGTACGCGTTCGTGCCCGTCTGGTCCGTGGTGAGCGTCAGGTTGCCGTAGTACAACGAGCGGCCGGTGCCGGTCGCGGCCGCCGTCTTGATCAGGTCCTGCGCGTCGAGCACGGTGCCGGTGCGCGCATCGACGTAGTACAGCACCGCGTCGCCATGCACGTCGGTCGCCTTGCCGTACACGCGTACCGCGTAGGCCAGCGTCGGCGTGACGTCGCGTGCGAACACGACGAGTTCCGCGTCATCGACGCGGCGCACGTCCGAGTTGAAACGCGCGGCTGCGATGCGCTTGACCCGGGCAGCGCCGATGTCGGGTGCGTTGCGTACGACCGCGCGGTCGCCCACCTTGCCGATCGTGCCGGCAAGATTGATCGGCGCGAGCTGGGTCACGCTCGCCTGCTTCAACTGCCCCTTGCTCGAATGGACGACCACGTCGCCGCCGATCACGGGCAGGCCCGCGTAGAAGCGGTCGAAACGCACGTGCTCGGTGCCGTCGGGGTCGACGATCACGTCGCGCACCTGGAACTGATCGCCATCCGCCGGCGCGCTCGCCTGCGGCCCTGCGAACTTCAACGTGCGTGCTGCGCCGCCGGCTGCGAGGCTGAAGGCGGACGGGTTCTGCTGGATCAGTTGCAGTGCCTTGTCGACCGTAGCCGACTGGTCGCCGGCCTGGGCAAAAGCACTGAGACTCGCGACGGTAATCGCGGAGATGGACAGCAGACGAGACAGTTTCTTCATGTAATCCCCCGGCTTATAAGTGGGTGATGTTCGAGGAATGCATCAAGTACAGACTTTGATGTAAGACATGTCACGAACCGCAGAGGGATGCTAGAAGGTCATTTTTATAATTACAAGATATTTTCTGACAGTTTATTTTTTACTGTCATCGACGTTAATCGAGTCATTGTTTGGTGAGAAATTTGAAATGATCTCGTCGGCTGCGATGACGGGATCGACAAGGTTGCATCGGGGGAATGTGTCGGAGAGCCAAGTGCTGTCGGGGAAAGGCCGTACGTGGCGCGGGTCGGGCAGGAAGAATGAGGTCAAGCCGGGGGTAATGCGCCAGACACTAGTTGCTTTATTAAATATTTATTTTGATTGTTGCCATTCGCGGCGTGCCAATGCCATTTTTAATGATTATTCGACTCTCGCCTTCGATGGCGATTCCTTTGAATTCGTAGTGAAACTCTGTCGAGCGGCGCACGAGATAATGCTTTCTACGAATCGTTCGCTCGAGCGGCGCGGCGCAACCCATCGGATGTGCACGTCACACTTTCTCTTGCATCGGAAGGCTCATGCTCGGTCAGCGATTGCGCACGCGGTTGTCGCCGAGGTATGAGGCACAATACGCGGCTTCAAAACTCAACCGCGGTCAAACCCATGCGCTTCATCGTCGTTGGAACCAGCGGAGCGGGGAAATCCACCTTTTCCAGCGCGCTGGCGGCAGCCGCCGGCTGCCCTTGCATCGAGCTGGATCGACTCTACTGGGGCCCCGGCTGGACAGCCGTGCCGCCGGAACAGTTCGAGAGCGCCGTGCTGGCCGCGACGGCCGGCGACCGCTGGGTCGCCGACGGGAACTACAGCGCCGTACGCGACGTGCTCTGGTCGAGAGCCACGCACGTGATCTGGCTGAACTTCGGGCGACGGACGGTGTTCTCCCGGGTGCTCTGGCGCACGTTGAGCCGAGGGCTCATGCGCACGGAGCTTTCGCACGGCAACCGCGAGTCGCTGCGGATGGCGTTCTCCCGGGAGTCGGTGCTGCTGTGGTCGTACACCACGTTCGCCAGGAATCGCATCAAGTTCGCCGCCCTGCGTGACGACCCGACATTCGCACATCTGCACTGGACGGAAATCACCCGGCCTTCGCTCACCCGCGCGGTCATCGACAGGCTGGCCCGCGCCGGCGGCTGAGCGCGGCGCGACGCTTACCTGCGTCAGTCATCGAACGTGCCTTGATATGCCGGCGCGGCATCCGCGCGCGTGTTCAGTTCGAACATCACGCCGCCCGGTGCGCGGCAGAAGAAACGCGACCCGCGCCCGTTGTTGAAGACGTCCGTCACCATCTCTACGCCCTCCTCCCGGAAGCGCTCGAACAACGTGCGAACCTCATCGAGGCTCGGCAGTTCGAACCCGACGTGGAAATTCGCCGGCCATGCCGGCCTGTCGTCGCTGACGTGATCGATCACCACGTCGAAGCCCGGACGCTTGAGGATCCAGGATTGTTCCCAGCTTCCCGCGATCGTGAAACCGAGGTGCCGCTCGAAGAATCGGGCCGTCGCCCGTGTGTCGGCCGACGGGAAGCTCAGGTGGTTGAGCTTCATGGTTTGCGTAATGGCAGTCATTGCGAGTCCCTGTCATGCGTGGATCGGCGGAGGCCCCATGCCGTTCCGCCCGACGCATTCAGAATACGAGCCGGCGCTCACGTTCGACAACTCGCATTAGTCGCCCGTCCGGACCGCCCGCAAACCCGCATGAAACCGGGGGCCGGGGCGCCGTTGCAATCGTCGTGGATCGCGCTATTCGCATTCGGCCGCGATGGGCCTGCTCCCTCGTTTCGCTGTGTTTGCCGTGTGAGCCCCGGGCGCAAGGCAAGCGGCAGGGACTGCCGGGCGCGCTCGGCGCATCCCTGTCGCTTTGCGTGACGCATCAAGCGTCGATGGCCCGAGGGTGACAAACCCACCCCGGGCCACGGATTTCCCGCCAGTGCCGGGCATCACGACCGCTGCCCGGCACCACCAGTCAATCGATGTTGCACGGATGACGTCAGAACTGGTAGCCCGCGCCCACCACCGCGCCGAAGTCCGAACGCGTGTTGCCCGTCACCGACGCCTTGACGACCCAGCGGTTGCTTTCCGTCACGTACGAGTACCCGGCGGCGAAACCCTGCTGGCCGTGATAGTTCGACGTCGCCGCCGAGACCATCGAGCGACCCGCGCCCGTCGGTTGCGGCAGGCCGGCCACGGCCATTGCCGATGCCACGCCGCCGTACATGTCCTTCTTCAGGTCGTTGAACGAGTTGTACACCTGGCCGATGCGCTGGTCGGTGTAGCCCTTCGCCTGAGTCGACGCGGCCGACAGGTTGTCGTTCAGCTGCTGCACGTTCACCGCGTCGGTCGGCGCGGTGCCGGCCGCGACGTTCGTGACCTGGCGCTCGCTGCCCTTCGCGCCGACCGAGAACGAATTGTCGCGATCGGCGACGGAGCCCTGGCCGACCGCCACCGCGTTCTTGCCGGTTGCCGTCGCCGTCGACCCGATCGCACCCGCATCGGCTCGCGCGATCCACGTGGTGTTCGCATCGGTCGCCGCCGCGCGGATCTGGTCGTTGGCCGCCACGTTCTTCAGCGCATTGTTGAACTGGCCCATGTTGACCGCGTCGTTGTCCTTCACGCCCGCCGCGACGCCGGTCAGCACGCGGTCGCCCGACGTGCCGGAGAAGTTCACGCTGGTGCCGCCGGTGTCCTTCCCGACCGTGATCGCGCCGTTCGGATCCTGCTGCTGCACGAGGCCGGCCTTGCCGTTCGCGATGTTGGTCACGTTCCCCTGCAGGTTCGTGATGTCGGTCGTGTTCTTCGCGACCTGCTGGTTGGTCGCGTAGAGCTGCGAGCCGTTCACCGCGTCCGTGCTGGTTGCGCTGAGCGTCCCCGCCTGCACGTTGGTGATGCGCGTGCCGCCGGCGCCGCCGAGCGTGATCGAGCTTTTCGAGCTGTCGTCGTACTGCACCGCGAGCGCGCCGAGCTGGTTGAGACTCGACTGCACGCCCTTCAACTGCTTCACGTTCACCGCGTCGGTATCGTCGGTGCCCGCGGCGACGTTCTTCAGCACGACGGCCGCATTCGTGTCGCCGCCGATCAGCGATACCGAATTCAGCCGGTTGCCGTTCGTGTCGACATCGTACTTGACGACGTTCTTCACGGCCTCGCCCGCCTGGTTGGACACCTGCGTGATCTGCTGTTCGAGCGACGACTTCACGCCCGACAACTGGCCGCCGTTCACCGCGTCCGTGCTGCCCGCGGCGATGTTGCCGTCGGCCACGTTCGTCAGCTTCGTCGGTGCGCCGCCGCGCGCCGCGTTGTAGGCGCCGGCCTTCGGGTCGAACTGGAGCGCGTCCTGCTGCAGCCCGGCGATCGCGGCCGTGTTGCCGGCGATGTTCGTTTCGGCGTTGCCGATGCGCGTCTCGTGATTCTCGAGCGTCGTCGTGTTGCTGCCGACCCGGCCGTCGAGGTTCGTGAGTGCGTCGCCGACGTTGTTGAACGAGCCGCCGCCGACTTTATAGGCCGGCGCGCTGATCGAACCGTCCGGATTCGCCGTTGCACCGCCGCCCAGCGCGGCTGCGGTGCCGTCGGTCGCGCGGCGCAGTTGCGCGCCGTTCACCGCGTCCGTGCTGCCGGCCGCCACGTTGCCTGCCGCGATATTGGTCAGTCGCACCGGGCTCCCGCCGTTGCCTGCACCGAGCGAAACCTGCTTCTTGCTCGCGTCGTCGTACTTCACCGCGAGCGCATCGAGCTGGCTCGTGCCGTCCTGAATCGCCGCGTTCAACTGGTCGACGTTGACGGCGTCCGTGCCGTTCTTGCCGGCCGCGACGTTGCCGATGCGTTGCGGGCCGTTGCCGCCGTGGCTCGCATCGTATGCGCCGAGGTTCGTGTTCCACAGCAGCGCGTCCTGCTGGAGTGCCGCGATGTTGCCCGTATTCGTCGTCACCTGGTTGCCGAGCGTCGTGACGCTGTTGCCGACATTCGTGATCGACTGGTTCAGCGTGTCGGTGGCCTTGCCGAGCTGACCGACGTTCACGGCGTCGCCCGCGGCAATGCCGTCCGCCACGTTGTGCAGGCCGACCGGTGACTGCGCGCCCTTGCCGCCGAGCGTCACGCCGCCGTGCGCATCATCGTCGTACTGCACGGCGTTCTTCGTCGCGTTGCCGATCTGGTTCGTGATCGACGTGCTCAGGTTGCCCAGCGTCGTGCTGATGCTGTTCGTCACGCTCGTGCTGAGCGACGACAGGCCGCCGTTCAGTTGGCCGACGTTCACGGCGTCGGTATTCGCGACACCGGCCGCGACGTTGTGCAGCGTCGTGCCGTTCGTGCCGGCAAACGTCACCGAGTCGAAGCCGCTCTGGCCGTCGTACTTCACGTTGCGTGCATCGGCTGCCTGCAGGTTGCTGATGTTCGTGGTTGCCGTGCTCAGCGAGGTGTTGATGCCGGTGACGCTGGCCTGCAGGTTCGCGATGTTCGACGTGGCCGTCGAAATGGCCGTCTGCAGCGGCGCGACGCTGCCCTTCAGCTGGCCGACGTTGACCGCATCGGTGTCGGCGACGCCGGCCGCGACGCCGTTGATCGTCGTGCCGTTGGCGCCGTCGAGTGCGATCGCCGCATGCGAATCGTCGGTGTATTTCACGACGTTCTTCGTTGCGGTCACGATGCTGGTGCTGAGGCTGTTGCCCACGTTGGTCACGCGCTGGTCGACGTTCGAGATCGTGGTCGACAGCGAATTGCCGACCGACGTCACGCGCGCGTCGACCGTGGCGATGCTCGTGCTGAGCGTGCCGTTCACGTTCTTCAGCTGCTGGACGTTGACGGCGTCCGTATCGGCCGCGCCTGCCGCGACGTTCTTGAGCTGGCGCTCGTTGCCGATCGCGCCGAACGACACCGCGCCGCCAACCGGCGCGGCCGTGCCGCCGAACACCGGCGTGCCGCCATTGTTCGCACCGACGCTGCCCGAACCGATCGCCACCTGGTTGTTGTCGTTCGTCTGCGCGCCAGCACCGATCGCGACGGATTGCGTGCCGCCGGCGCGCGTCTGGGTGGCCGCGTCATACGACGCGCCGGCCGACACGCCGTCGCTCGATGTCGGGTTGGCGCCGCCGATCGCGACCGAACGATCGCCGCTGGCCAGCGCCGAGTGGCCCAGTGCGATCGAGCTCGTGCCGTGCGCATCGGCGACGTTGCCGAGCGCCATCGAGAAATCGCCGACCGCGGCCGACTGGCGACCGATGGCGAGCGCCGTGTTGCCTTGTGCGACGGCTACCGTGCCGATGGCCGTGGCCGAGTTCGCCAGCGCCTGCGCGCCGACGCCGACCGCGATCGCGCCGCCGCTGCTGGTGCCGCCATTGCTGCTTGCATTCGACTGGTCACCGATCGCGATGCCGCTGGTGCCGGCCTTGGCATTCGTGCCCATCTTGACGTTTGCCGTGCTTACCGCCACGTAGCTCCCGCTCTTGGTCGCGACACACAACGGGTTCGTGCCGTCGATGCATTGACCGCTCAGCGCGTTGTCCGGGTTGCCGCGATCGACGAAATTGTCCGCATGCGCGGCGCCCGAGATCAGCACACCTGCACCCGTGAACATGGCGGCGGCAAGCGCCGAAATCTGCTTCCTCTTCATGGTCTTCTGCTCCGTTTTGTAGCGTTTGGTTTGAATACGGACTACTTAGTTTTGTTGAAGACTTCAGCTGCGACTGCGATTGCGATTGCGATTACGACTTCAGTGCGGAACCCGATGCCCGTGCCCGACTCGAGCGTGCCGAAGGCGACACGCATCGTCCGCCCGTGGCGACGGGACGTTCGAAAGCGCGGGCCCGTCGTTCGTGTGACGGCCCGTTCCGTTAATCCAGGTGATGCATTAGGAATGCATATCGTTTTATATGGGCGAATTCGCCCAGCGACTGAATCCGGAGATTCAACCCGCCGTTATGGACACCCCTGATTTGATGTCGCGCTGACCGCGACCCACCCCGCTTCTTTTATTTCATCCACGGCAACCGGATTTTCGCTTGCGCTCAACGGACATGCGCTTGGAGTCACATCAATTGATGCCTCGGACCCGAATCGCACAACGTCCGTCACCACCCGCCGTGCCTTGCGTTGCTCGGTACAACCCTGCACTCAAAGTTCGGACGAATTATGGGACACGAATTAAAATTATTGAAGATGGCATTCTTTATAGATTGTAAAATTCAATATATTCAAATAGTTGCGCTAAAAACGCCCATCTCGCAAACGATTTCGCGCCATCCAAATTAATCGAGATGTTTTGTCGGGCGGATAAAATCTTTGCTGAGGCGGATTAAAGAAAAATTCCTCAAAAGATTTCCCCAAAAATATTTCCGAACTACGCGACCGCACGTAGCAGCGCCAAATGAAAATGGCGGAAATGGACAGGCACCGGTGTGCCGCACGCCAAACACGAATCACCATACAAGCTGAAGCAGCTGAAAAACGGATTGAAGCAGATAGAGTCAATGCGTCTGGCAAGAATTGAAATATGCCCCTACAATTCGGCTCGCATCGATATCGGCAGTCGCGCACTTTTCAGCGCGCGACGCCGGCAACGCTCCGCGCCTTTACCGTGTCAGTGATCAAAGCCCGCCATACAAGGCATTACGCCGACCGGTTTTCCGTCGTGTAGTAAGGCGAAATTCGAATGTCGATGCGCTTGTACGTCGCCATGGAGCAGCTTCCGACGATTGATCCGAACCGGGCCGGCCACCCGCAGGAACGCAGCCAGCAGTCATTCCAGAACAGGTGCACGATGCATCCATCGATCTCCGCATTGGGCGACGCCCATATCCTGATCGTCGACGATCAGCCCGACCAGCTTCGCTTGCTGATCGACATCCTGCGCGGCACGGGGTGCCGGATCAGCATTGCGTCCGACGGGCTGCAGGCGTGCCAGCGCGCGCAGGCGCTCATGCCCGACCTGATCCTGATGGATGTCCGCATGCCGCGCATGGACGGCTTCACCGCGTGCCGGCTGCTTGCCGCCGATCCGCTGACGTGCGCGATTCCGGTGATTTTCCTGACCGTGGCCGGCGCGTTGCACGAGCGCCTCGAGGGGTTCGACATCGGCTGCGTCGACTATGTGGTCAAGCCGTTCGAGCCCGCGGAGGTGCTCGCGCGGATTCGCGTGCAGCTCGCGCGCGAGAAGCGCGAGCGGCCCGTCGACACGGAAAGCCCGTTCGTGGCCGGCAAGGACGACGACATCATCGTGCGCGCGGCCACCCGCCACCTGGCACGGACGCTGAACGATCCGCCGACGGTCGAGCAGCTGGCCCGCGCGGTCGGCACGCACGAAAAGCGGCTGTCACGCGCGTTTCGCGACAATCTCGGCCAGACGGTGTTCGAGTATCTGCGGCACGAGCGGCTGCGGATCGCGCAGGACCTGCTGGATTCGACGTCGCTCAGCATTGCCAGCATCGCGAAGGAGATCGGCTTTTCCACGCCGGCGAATTTCGCGACCGCATTCCGCGAACGTTTCGGCCTCACGCCGACCGAGTGGCGGCGCCAGCGTCACGCCGGCGAACGCGCCGTGCGGCGGGAACCGCAACGCGACGCGTAGAGCCGCTGCGCGCGTTCGCGACTACCAGTTGTATTTCGCGGTGGCCAGCACGGTCCGCTCGTTGCCGAACACGCAGACGGCGTACGACTGGCAACCGCTCACATAGCTGCGATCGAACAGGTTCGCGACGTTCAGCGCGAACCGCCAGTGCGGCATCTCGTAGTGCAACGCCAGATCGACCAGCGTCACGCTCGGCACGGTCAGCGAGTTGTCGGGTGCGCCGGCCGACGCGCTCTGGTAGCGCACGCCGCCGCCGACCCCGAGGCCCGACAGGATACCCGTGCGCCAGGTCCAGTCGGCCCACATCGACGCCATCTGCCGCGGCAGCGGCACCGCCACCGGCCAGTGGTTCAACGACGCGTCGTTCGCCTGCACGTTCTTGACGTCCTGATACATATACGACGCGACGACCGACAGCTCGCGGGTGACCTTGCCGAGCGCGCTCAGCTCGATCCCGCGCGAGCGCACCTTGCCGGTCTGCACGGACGTCGTGCCGGTCGGGTCGAGACTCACCGGTGCCGGCGTCGCGACGTTGGTCTGGTCGATCTGGTAGACGGCCGCACTCAACAGCAGGTTCTTGCCGGGCGGCTGCCAGCGCAACCCGGCTTCCGTCTGCTTGCCGCGTGTCGGCTTCGGCAAGCCGCCGCCGACCATCCTCACGCCGATGACGGGATCGAACGACGTCGAATAGCTCACGTACGGCGACAGCCCGGCGTCGCCCTGATAGGTGAGCCCGACGCGTCCGGAGAACGCACTGACGTCCTGCCGCGCCTGCGTGCCGGCCGTCCGGTCGTCGAACCGCGCATTGACGAAATCCTCGCGGCCGCCGAGCGTCAGCGTCCAGCGCCGCCAGCGGATCTGGTCCTGCGCATACACGCCGAACGTGTTCATCGCCGTGTACTGGTCGACGTGGCCGAGCGACGTCGGGCCGGAGAAAATCGCGTCCGTGACGGGCCGGTAGACGGGGTGATACAGGTTGAGCGACGGCGCCAGCGCGAGCCACACGCTGTTGGTCGTCGTCTGCCGGTCATATTGCGCGCCGAGCAGCAGCGTATGTTCGAGCGGCCCCGTGCCGAAGCGCGCCTGCGCGTGGTTGTCGATGTCGAACCGGCTGTAGTTGAGCTGGAACAGCCCCGCATAACGCATCATGTTGGTGCTGCTGCGGGGCACGTAGCCGATACCGAACACCGTCGCGTCGTCGAGCGACAGGTGCGACCAGCGCACGTCCTGATGCAGCGACCAGATCGCATTCACGCGGTGCTCCAGCGCGTAGCCGAGCGACCACTGCTTCTTCCGGTAGTCGTTGAAGCCGGGGGCGCCCATGTAGATGTCCTGCGACAGCCGGCCATTCGGGTTCGGCAACACCGTGCCCGACGCGGGCAGGAAGTTCGACGAAATATCGCTGCTGTCCTGCAGGAACGTCGCCGAGAGCGTCAGCGACGTATCGGCGTTCGGCCGCCATCGGAACGACGGCGCCAGCGCGACGCGCCGGTCGCCGTTCGGGCCGGTGACCGCGTTGCCGTCGCGCGCCACGCCGACGAAGCGGTACGCATAGCGGCCGTCCGGATCGAGCGTATCGCCGACATCGAGCATGAATTGCTTGCGCGCGTCGTTGCCGATCTGCACGCCGGCTTCGCGGACGCGCTCGCCGTCGGCGAGCTTCGTGTGCGCGTCGACGATCGCGCCGGGTTCGCCCGCGCCGTACAGCACCGAGGTCGGCCCGCGCAGCACGGCGATCGAGTCGATCGTGTACGGGTCGACGCGCCAGTTCGCGATCACGGCCGTATTCGGCGCGGCGACGCCGTCGACGTACAGCGTCGGCGTGAAGCCGCGCAGCGCCGCATACCAGTCGGTGCGGCTGTCGGCGCCGAACGTCGCGAATCCCGGCACGTAGCGCAGCGCCTGGTTCAGGTCGGCCGCGCCGGTCATCTCGATCTGCTGCGCGGTCACGAGATTGACCGTTTGCGGGATCTCGACCACCGGCGTGTCGGTCTTCGTGCCGGCCGTGGTGCGCAGCCCGACGAGCCCGCTCGACGCGCCGTCGGCCTTCCCGGTCACGTCGATCGTCGGCAGCACGGCCGCCGCCGCGCCGGCCGGCGGCGTGACTGCCGCACCCGATGCCTGCGCGTGTGCGCCGCCCGCCGCCGCCACGACCCACGCGCTCCCGGCCGCGATCGCCCTCGCGCGTCGCGCCGCTCCCCTGCCCGTTGCCATCGTTCCTTGCTCCGTCGTGCTGGTGGCCGATTCGGCCCGATCGCGGCGCGACGCGCCGTCGGCGTCCGCCCTGTGTTGTCTTCTTGGCGATGCTGGTTGCGCGCGAGTCGGCATGCACTGGCCCATGGCGTCGGTCGCGAGCGCAGCGATGATACCGGGCGAATAGGGCGCAGTCTCAAAAAAATGCGTCGTCGGCTGCCGCCGGGCAAGGCGGATGAAAGACGGGGACGCTAGACTGCGTGCGCCACGGGAATGGGCCGCGGGCTGCACGGCCCGCGAGCAGCAACGGGGTTCGTCGTGCCTTGGCGGCCGCGCGCGTCCTGCATCGCGAGGTTGTCCGCCCCCGGTTCGGCTTCCGTGTTTGCCACGTCATCGTCACGTCACCACCGAGGACCGTATGCGCCGCCTGTCGACTCGCCCCCTGTTCGCCGCATGGCTCGCGGTGAGCGCACTTTGCTGGGCCGTGCCGCCGGCTCGCGCCTGTGACGTCCCGGCCGCCGTGACGACGATCGACCCGCCCGGCTACTATGACGACGCCGCCGGCTATGCGCGCGCGGTCAAGCCGATGCGCGATTTCATTTCACGGCTCAATGCGTCCGCGGACAAGGGTGACTGGTCATGCGCAGTGAGCCTGCTGGAAAGCTGGGCCCAGGCCGACGCGCTGATGGGCCGGATCACCGGTTACCAGGGCGATTACGAGCGTTCGTGGGCCGGCACCGACTTCGCGATGGTGATCCTGCGCATGCCGCATGACGTACGCGACGCGAACCGCGCGCGGTTCGACGCGATCGATCCGTGGCTCGAACGCATCGCGATCGCCACCCGCGATGCGCAAGCGATCAACCATCTGCACAACAACCTCGTGTACTGGGCCGGACTCGACCTGATCGCCATCGGCACCGTGACCGGCAACGCGAGCCTCGTCGATTCGGGGCTGCTGCGGGTACGCGAAGGCATCCGCGACATCGGCCCCGACGGTGCGCTGGCACGGGAAGTCAAACGCGGCAACCGCGCGCTGCACTATCACACGTTCGCGTTGCTCCCGCTCGTGTTCGCGGCGGAACTCGTGCAGCGGCGCCATATCGATCTCTATCGGGAAAACGACGGCGCGATTGGCCGCCTGGCGAACCTGGTCATCAACGCGGTCGACGATCCCGCCAGCTTCACGGCCATCACGCCGGTCAGGCAGGACCTGTTTCCGTGGACGTTCCGCGATGAACTGAGCTGGGTCGAGCCGTACTACGCGCGCTTTCACGACGCGCGGCTGCCGGCGATGATCGCACCGCGCCGCCCGTTCACCGAATGGCGGCTCGGCGGGGACGTGACGGCAGTCTGGGGCGTGCCGCTGCCGTAGCGGAACCGCGAGCGGGCTGCCGCGTGAGCCGCTAGGCGCGCCCGCGCCGCATCCTGAGCGTCGCCGACGGCGACTCGCCGAACGCCCGCTTGTACTCGATCGCGAACCGCCCGAGGTGTGCGAAACCCCATTTCAGCGCGACGTCCGTCACCGACGCGAGCCCCGGCGACGCGTCGGCCAGCAGTTCCTCGCGCACATGTTGCAGCCGCAACTGCCGCACGAAGCCCATCGGCGTGGTGCCGTGGCGATGACGAAAGCCGGCGAACAGCGTGCTCGGGCTGACGCCGGCGAGTTCGGCGAGCCGTTCGATCGTCAGCGGCTCGTCGAGATGCGCGCGGATGTAGTCCTCGACGCGCCGCACGTAGAACGGCGCAATCGCCACCGGCAGGTGCCGCGTGCCGTTGCGTGCGCTGTTCGGGTGGCCGTGCAGCAGCAGGTTGAGCAGCGTCGATTCGAGCTGCTCGAACGCGAGCGGATGACGCAGCGGGTGCGCGTCCGTCGCGATCGCGCCGGCGAGGATCGGCAGCATCTGCATCAGACACGCGCCCTGCGCCGACGACAGGCTGAACTCCGGCTCGAATTCGACCGGCGCGCGCCGGTCGTCGCCGAAATGCCGCTGTGCGTGGCGCTCCATCACTTCGCGCTCGATGCGCAGGATGACTTGCGGACACGCGTCGCCCCAGCGCATCTTCAGCGGCAGCGTCGGCGAGATCAGCGACGCGGTGCCGGGCGACGACACGAAACGCGCCGATCCGCACTCGATCTCCGCGTCGCCGCGCAACGGGATCTGCAACAGGAAGAAGTGCTCGAGCGGGCCGGGCTCGATGCTGACGCCGCCGCCATAATCGAGCAGGTTCAACGAGAGGTTGCCCCAGCGCGCGTGATGCATGCAGCTGTGCAGCGCGCGCGATTCGCCGGTCGGCGTGAGCCGGTGCGGCTTGAAGACGTCGGCGACGCGTGCGCGCACCTCGTCGACGTCGTTCGACTGCAGCAGCAGGTTGTCGTGATTGAAACAGGCCGTATCCGGCAGCCAGCCCGTTTCGGAAAATTGCGCCATCGAAGTTCTCCCGTCATGCTCCATTGCACTCGCGCCGTGCATGCATTCCCGATGTAGGGGCATCCGCCGCACGATCCGGATAGCGCCCGGAGTATCCGGACAGTCCGGCCGCCAAAGCACGCGAGTCCCGCCCACATGACGCAAGAAGCGGACCGTTCGCGCATCGTAGAAAACTGTGCGGGGCTTCCGCATCCGCACATACCCGCAGTCAGCCGCGCACCTGCCCACGCGCGGCGGCCGGTGCAACAGGTTTCCGGAATTCGCGGATACCGGCCGAAGAAAGCGGATAGAAGTGCCCATTTCGTCCGCCAATACTGGGCCCGTCGCAGCACAAAACTGGAATGGAGGGACACATGCAAGGACGTCACATCGAGATTCCGTCGCCGGACGGCGGCACGTTTCGCGCGTACCTGAGCACGCCGGCCGGCGGCACCGGGCCCGGCATCGTGCTGTGCCACGAGATCTTCGGCGCGAACGCGACGATGCGGGAAGCGGCCGACTACTACGCGGAGGAAGGCTATACGGTGCTGGTGCCCGACCTGTTCTGGCGCCAGGCGCCGGGGATCGAACTCGGTTATGCGGGAGCGGATGCCGAACGCGCGATGGCCCTTTACCACGAATACGACGAGAACAAGGGCGTCGAGGATGTCGGCGCTGCGCTGGACGCACTCAAGCAGTTACCGGAATGCACCGGCGAAGCCGGCGTGCTCGGCTATTGCCTCGGCGGCAAGCTCGCGTATCTCGCCGCGTGCCGGCTGCCGGGCGTGGCCGCGGCGGTCAGCTACTACGGCGTGGGCATCGAGCAGGCGCTCGACGAGGCGTCGCACCTGCACGGCCGGCTCGTGCTGCAGATCGCGGGGCAGGATCGCTTCTGCCCGCCCGACGCGCAGCAGCGCATCGCCGACGCGCTGGCCGGGCGCGACGGCGTCGAAGTGTACGTGTATCCCGGGGTCGATCACGCGTTCGCACGCGCCGGCGGCGATCATTTCGACAAGGCCGCCGCGAGCATGGCCCATCAGCGCGCGATCGCCGCGTTCCGTGCCGCGCTCGGCCCGCACTACGACCTGTCCACACTGTGGGAAGCGCATCTGCAACACGAGTTCGACACGCGCAACGTCGATGCCACGATGGCGACGATGGTTGCCGAGCCGTACGTCAACCATATTCCGACGCTGACGGGCGGCGTCGGCTACGACGAGCTCAAGCGCTTCTACACGCATCATTTCGTGCACGCGAATCCGCCGGACACGACGATCACGCCGATCTCGCGCACGGTCGGCGCGAGCCAGATCGTCGACGAGCTGCTGTTCTGCTTCACGCACACCACCGAGATCGACTGGATGCTGCCGGGCGTCGCGCCGACCGGCAAGCGCGTCGAGATTCCGCTCGTCGCGATCGTCAAGTTTCGCGGCGACAAGCTCTATCACGAGCACATCTACTGGGACCAGGCGAGCGTGCTCGTGCAGATCGGCCTGCTCGATCCGGCCGGCCTGCCGGTCGCGGGTGTCGAAACGGCCCGCAAGCTGCTCGACGAAACCGTGCCGTCGAACGGGCTGATGCGCCGCTGGCAGGACAGCGAGCCGTCGTCGGGCACGCATTGACGCAACACCTTCCCCCACCCAACGATTTCCGGAGACACCCCATGACTGCCCTTGCTGGCAAAGTCGCGATCGTCACCGGCGGCGCCACGCTGATCGGCGCCGCGGTCGCGCAGGACCTGAGCCACGCCGGTGCGTGCGTCGCGATCCTCGATCTCGATGCGGAGAACGGCGCGCGCGTGGCCGACTCGCTCGGCGAACGGGCGATGTTCGTCGCGCTCGACATCACCGACGATCGCGCGATCGAGCATGCGGTCGCGGCCATCGTCGAGCGGTTCGGCGCGATCGACGTGCTCGTCAACCTCGCGTGCAGCTACGTCGACAACGGCATCCAGGCGACCCGCAACGACTGGCTCGCCGCGATGGACGTCAACGTCGTGTCGGCGGCGATGCTCGCCAAGGCCGTGCATCCGCAGATGGTCCGGCGCGGCGGCGGCGCGATCGTGAACTTCAGCTCGATCTCGGCCCAGTGCGCGCAAACCGGCCGCTGGCTGTACCCGACGTCCAAGGCGGCGATCCGCCAGCTCACGCGCAGCATGGCGATGGATCTCGCGCCCGACCGCATTCGCGTCAATTCGGTGTCGCCGGGCTGGACCTGGTCGCGCGTGATGGACGAGCTGACGCACGGCGACCGCGCGAAGACCGATCGCGTCGCCGCGCCGTTCCACCTGCTCGGCCGGGTCGGCGATCCGTCCGAGGTCGCGCAGGTCGTGACGTTCCTGTGCAGCGACGCGGCGAGCTTCGTGACCGGCGCCGACTACGCGGTGGATGGCGGCTATGCCGCGATGGGCCCCGAACAGGCGGTGCCGGCCATTCCGCGTCTCGCGGAGTGACCGTTCCTCGCCGCCGCATCCCGCAACCATTTCGATTCCGGCCGGCATCCGGCCAACCAAGGACACATCCATGAGACGCATCGCCATCGTCGGCGCCGGTCAGTCCGGCCTGCAACTCGCCTTCGCCCTGCTCGACCAGGGTTATCACGTCACGCTCGCGACCAACCGCGACGCCGAGCAGATCCGCACCGGCAAGGTCATGTCGAGCCAGTGCATGTTCCACACGTCGTTGCAGATCGAGCGCGATCTCGGCCTGAACACCTGGGAGGAAGCGTGCCCGTCCGTCGAAGGGATCGGCATCGCGGTACCGCATCCGGACGGCAACGGCCGCAAGGTGATCGACTGGTCGTCGCGGCTGACGCGCTATGCGCAGTCGGTCGACCAGCGCGTGAAGATGGCCGACTGGCTCGACCGCGTGAAGCGCCGGGGCGCGGACGTGCGCATTGCCGACATCGGCGTGCCCGAACTCGAGGAGCTCGCACGCAGCCACGACCTCGTGCTGCTCGCGGCCGGCAAGGGCGAGATCGTCAACCTGCTCGGCCGCGACGACACGCGCAGCGCGTTCGACCGCCCGCAACGCGCGCTGGCCCTCACCTATGTGAAAGGGATGACGCCGAGCCAGCCGTATTCGCGCGTGCGCTTCAACCTGCTGCCGGGCATCGGCGAGTACTTCGTGTTTCCCGCGCTGACCACGACGGGCCCGTGCGAAATCATGGTGTTCGAAGGCATCCCGGGCGGCCCGCTCGACTGCTGGGCCGACGTGAAGACGCCCGACCAGCATCTGGACCGGAGCCTGTCGTTCCTGCAGCAGTACGTACCGTGGGAATTCGAGCGCTGCCGCGACGTCGAGCTCACCGATCCGAACGGCACGCTCGCCGGACGCTTCACGCCGACGGTGCGCAAGCCGTTCTTCCGGCTGCCGTCGGGCCGCACGGTGTTCGGGATGGCCGATGCGGTGGTCGTCAACGATCCGATCACCGGCCAGGGATCGAACAACGCCGCGAAATGCGCGAACGCGTATTTCGACGCGATCGTCGCACGCGATGCCGCGCCGTTCGGCGAAGACTGGATGCAGCAGACGTTCGAAGGGTACTGGGCGTATGCGCAGCACGTCGTGCGCTGGACCAACTCGCTGCTCACGCCGCCACCGCCGCACATCCTCGAACTGCTCGGCGCGGCCGGCCAGTTGCCGTCGCTCGCCGCGGCGATCGTCGACGGCTTCGACGATCCGCGCCGGTTCTCGCCGTGGTGGTTCGAGCCGTCGGCCTGCGCGGCGATGATCCGCGAACACAGCGCACGCACGGAGTGACCGGCATGGAAACGACCGCTACCGATCGCCCGGCCCTCGACCCGCTGCAGTTACGCGCCGCGTTCGGGCAATTCCCGACCGGCGTGACCGTGATCACCACCTGCGCGGCCGACGGACGCAAGGTGGGCCTCACCGCCAATTCGTTCTCGTCGCTGTCGCTCGATCCGCCGCTCGTGCTGTGGAGCCTGCGCAAGGTCGCGCCGAGCCGCCCGGATTTCGTCGCGGCCACCCATTTCGCGATCAACATCCTCGCGCACGACCAGATCGAGCTGTCGCGCCGCTTCGCGACGCCCAGCGCCGACAAGTTCGACGGCGTGCTTCACGTCGATTCGGAAACCGGTGGCGTGCCCTGTCTCGACGGCGCGAGCGCGCGCTTCGTGTGCCGCAACGTCGGCCATTACGAAGGCGGCGATCACCTGCTCTTCATCGGCCAGATCGAACAGTTCGACACGTTCGGCCATGCGCCGCTCGTGTTCCATGCGGGCCAGTATCGTGCGATCGCCGACCATCCCGATCTTTTTCGCGCCGTTTGATTAGTTGTACCAATAAATCAACAGGAGGTGGTGAACATGAAACTCGGCTCTCGCATGCTCGTCGTCGCAGGCCTCACGATCGCGGGCATGGCCGCAGGCGCGCCGGCCGGCGCAGCCGACCTGCCGGCGGTCAACCTCGGCATGACCAGCTTCCTCGACGGGATGCCGCCGGCCGGCTCCGGCTGGTACGGCACGCAGTACCTGCAGTACTACACGGCCGGCCGCGTCAACGACAATGCGGGCAACAAGGTCGGGCTGCCGAAACAGGACATCGACCTGTTCGCGGGGCTGAGCCAGCTCGTCTATCAGTCGCCGCTGACGTTCGCGGGCATGCATCCCGGCCTCGACGTGATCCTGCCGTGGATCGCGTCCGCGCGAACCGACGACGGCATCGGCAACGTCGCGCTGAATGCGCGCGCCGGTTTCGGCGACCTGCTGATCGGCCCGTTCATCCAGTTCGACCCGGTGATGGGCGCGCAAGGCCCGCGCTTCGCGCAGCGCGTGGAATTCCAGTTCATCGCGCCGACCGGCGCGTACGATCCGTCACGCGCGATCAATCCCGGCAGCCATGTCTGGTCGTTCGATCCGTACTGGGCGGCGACGCTGTGGCTCACGCCCAAGTGGACCGTGTCGTGGCGGCTGCATTATCTGTGGAACGCGACCAACCATCAGCCGGCCACGTCGCTCGGCCCGGACGTGACGTCGACGCAGGCCGGCCAGGCGATTCACGCAAACTTCGCGACCGAGTATGAAGTGCGCCCCGGCCTGCGGCTCGGGCTCAACGGCTACTGGCTGCGCCAGACCACCGACATGAAGGCAAACGGGCAGGACGTGCCGGGCACGCGGGAGGCCGTGTTCGCGATCGGCCCGGGGGCGATGTATAGCTTCTCGCCGCAGGATCATCTGATGTTCAACGCGTACTTCGAAACCTATGCGCGCAACCGGCCGCAGGGCACGCGGATGGTGCTGCGCTACGTGCATCACTTTCAGTGACGGCCGTAACAGGCTGAACGGGCACGACGTTCCGCCGCCCGGCGGCCCCCTACTTCGCCGCCTGCGCCGCCGGCGTGAACGAGCACTTCGGATCGTTCTCGCCCCGCGCCGAACAGCACTCGAGCAGGTCGCTCACCGACTTCACGTTGGCCGCGTTCCACTCGTCGCGGCTGCGGTTGTTGTCGATCGGCATCCAGTGCGTCAGCGGATAGCTGCTCGCCAGCGGGTTGCTGCCTTTCGGCGGCGGCAGCAACCCGGCGGCAAGCGGCACGTAGATCTTGCAACTGTTCTGGTCGCCGATCCGGTGGCAGCCGATGCAGGTGTTACCGGGCGTGCTGATCGCGTGCGACGTCCATGACGCGAAGTCGGCACCGAGATTGACGTACTTGCCCCACGGATCGGTCGGCACGCGGTTCCATACCTGCCCGATCCACGGGCTGTACATGACCGGGCTCGCATCGTGGCACGACACGCAGCGCTTCGTCGCGGTCGCAGCCGGTTTCCACCAGAATTCCGCGGCCGACGGACGACCGGGCGGCGGGGTCTTCTCGTTGGGCGGCGGCACGCGCGACGCGTCCATGCCGCCCGTGCCGCCCTTGTCCGCATGAAACCAGCAGGTCTTGCCGTTGCGCACGTGGTGCAGCACGATGTCGACTTCGTCGTAGTACGGGCTGCGGTTCTCGCGGATCTGCTTGCGACGGCAAAACGCCGAGATCTGCGTGTCGCCGTGAGACAGGTCGAGGATCTTCGAGTAAGGCGTGCATTGCCCGGAGGTCGGCGCGTCGTACGGCAACAGCGCCGGGCGATCGCAGGTCATGTGTGCCGTGTACCGCGCGGGCACGCTGCCGTTGACGGTGATCGGCACGTCCGTCCCGCTGTTGCAGTCGAACGCGGGAATCTCGCCGATTTCGTCGGTGCACTGCTGCGCGTATTCGTGCAGGGAGGCATCGGCGCCTTCCGCGGCAAACGACGCGGACGCGGCCAGCAGCAGCGCCAGCGCCGCGACGCAGGTCCTGATCGTCATGCCGCCTCCTTCGTGTAGCGCATCGCCACCTTGCGAATGGCCTCGATGTATTTGACGTAGCCGGTGCATCGGCACACGTTGCCGCCCACCCACGTTTCGATCATCGCGTCCAGCTCGGCGGCGGGCACCGGCTGCGCGCGCAGATGATCGAGCATCGCGGTCGCGGCCATCAGGAATCCCGACGCGCAGTAGCCGCACTGGAACGCGAACGATTCGAGAAAGCTCTGCTGCAGCGGCGACAGCGTGCCGTCCTGCGCGAGCCCTTCGATCGTGTACACGTGCATGCCGGCCATCGCGCTGACCGGCGTCGAGCACGACAGCGTCTTTTCCATCGGCGCGTCGGGCGTGTTGCGCACGCCGACCGTGCACGCCCGGCACACGCCGATGCCGCAGCACAGCTTCGTGCCGGTCAGGTCCTGTCGTTCATGCAGGAAGTCGATGAGGTTCATGTCGGCGTCGTCGGCGGGGGCCTCGACGGGCTGGCCGTTCACGACCATGCGGACCGGATCGCTCATTGCAGTGCCTCCCGAATCTTGTCCGGCGTGACCGGCGTGACCCTGAACCTTCGCCCCGTCGCCATCGCCAGCGCATTGAGCAGCGCCGGCGCGATCGGGCACATCACCGCTTCCGCGATGCCGCGCGCATTCGCGGGATCGTTGCCGGGCGGCGGCAGCGCGATCAGCTCCTGCTCGGGAATGTCGGGCAGGCGCGTCACCTCGTAGCGGTCGAGGTTCCATCGGCCGCCACCCGGGCCGTCGGGGCCGAGCGGGCACGTCTCCGTCAGCACGTTGCCGATCCCCATCGCGACCGCGCCCTGCGACTGTCCTTCGACGAGCTCCGGCGACAGTTGCCGCCCGACACTCACCGCCGACACCACGCGCTCGACCTTCACGCGCCCGTTCGCCGGATCGACGGACACGCCGACGAGCGACGCCGATGGCGCATAGGTCGTGCGCCCATAGAGGCTCGTGTCGACCGGCGGCGCCTGCAGCGTGCGGTACAGCGGCGTCAGGAAGTAAGGATCGAGGCCGACCGCCACGTAGTCGTAGTCGATTTGCGCACTGCCCGACGCGAACGGATAGGTGCCCTTCCAGAAGTAGCCGGCATAGCTCGCATGCACGGCCGCCACCGTCTGCAGGCCCAGCTTCGTGATGGTGTCGAGCAGCGTCGGCCACGAAATCGGCGCGAGGCCGTTCGCGACGAGCGCACCATTGGCCCAGCGCACGTCCTCGGCCCGCACGGACACGCCCCACCATGCACGGGCCGCCGGCAGCACGCTTTGCAGGAACAAGGCCTGGGCCGCCCCCTTCACCGCGTGGTACTGATGGAATGCGCCGAGACAGGCGCTCGACGAACCGTACGTGTAGCGCACCGTCTTCGGATTGGCCGACGGGTTGCTCGAACGCGTGAGCCCGAGTGCATTGAACGGCCCGATCTCGCTCATGGCGATCGTCTGCGCGTTCTGCCCGAGAAATTCGGACGGTGCGAGCCCCAGCGTCGTGGCCGCGCCGTTACCCATGTCGGTGTACGGCGTGACCACGCGCAGCCGGCTGTCGGGCAGGATCTGCACCATCCCGAACATGCCGTCACCGGAGGTGCCGTACGCCTCGTTCGCCATTGCCAGGCCCACGCCGTAGCGGAGATGGCGCGCAGCGCGTTCCGCGCGGGTGCGCTCGCGTTCGCGCCACAGCGGGTGCTGTTCGAGCCGGTCGAGCAGCGCGTCGAGCTGCAGGTCGAACAGGATCGGCGCACCCGTGATCGCGCGCCCCTTGCCGAGCCCGGGCGTGCCGCCGAGAAAATTGGCGCGACGGATCGCGAACGGCGAGAGCCCGAGCCGGTGCGCGGCCTCGTCCATCAGCGTCTCGACCGCCATGAACGCCTGGGGGCCGCCGAAGCCGCGCTGCGATCCGCCGAACACTTCCCGCGTGTAAGTCGAGGCCGCCTGCGCGCGTGCGCGCGGAATCTCGTAGCAGCTCATCGCGCTCAGCGCGGCAAGCTGCGCGACGTACGGCGACAGGTTCTTCTTGCCGCCGCCGTTCATCAGGAAATCGCACGTGATCGCTTCGAGCTTGCCGCGCCGGTTGAACCACAGCGATTCGGAAAACTGCGTTTCGCAGCGCTTCAACCCGACCTGGAACTGCTCGTAGCGCGACTGCTGCCAGCGTAGCGCGCCCGTCGCGAACGGCGCCGCGAGCCCGAGATAGAGCGGGAAATAGGACTTGTCGCGCCCGCCGAAACCGCCGCCCGGATAGCACGCGATGACGTGTGCCTCCTTGGCCGCGATGTCGCTGCCCTGGAACAGCGCGAGCGCGCCGGTCGCATCGTCGTTCGCCGACTGCGTACCGAGCACGAGGCTCATCGTCGCGCTGGACGCGTCGTACCAGGCGAGCCCCGCTTCGGGTTCCATGAACATCGGGTCCATCGCCGGCGTCTCGAATCCTTCGTTGCCGGTCGCACGCACGCCGATCCACGCGCCGGCGGCCGCGTTGCGGGCGATCGTCGCATCGATGTTGGCGACCGCCTCCTCGCGTTGCTTCAGGTATTCGGCGGTCGGCTTGCCGCTGCTGTCGGTCTGGTAGTTGTCGACGTAGTTGAAGCCGCGTTCGTCATCGCGCACGTAGATGGTCACGGGAGAAAACGGCACGGCCTGCGCGGCCGTCGGGCGCGTGACCGGCGCGCCGTAACGGATCACGCTGCGGTTGAAATCGAGCAGCTTCTTCGCTCGACGATAGACATCGAAGTTCTCGAAGATCAGCAGCGCGGCCGGTTGTCCGTAGCAATCCGCCGCGTGGCCGGTGCGCGCGAGCCAGTAGATGTCCTGGTTCGCGATCGGGTCGGCCTCGGGTGCCAGCGGAATCCGTCGCGCGCTCAGCAATGCGTTGTCGACGACGGCGATCGGCCGCAATTCGGCCGGCAGCACACCGAGGTCATAGCCTTCGTACACGGCGTCGACCCGATCGCACCGCAACGCATAGAGCCAGTTCTCCTGCTGCGGCCAGCCGACGAAGTCGCGCGACTTGAAGTCGCGTGCGTAGATCTTCTGGCCCGTGACCTTCGGGATGCCGTCGATGCGCCAGCGCGCCTTGCCGGGCACCGGCGCCCAGCCCGGCCCGGCCGCACCGTCGTCCGCCTGCCCGGCGGCGCCGAGCGCCAGCGCCGGCAAATGGGTGATCGAGATCGCGACGAGCGCGCCGCTCCCGGCCAGCTTCAGAAACGTCCGGCGTGTCACAGGCACATCGATGGCCATGCTGGGTCCCTCGTTCGAATGGTCGTGCCGGCACGGCCGACGCGCGACGCGACGCCGGCCGTGTACGGGCCGCTTCGGGTGTGCTTCGTCGTGCGGGATGTCGGTGCGGAAACGGTCTTGCGGACGCGGTCGCGTGCCGGCGGTCAGGAATCGGGGGGAAGCGGACCGGGGAACGTGCGCGGCGGATTCGCGCGGGCGCCACGGGCCCGCGGAGGTCTGCTGGATGAAGCGTCAGGCCACCTGCTTGCCATTGCTTGCTCGTTCATGTTTCCCCCGGCCTTGATCGTGCGTGACTGGCCTGTTTTCCGTATTGTCGGGCAGTCTCTTGATTTTCAAGTGTTGTTGTTCGGTATTTCCGGCACGTGCAACGTTTGCGTCGTCAGTACCGTGATGCAGACATGATTTTCAATAATGTAGAAATTCGGGCCGGGTATTTCAAGGAGATTTTCGGATGGCGCGCAGCGGTGCGCAAAAAACGAACGAGAAGCCATTGCAATGAACGACGGAGTCAACAATCCCGCGGATCATTGCCGTCTTTCAATATCAGGCGAGGTATCGCGTTGCCGTTTCATTCGAGCGCACAACGCGATGCCGGCAAACTTCGCCGGCATTCAGGTTAGCAGTAGGGGGCAGCCGCTGAGGCGGTGGACTACGGCTCGTTCCATGGCCGACCATGGGTCCAGGATGCCTTGACGCCGCTATGGTCAACCTGTCTCGCGGCGCCGCCTGGGGAGGGAGCCTCCATGAAGCCTGTTACCGTGCCGGCCGGTGGGGGTGGCCATCCGGCACGCAATACCTTGATCGACGCAACCGGCGCAACGCCGGCGCGTCACTCACTGCCCGATGCCCACGAACGTCGGCAGCAGCACGCGATAGACGTGGATCATCGCCGGCCCGAGCAGCACCATCATCAGTGCGGGGAAAATGCAGAAGATCAGCGGGAACAGCAGCTTCAGCGCGATCTTCGCGGCCCGCTCTTCCGCGCGCATCCGGCGCCGCGTGCGCAGCATGTCGGACAGCACGCGCAGCGATTCGCTGATGCTCGTGCCGAAGCGGTCGGCCTGGATCAGCATCGCGCAGAACGATTCGATGTCCTCCACGCCGGTACGCAGCGCGAGATTGCGCAGCGCCGTCTCCTTCGTGAAGCCGGAGCGCATCTCGAGCAGCAGCAGGTCGAGTTCGCTCGCGACCACCTCGCTGCTGAACCGCAGCTCCTCGCTCACCTTCATCAGCGCCGCATCGAGCCCGAGCCCCGCCTCGACGCACACCGTCAGCAGGTCGAGCGCATCCGGGAAATCCTCGAAGATCTTCCGCTGGCGCACCTTGACCCGCTGCGACAGCACGACGTTCGGGATGTAGTAGCCGATGCCGGCGAGCGCGACGAGGATGACCGACAGGATCGCACGCTCGTCGCCGAGCGACGTCGTGATCAGCACCAGCAGCGCCGCGCACGGCAACCCGAGCGCGAGCGCCGTCTTCGCGGTGAAATACAGCGCGGCCGCGCTCTGGTTGCGCCAGCCGGCATTCATGAGCCGGATGCGCAGCGGCGAATTCTCCCAGCCCTCCTTCGGCACCGACAACTTCGAGATCGGCGTGGACAGCTCGACCAGCTTCGCGACCCAGCGCGACGTCAGGTCGTCGCCGTCGCCCGTGCCCGCCACGCCCGCCGCGCCAGCCCCGGCCCCGCCGGCCTGCTGGACCCGGCGCTGGATGCTGCGTGGCGCGAACAGCAGCATCGCGACGAGCGCGCCGCCGGCCACGAAGAGAAACAAGCCGCCCAGCATCACGGCCTGGACTACGCTCAGGTTTTGCATGACAGCCTCGCAACGGTTCGTTATACGGCTCGCGCGTCAGACGCGAATGCGGACAATACGGCGGATCCAGAGCAGCCCGAACAGCATCGACACCAGCATCGTGCCGACCATCCTGATCCCCGCCGGGTCCTCCCAGAGCACGGACAGGAATTCGCGGTTCAGCAGCGCCATCACCGCGGCGGTGCCGAACGGCAGCAGCCCGAGAATCCATGCCGACAGCCGCCCTTCCGCCGACAGCACGCGCACCTTGTCGAACAGCTTGAAGCGCTCGCGGATCAGCGCGGCGATGCTGTCGAGCAGCTCGGCGAGGTTGCCGCCCGTCTCGCGCTGGATCAGCACCGCGATCACGAAGTAGCGCAGGTCCTGCACCGGCACGCGCGTGACCAGGTTCATCAGCGCATCGTGCAGCGACACGCCGTAGTTGACCTCGTCGAACGTGACGCGGAACTCGCCGCCCATCGGCTCGGGAAACTCGTCGCCGACCATCCCGAGCGTGCTCGTGAACGAGTGGCCGGACCGCAGCGCGCGCGCGATCATGTCGCAGATGTCCGGCAACTGCCGCTCGAGCTTGCGCATCCGCTTCCCGCGGCAGCGCATCACGTACATCATCGGCAGGCATCCGGCGAACAGCGCGACCGGCAGCGCGGCGAGCTGCGGCAACGTCGCGAAGCTCAGCGCAAGCCACGCGAACGCCGCGAACACCGTGCTGAGCATGATCAGCTTCGGCAGCGTCCAGTCGAGGCCCGATTGCTGGATCACGAGATCGAGCCGATGCACGCGCGGCATGCGCAGCAGCAGCCGGTCGAACGGCTTCGATTCGTCGAGCATCCGCTTCTTCAGGATCGACAGCCGTTCCTGCTGGACGTTGCCGCCGGCCGACATCGAGCGGATGCGCGATTCGATCCGGCGCGCGGCCGCGCCATGCCGCGCGTTCCACCATTGATAACCGCCTTCGATCGCGAGGACCACCGCGACGAAGGTGAGAATCACAAAACCGTAAAAGATCGTGTTCATGAAGCCTCCCCGGCAGCGAACGGCGCCCTGTCGTCAGTTCGTCTCGTACCGCTGAGACGGGTCGTACAGCGAATCCGGCAGGTTGATGCCGAATGCCTGCAGCCGCTCGACGAACTTCGGCCGCACGCCCGTCGCGCAGAAGTGGCCGCGTACCGAACCGTCGCGGTCCACGCCCGTTCGCTTGAACGTGAAGATCTCCTGCATGTTGATGATGTCGCCCTCCATCCCGGTCAGTTCCTGGATGCTGACGATCTTGCGCCTGCCGTCGGTCAGCCGCGCGGCCTGCACGACCACCGAGATCGCCGATGTGATCTGCTGGCGCATCGTCTTCGGCGGCAGCGTCAGGCCGGAGACGCTGATCATGTTCTCGAGCCGCGTCAGCGCGTCGCGCGGGGTGTTCGCGTGGATCGTCGCGAGCGAGCCTTCGTGGCCGGTGTTCATCGCGTTGAGCATGTCGAGCGCTTCCGCGCCGCGCACTTCGCCGAGGATGATCCGGTCCGGGCGCATCCGCAGCGCGTTGCGCACCAGCGTGCGCTGCGTGATCTCGCCCTTGCCTTCGATGTTCGGCGGGCGGGTTTCGAGCCGCAGCACGTGCGGCTGCTGCAGTTGCAGTTCGGCGGCATCCTCGATCGTCACGATCCGCTCGTTGCGCGGAATGAAGCCGGACAGGATGTTGAGCAGCGTCGTCTTGCCGCTGCCGGTGCCGCCCGACACCAGCACGTTCACCTTCGCGCGCGACAGCGCGTCGAGCAGCTCGGCCATCGGCGGCGTCAGGCTGTGGTAGCGCACGAGGTCGTCCATCTTCAGCGGATTGACCGCGAAACGCCGGATCGACATCAGCGGCCCGTCGATCGCGGACGGCGGGATGATCGCGTTCACGCGCGAGCCGTCGGGCAGCCGCGCGTCGACCATCGGGCTCGATTCGTCGATGCGGCGCCCGACGCGCGACACGATCTTCTCGATCACCTTCATCAGGTGCGCGTCGTCGTAGAACGTCACGTCGGTCAGTTCGAGCTGGCCGAAGCGTTCGACATAGACCTGCCGGTACGTGTTCACGAGGATGTCGGAAACGGTCGGGTCGCGCAGCAGCGCTTCGAGCGGGCCGAAACCGAACATCTCGTCGTACACGTCGATCGCCAGTTGCCGCCGCTCGATGTCGTTCGCCGGCAGCCGCTCCTCGTCGAGGATGCGCGTGATCAGCAGGCCGATCTCCATCCGGACCGATTCCTGCGGCATCCGCGACAGGCGCTCGAGCTCGACACGTTCGAGCACGGCCAGGTGGATTTCGCGGCGCAGCTTCTGGTATGCGTCGCGCACCGACGAATGGGCCGGGCCGGTCGGTTCGCTGCCCGTCGCCAGCGGCTGGGCCCGGTGCAAGGACATCTGTTCGCGCAATGACATGATGGTTCCCCGAAAGATTTACATGGATTTGAGCTTCGGCGTGGCCTTGCGGCCGAACAGCCGGGACATCAGCGGTTCGCTGTGCGTCGCGCCGTGCCCCGCGCGCACCTCCCCTTCGACGAGTTGCTTCGCATACCCTTGCAACGCACGGACGACCCCCGTGCCACGCGCGACCCGCGACACCGGATGGCCCTGGTTGAGCGCTTCGAGCACGGTGTCGGCATCGTCGGGAATCGTGCAGGCCGCATGCAGGCCGAGCACCTCCTCGAGCGCCGTGCGGGTGCGGTCGCTCGCGCGCGTCGCGCGGTTCACGATCAGCCGCATCTGGTCGGTCGAGTAGCCGAGCGACACGAGGATCTCCAGCAGCCGGCGCCCGGCGCGCACGTGTGGCATCGCGGGCTGCAGCACGAGCGCGATCTGGTCGCTGCGATCCAGCGCGACCATCGACAGCGGATTGATGCAGACGCCGACGTCGAAGATCACGAAGTCGTAACGCGGCGCGGCGACGCCCAGGATCCATTCGAGCGCGTCCTCGCGCATCTCGGCGGCCTTGACCGGGTCGCCGGCGCCCGCGAGCACGTGGAAGTTTTCCGTCACGTGCGCGACGCTCGCGTCGAGGAACGCGCTGTCGAGCCGTTCGATCTGCGCGCACAGCTGCGGCAGCGTCGACGGCGGGGTTTCGTCGCTGACGAGGAACGCCGCGTCGGCGAACTGCTGGTTCAGGTCGATCAGCAGCACGCGGCGCTTGTAGCCTTCCGCGATCTCGAATGCGAGGTTGCTGGCCGCGAAGCTCGTGCCGGCCCCGCCCTTGCACGACATGAACGACACGATCCGCGTGTCGTCCGTGTCGCGCCGCGTGCTTTGCGCGGCCGCCCGTTCGAGCGCGTGGCCGAGCGCCTGCGGGTCGAGCGGCCACTGCAGCACGTCGCGCGCGCCCGCCCGCATCGCGTCGAGCAGCACGTGCGGCGACGCGTCGGCCGTCACCAGAATGCAGGTCAGGCTCGCGTGCGCGCGGCAGATCCGTTCGATCGCAGACAGCTCGGACGGGTCGAGCGACGTGCCGTCGACCAGCAGGATGTCGAACGCGTCGAGCCCGTCGGTGCGATGTTCGATCTGCGACGGGCGGCCGGTCGCGCGTGTCGCGCGATAGTGTCCGCAGTCGGCCACGAGGCGCGCGATCTGCGAAAGACGCGCGGTGTCGTCGGAAGCTACGAGGATGTTGATCATGTCGTGTGCCTCGCCTGTTCGATTAATTACAGTTGGCGCCGCCGGTCGCGGAAGTGAGGCTTTCGCGCGGCAGTGTCGTCGTGAACGGCGGCATCGTCACCGTGATGTTCACGAACGGGATCATCGTCTTGACCGTGACGTTCGTGACGCTGACCGTCACGAACGCGCACGAATTCACGTCACAGCTCGCGGGCGAGTAGTTCACCGACACGTTCGCGTTCGACAGCAGCGGCAGCAGCCCTCTCACCCGCTTCACCACGCCGGCCGCATTCACGTCGCACACCACCGCCGTGCGCGCGCCCAGGCGCACGGCTTCGCTCGCGGTGCTCCAGTAGAACAGCACGCGGCCGAATTCGAAGATGCCGATCAGCAGCATGATCAGGATCCACGCGATCAGCGCGAACTCGACGATCGCCGAGCCGCGTTGGGCGCGCCGGCGTGACGGGGGGGCATGGCGCGCGTTCATGACACTTGCCTCATCACGGTGACGATGTTGTTGAAGGTGATCGACGGCAGCCCCGGGAACGCGGGGATCGGCTGGTACTTGTAGCCCGTGATCTTCACTTCGACGACGTTGATCGCGCCCGTCGCGGTGCCGCCCGACGCGTTGTTGTTCGAGTCGTAGGTCGGCAGGTTCGCGAACTGCGACGGGTCGGACGTGTCGCTGCAGCCGGTCGTGCGCTGCGCGTCGCAGATCGTCACCATCGACGTCGTGAGCCCCGGCACCAGCTCGGTGCCGGCGGCGCCGCACGTCGTGCTGCCGTAGACGACGAGGCACTGCGCCTGCGACGCCGGATACGCGCTGTCGGTCGGCAACCAGACCGACAGGTAGCGCGCCGCATCGCGCGTCGCCTTGGTCAGCGTCTCGAACTGGTAGATCGCGCGGCCGAACTCGGCCACGCCGGTCGCGAGCATGATCATCGGCATCAGCACGAGCGCGAACTCGACGGCGACGGCGCCGCGGGTGCGCGAACGGCGAAACGGGGGCTTTTTCATGATCCGCTCTCCGCTATTGAACGAGCATCGGGACCTGGGTCCCGGACGCGCTGCCGCTGCCCGGCAAGCCGTGCGTCGCGCACGGATTGTTGCCGGAGACCGACGAGCCGAGGTATTCGAGGTGCGCGACGATCGCGCCGCTGCCGGAGCTGAACGGCAGCGGATCGAGCATCAGCACGCAGTCCCATTGCGTGACGTGCACCTTGCCGCTGCTGCCCGACAGCGTCGAACAGTCGCCCTCCGGCGCGAGCGCGACGCGGCGGTCGCTGCCGAAAGTCTGGTAGTTGCTCGCCGTCGCGGTGCCGTTGGTGTTGATCCCGCTGCCGGTCGGCGGCGCGCCGTCGCCCTGGTAGGACTTGAAGGCTGCACGGTCGGCCACGAACTGCGTGTACGCATCGCCCTTGATGCCGGCCGTTCCGGGCGGCCCGTAGTTCGGGCCGACATACGCGTAGCCGGTGAAGTCGGGCTGGCCGCTCGAGCCGTTCGCGCCATTCGTGTAGATGCCGAAGCGCGTGTTCCAGGCGCGCAGCGACGCCGACTTCAGGCCCGTGGTGGCGAGATCCGGCGGGCTCTTGATGTTGCAGGTGTTGCCCGACAGCTCGCTGGAGAGCGTGGTTTCGCTCGTCGTGCCGTCGAGCGCCGCCCAGCCGAAGTTGCCCGGCCCGTAGGTCGACGACGACCCGGACGGCGACGAAATCCAGTCGCCGACCTTGTAGGCCGGGTCGGACGGGCCGCGGCACACGAACACCGGAATCGCACAGGTCGTCTGCCCGCCGCCGACGGTGGCGATCGCGCTGGCCGACACCTCCGCCGCGTTCGCGAGCTTCGTGCCCGGCAGCACGTTCAGTATCTCGATGAACCAGTGCGCGATGTTGCTCAACGTGGCGGTGCACTGCACGTACTTGATGTTCGCCGGCGTCGTGACCGAGTTCTTCGTCAGGAACGCGTTGGACAGCGAGTCGCTGAACGTGACGTTCGCGTTCGTCGACATCTGCACCGACTTGTTCTGGAAGAACACGAAGTTCAGGTGGCCGGCGGCGATGCCGTCCGCCTCGGCCACCGACAGGCTGATGGCCGAGGTCAGGTCACGCGCGGCCGACAGCGCGCAGGCATCGGCGCTGTTCTGCAGTTCGCTGCGCGTGACGTACAGCTTGCCGAGATCCAGCGCGAGGCCGACGAACCCGATCATCACCGCCAGTGCGAGACCGACGATGATCGCGACGGCACCGCGCTGGCGATGCAGGCTGCGACGCATGACTTTCGGATGGCGAGCTGCGCTGTTCATGGCGTTCTCCCTGAGCGTGCCGTCGTTACTGGGTGGACTTGCCGATGCCGATCACGAACGCATTGGCGGGCGGCACGGTCTGCTTGAACGACTTGTCGTAGTTGTCGAGCGCGGCCGCGGCGGCCGCGCCGTCGACCCCCGGCGCCGACACCGAGGCCGCGTGGTCGGCGGCATGCGGGTCGATGATCTGGGCCTGGGTCACGGCGCGGACCGAATCGCCGAAGCGGGTGTCCCACACCGGGGTCGACGACATGCAGCCGGCAAGCGCGAACGCGAGCGGTGCGGCGAGCGCCACGCGGCGCACGATGACGAGGTAGGCGGATTTCATGAGCGTCCCCTTGGATGGCTTCAACGATCGGTGGATTCGGGTGCCGCGCTCACGCGCACGACCTGCTGCGCATGGGCCGCCGCCGGTGTCCGGCGCTTCGGCTGCCCCGCGGGCTGGGCCGGCGTGTCGGAACCGGCCGCCGCAAGACGTGCGGCGGCGGCTTCGATACGCGCGATGCGGGCCGCGTTGGCGGATTCGTGCTGCGAGACGGCGGCGGCAACCGGTGCAGGCGTCTTCTGCGGCTCGGCCGGCGCCGGCGGCTGCGCGTCCGTCCCCTGCGGCGCGCGCGGCGCGGGCAGCGCGGCGGCCGGGCCGGCGGGCGCTTCCGATTGCGGTGCCGGCGCGGGGGCCGGTGCCTGGGCCGGGGTCTGCGGTGAGGCTGCCGCGCCGTTCGCCGGTTGGGCGCCGTGCTTGCGGAGGCCACCGCGGCCTTCCATGTTGCCCGTCGCATACACGTCGATTTCGTTCGGCTTCGTGAAGCTGTCGGTCGGCAGCGGCACGTCGGCGGTCTGCAGCGGCTTCACCAGGTGCGGCGTGATCACGAAGATCAACTCGGTGCGGTCCTGCTGGAACGAGGTACTGCGGAGCAGCGCGCCGAGCACGGGAATTTCGCCGACACCCGGGAGCGCCTTCAGCGCACCGGTCCCGTTGTCCTTGATCAGCCCGCCGATCGCGAACGTTTCGCCGTCGCCCATCTGCACCGTCGTCGATGCGCGCCGCGTCGTGATCAGCGGCAGGATCGACGTGCCGCCGATGTTGGTCGCGCTCAGCGTGACGCCCGTCTGCGACAGCTCCGACACTTCCGGCGCGACCTTCAGGCTGATCCGGCCGTTGCCCAGCACGGTCGGCGTGAACTTCAGCGCGACGCCGAACTCCTCTTCCTGCAGCGTGATCGACGACGTGCCGTTGCCGCTGCTCTGCGGGATCGGGATGAAGATCTTGCCGCCGGCGAGGAACGTCGCTTCCTGGCCGCTGATCGTCACGAGATTCGGCTCCGCGAGGATCTTGACCAGGTTGTCGGTGTTCTGCGCGTCGGCCGCGAGGTTGAACGGCCGGTTGTTCGCCTTGCTGAAGGCGATGCCGGTGGCGACACCCGCGAGCAGGTTGCTGACCAGCGCGCCGCTCCACGAACCGAAGCCGCCCTGGATGTTGAGCGCGCTGCCCATCTGGTTGATCAGCGTCTTCGACACCTCGGCCACCTTCACCTCGAGCATCACCTGCTGCGGCGACGTGACGTTCAGCATGTTGAGCACCCCGCCCGCCTTGCCGCCGCTCGCCGGATCGCCCGCGCTGTCGCCGTACGCCCGTGCGATCTGCATGGCCTGCTGCGCGGCCATCGAGCTCGACACGGTGCCGGCCAGCACGATCGTGCCGGCGGCGGTCGACACATGGATGTCGCGCTCGCTCGGCATCAGCTGCATCAGCGACGCCTGCAGGCCGCCGGCATCCGCGCCGACCGCGACGTCGATCACGCGGCATGCGCCGCTCTTGCCCTGCACGATCATGTTGGTCGTGCCGACCGCGAGCCCGAGGATGTACAGCGTCTGCGGCGACACCATCGTGGCCTGCGCGACGGCCGGATTGCCGATCGTCCGATTGCGGACCGGCTCCGGCATCGGCACCAGCAGCGACTTGCCGAGCGGCACACTGACGCTGGTCGATTCGCGCACCGCGCCGACGCAGTTCGGTCCGCGCAGCGGCCCCGCCGCCGCGGCGGGCGCGGCGGCCGCCACCGGCGCCATGCTGATCGTCATCTGCATCGGCCCCTTGCCGACCGCGGCCGGCGCGCTGGCGCCGCCCTTGGTCAGCGCGGCCGACTCGACGCCTTCCTGCGCGAGTGCGCCATAAACGGTCAGCCATCCCGAACAGAGGATCGCGGCCATCATCGTGCCCCGTGCGACGCGTGTCTGCAGCGGGCCGGTACCTGTGCGTTGCGGTTTGATCTTCATTTCGTCTGATCCCCCGAGAGACCGGCGCCGTGCCGGTTATCGACTTCCAGGGCCGCCGCGCGTTGCCGGCGGCCGTTTATGTGACTTCAATGAACCGATTCAGAAACACTCGACGCTGCCCTTCACGCCCGTCAGCACGCCGACGCAGTCGCGCCGCACTTCCGGCCCCGCGTGCGATGCGACGTGCACGCGGACCGTCTTCACGCGGGCCGGTGCCGGCGGCGCTTCGGGTGCGGGTTCCTTGCCGAGCAGCGTCAGCTTGGTCGCCCCGTCGGTGTTCAGCGTCTTCTGGTCGACCTGGTTGCGCAGCACGAGCGACAGCGTGCCGACGCTGCGCGCGAGGTCGAGCCGCTCGGCCTGGTCGGGCGTGACTTCCAGCGTCACCGCGTTGACGACTTTCGGCGCCGTGTCGTCGCGGCTGACCTGCTGTGCGACGGCGAGCACGAGGATGTGCTCGAGCACGATCTTCGAGATGCTCTGCCCGTCGGTCTTGCCCTGTTGTTCCTGCGTGTTGACGATCACGTCGACGTAGTTGCCCGGCAGCGCGAAGCCCGCGACGCCGACCACGTCGTTCACGCGCACCGTGATCGCGCGGCTGCCGTCGGCGATGACCGCGGACAGCCCGCCCTTCGTGCCGACCGGCGCGAGCTTCGACTCGATCACCGGCTCGCCGCGTGCGAGGCTGGTGCGCACGACGCGCCCTTCGAGCCCCTTCGTATCGGTGAACGCGCCGGTGGGCACGCTGCCCGACGGCCAGCTGACCATGTGGATCTGGTTCGGCCCGAGCGGTTCGCCCAGGTTCAGGTCGGTGGTGGCCACCGCGACCGGCGTGACCGAACTCGTGGATGTCTGCACCAGCCAGTGGGACGCGAACACGACCGCGGCAAGACCCGCGATCATCGCGACGACCAGCATCATGACCGCTCGACTGTTTTTCATGGCAATGCTCCTCGACGAATCGTGAAAGAAACGGCTCAACCGGTGACGTAGGTGCGCCCGCCGCGCTCGACGGGCGGCGGATGGCTGCCGTCCCGTTCGGGCACCGTGCCGAAATAGCTCGCCCATGCGTCGTACAGCGCGTCGTGCGTCACCTCGGGCGGATCGCCGCGGTATCGCGCGCCGGCGGCCACGAGACGCAGCAGGTCCGCCGGGAAACAGGCGAGAAACGCCTTGCCGGTCGGCAGGTGCAGCCGATGCAGCAGGTAGTCGAATGCATCGCTCGCGGATACGAGCCCGAGCGATGCGCAGGCCGCGTTGTACACCGCGCGGTAGTCGTCGATCGACATCGCGCCGACGTGCAGCTTCGAACCGAGGCGGCGCAGGAACGCGTCGTCGCCCAGTTGCTCCGGCGACAGGTTGCTCGAGAACACCGGCCAGACGTCGAACGGCATCACGAAGCGGTTGCCGGATTCGAGCGTCAGTAGATCGACGCCGCGATCGAGCGGGCGCAGCCAGCGATTGAGCAGGTCGCGCGGCTCGACGCGCTGGCGGCCGAGATCGTCGACGACGTACATGCCCAGGTTCGCCTTCATGTGCGGCGGCGCCTGGTAGAAGCCGGCGGCTTCGTCGCGGCGCAGGTCGAGCTCGTCGAGCGTCAGTTCGCCGCCCGACATCACGACCGGCCGTTGACACAGGCGCCAGCGGCGATCGACCGACAAGCCGCCGGACGGCCCTTCCGCGTCGACGTGCACGAGCGGGTCGTAGATCTGGATCACTTCGCCGGCCGCGCAGATCGCGTGCGGCACCGGCACGCGGCCGCGCATCAGCGAGCCGAGCCGCTCGGCAAGGAAGGTCTTGCCGCTGCCGGCCGGGCCGTGGATCAGCAGCGGACGGCCGGCGTTCAGCGCGGCCGCCGCCGCATCGAGCAGCGACGTGTCGATCACGATGCCTTCGAACGCCGCCCACACTTCGTTCTGGCTGATGTGCAGCTTGCGCACCGAATGCGCGTCCAGGCATTCGATATAGGCATCGAGCGTCACCGGGGCGGGGCCGCTGTAGCCGCTGCGCGAGCGTTCTTCCAGCGCGAGCACCCGGCCCGCGTCGGTCAGGCGAAACGTCACGTCGAGATCGGTCGCGCCGCGATGGGTGAGTTCGACGAGGTGCTCGCGCACCAGGAATGCGAAGACGTCGTCGAGCACCGCGAGCGACAGGCAGTGCCGTTCGACCAGGTCGCCGTATGACGGGCGGCCGAGCATCAGTGTCGACTTCAGCACGAGGCCGGCAACGAACGTCATGCTCAACCCGGTTTCCTCGAGCGAGCGCGGCGCCGCCGGCAACTGCGCGCCCAGCTTCGTATGCGCTTCCCGCGACGGCAACGGATCAGGCAGGCGTGCCACCTGTGCGTCGCGTCTCGGTTCGGTGTGATTCGTGTTCATGATCATTCCGTCCTCGTTGCGGATGCGTCGCGCTATGCGCACGACACGAACAGCATGCCCAGCGTGCCGGCCGCGATCGCCACGCCGTACGGCAGCGTGCCGACCGATGCGATTTCGACGGGGCCGCCGGCGGCCTCGGCGCTCGCGCCTTGCAAGCGCCGCGCGATCAATACGCGCACGTTCGCCCACATCTGGCGCATCCGCCCGCGCAACAGCGCAAAGGCGATGGCGCCGATCCCGCCGGCCAGGAAGGTGGCCAGCACGATATAAAACGTCATTTCCGCGCCGACCCAGGCGCCGATCGCGAGCATCAGCTTCACGTCGCCGGCCGCCATGCCGCGCAACAGGTAGAACGGCAGCAGCATGCCGAAGCCGGTCGCGGCGCCGGCGAGCCATTCGAGCGCACCTGCCACGACACCGTGCAACAGGCACTGGGCAACCAGCGCGCCGGCCAGGCCGAGCAGGACGAGACGGTTCGGAATGCGACGGGTCGCGATGTCCGTGCTGGCCGCGGCGACAGCGAGCAGCGTCACGCACAACGGAACCGGGTAAGGCGGCGCAACAGGGAGCATGGCGAACCTCGCAGTCGAATCGGTGGAATCCGTGGAATCAGTGGAATCGGTGGAATCCGTGGAATGGGCGGATCAGGAAACCATTGCCAGCGCGGTGGCCACGGCGGCCGTCACGGCCGTCGCGATCACCTCGTACGTATCGGCAAGCGAGCCTTTCAGCGTGACGACGCTGCCCAGCACCGCAACGGCGAACATCGCGCCGAGCAATGCATATTCGGTCGACGTCACACCCTGCTCGTCGCTGATCCAGCGACGTACGACGCGCATCGTGGCTTGCATGATGGTCTCCGGTTCCGGGTCGATCAGATGACCGGGGACGGCTCGAGCGCTGCACCGGCCGAGCCGTCCGCGGCACGATCCATCAGATGGCTGCGACCGCCGAATCGAGGTCGTCCGCGATCGTGGTGAACACGGTCTTGAGGTCCTTGCCGACCGTCGTCAGCGCGGCGATGATGCCGATGGCGATCAGTGCGGCGATCAGGCCGTATTCGATGGCCGTCACACCGTCTTCGTCGCGGATGAAACGGCTGGCTTGTTGAATGAACTTGGACATGATGATCTCCTTGCGTAGTCACTTTCAGATCCCTCGCGTGCCGGCAGGATCGATTGATCCGGCATCGATACGTCGAGGCATGGTGTTAATGCCGTGTGGTGCCAACGAACGAATCGGACGAGCCGTTCGCCGCACCGTCCATCAAATCGCAGCAACGATCGAATCCAGATCGTCGGCGACCGTGCTGAAGACGGTCTTCAGATCCGTACCGACCGTCGTCAACGCGGCGACGATGCCGATCGCGATCAGCGCGGCGATCAGGCCGTATTCAATGGCCGTCACGCCGCCCTGATCCTCGACGAGCCAGGCGATCTTCTCGATGATTCTTGACATGAGCATTCTCCTTTCGGACTGCTATGAAATACCCTTCGTCCGTCAGGACGTCGGGGGTGGGCACCACCGGCACTACTCGAAAAATCGGAATGCGTCGCTCAGCTGCGGGAGCGGGGATAGACACCCCTGTCCGTGCGAACGGGTATCAATGAGGCCGTGAGCGAGAGAGGCGTGTACGGTGCGACCGGCCGGATGAACCGGACGATCCGATCGACCCGAACGGCACGACTGCCGTTCGACGCGTGGAATCCTGTTGAACGGGAGACAAACTCCCGGAAAATCCGCAATGTGTCTTTAATGCGGTTTGCGATCCGCAATGTGCTGTGGTCTTTCATTTTTATTCCCCAAATGCTGCCATGCCGATTTCTTATTGCCCTGACGATACCGGGTCTCATGGGTCATTCGACGAAGTCTTGCTCGGTTGATCGACCTGGAGCTGCGTGTTCCCCGTCGCGCTCCGGCCCTCCTTTCCGCAGGTGATTCCGCAGCGGGTTCCGTCTGTCCTTTGCCGGAACCGCCCGGTCGTCACCTCGTCGACTGCCGTGCCAACGCTTACGCAAAGAGCAGGCCACCCCGAACGAAAACCAGGCGTATCAAGCGTTCCAGCGATGCCCGTCCTCCCCGGCCCGAAGCGGGATGCGCGAAATGTTTCAAAATTGATCGATCCGCCCGCGCACGCGTTGCACGCCTGAACGCCGGTCGCCGCGCTGCAACAAGGGTCTCAATTTTTTTCTCGGGACTTTCCCGAACGCATCCGGCCGCTCGGGCGCCGCGGTATCGGCGGCACGCAAACCCGGTAAAAAACGCGGAATGTTTCAAGCCAGATACATGAAATCCGGTCGCGCCGTTTTCTCATACGTGAAAACGCGGTTTTCACACGTATCGCTGAACAATTTAAATACCCGCCGTCCGTGCGCGGTTTGCATCGTGCGATTTTTTCTTCAACAATGAATTCACCGGACAACGCGATTTCAGCGCGATTCGATCCGCGGGCACGACAACATGAAAACGGCTGTGAAAGACCACGCAGCCTTCACTACAGACGGGGAATCATGTACACAGCCAACCGTGAAATGCGCGGGCGTGCAATACGCCGCATCCAATGGCTGACAGCCGACCGGATCATTCCGTACAGCTGCATCATGCTGATGCTCTTCACCGCATTGCTGATCCTGTGGGGGATCGTGACCGACGGCTTCACGTCGACCACCACGGTCCGCCCCGGCACCGACTTCTCCGTCTTCTGGACCGCATCGCATCTCGTGTTGCAAGGCCACGCCGCATCGGTCTACGACATTTCCTCATTCAAGCAGGCCGAGTTCGCGCACTTCGGTGCGTCTCTGCAGCACCAGCCGCTTCCCTGGCTCTATCCGCCGACGATGCTGCTGTTCATCGCGCCGCTTGCCCTTGTGCCTTTCCTGCCCGCGTATTTCCTCTTTTTGGCGGGCAGTCTTTTATGCTACGCGTTCGCAGTCTCGCGGTTGTCGGGATTGCGCGCGCATCTTCCCCACCCGCGCGCCGCCACGCTCGTCGTGGTCGCGTATTCGGGGGTGTGCCTGTCCGCACTGTTCGGCCAGAACAGCGTCCTGACCGCCGGCCTCGCCGCGCTCGCGCTGCATCTGTTGGGCAAGCGCCCGGTCGTGGCCGGCGTGGTGATCGGGTTGCTTGCGATCAAGCCGCAACTCGCCGTCGTGTTTCCGTTCGTGCTGATCGCGGCGCGGGCATGGCGCACGTTCGCGGCGGCCGCGCTGAGCGCGACGCTGTTCGCGGCGGCCGGGATTGCGCTGACCGGCCCTGGCGCGCTGCACGGTTTGAGCCAGGCCATGTCGACGGTACGCGACATGCATTTCATGCTCGCGTCGTACTGGTACGCGTCGCCGACGCCGTTCGCCGCGTTGCGCCTCGCGGGGGCACCGGTGGCCGCCGCGCTGGCCGCGCAAGCGGCGGTCGCACTGATCGCGATCGCCGCGGCTGTCGATGTATGGCGCCGTACGCCCGACATGCGCCTGCGCGGCGCGGTGCTGGCGGTCGCCACGCTGCTGACGACACCCTATCTGTGGCATTACGAACTGACGTGGCTCGGCATCGCGATCTTCTGCCTGATCGCGCACGGCCTCGACGAAGGCTGGCTGCCCGGCGACCAGGGCATCCTCGTGCTCGCGTGGCTGCTGCCGGTCTTCGAGATGTTCAACCGGTTGACGAAGCTGCCTCAGATCGGGCCGGTCGTGCTGCTCGCGGTGCTGCTCGTCGTCGTGCGTCGCGCGGCCGTCGCGTCACGGACCACGCCATGAAAGCGCCTTCGTTCGCCCGCCACGCGCATGCCGCCACCGATGTGCATCCGGAACTCCCGATCGCGGGCCCGCGCCGCTATCCGCACTGGCTCAATCGCGAACGCGTGCGCCTTTATGCGGCCGCCGTGCTGATGGCGGAACTGCTGTTCATCGGCATCTATTCGCTCCGCGTGGTCCTGTCGCACCACGGCGCACCGGAACCGCTGTCGCCGGATTTCTCGCCGATCTGGAGCGCGGCGTGGCTCGCCGCGCACGGGCACGCGGCCGATGCATGGCATTTCCCCGCGCTGCTCGCGATCCAGAAGCTCGCGATTCCGGCGATGAATCTCGCGGACGGCACGCTCCCGTGGCTCTATCCGCCGTCCATGCTGCTGCTCGTGCTGCCGCTCGGCTGGCTGCCGTACACGCTGGCGCTCGTGCTGTGGCTCGGGCTCACGTATGGGCTGTTCGCGGCAACGATCCGCGCGATCGTGCAGCGCGATGCCGCGTGGCTGTGCGCGCTCGCGTTTCCCGGCGCGTTCCTCACGGTGATCGCCGGGCAGACCAGCCTCTTCACCGCGTTGCTCGCCGGCGCCGGCCTGCTTGCGCTGAACCGCCGCCCGGTGTACGCCGGAATCTGCTTCGGTTTGCTGACGATGAAGCCGCAGCTCGCGGTGCTGTTCCCGCTCGCGCTGCTGTGCGCGGGTCAATGGCGCGCGCTGGCCGCGTGGGCCGTGACGATCGCGTGCAGCGTCGCGCTCTCGACCCTCGCGTTCGGGTTCGTCCCGTGGCTCACGTTCGCGCATGTGATCGACAACGTCTACGCGATCGTCGGCGCCGGCCAGGCCAAGCTCGTGCGCATGCCGTCGGTGTTCGCGCTCGCAACGATGGCAGGCTGGCCCGCCATCGTCGCGGACGGCCTCCAGTTGCTGTCGGCCGCGACCGCGGCCGTCGCCGTCATCTATGCATGGCGCGGCGCCTGCTCGTACGCGCTGCGCGCCGCGACCCTCGCCTGCGCCTGCCTGCTCGTCAGTCCCTATCTGTACGACTACGACCTGACCTGGTACGGCATCGTGATCGCGTGGTACGCGCGCTATGCGTGGACGCACGGCTGGCGCCGCTTCGATCGCGAATGGCTGATGCTGCTGTGGCTGATGCCGCTCGCGGGTCTCGCGGTCGTGCCGCATCTGTCGTTCCAGTTCATGCCGCTCGTCACGCTGGCGTCGCTCGGGCTGCTCGTCAGCCGGATCGCCCGGGAACGACACGACGTGCCGTTGATGCCGGACACACGCGACAACTCGACCGAAACCGCGTTCTCGCATCAGGCCCGAACGCACCACCGCCCGGCGTACGGAATGCGCCGCACCGGCCGACCGACCATCGGCGCGCAACGGTGAAACGACATCACAAGGGGAATCATCATGCGGGAACCACTCTATACACCGCTCATCTCGCTGGTCGTGCCGTTCTATAACGAAGGCGAGGCCGTTGAGCACTTCTTCGACGTCGTGATTCCGCTGATGACGTCCATCGACGCGATCCGTTTCGAGATCGTCTGCGTGAACGACGGCAGCCGCGACGACACGCTCGACCGGCTGATCCGGATCAGCACCGCCGAGCGGCGCGTGCGCGTGATCGACCTCACCCGCAACTTCGGCAAGGAAGCGGCGCTCACGGCCGGCCTCGACGAAGCGCTCGGCGACGCGGTGATCCCGCTCGACGCCGACCTGCAGGATCCGCCGAGCCTGATCCCCGTGATGATCGAGCACTGGCGCGACGGCGCGGAAGTCGTCGCGGCGAAGCGCAGCAACCGCGCGTGCGACTCGTTCGCGAAACGCACGGCGGCCGCGATCTACTATCGCGTGCACAACCTGCTGTCGGACGTGAAACTGCCGGAGAACGTCGGCGATTTCCGGCTGATGGACCGCAAGGTCGTGAACGCGCTGCGCAACCTGCCCGAGCGGCATCGCTTCATGAAGGGGCTGTTCGCGTGGGTCGGCTACCGCACCGTGATCGTCGAATACCAGCGCGACGCGCGCAGCGCCGGGCACTCTAAGTTCTCCGGCTGGAAGCTGTGGAATTTCGCGCTGGAAGGCATCACCAGCTTCAGCACCGTGCCGCTGCGCAGCTGGACCTACATCGGCGTCGGCATCGCCACGCTCGCGTTCCTGTACGGCGCGTTCATCATCTTCCGCACGCTGCTGTTCGGCAATCCGGTGCTCGGCTACGCATCGCTGATCTCGGTCACGCTGTTCATCGGCGGGATCGAGCTCATCGGGATCGGTGTCGTCGGCGAATACGTCGGGCGGATCTACGACGAGTCGAAGCAACGGCCCGTCTACCTGATCCGCCGCCGCTACCAGGCGCACGGCAAGGTGATCGAACTCCCGGTCGCGCGCGATGCGCGCCGCCAGATCGCCCGCCGGCGCGTGCAGCCGACCCGTGCGCGGATCGGCGCACGCTGACGCGCGCCAACGGCCATGATCGCCCTGCTCCATGCCGAGCGCACGCGGCTCGTGCGCTTCGGCGTGTCCGGGCTCGGCTCGACCGCGATCCACACGCTGGTGGCCGCGGCGCTGTTCGCGCGGTTCGACGCGACGCTGGTGACGGCGAACGCGATCGCCTTCCTCTGCGCGACGGCCTTCTCGTATCTCGCGAATACGCTGTGGAGCTTCTCGTCGACGGTGGGCACGCGCAACGCGGTGCGCTTTCTCGCGGTCACGCTGGCCGGCTTCGTCGAAACGATGCTGCTCGCGCGTGCGGCCGAAGCGCTCGAAGGTTCCCGTGCGATGAGCATCGTCGCGATCGCGCTGCTGGTTCCGCCGACCACGTTCGCGCTGCACCGGCTGTGGACCTACCGGTAAGCGATCCTTCCCCGCCCGCCGCTGCCGGACATCATCGGCCATTCGATTAACAGGTTCAATGTCGTTATATTTATGTAACGCATCGAGCCGATTGAAGCCGATTTTAAAATTACCGCCCGAAATAATATTAATACCCTGTTTACATTTACAGCTTCCGGAATTAACCGAACGGGATAATCTGCATTCGCCATCTCGCCTGCACGTGCCTTGATCGGCACGAAGCCTTGCAGGACAAGGCGATGGCGGCCGCACGAAGAAATTCGCGCAACAATAAGTCCCATTCATTCAAACGGGAGCTTCTATGTCACGCGTCACTGATGTGCTCGTCTCTTTCGATACCGAAACCATTCTCAAAAAATATCCGAATCCCAGCAAGAACCCGGCCGCACCGACGCTGATCGATTGGCGCTATGTCTATATGGTGACCAACCAGGACAACGTCATCTCCGGGCAGGCAGGCGGCGAACTCGACCTGAAGGCGCAGGTCGGCGACCTGATCCGCTGGCGTGAAACGAGCCTGTCGCTGGGCTTCGAGAACCAGGTCGTGTTCTACAAGTTCGTCGGCAACGTCGGCAACGAACTGATCTCGACGCCGACGCCGCGCGTCGCGGAAGCGTCCATTCCGGTGCCGAACACCAGCAAGCCCGAGGTGCCGACCTGCCAGAAGGTCGCGAACTACTACTGGTCGTCGGAATGCCTGAAAGTCGGCCGCGTGACGTACCACTTCCAGTTCCAGATCATCGATCGCAACTGCCAGAGCCAGGGCTGCTTCTCCTGGGATCCGTTCATCTCGATCCATAACTGATCGCGGCAGGCGGGCGGCCGCGCGGCGGCTGCCCGCATCATCCACTTGTTGCGGAGGAAGCGCTCATGTCTGGTCTTCGTTGCGATGTGCTGGTGATCGTCGACGCCGTCACGTTGCTGTCGGCCTACCCGGAGGCAAGCCGGGACCCGGCCGCGCCGACCGTGATCGACGGCCGGCACCTCTACGTGGTGAGCCCCGGCGACGCCGCGCAGCTCGGCCACAACGACAGCCGCCTCTTTACCGGCCTGTCGCCGGGCGACCAGCTGCGCCTGCGCGAAACCGCGCTGGCCTTGCGTGCCGAGGCAAGCGTGCTGTTCGTGCGGTTCACGTTGAAGGATGCGGGCATCGTCGCGCCGATCGAACCCGAAGTGCGCGATGCGGCCACGCCCGTGCCGAATGCCGACGACCTGCTGCATCCGCCGTGCCACCCGATGCAGGACCACTACTGGCGCAGCGACGTGCTGGCCGCGGGCGCCACCACGTGTACGGCCGATTTCGGCTTATACGACCGCGACGGCAACGTATCGGGCTATTTCCGCTGGGAAACGTCGATCGAGATCGGCGGGAGCCGGCCGGACACGAAGCAGCCCGGTTTCAAGCCGTCGTCGGATCGCAGTGGCCACTTCACGCTGCCGCCGAATACGGCGTTCAAGGCGATCTTCTACGCGAATGCCGCCGACCGGCAGGACCTGAAACTCTTCATCGACGATGCACCGGAACCGGCCGCATCGTTCGTCGGCAACAGCGAGGACGGCGTCAGGATGTTCACGCTGAACTCGAAAGGCGGCAAGATCCGGATCGACGCGTCGGCCAACGGCAGGCCATCCGCGACCGATGCGCGCCTCGCGCCGCTGTCCGCGGGCGACTCCGTCTGGCTCGGCTGGCTGGGTGCCGAGGACGGCGCCGATGCCGACTACAACGACGGGATCGTGATCCTGCAGTGGCCGATCACCTGAGCGTCGCGGCAATCGGCGCGCGGGCGGTTCAGGTACGCGGCAGCCCCGGCGGATTGGTCTGCGACCGCTCGATCGCTTCGGCGTCGAGGCTCCAGCGGCCGAGCACCTTCCGGTAGCTGCCGTTCGCGATCAGCGCATTGATCGCGACCGTCAGCGGATCGGCGAGGCCGCTGCCCTTGCGCGTCGTGATCGCGATGTCCGCGGTGCGCGGCCAGCCGCCGCTCACCGTGCCGATCAGCTTCGCATCGCCGCGCAGCGACGCCTGGTACGCGAGCATCGAATTCACGCTGAAGATCGTGTCGACGCGCCCCGACTGCAGCGCGACCCAGCGCTCGGCCGCATCCGCGTAATACTGGATCTCGACCGGCGCGAGGCCGCGCGCGACGTTCTGCCGGTTCCACTCGAGCAGGATCTTTTCCTGGTTCGTGCCCGAATCGGTCACGACGCGCAGCCCGGCAACATCTTTCGGCTCGCGAATCGCGGCGATCCGGCTGGCGTTCTTCACGTAGAAGCCGAGCTGATCCTTCCGGTAGGTCGAGAAGTCGAATTTCTCCTTGCGCTGTTCGGTCACCGTCACGTTCGAGATCACCGCATCGACCTTGCCGGACTGCAGCGCGAGCGGCCAGTCGGCCCACGAAAGCGGCACGATCTTCAGCTTGCGGCCGATGCTGTCCGCGACGAGCTGCGCGAGATCGGGATCGAAGCCGACCACCGTTCGCGCATCGGTCGCATAGGTGCTGAGCGGCGGCAGGTTCGGCGCGATACCGATCGTCAGCGTGTTCGCCTCGGCAAACCGGAAGCCGGCCGGCAACGCCTGCTCGACCGCCGGGTTCACGGTGCCGCGCTGCCGGCCGGGCTGCTCGGGGCTCAGGTCGAACGTCGCGGCCTGCGCGGCCACGCTGCCGCCGATCAGGACGGCGGCCAGTACGCGAACGACGCGCGCGACGGGAAATGCTGTTCTTTTCATGTCTTCCGGATTCCTTTGTTTTTTTGATGACGCGTGCGCGGAACGCGGGCGGGCCGAACGATGTTCACCGCCCGTCGCCGCCTGGCGTTCCCGGCCCGCTCAGGCCGGCGTCGCTTCGAGTTCGGCCGCGGCCGCGCGTTGTGTCACCGGCTGGGCGACCGGCGACGGGCGCGTTGCTTGCGACTCGCCCGCATACAGCGCTTTCGGATCGAACACGCGCGCCTGCAGCGGCGTGAACGCGCGGAAGTTCCACAGGCTGCGCGCGACGAACACGCGCTGCACCCAGCGGAATGCCCGGTCGTTCTCGTCGTATTGCGGATCGAAGCGGTCACGCGAATGCAGCGTGAAATGGTTGTTGATCAGCACCAGCTTGCCCGGTTGAACCTGTACGCCGAACGACACCTCGCGCACCGCGCGATACAGGTTGGCCAGCGCCTCCTGCGCGCGCGTGTTGACCGCCAGCACCATGTCCGGATAGAACGCGACCGTCACGCGCGGCGCATCGAGCGGCCCCGACAGCACCGCGCTCAGGTCGGTGTTGTCGCGCGGCGTCGGCGCGGCCCCGCGCCACCGGTACGGCACGCGGATGATGTAGTGCTCGCCATAGAGTTGCGCGATATCGTCCGGCGACAGCAGCCGCAGCGCACGACGCGCATCGGCGAGCCGCGTGTACGGGCCGCCGCCGGCCTCGCTGCGCACGCCGAGCAGCAGCAACGCGAACGGCGACGTATCGCCTTCCGGCATGTGCGCCTGCGCGGCGTTCTCGATATGGAAATCGAGTTCGACCTCGGAGCCCAGGCCCGTATAGTCGCGCGCGGTCGCCTTGTGCGGCGTGAGATTGTTCACGAGCTCGCGGCCTTCGTGCGCAATCGAGTACGGCTCGCCGGCCAGCGTGCTCAACGCGACCAGCACGTTCTCGCTCAACACGCCGGCCTTGAACGAGCGGCCGGTTTCCTCGAACCGCGGGCTGCCCTTTACGTCGTCGTCGATCGGCAGGTTGTCGATCTCGATCGAGCCGTGCGCATCGGCGGTCGGCGCCTTCGCGCGATCGAACGCGTCGACGACCCGGTCGGGAAACGCGGTGTAGGCGAGCTTGCGCACCGCGCTGATGTAGCCCGCACCGCCGGCCGGATCATAGGCCAGTGCGCCGAGCGTCGTCCGGATGTGACTCGATTCCGCTGCCGTCAAAACGATGCGTGCATCTGCGAGATAGGTCATAGGTCTCTCGTATAAAGATCGGAGGTCGATAAGCGGTATGGCTCTACCGCCGCGCGTGGCCGTCCTCGGGGCCCGGCGCTCGACAAGACTAGGAGACCGTCATTGCATTGCGAAATGATATTAATTCGATTGCAAACAAAAAATTTCGATATAAGTTCAGCAACGCGGCGAGCGGCGGGCCGCGTCGTTCGTACCGTGGCTTAACACGAATGGTTGTTAAAAAATCGCTGGTTATTATTTGTATTCGCTAACGGGTCGATGCTAGTTTTCTGTCGGATTCGACGATGCGCCGGCCGTCGATCGGCAGCCGGCGCCCATCCTCCGCCCCACGGAAACCCGTTAGATGAACCGATTCCATCTGCTGCGCAGTACGCCCGGAAACGACGTGCCGTTGGCTGCATGCCGCCCCACCCGCCACGCGGCGCGGAGGACACGATGAGCGATCGAGCGCCGGCACTCGAGCGCACGCTAGCCACCGGCGTGCCGCCGCATCGCACGTCGCTGCGCGCGATCTTCCCGACCGTCGCGGCCGCGAGCCTTGGCTTCGCGATCGTCCAGCTCGACGTGACCGTGGTCAACGTCGCGATTCCGAGCCTCGGCCATTCATTCGGATCGAGCGTCCACGGGCTGCAATGGATCGTCGATGCGTACACGCTGTCGTTCGCCGCGCTGCTGCTGACGTCCGGCACGCTGGCCGACCGCTTCGGCAGCCGCCGGCTGTTCGCGTACGGCCTCGTGCTGTTCCTGCTGGCATCGCTCGGCTGCGCGCTCGCGCCGTCGCTGGCCGCGCTGATCGCCGCGCGCGTCGCGCAGGGCGTGGGCGCCGCGATGATCCTGCCGACGTCGCTCGCGCTCATCACGCACGCGTGCGCCAACGATGCCGCCGCCCGTGTGCGGGCCGTCGCGTGGTGGAGCGCGACGGGCGGCGCGATCAGCGCGGCCGGGCCGACGCTCGGCGGCCTGCTGATCGATTCGCTCGGCTGGCGTGCGATCTTCTTCATCAATCTGCCGATCTGTGCGGCCGGCCTGTGGCTCACGCTGCGCCACGTGCGCGATTCGGCCGCCGCGCGCACGCGGCTGTTCGATCCGGCCGGCCAGATCGTCGCGGTGCTCGTGCTCGCGCTGCTGACGGGCGGGATCATCCGGGCCGGCGCGCAGGGGGTGGGCGATCCGTATGCGGCCGGTGCGCTGGCCGCGTCGGTCGTGCTCGGCGCGCTGTTCGTCGCGATCGAGCGGCGCGTGGCCGCGCCGATGCTGCAGCTCGCCTTCTTCCGGATCGCGCGCGTGCCGGGCGTGATCGCGATCGGCGCGGTCACGAATGCCGCGTTCTACGGGCTGATCTTCTCGCTGAGCCTCTATTTCCAGAACGCGCGCGGCTTCACCGCGACCGAGTCGGGGCTCGCGCTCGCGCCGCTCACGATCATCATGCTCGCCAACATCGCGAGCGCGCGTCTCGCCGTCCGCCATGGCTTCCGCGCGACCGTCATCGTCGGCCTCGCCGTGTCGCTCGCGGGCTACGTGTGGCTGTGGCAGACGCTCGGCGCGCACACGCCGTATGCGCTGCTGGCGCCCGGGCTCGCGGCGATGGCGATCGGCGGCGGGATCGCGATTCCCGCGCTGACCTCGACGATGCTCGGCAGCGTCGAGGCCGGCCGCGCGGCCACCGCGTCGGCGATCCTCAATACCGCGCGCCAGGTGGGCGCAGCCGTCGGCGTCGCGGCGCTCGGCGCGCTGGTCGCGGGCCAGGGCGCGGCGATCGTGGCCGGCGCGGCGCGCGGGTTCGCGGTCGCGGCCGTGCTCGTCGCCGTCTGCATCGTGCTGGCCGCGCGCTGGCCCGGCGATGCGCCCAGCGATGCGCCCGATAGCGGCCCGCGGGCCTGAGCCCGAACCCCCTTCAACCGATCCCACAGCCCAGCGAGGAATCCATGCCGCATCGTTTCATCGACACCGTCCTGATCGTCGACGGCGCGTCGACAGCCGCCTATCTGGCGCCCGCGTTCCGCGCCTACGGCATCCGTTGCGCGCACGTGATCAGCGACCCCGACCTGCCGGAAATCTACCGGAACCAGTTCGTCCCGTCCGACTATATCCGCCAGGTCCAGCATCACGGCGATATCGACGCGACGCTCGCGCAGTTGAGCGACCTGCGGATCGGCGCGGTGCTGCACGGCCTCGACGCGGCACTCGAACTGGCCGACACGCTCGCCGAACGGCTCGACGTGCCGACGCGCAATCCGCTCGCGACGTCGGCCGCGCGGCGCGACAAGTACGCGATGAACGAGCGGATTCGCCAGGCCGGCCTGCGTGCCCCGGCCCACTTCCACAGCACGTCGGTCGACGTCGCACTCGAATGGGCGCGCGCATACGGCACGCTGCCGCTCGTGGTGAAGCCGGCGCGCAGCGCGGGCGTGACCGGCGTGAAGATCTGCCGGACGCTCGACCAGGTCGAGGCCGCCGCGCGCGACGTGCTGGCCACCCGTTCGCTGTACAACCAGCCGAACGACGACATCGTGATCCAGAGCTATTCGGAGGGACAGGAATACATCGTCGATTCGGTGTCGTTCGAAGGCCGCCACCGGGTGGTCAGCCTGTGGGAAGTGCACCGCGACCGCACGCATGCGCCGCGGCTCGACAAGATGCTGGTGCTGAATCACGCCGATCCGCGCTACGCGCCGCTGCTCGACTACGCGGCCGCCGTGCTCGACGCGCTGGATGTGCGCTTCGGGCCGACCCATCTCGAACTGTTCGATACGGCCGACGGCCCGACGATCGTCGAGCTGAACGCGCGGTTGCACGGCAGCCTCGATCCGCGGCTGACGAGTGCGGTCAGCGGCGAGAATCATGTGTCGGCTGCCGTGGAAGCGGTGCTGCATCCGGAGCGGCTGTTCGGTGACGTCGCCGCGCCGACGGATTTTCGGGGTTACTGCGGGCACGTGCTGCTGCTGTCGTCGCGCAACGGCGTGCTGCGGCAGGACTTCACGTGGCAGGCGATCCAGGCGCTGCCGTCGTTCGTCGGGCTCAAGCAATGGGCCAGGGTGGGCGACACGCTGCGCGTGACGACCGACCTGCAGACGGCGCTCGGCACCGTCGGCCTGTACAGCCCGACGTTCGAGCGGCTGCTGGAGGATTGCCGGCGGATTCGCGAGATCGAGGCTGAATTCTTCGCGGATGAACGGGCGGTTGCGCCGGCGTAGCGCGATCGGCGCCGCGCGTGCGGCGCGGTGCGGCGCGCCGAGGTGCGCCCCGCTAGCGCCCGAGCAGCGCCCCCGCCTGCCGTCCGAGCACCGCACGCAATGTATCGAGCTCGGGCAGCTCAGGCGCTTCCTCGGACGTGACGAGATAGGTCGTCACACTGTCGAGATCGTCGAACGAATGCGCCCGCAGTTCCTTGCGCGCCACGTGCTCGGTCGTGATCCGCTTCGGCAGGATCGCTATGCCCATGCCGGCCGCCACGCAGCCGAGGATCGCGCCGAACGTCCCGAACGACGCCACCGACTCGATCGCGATGCCGCGCGCCTTCAGCCAGTGCTCCGCGACCGCGCGATACGGGCAGCCGTCGTGAAACGCGAGCAGCCGCACCGGGTGGTCGGCCAGCACCTGCCGCCGCGTGGCCGTGGTCGCGCTCACCAGCACCATCTCTTCGGCGAACGCCGGCTCGTAGCGCAACCCGGGGCGCACGACCGCGCGCGCGGTGAGCGCGGCGTCGATCCGGCCGCGCAGCAGTGCGTCGGCCAGATCCGGTTCGCTGCCGATCTGCACCGCAAGGCCGAGCGCCGGGTCGCGCGCCTTCAATGCAGCGGCGAGCGCCGGCAGCCGCGTGGCCGCCGTGCTTTCCATCGAGCCGAGCCGGAAGCTGCGCGCGACCGGTGCCTCGCGCACCACCTGCGTCGCTTCGTCGACGAGGCGCAGGATGCGATCGCAATACGGAATCAGCCGGCGCCCGGCGTCGTTCAGCACGAGCCGCTTGCCGTGCCGGTCGAACAGCGGCGCGTCGAGCGACGCTTCGAGCAGGCGCAGCCGCGCGGTGACGTTCGACTGCGTGCAGCCGAGCCGTTCGGCCGCGCGCAGCGCGCTGCCTTCCTGCACGACGGCCCGGAAGGTTTCGAGCAGAGGGATGTTCATATCACTTTCTCTTGTTATTGATCGCAGTTATATCATTTTACTTCGCCAAAAATCCGGATTAGCCTTGCGGATACCCGGTGCCCGACGGCCCGCTCCCGAGGAATCCGCATGCCCTTCTCCGCCTGCCCTGGTCGTACGACCGTCCGCCGTCGTCCCGAGGCTCGCCCGTGCGCACGCTGATCGCCGCGCTGGTGCGGCGCGGCCCGACCGTGCTCGCGTGCGGCGTCGGCCTCGGGCTGCTGGTGCCGCCGCTCGCGGCTCTCGCGCGGCCGCTGATGCCCGTCACCGTGTTCCTGTTCGTGCTCGGCACGCTGCTACGCGTCGAGCCCCGCGCGGTGCGCGCGGTCGCGCGGCGGCCGGCCGTGTCGCTGCTGCTGCCCGCCGCGACGATGATCGCGTGCCCGGTTGCGCTCGGCATCGCCGCGCGGCTCGCCGGCATGCCGTACGACTGGGTCGTCGCGCTGGTGATCGCGTACTGCGCGCCGCCGTCGAGCGGCACGTCGACGATCGCGCGGATGCTGTCGCTCGACGCCAGCGTCGCGCTCGTCGCGACCCTCGCGTCGATGGTGTTCGTCCCGCTCACCGCGCCGCTGCTGACGGCCTGGTTCAGCCACGATGCGGCCGTGTCGATTTCGCCTTTGACGCTCGCGTGGCGGCTCGCGCTGCTGATCGGCAGCGCCGAGGGCGTCGCGCTGCTCGTGCGGCGCTTCGCCGGCTCACGGCTCGACCGTTATGCAACGCCGATCGATGCAACCGTCGTCGTCGCGCTGCTGGTGTTCGCGCTCGGCACGATGGCCGGCATGCAGCAATCGATCATCGACGCGCCGCACCGCGCGCTGACGGCGATCGCCCTCGCGTTCGCCGTCAACGCGGGCTTCCAGATGATCGCGTACGGGCTCACGCCCGGCGACGTCCGTACGCGGCTCAATGTCGCGCTGATCGTCGCCAATCGCAACGTCGGCCTGATGTGGGCCGCGCTCGGGCTCGCCGCGACGCCCACCATGGCGCTCGTGTTCACCTGCGCGCAGTTGCCGATCTACACGCTGCCGCGCGTGGTCCAGCATCTGCTGCCGCGCCTCGAAGCTCAGCGCCTGCGCCGCCGTGCACGCTAGCCGGCACGCGATGCCGTTCCCCCCTTCCGCCTTCGATCAAGGATCCAGCATGAAGCGACTCATCGTGATCGGCGCCCGCGCCACCGGCAGCAGCCTCGCGCTCGTGCGTGGCGCGCTCGCGCGGCAAGTGGCCGTGACCGTGATCACCGCCCCCGGGCACCGTCTCGACGGCGTCTTTCCGGCGGGCGTCGAGACGATCAACCTCGAACCCGATGCCGGCCAGCTCGCCGGCTGGCTGCGCACACGCTATCCGGACGAGATCGACACGCTGCGCGTGACGACCGCGCACGACACCTATGCGCGCACCGCCGCGTGGGTCGCCGACGCCCTCGGCCTGCCCGGCCCCGATGCGCGCCACGTCGCGCACGCGGTGTCGAAGTCGAACCAGAAGGCGCTGCTCGCCGCGCACGGCATCCCGGCCGCGCAATTCGTCACGGGTACGCTGGCCGCGCCGGCGGCGCTCGCGGCCGCGGCCGCCCCGCTGCGTTTCCCGGTGGTCGTCAAGCCGTCGGAAGGCTCGGCGAGCGACGGCGTACGGCGCTGCGAGGACATCGCCGAGGTCCGTGCCCAGCTCGACGCCCTCGCCGCCGGGCAAGCCGACGCGCAAGCGCTCGCGACCGAGCGCGTCGTGATCGAGGAATTCCTGAGCGGCAGCGAATACTGCGTCGAGTATTTCGACGGCCGGTACGTCGGCGCGCTGCGCAAGCTGAAACGGCATGGGGCGGGCTTTCTCGAGCGCGGCTATACGTCCGAACTCGACCTCGATGCAAGCACGCTGCGCGCACTGATCGACGTCGGGACGCGCGCCACGGCGGCCGCCGGGCTGACCTGGGGGCCCGTGCACCTGGACTGCATCGTGCACGACGGCGTGCCGCACGTGATCGAACTGAATCCGCGCATCGCGGGCAGCTTCATCTGCGACATCGTGCGCGACGGCTATGGCTTCAACGTGGTCGAAGCGTTGCTCGACAAGCTCGACGGACGCCCGGTGGACATTCCCGCGCTGTTTGAACCGCATGCATATGCGCGCGCCGAATTCCTGCTCGACAGCGATCCCGGCGCGTGGCGTTTCGCGCAGGCGGGCGAGATTCACGACGGCACGGTCACGATCAGTTACGGACCGCAGGTGCTGCCCGATCGCGAGCGGCGTGCGTTTCTCTATGTGCGGGTGGCGCTGCCGGTCGCGCACGGTGTGGACGGTGCGGCCGCGCATCCCGGTTCGTCGGCCCACGGAAATGCCGTCGCGCAGCCCGCCGTTTCAGGCTCACCGTGAAACGATCGGAACACCTTCCCGGACTCGGCCGAACGCCGACGCACCGCGTGGCTTCGGTCAGGCACCGTCACAAACGACGCCCCAGCAACTGCCCCGGCCACCCTTCCACGTCGAAGGGTGAAATTCGCTCATAGCCGCACGACTCGTAGAAACGCACCAGCGCGCCGGTCCCGCCGCCATAGCAGTCCACCCGCAAGCGCGCCACCCCGGCCGCCCGGGCGCGCTCGTCCGCGAAGGCCATCAGGCGCCGGCCGACACCCCGCGCCCGCGCATCGCGCGACGCCACCAGCACGCGCACATAGATTTCCGGCTCGGTCGCGGGCGGCACGTAGGGCATGGACTCGCCGAGGATCAATGCGCCGAGGACGCGGCCGTCCTGATCCTCTGCGACCCACGCGTCGGGCAGCGCGCAGGCGTCGGTCACGAGCGCGATCCGCCGGGGTTGCGTCGACCAGGGCTCGCTGCCCCATTGCCCGTCGTTGCCGATGGCGACGAACCACGCAATCACGTCGTCGAAGATCGCCAGCACGGCCGGGGCATCGCGTGCGCTGGCACGACGGATTCTCACCTTGTCCACGCCTGTCGACGTCACGTTCAACACTCCTTCGCCTGCGTCATCGACCGGCGCGCAATGGGATGTCAAGCCGGGCTGCCCAGGGACACACGATGGAAGCCCGGCGATCAAGCCTGCTACGGTACTGACATTCCACCCGATTGATCAAGGTGTGACGGCCCGCGATTCGACGTGACGGGTTGTCTTCGTGAAAAACCCGGGCCAACGAGCCGCCACGCTGCCGGCGGATCAACACGGCAAGCGTGGTTCGAGGCGTAGCAAGGGAGCCGAAAGGTCCTGCTGCAGCGCATTGCCCACGACGCTCCGCCGATCCGGCGCAACGGCGCGCCGCGTGCTCCGCCCCGGATCGCAGCGAATCGCTTCCCGCGCGGATGTCGCCGTCCGCGGCAAAAATATACAATCGACGCGACACATCGCAGGCATGAAGCGCCAGCCGCCCACTCTCGCTCGCCACCATGAACGCACCCGCTGACTCCACCTCCTCCGCCCCGTCGGTACTCGGTGTCTATCGTCAACTGGCGGACCCGTCCGCCGGGCAATGGATCGTCAGCCGCTCCGAACGCGCGCACATGTACCGCATCCAGCATCACCGGCCTGACGGCAGCACCTCGGTCGACACGGTCGTCGATGCGGACAACCTCGATGCGAAGCTGCACAAGTGGATCCGGGAAGGTTTCGTCCGGCGTGAAGCCGGCGATCGCGCGGCGCCCGCTCATCGCGGCGCGTTCATGCAGGCGCTGCGAAGCGCGCACGCGGCGCGACCGGCGGCAACCGGCGACGCGGCGCACGTCGCGCAGGTGGGCGGCGTGCCGATGCCGCGCGGCCCGGGCGGGCCGCTCGTGCCGCCGCTGAACCCGGCTTACCTGTTCACCGCGCGCGTGACGAACGTGCTGGAAGACATCGTCGAGAACCGGCGCATCCTGCTGATCGGCCACACCGGCACGGGCAAGACGAGCCTCATCGAGCAGGCCGCCGCGCTGGCCGGCCATGGCGTGCTGCGCTCGAACATGAACGGGCAGACGACGGTCGGCGACTTCGTCGGGTTCTGGACCGTCAAGGGCGGCGAGACGATCTGGGTCGACGGCGTGCTGCCGACCGCGATGCGTGAAGGGCTGTGGCTCATCGTCGACGAAATCGACTTCGCGGAACCGGCGATCCTCGCGGTGCTGACCGCCGTGCTCGAACCGGCCGGCCGCTTGTTGCTGAAGGAGAAAGGCAACGAGATCGTCGTCCCGCATCCGTCGTTCCGCCTGTTCGCGACGGCCAATGCGGTGGGCGCGATGGGGCAGTTCCGCCATCTGTACCAGGGCGCCAACGTGATGAACGAGGCGTTTCTCGACCGCTGGCGCGTCTACCGCCTCGACTACCTGCCGCCGCCCGACGAGGCGCGCGTGCTCCAGCGCACGTTCGGCCCGGCCATGACCGCGGCGATGGCCGACACGCTCGCGGCCATCGCGGCCGACTGCCGCGCCGCGTTCGTCCGCGAGGATCTGGCCAGCGCGTTCTCGACGCGGCGCCTGATCGACTGGGCCGAGCTGATGCTGCGCACCGGCGATCCCGAATCGGCCGCTGGCCCGACGATCTATGCGAAGGTCGGCGCGGAAGACGCCGACCTGATCCGCAGCATCATCCGCCACTACATCGACGTCGAGGCCTGACGCGATGGACCGGGACGACGACGCGCGGTCGCTCCACCTGACCCGGCTGGCCCGCACGCTCACGCAACGGCACGGCATCGAGGTGCGGTTCGCGCGCCACGGGTCCAGCGCGCAGCGCGACCTGCTGGTGCTGCCCGACACGCTGCTTGCCGGCGACGACGACGTCGACGACGATGCGATCACCGGCCTCGTCGACCTCTACGCGGCGCGCGTCCGTTTCAGTGCGATCGATGACCTTGCCGCCCTGGCGTCGCCCGTGGTGCGCGCCATTGCGCAGGCGATCGACGACCGGCGCGCGGCCGGCCGCCTCGCCGCGCTCTATCCCGGCGCGATGACCTTCCTGCGGCGGATGCGCGCGGCGACGGCCGCCGACACGCTCCGCCGGTGGCCTCGCATGGCGTGGCGCGACAGGCTGGTGTGGCGCATCGAACGGGCGCTCTGGGACGAACCGCCGCCTGCCATCGAGCGCGTGCCGTCGCTCGACGCGACGATGGCCGCAGCGGGCGATCTCGTCGATGCAGCGCGTGCAGCCACCTCGACCGCCGACAGCATCCGCGCCGCGCACCGGATCGTCGAACGCGTGCGCGCGCTGGCGTCGGCCGGTGCGAACAACATGATGTTCACGGCCGATCCGGGCAGCACGATCGACAGCGACAGCATCGCCGCCGAATTCGAGTCGGACGGCCAGCACGCGCCGGACGACTCCCGTGCGCCCGTTTCCGCCGAATCGGGCGCCGGGGCGATCGCCGACACGGCATCGTCCACCGAAGCACCGACGCCGGCCGATGCGATGCCCGGCACGATCCGCCTGTCCGCGGACAACCGGCCGCTGCTGTCGGTCCCGCTGACCACCGCGTTCGACACGGTGACGGACTTCACCGGCAACGGCGAACCGGCGCGCTGGCACCGCCTGCGAAGCGCGGCCCGCGCGCAGACCGAGCCGCTCAAGCTACGACTCGAGCGCGCGTTGAAAGTGGACGAGCAGACGCGCTGGAAACGCGAACAGGAACGCGGCGAGCTCGACCGGATGTCGCTCGCCCGCCTCGTCACGTCGCCCGGCTATCGCACGCCATTCCGCGTCCGGCGCGCCGCACCCGGGCGCGACGCGGCCGTCAGCCTGCTGATCGATTGCAGCGGGTCGATGGCCGGCAGGAAGATCGAACTCGCCAGGCTGTGCGCGGCAGCGCTGTGCGATGCGCTGACGCAGCTCGGCTTCGCATGCGAAGTGCTCGGCTACAGCTCCGTCGAGGATGCGGCGATGCGCGCGCACTACCAGCGCTGGATCGACGCCGGCCGCGACACGTTCGGCTATAACCGGTTCGTCGAACGGCTCGACCTGCGCGTCTACAAGCGGTTCGATTCCGACAACCCGAGCGGCCTCGCGTGCATCGAATGCGGCCACGAGAATCCCGACGGCGAGGCGTTGAGCTGGGCCGCCGGGCGGCTGCTGGCGAAGCGGGCGCGGCGGCGAATCCTGATGGTGCTGTCGGACGGCTATCCAGCCACCGGTGACGGCAACCCGGCGATCCTGCGCACCGACCTGCGGGCCCGCGTCGATGCGCTGCGCGAGCGGCGCGTCGAGCTGATCGGTGTCGGAATACTCGACGATGCGGTGGAAACCTTCTATCCGGTCAGCAGCGTGGTCGAGCATCTGCACGAGTTGCCGGGCGCGGCGTTCAGCGTATTGAGCGATACACTGCTGGATCGGCGCTAGCCTCGCGCGACAGGGTCGAAGCACACTTCGATTCGCCGGCGCGTCACATCGGTCGGTTAGCATCGCCGATGGCCGACTCGAATCGCCGCGATGACGCAGGATCCCGCGTTCCGTTGCATTCGACCGGCCGACCGGTTTCGATGTGCACGCGGCCGGCAGCACGATCCTTGCTCCGCGCCCCCTTTCGATTGTCAACGCGACGGCGGAGTCGGCCGCGTCTTCCTGCCACGGTCGGCCGCCGGCACGAAACTGCACATGCCCAGGAAAAAAACCAGCCTCTGGTTGCGTCCCCTCGAACTGCTCTCCGTCGCCGCCGGCGCGCGCCCGACGAAGCGCACGAGCAAGCCGCGACCGGCCGCCAAGCGGGCGGTCAAGCCGGTCGCCCGGCCAGCCGCCACCGTGCGTCCCGCCGGACGCACCGGCACCGTGCATCCAGCCCGCGCCCCGGCGGACAAGGCGCCCGGCACGTGGCTCCGCTCGTTTCATTCCGCCGGCCCGAGCGCCGGCCGCTACGTGAACCATCTTGCCTACGCGTTGTATCTCCCCGCCGCACCGGCGACGACAGCCGGCATGCCGGTCGTCGTCATGCTGCACGGCTGCAAGCAGAGTGCCGAATCGTTTGCCGCGGGCACGCGCATGTGCCGTCTCGCCGAACGCTCGGGGTTCGCCGTGCTGTTTCCCGAACAGGCCAAGACCGCGCATGCGCACCGCTGCTGGCACTGGCATGGCGACGCGACGGAGTCGGAAGCCGCGGCCGTCACGTCGCTGGTCGACGCCATCGTGCGACAGCACGGCTTCGACCGCGACCGGATCTACCTGGCCGGCATGTCCGCCGGAGCCGGGCTCGCCGCCGCACTGGCCATCCGGTATCCCGACCGCTTCGCGGCCGTCGGCCTGCACTCCGGCCCGGCCATCGCCCCGCCGTCGTCGACGTTGGCGGCGATGAACCTGATGCGTCGGGGCCTGCGCGACGACCCGATACGCGCGGTCGATGCGTGCGCCGACGTCGCGTCCTATCCCGGCATGCCGGCCCTCGTCATGCACGGCGCACTCGATACGGTCGTGACCGACCGGAACGCGACGCAGCTCGGCATCGCGTTCGCGCGGCTCAACCGGCTCGTCGACGAGCACGGCGCGATGCGGGTGGGCGAGCAACGCACCTATGCGCGCGACGATGCCGACTATGTCGACTATCTCAAGGCCGGGCGTCTCGTCGTCCGGGTCTGCATCGTTCGCCGGCTGCCGCATGCCTGGAGCGGCGGCGACCCGCGCGAGCCGTTTCATTCCGCCACGGGGCCGGACGCCACCGCGATGCTCTGGCAATTCTTTCGTCGCCAACGCCGCAAGCGGCTGCGATGACGTGCGACAACCGCGCCGGCCCGCGGCACGCGGCGCCGTCACGCGATCACGCCCGGTGCGCCAGCTCCGCCGTGTTCTCTCGATCGCCGGCCCGCCGGATCGGGATCCGGACGCAGAACGTCGTGCCCCGCCCGGGCTCGCTCGTCACGTCGATGGTGCCGCGATGGCGCTTGACGATGCCATGCGAGACCGACAAGCCCAGCCCCGTGCCCTGCCCGACCGGCTTCGTCGTGAAGAACGGATCGAAGATCCGCCGGACGACGTCGGGCGTCATCCCCGTCCCGGTGTCGCTGATCGCGATCGACACCTGCTCGCCGTCGCTCGACGTGCGGATCGTGATCACGCCGCGCTCGGGAATCGCGTGCGCCGCGTTCACCAGCAGGTTCATGAACACCTGGTTCAACTGCGACGGCAGGCATTCGACCTGCGGCACCTCACCGTAATCGCGCACGATGTCGGCCTTGTACTTGAGTTCGTTGTGGACGACGTTGAGCGTGCTTTCCAGGCCCGCGCGGAGATCGACCACGCTCCACTCGTCGCTGGCCGGACGCGAGAAATCGCGCAGGTCCTGCACGATGCGCCGCACGCGCAGCGCGCCGTCGATCGATTCGTCGATCAGCGTCCCGATCTCGCCGCGCACGTAGTCGAGGTCCGCCGCGCGACCCGTCGCCGCCAGCGCGTCGCGCGCGGCCGGGTCGAGCTGCGGCAGCGCGGCTTCATGCGCGGCGATCACGTCCAGAAGGCTACGCACCCATGTCTTCAACGTGTTGAGGTTCGCACTGACGAAGCCGATCGGATTGTTGATCTCGTGCGCGACACCGGCCGCGAGCTGACCGATCGACGCGAGCTTTTCCGACTGCAGGAGTTGCACGTGGGTTTCCTCGAGCACGTGCAGCAGGCGCCGCTGCTCGTCCTTCTCCTGTTCGAGCCGCGCCTGCGCGGCCTTGCGTTCGTCGATCTCGGTCGCCATGTTCTCGCGCGTGCGCTGCAGCATCGCCGTCGTCTGCTCGTAGCGGTGCAGCGCGCGCTCCAGTTCGACGGTGCGCAAGCGCACGAGCCGCTCGAGCGTGTCGGTCATCCCGCGCAGGAAGGTTGTGCGCGCATCGAATCGGGTCAGCAACAGCGTGACGACCAGGGTTCCCGTCGTGAACAGCGTGACCGTCGTCGCGAGCCAGGGCGTATCGACCCCGTTCGCGGCCCCGCACCGCGCGTCCGGCGCGAAATGCGCGGCCGCCATCGCCGTGTAGTGCATGCCGGTGATGCCGACACCCATGATGAAAGCCGCACCGACCCGCTGGGCGGTCGCATGACGCGCCTGCTGCACGCGCAACGCCTGCGCGATCCAGAGCGCGGCCGTCGACGCGATCACCGCGATGCCGATCGATGCGGCGAACAGCGCGGCATCGTAGCGGATGCCGGGTTCCATGTGCATCGCGGCCATCCCCGCGTAATGCATGCCGGCGATCCCGGCGCCCATCAGCGCGCCGCCCACGAGCAGCCGCCGCCAGCCCAGCCGTGCGCGCGTGACGACCGTCAGCGCGAAGTACGACACGAGCACGGCAATCGCCAGCGACGCGCCCGTATCCGGCCATGCGTAGCCGAGCGGAATCGGCAGCGAAAACGCGAGCATGCCGACGAAATGCATCGACCAGATGCCCGTGCCCATGGCCACCGCGCCGCCGCCCAGCCACGCGCGCTTGAGCTTCGGGTTGTCGAGCAGCGAAATGAAGGCGGCCAGGTCGAGTGTCGTATAGGAGGCCAGCGTCGCGATCGCGAGCGACAGCAGGACGAGCGGGAGATGGTAGGTGCCGTACATGATCGAGCGCCCGGATCGAGGTGAGTGCGTTGCCGCGGCGCGCAGTCGTGCACCGCGGCCATCAGGCCGCGCGGCCGGGCTCAGGCCGGCGCCGCGCCCGCATTCGGCGCGCTCTGCGCCGGCTTCGCCGCGGCCTGGCCGGCCAGCACGAGGATGTCGAACGACGTCCCCTCGCGCGTCTCGAAGCGGCGCACGAGCTCGATCTGGTGCGCCGACATCACGCTGCCCTTGGTCATCAGCAGCACGCCGCGATGCGTGCGCAGATCGTCGGCGAGCTGCATCCCCTCGCGCAGCTGCGCGGACTTGACCTCCGCGACGGACGCCGCGATGCCGAGGCTCGCCGGGTCCCGCATCAGTTCGGTCAGGCCGTCGACGATCCGCGGGTCGTAACGCACGCCGGCCTGCGAGCGCAACGCGTCGAGCGCCTGCTCGACCGAATGCGGCGCGCCGATGTCGCCATTGCGCAGCCCTTCGAAGTCACGCGCGATCGCCAGGATTCGCGAGCCGAGCGGGATCGCGTCGCCCGCCAGGCCGTCCGGCGTGCCGCGTCCGTTGAAGCGCTCGTACTGGTGCAGCACGATCGACGCGACCTTGTGCAGTTGCGCGACCGGTGTCAGCACCATCTGCGCGCGCAGCGGATGCTGCAGGAACAGGCCGTGCTCTTCCGCCGTCATCTTCGCGAGCGGCTTGCGCAGCAATTCGTCCGGCAGCGACAACTTGCCGATGCCGTGCAGCAGCCCCGCGAAATAGACGTCCTGCGCATGCAGCTCGCTCATCCCGGACGCCAGCGCGAGCCGCCGCGCGATCTCGCCGACCCGCATCGCGTGACCGCTGGCCGACCCGCAGCGTATCTCGATCATGCTCGCGCAGACCTGGACCATCGCGGTGAAACTGCTTTTCAGGTCGCGTTGCGCGGCTTCGAGGAACATCACGGTCTGGCCGAGCTCCTCCGTGCGTGCGCGCACCTGCGTTTCGAGTTCCGTGTTGAAACGGCGCAGCGCTTCGTTCTGCGCTTCCGTCAGCGCGGCCAGCCGGGCCGCTTCGCGCCGCAGGTGCCGCTGCTCCAGTGCGTGTTCGATGGTCAGCAGCAGGTCGTGGTCGTCCCACGGCTTGTTCAGGTAGCGATAGACGCCGCCGTCGTTGACGGCCTGCACGACCGACGCGATCTCCGCATAGCCGGTCAGCAAGATGCGCATCGTGTCCGGGTAGAGCGCCCGTGCGCGGGCCAGGAACTCCGCGCCGCTCATGCCCGGCATCCGCATGTCGGACACGATCAGGTCGACTTCGGTCGACGCCAGGATCTCGAGGGCCGCCTCGCCGCTTTCCGCGGTCAGGATCGCGTAGCCGGCGGGACGGAACACGCGCCTGAGCGCCGACAGCACGCTCGGCTCGTCGTCGACCAGCAGGATCGTCGGTACGCCACCCGCATCGTCGGATGTCGCTGCCGCCCCGGTCGTTTCAGGCGATACCGCATTCGGTCCGTTTGTTGCAGATGTCGTCATGATTGGCCTCGGATCATGTATTTGTATTCTCTCTGCATCATCGGCATGCGCCGCGCATTCCGTATCCGGGAAAACGCTGACGCGCTCACCCGGATCACACCGCGGATGCGATCTACACCGTCGCCGAACCCGGTGCGCGCACGTAGTAGATGTCCCACTCCGCTTCGTCGGCCTGCACGAAGCCGTGCCGGGCATAGAAACGGTTCGAATCGCTGCCGCGCAACGCGCCGACGCGAACGGGCACCTGCTGCGAATCGGCGTCGGCAAAGATCTTGCGCAGCACCGCCGCGCCGATCCCCTTTCCCTGATGCTCGGGCACGATGTACAGATGGTCGAGCAGCCAGTGATCCTCCTGCGGCCGGACCACGAAAAAGCCCGCGCTCACGCCGTCGACTTCGATCAAGCGGCATCGCGCCGGATCGAACGACGCGAGAAACCGGTCGCGCGCACGCTGGGGATCGAAGCGGCCGATGCGCTCGAGGCTGTCGCGCATCGCGGCGATGCGGATGGCGACCAGCATCTCGGCGTCGGATCGGGTGGCGAGGGGAAAGGTCAGGTTCATTGGCAAGTTGTGCTCATGCGGAGAAACGCCCGGCATCCCGGCGTGGGCGTCGAAGCCTGCTCGCGACGCCGGCCGGCACGAACCACGCGCGTCAGGGCGTCTCGATGCCGTCTGCCCGCGTCGCCAGGAATCGCAGGTACTTGCCGTCCTCGTCCTCGAACAGTTCCGGCCCGCCGCTCGCATAGGCGCGCATCAGTTCGTCGGCCGCGCGATCGAGATCGCCCAGCTCGAACTGGCACTGATCGAGCCTCAGGTGCAGGAACGGGTTGCCGATCGCGTTGGGGAAATGCATCGACTGGGCGAGATTATCGCGTCCGGCCACGTAGTTCTCTTGATGGAAATTCACGTCGCCGATGGCGGCCATCAACCACGTGCCGGCTTCCCAGTTGGTCCTGGGTTCGGGAAGCAGGTCGAATCCCGCCCAGAATTTCTCGAGCGCGCCTTCGTAGTCGCCGTCTTCCATCAACGCATCGCCCGCGTCGCTCAGCGCGCCGATCCGTTCGTACAGCGCGTTGTCCAGGTCTGCCATGTCGAGTCCCTGTTCCGGAGTTGAAGTCGGCCCGGTGCGGCCGGTGGTTGCGATACGATCGCGGTGATTGTTTGCAGTTTTGCCGTCCTGATCGCTGATCCGGCCGGCATTCATCCAGCATACTCGAGCTGCATGACGTGCGTGCCTCGACTTTCGGCGCACCGTCGTCTGCCCGGGCGCGTCGCTTGCCGCATTACACTATCTGCCGCCACGCTACGCGTCCCGACAATCCGTGTTGCCAGGCCTGCCGCTGACCATGATGCGGGTCGCGCTCACCTGGCGAATTTTCGTTTGACTATCGATCCATGCTCCGCTTCGACAATCTCGGCAAGCGCTACGACAAGCGCGTCATCTTCAAGGGACTCCACTACACATCCGGCGCCGGATGCGTGGCGCTGTGCGACGAAACCGGCAGTGGCAAATCGACGTTGCTCGCCATTCTCGCCGGCACGCTCGACGCGGACGAGGGCGAGGTGTGGATCGGCGGCCATTCGCTGCGCACCGCGCCGCACGATGCGAAATCCGCGCTGGCGTACGTGCCTGACGATTGCCTGGCGTATCCGCTCCAGACGGGCCGCGCGTTTCTCGATCTCGTGGCGGCCGGCAGGAAGACCGTCGTCGACGCCCGCACGCTCGAGCTGGCTGATCGATTCGGGCTCGGCCCGCATCTTGAGAAGCGCTTCGAGCAGATGTCGTTCGGCACGCGCAAGAAACTGTTCCTGACGGCCACGACGCTCGGCGCGCCCGCCGTCGTGATCGCCGACGATCCGGACAGCGGGCTCGATGCTGCGTCGCGTGCGGTGCTGATCGATCTGTTCAAGACACTGGCCGCAGACCGTGCCGTCTTTTTTTCGACTTACGATCCGGCGCTGGCGCGCGCGTGCGACGCAAGGGTCATCACTTTTGCGGAGCTTGGATTCGCTGGATAGACGGCATCGTCGCCGGCGCGCTCGGGGGGAAGGATCGGGGGTGGCTGATGGTTGGAGGGAGAACTACGCAGCGACAATCGATCGCCGTCTTTTGCCGCAAGGAAGTGCGAAACGGCCCCTCCCGCCTCGCACTTCCGTGACCTTCGCGATACGCACGGCCGGCGCACCGGGCCTCGATCAACCGACTGTCCGACACCCCAGCCGGCGATCGCTCGCCCCGCGCACGCGCCCGGCCATGCGCGCCGTCAGGCCTTCAACGCCCCGAACACCTCGTCCAGCATCTTCTTCGCGTCGCCGAACAGCATCCGGTTGTTGTCCTTGTAAAACAGCGGATTGTCGACGCCCGCATAGCCGGACGCCATGCTGCGCTTCATCACGATCGAGGTCTTGGCCTTCCACACCTCGAGCACCGGCATGCCGGCGATCGGGCTGCCCGGATCTTCCTGCGCCGCCGGGTTCACGATGTCGTTCGCGCCGATCACCATCGACACGTCGGCTTCGGGGAAGTCGCCGTTGATCTCGTCCATCTCCATCACGATGTCGTAAGGCACCTTCGCCTCGGCGAGCAGCACGTTCATGTGCCCCGGCATGCGGCCGGCCACCGGATGGATCGCGAAACGCACGTCGACGCCCTTCTCGCGCAGCACCTTCGTGAGTTCATGCACGGTGTGCTGGGCTTGCGCCACGGCCATCCCGTACCCCGGCACGATGATCACGCTCTTCGCATCGCGCAGCAGCTCGGCCGTCTCCAGCGCACTCACCGCCACCACTTCGCCGGCCGGCTGCGCACTGCCGCCGGCCGCCGCGGGCGCACCGCTGCCGGTGCCGAAGCCGCCGGCAATCACGCTGATGAAGTTGCGGTTCATCGCGCGGCACATGATGTACGACAGGATCGCACCCGAGGAGCCCACCAGCGCGCCGATCACGATCAGCAGGTCGTTGCCGAGCATGAAGCCGGTGGCCGCCGCCGCCCAGCCCGAGTAGCTGTTGAGCATCGACACCACGACGGGCATGTCCGCGCCGCCGATCGCCATCACCATGTGCACGCCGAACAGCAGCGACACCACCGTCATCACGATGAGCGGCGTCATGCCGTCCTGGACCGTCTCCGCATGCAGGAACGCGCGGCCGAACACGACCACCACCACCAGCGCGGCCAGGTTGAGCCAGTGCCGGGCCGGCAGCAGCAGCGGCTTGCCGCCGATCTTGCCGGAGAGCTTGCCGAATGCGATCACCGAGCCGGCGAAGGTCACCGCACCGATCAGGATCCCGACATAAATTTCCACCTCGTGGATTGCGTGCTCGGCACCCGTGAACTGCACCGACGTATCGATGTAGCTCGCGAAGCCCACCAGGCACGCCGCCAGGCCGACCAGGCTGTGCATCAGCGCAACCAGCTCGGGCATCTGCGTCATCTGCACCTTCTTCGCGGCGTAGAGCCCGACCGCGCCGCCGACGACCAGCGCAGCCACGATATACGGAACGCCCTCAACCGAGACACGCGGGCCGAGTACCGTGGCAAGGACGGCGATCAGCATGCCGATCATGCCGAGCAGGTTGCCGCGCCGTGCGGTTTCGGGATTGGCCAGCCCGCCGAGGCTGAGGATGAAGAGGATGGCCGCGCCGATATAGGAGACGGTAGTCAGATTGGAAGTCATTGTTATCGTCTCCTTACTTGCGGAACATCGCCAGCATGCGACGCGTCACCGCGAAGCCGCCGAACATGTTGACGGCCGTGAGCGTCAGCGCGCCCACCGCGAGGCCCAGGATCAGCCCGGACGGACGGCCCCCCGCCGCCGCGTCGCCCAACGGCGGCGCGACCTGCACCAGCGCGCCGATCGCGATGATCGACGAGATCGCATTGGTGACGCTCATCAGCGGCGTATGCAGCGACGGCGTGACGTTCCAGATCACCATGTAGCCGACGAAGCAGGCCAGCACGAACACCGTGAAGTGCGCGAGGAACGTGGCCGGCGCGAACTGGCCGACCAGCAGGAACAACAGTGCGCCGACGGCGAACGTGATGGCGAGCGACTTCGCCGACATCGGCGCGCCGCTGCCGTGGCCGTGGCCCTTGGATGCGGTTGCCGCGACCGGCGGCGTGGCGGGTTTCGGGGCGGCGGCCGGCTGCTGGATCGGCGGCGGCGGCCAGGTGACGTTGCCTTCCTTGATGACCGTGAGGCCACGGATCGCGTCGTCGCTGAAGTCGACGTTGATCGTGCCGTCCTTGCCCTTGCACAGCTCCTCGACCACGCGCAGCAGGTTGGTCGCATACAGCGTCGACGACTGTCGTGCCAGGCGCGAGGCGAGATCCGTGTAGCCGACGATGGTCACGCCATGACGTACCACGGCCTGGCCGGGCACCGTCAGTTCGCAGTTGCCGCCTTGCTCGCCGGCCATGTCGACGATCACGCTGCCCGGCTTCATCGACTGCACCATCTCGGCCGTAATGAGCTTCGGCGCCGGCTTGCCGGGGATCAGCGCGGTGGTGATGATGATGTCCGCCTCCTTGGCCTGCTGCGCGTACATCGCGCGCTGCGCCTGCTGGAAGCCTTCGCTCATCACCTTCGCGTAACCGCCGCCGCCCGAGCCTTCCTCCTCGTAGTCGACCTTGACGAATTCGCCGCCGAGCGACTTGACCTGGTCGGCCACTTCCGCGCGCGTGTCGTTGGCGCGCACGATCGCGCCGAGGCCCGCGGCCGTGCCGATCGCCGCGAGGCCGGCGACGCCCGCGCCGGCGATGAACACCTTGGCCGGCGGCACCTTGCCCGCGGCCGTGATCTGCCCGTTGAAGTAGCGGCCGAACGCATGGGCCGCCTCGATGACGGCGCGGTAGCCGCTCACGCCGGCCATCGACGTGAGGGCATCCATCTTCTGCGCGCGCGACAGCGTGCGCGGCAGCGAATCGATCGCCAGCACCGTGGCCCGCTTCGCGGCCAGCTGCTGCATCAGTTCAGGGTTCTGGGCCGGCCAGACGAAGCCGATCAGCATGCCGCCCTCGCGCAACAGCGCGACTTCGTCGCTGCTCGGCGGGCGCACCTTGAGGACGATGTCGCTGCGGCCCCATAGATCGGCGGCCGTCGGCACGACTTCGGCGCCGGCCGTGCGGTAGTCGTCATCGCTGAAGTTCGCGCCGGTGCCGGCACCGCTTTGCACGGCCACCGAGAACCCGAGCTTGATCAACTTTTCGACCACGTCGGGAACGGTCGCTACGCGCCGCTCCTCGTGGGCCGTCTCCAGAGGGACCCCAATCAGTAATGTCATATCCTGAACTGTCAGTAGTGGCCGTCGCGAGGAATTACGGCCTGCGTTTCACGTCACCCAACTCAATCCGTGTACGACTTTGCTCCGCGCGCAGCTTGGCACTCCCGCGCGGATTTCACAAACGATCGCTCCTCTAATCGATGGTCTTGTCAGGGCAAACCGGTTCATGCTTTTGCCTGATTATGCTGACGAATATCCGGCGCAGGTTCCGATCGGATAAAACCCGTCAAGCATATCCCGTGCCAGAGTCTTTCCAAAATTTATCTTTTGAATCGGCGCGCATTCAATCCATGAATCCCCTGTCTGGACACGACGGGCTCGCACCCTCGCGCTCACCGGCCGGAACCGCGCCGCACGGGCCGCCGGCACGTGAATCCGTTTGAAACGTGAATAATCGGCGATCGGCACACGAGCACCGGAATCGGTTTCATCGAGAATGCCCTTGCTTACCGGAACAATGCCATTTGTCGCGCGCCAACGACATAATCCGTGCGGCCGACGCGCTTCAGTGCCGGCGAGTTTAATGGAGAATACTGACTGACTGTTGCCCCCATCCGGTGACGATCATTCACGCAGCGCATTGACGTGGGCACGAATGCGGCGCGCGCCTTCCTCGGGCGTGCAGGTCGATGTGTCGATGCGCAGCGAATAGGGCCGTGAATAAGCCGGATGCCCGAACTGCGATCGCGCCATGCCTTCGCCTCGATCCGGTCTCGCGCGTTCGCGCTGTTCGAGGATGTCCAGCGGGCACGTCACACCGATGACGAAGGTCTGACGCGGCGACAGCGCAGCAATGCATGCGTCGAGCGCGCACTGATCCCGAAGCACGAGGTCCAGCACGATCTCGAAATGGCTGACCGCAATCCGCGCGAGCGTCGATTGCAGGTTGAGGTGGTGAAGTCTCAGCGCCTGATTCAGTTCGTCTTCCGATCGCATGTCACGCCGGCGCGACATTTCGACGAACGCGTCGAGCGATACGTGAAACGTCGGCACGTCCGAACACTGCTGGAGCGCCCGTGCCAGGCTGCTCTTCCCTGCACTGGTCGGGCCGTGCAATACGACAGCGACGGGATTCATGGCGATGGTCCGCGGGAGAGATTGCCGGTTGTCCGGGTGCAGCGCTAGATCAGCTCGGCGACGCGCACGATGACGAGCGCGGCCGGAACGAGCACTGCTTGCGCGCACAACGTGCCGAGCACGCGCGCGCCCGCGAGTGTCGTGATGGCGCGCCGAAAGCTGTTCTCCGAAATTCGCCCTTCGATGACGTCGTCGGTCATGACGGAAACCTGCGGGTCGATGACGACTGCCAGCATGACGGTCGCGAATCCGTTGATGACGGACGACAGGTTCGCGCACGTCACTCTCAGGTCGGGCTTCAGGTAGCCCGCATACAGCGACGCGAACACGCCGACCGTCCAGATCGCCATCGCGGCGACGTTCAGCGCAATGACGCCCCATGACACACCGGTGTTCGCGGTCAGTTGCGTGACGTTCTGGCTGGAAGGCAGTCGTGCGCCGACGCGCAGATAGTTGATCCCCGCGCGACTACACGCATCCAGCAGCAAGCGGGGAATCGAGCGGTTCACCTGGAAGTGTTCGACGGCGCGACTGAAATAACGCTGGAACGTGGGGATCAGGAACGACCCGACGATGGTCGCCACGGTGGCGGACAGCAGGAACCACCGGAAATCGGCCAGCAACCCGCTCCCCATCCGGTGCGCGATATCCATTTCAACGCGTTTCGCGATGAACGGCCCCTGAAAGGAATTGGCCGTTCGCGACACGAGCGCGATGATCCCGAACAACGAAAACGACAACGCGATGCGTCGCGTGCGCACGCCGGCGATCCGCACGGCATACGCCAGCGTCGCGATCACATGGATGACGAAGGTGAGTCCGCAGATGATCCAAAGCTGACTGTCCATGCTGGTGCCGCGTGCGTGACGGGATCACGAGTGTACCCGAGCACGACGCATCAGCCTGGCGATGCCGCCTTCACAAGCGTAACGGTTGGACGATGAGCATCACGCGCTACCGCGCGGCGCCAATCCCCGCGCTTCATCCAGCATCCAGGTCGCGAAGGCCCGCAACGGCCCGTCGGCCAGCTCGATCGGTTCGGGCAGGACGAGGCAGAAGTTTTTCGTCACCGTCTTGCCCTCCGGCCAAGGCGCAACCAGCCGCCCCTGCTCGAGCTCCGCGTCGATGTACAGGCGCGGCACCAGCGCGACACCCAGGCCGGCCAGCGCCGCTTCGATCAGCATCGAATGAAGGTCGTAGCGCGCGCCCACCGCCGAATTGGTCAGCACGATGCCGGCCGCCTGCGCATAGGCTTGCCACGCGTCGGGATTCTGTCGCCGATGAAGACGCGGCAGCGCATCCAGTGACGGCTTCGCCCCGGCGCCGGCGAGCAGCGCCGGACTGCAGACGGGCACCAGCACTTCCTCCAGCAGCGGATGCAGATGCATCCCCGCCCATGCCGGATGCTCGAAATGAATCGCTGCGTCGAAACCGCTCCCGGCCAGCAGGAACGGTTCCATCCGCTCGGCGATATGCACGGTGATGTTCGGATGTCGCGCCTGAAAATGTTTCAGCCGCGGGATCAGCCAGCGCGTCGCGAAGGTCGGAATGGCGGCGATATCGAGGCTCGCGCCTTCGATCGGCTGCCCCATCAGGTACAGGCTGTCCCGTTCGAGCCGATCCAGAATCTCGCGAACCTGCACCGCATAGCGCGCACCGTTCGGCGCCAGCCGTACCCGGTTGCCGATCCGCTCGAACAGCGTGACGCCCAGGAACGCCTCCAGCCGGCCGATCTGACGACTGACGGCACCTTCGGTCCGTGCCAGCTCCTCGGCGGCTCGGGCAAAGCTGCCGTGTCGGGCCGCGGCTTCAAACGCCTGGAGCGCGGAATTGCTTGGGATCTTGCGGGACATGGGCGTCTCGTTGGTCGAAGTGTGTTCGCCATCAGCTTGAGCAAATGTCACTGAAGGCTGACTTTATTTCGTTTTATGGCGCGGAATGGCGAGCTTAGCATTACGTTACCGCACTGACCATCACACTTCCCCAGATGAATGTGCAGCCTGCCCAAAGGACGATCCCATGATCTACACCGTGGAATGCAGCTTCGCCGACCTCGACAGCGAAGCCGAATGGAACGACTTCTACAGCCTTGAAAAGCTGCCCGCGCTGATCTCGGTCACGGGGTTTCACACGTCGCAGCGATTCAAGGCGATCACCGGCGGTTGCCCGGTTTATCTGGCGATCCACACGATCGACGGCCTCGATGTCCTGACCGGCGACGAATATCGCCGCAAAGGCGGCGGCAATTTCGCGAAGTGGCAACGACACATCACCGACTGGCACCGGAATCTCTACAGCGATATCGGCTTCGCGCCGGCCGTAAAGGACGGTGAGCATCTCGCACTGAGCGCCGGCGGCCCTGATTCGCTGATTCGATTGGGCCTCCAACCGCTGGCCATGCAGGCCGTTGCGCTCGAGAAGTGTCCGGCACGCCGTTGGCTCGCCGTCGTGCCACGGAACAGCGCGCGGCTTGTCGAGGCGCTTCCGGAAGACATTCACCTTTACGCGCCGCTGACGGAGCAGTTGACAAGCACACGCGCCCTTTCGATTGCACAGGAGTAGACCGCGATGCCGAACGTCACTTTCTCGATCGATGCAACGCGGATGCCGGCTGATGAAAGCCTTGCCGAGCTGTCGCGCGATTGCGTCGAACTCTGCACGCAGGTGCTTGAGGCTGAACTCAAGAACGTCCATGTCATTTTCCTGGCGGTTCGGCACGGGCACGGACATCCCGTCTTCGCCGACATCCGGTATCGCGTCGGGACGCCTCGCACGCCGGAGGTCATGAACCGGTTCATGGACGCGCTGGATCAGGCGATCGTTCGCCGCACCGGCCTCACCGCGCGCATCCGGTGCTTTGGTTACACCGCGTCGACCATTCACGCTCGCAACTAGCCGATTCGGAGCAACACGATGTCCACCCTTACCTTTCCTGTTCAACAAGTCGGGGATTTCACGATCACCGCCATCAGTGATGGCTATCTCACCGCCAGTCTCGACTTCCTGTCGAATATCGATTCGGATGACGCATCAAGAATGCAAAGTGCTGCCGGACAGAAAGAGCCGGCGGCCGTTCATATCAATTGCTACGTCGTACGCGGAGCGGGCCGCACCGTTCTCATCGACGGTGGGGCTGGCGGGTTCAAGCAATGGGGTGGCCAGCTGAAAACGAACCTGATGCTTGCCGGCATCGAACCCGCTGCGATCGACACCATCCTGCTTACCCACGCGCATCCCGATCACGTCGGTGGGCTGGTGAACGGTGCGGGACAGGCCGCGTTTCCCCATGCGGAACTGGTCGTGCATCAGCGAGAGGTCAGGTTCTGGCAGGACGACGGAAATCTCAGTCGCGCCAGTGAGCGGGCTCGCGGCAACTTTGCGAAGGCGCGTCAGGTGTTCGATGCCTATGACGACCGACTTCGCCTGTTCGAAGACGGACACGTGCTCCCCGGTATCCGCGCGCTGCCGCTGCCGGGACACACCGATGGACACACCGGATATGTCCTTGAATCCCGCGATCAAGGCCTGCTGGTGTGGGGGGACGTGGTGCATTTCCCGCATATCCAGATTCAGCGGCCGGACGTATCGATTGCGTTCGATCACGATGCGTCGCTGGCAGCAGCGACACGGTCACGCCTTCTCGATCAGGTCAGCGCGGACGGTCTTCTGATCGCGGGGATGCATCTGGGGGAACTCGGGTTCGCACGTATCAAGCGGACGAGCGGCGGCTATGAGTTGCTTTACGAGAACGAAGGCTGAAGCCACACGTGTACAGATGTGCGATGCCGCCACCTCACGCCGACATGCATGAGTCATTCGTTTGATCCAGGTGGCGTTTTTTGAGGGTTATACGACCTTTGCGCCATCCGCTTCGCGTTCCATACTGCACGTGAAGATCGAGCAGGGAAAAGCACAAACGCCATCGCGTCTTGCGCTTTCGGCCCGATCAATCACGACGTAGAAAGGAGCAGAAGATGAGGCTTAAAGACAAGTCGGCGTTAATCACCGGTGGTACCAGTGGCATCGGTCTCGCCACCGCGAAGCGTTTCATTGCGGAAGGCGCCCGCGTCGCGGTGACGGGTCGCGACGAGGCGGTGTTCGAGCGCGTGAGGGCCGAGCTCGGCGAGCATGCGCTCGTTCTCAAGGGCGACGTGCGTTCGATCAACGACATGCGGGCGATTGCCGCTGAAATCGGCGAGCAGTTCGGCGGCCTGGATATCGTGTTCGCGAACGCCGGCTGGGCGTTCCCGTCCGCAGTCAACGATATCGACGACGCGCTCTACGACGAGATCATGGACATCAACGTCAAAGGCGTGGTGTTCACGCTTCAAGCGGTGCTGCCGCACTTGCGAGCGGGCTCATCCTTCATTCTCAACACCTCGTTCGTCGCGCAGACCGGCAAGCACGGCATCTCGTTGACCGCAGCCGCGAAGGCCGCCGTGCGATCGCTTGCCCGCAGTTGGTCCTACGAGTTTCTCGACCGGAAAATCCGCTTCAACGCGATCGCGCCCGGTGCGATCGACACGCCGCTGCTGACCAAGTGGGGCATGCCGGACGAATGGGTGCGCAACCGCAAGGCCGAGTTCGCCAACGCCATTCCGGTGGGCCGCATGGGCAACGTCGAGGACATCGCCAACGCCGCACTCTATCTCGCCAGCGACGAATCCGCGTACGTCGTCGGCACCGAACTGGTCGTCGACGGCGGCGCCTCGCAGCTTTGAGCCTGCGGCGCCCGATTCCGGCGCCCTGCGTGTCATCGCGGCTCATCCACCTGTCTGATCTCACGTCCGCCACGCTTTGAGTCGCGGCGGCGATTTCATGCGGCCCAGCCTGGTAGCACGCGCAGCAGGGCCGACCCGCAAGGAGAATTGATCTTGACCGACAGTAGTGAAAACAATACTTCCGGATCGCCACTCACCCGAGCCGGCCAATCACGCCGCGATGTGCTCAAGTTCGGCAGCATCGCGACGCTCGGCGCCGTCCTCGGTGGCGGCGCCCTGCTTGGGCACGCGGCGCCTGCGCTTGCACAGACCGGCAGCGACGGCGTACTTGCCCCGAACGACCCGCTCGATATCCTGATCGTCAATTACGACGGCGGCACGCTGCTCGACTTCGCCGGCCCCAGCGAGGTCTTCCATCGGCTACCGAATACGAACGTTCGCTACGCGAGCCTCGATGGCGGCAACGTGACGCTCGAATTCGGCGTCGTGTACGGCAAGACCGAGCGGCTGGCCGATATCGACAAGACGGACGTGCTGCTGGTCCCCGGCGGGTCCGACCTGTCGGCGCCGATGCGCCCCGCCTATCAAGCGCAGATCCGGCGCCTGGCAGAAAGTGCCCAGCATGTGACGTCCGTCTGCAACGGATCGCTCGTGCTAGCCGCAACGGGAATTCTCAACGGCAAGCGAAGCGCCTGCCATTGGGCCTTCGTCAACAAGCTGGCCGAATACGGCGCCATTCCCGTGCCCGATCGCTTCGTCGAAGACGACAACGGCCGGTTCATGAGCGGCGGCGGCGTGACGGCGGGCATCGACTTCGCCCTTCGCGTGGCGGCGAAGCTGCGCGGTCGACAGGCCGCCGAACTCACTCAGCTCGTAATCGAATATGATCCCGCGCCGCCGTTCCACTCCGGCCATCCGAGAGATGCACGGCCGGAAGTCATCGCGATGGTCGACAAGAAACTGCCCGGTGCATCCAGGGGGCTCGCACGCGTCCCGGGCGTTCGTTGAATCGCTTGCAGGCAATGTGAGCCAACCCATCGACAGACTGCGATGAACACCGCGACCGACATTGCCTGCTTCATCCTACAACTTTCGCAGTCCTTTTCATTCAAACCATGCACGAAAATCACTCGATGCAACAGACCCGTGTTTTCACCGCTGCTCTTGCAGCCTGCTTCACCTTTTTTGCGTTTGCCGCGCCCGCGACTGCCGCTGGTTCGCCACGTCCGCCCGAAGCGGCCATCAAGGCCGAGAATGCGCGCTGGGCGGATGCCTTTGCGCGAGGGGATTACGAGGCGATCGGCCGCCTCTACACCCGCGACGGCACGCTCTTGCCGCCCGGAGGCAACAAGATCACGGGACGCAACGCGATCATCGGGTACTTCACCAAGGGGTATGCCGGATCAAAGCCCGCCACCGTATCGTTCAGCAATGACGAGTTCTACGGTAACGACCGGGTCGTGACAGAGGTGTCGGATGTGGAGGTCCGCGACCACGACGGACAACTCAAATTCCGCGGCAAGCAGACGCTCGTCTTTCTGAAAGAGGGCGGCGCGTGGAAGTTGCATCGCGACATGTGGAACGATGACGGCCCGCTGCCGCCGGATGGTCATTGAGCGTCTGGCGAAACGCAGAGTGACCTGCCCAAAGCGCCGCTAGTCCGTTAGGGATGCTGTTCATAATTCGCTTTGCCGCACTGAGCCATCAGCATAGATGCCGATGGGTGCAAGCAGTGCGGCACTTGCCTGGAATGCAGCGCGACGTTCGGCATAAAGAAGGCGCCGATTGCCTGCCCGCGCGGACGGCTTTTGCGCTCACGCAATGGCCTCGCCCATCAGTCGTCCACGCATCATCCATAGGTTGCTGAGGGCGAACAGCGTATGCCATTGCTGCGTGTTCTTCATCGGACACGATGGCACACCTTTAGATGCCGCCGTGCGCGGCGATGAACATGGCGACGGCCGACCGGGAATAGGATTCGATTTCGTTGTCGTCCATCGCTCTCGCCTCATCGAAGCGTGCGATCAGCAGGAGATCGGATCCTTTGAAAAGCGCGGCAAACAAGCGGGCAGACCTGAGCGCATCGGGTACGTTCAGAATCGCTTTCGCATGCAACTGACGCAACACGGCCTCGATTTGGGCGATGACATGGGCAGGCCCGGCTTCGTAATGGAGCTTGCTCAACGACTTTTGATTCGTCTTGTCGGCCAAGACCATGGCTTCGACACTGCGAACGTCCGGGCTCAACAGCGTGCGAAGCAGGGATGATCCCACCGCCATGAGCTGATCTTCGGCCGAACCGTCGACGCCTTCAAAAAGGGCCTGTGGTGCGAACTGATGACAGTGGGCCGCCATGGCCGCGCTGAACAGCGCCTCCTTGTTCTCGAAGTGCCGATAGATGCTGAGCTTGGATATCCTCGCCCGCTGGGCGACCTTGTCCATCGTCGTCGCTTGAAAACCCAATTCCACAAAGAGTTCGCAGGCGGCGTCGACTATCGTTTGGCGCAGCGCCTCGTTGGCGGGCCGGCCGCGCCGGCCCTGGTTATGTTCGGTCACGACAATTCCAGTACTTGACAGTATTCAAATTCTCACACTACGATACCATTCAGTATCTTAAATGTGCAAGCCAAGGGTAGCTTTCAACCGGGTGTCCCAGCCAGGTTTCCCTGGGCTGTCCAGCGCTATCGAATGCGGCATTGTCCAGCCGGTGATGACAGCCATGGGCAATTTTCACGCCAATGCCGAAGCACTGCTCGCTGACCGTCTCAAGCTGGTATCGCCGGACGATATTGCCCACCACGTCCAGTTCGCCTTCATCCACAACCCGGAGCCCCTCACCATGAATGACGTCATCATCATCGGCGGCAGCTTTGCCGGCCTCGCCGCCGCCCTGCAGCTTGGCCGGGCCTGCCGCAAGGTCACGGTTCTCGATACCGGCCGGCCTCGCAACCGCTTTGCCGGTCATTCGCATGGCCTGCTCGGCCACGATCACAAGCCGCCGCTGGACATCCTGGTCGAGGCACGGCAGCAGTTGTCGCGCTATCCAACCATCAGGCTCGTCGATGCCCGGGCGGAGAGCGTGACGGGCGCCATCGACGATTTCTGCGTCGTCACTGACGATCACGAAAGCCTGAGGGCGCGCCGCTTGATCCTGAGCTATGGCGTCGCCGACCAGATGCCTGATGTTCCGGGCTTTGCCGAAAGCTGGGGCACGTCCATCGTACCCTGCCCCTATTGTGACGGCTTTGAAGTCGCTGGCCAGCATTGGGGCCTCGTATGGTCCAGCCCGCAGTCGCACCAGTCTGCCAGGCTGTTCCGCGATTGGACCGACAAGTTGACCGTCTTCGCCGATGGCCATGACATTGCGCCCGATATCCAGGCCGATCTGGCGCGCCGCAACATCCCTGTCGTCGATGGCCGGATCGTCGAGATCGCCCATCACAACGGCCGTATCGCCACCGTCAATCTCGATACCCGCCGCAATGTCGCGGTCGACGTCCTGTTCGCCCATCCGCGCAACAAGCCGTCCGCAAGCCTGCATGAATCGCTGGGCCTCGCCACGGTCGACACACCCACCGGCATCGTCCTCAAGGTCGACGAGCGCCGCCAAACCAGCATGCCCGGCATCTACGCCGCCGGCGACCTCACCACGCCCTTCTTGCCCTCGGTCACCCAGGCATCATCGCAGGGCGCGATGGCGGGTATTTTCGCCCAGCAGTCGATGCTGGTTTGATCGCACGGATTCCCTTCCACGTTTGCATCGTCACCTTCGAAAGGTTGGCGTAGATCGGCGCGGTGAAGGACGGATCGTCGAGTCAAGGAGACGACATGGCAGAGCAAAGTGCGGATCAGGTCGGTGACTGGAATGGTCAAAGCGGGGCGCGCTGGGTCACCAACCAGGCCCGGCTCGACGCCATGGTGGCGGTGTTCGGCCAGGCCGCGATAGAAGCCGCCGCGCCCGCGACGGGTGAGCGCGTGCTGGACATCGGCTGCGGCGCGGGCGCGTCGAGCCTGGCGCTGGCTGCCCGCGTCGGCGCGGGAGGGAAAGTGCTGGGCGTGGACATATCCGAACCGCTGATCGGCCGAGCGCGCGCGCTTGCGCGACCGGATACGCCGGCCCGGTTCCAGGTGGCCGACGCCAGCAGCGCCGAGCTGCCCGAGGGCGCGTTCGACATCCTGTTCTCGCGTTTCGGGGTGATGTTCTTCGACGATCCGACAGCGGCGTTCGCTCACATGCGACGCGCGCTGCGGCCTGGCGGGCGGGTCGCTTTCGTCTGCTGGCGCGGCGCGGCCGAAAACGATTGGGTGCGCCTGCCGATGGGCACGCTCAAGGGTATCGTCCCGTCAAGCGCGCTGCCCTCTCCCGAAGCGCCCGGCCCATTTTCGTTCGGCGACCGGGGGCGCGTGGCACGCATCCTGACGGCGGCCGGCTTCACCGATATCGCTATCGCGCCCTTCGATGCTTCCGTCCCGTTCGGCGAGGGCGGGACGCGAGACGCGGCGATCGACGACGCGGTGAAGATGACGCTCGAGGTCGGCCCACTGTCGCGTGCGCTCGCTGGTCAGCCCGACGACATCCGCGCCCGCGCCTCGGCCGCGGTTCGTGTCGCCTTCGCGGGCCTCCCCGGCGAGCGGTCGGTGATGATCGACGGCGCGGCGTGGATCGTCATGGCACGCAATCCGGCACGCTGACAGCGATTAACAGGGGAGACGCCCCGCTCCGTGGAGCTGTGCGTCATTGGGCGCTCAGACTGGTATCCCTTCTGGTTTGGAAGCCGCCATTGGCGAGCTAGGGACTTTGATGGCAAGGTACGGCGCCGCGCGACACTCGAAATCGTGGGCGCACATGATTAGGAATGCCATTCAAAAATTCTGACGGCATCGCCAGTCGAAGAAGGACGCCCGGACAGAGCATTTCGCATCATCAATTGCCCGTTCGGATATCTGAACGTATCCTTGGAAAAACTTCGGCCAGGCAGCGCGCAGATCGTCCGGCTGACGGCGGTCGATCAGCGCGCGCCGTTCGATCGGCTCTCGCGTCGAATCGCTTGCGGCGGGTGCCCATGCAGTTTGATGAAGGCCCGCCGCATCCGCTCCGGGTCGGTGAACCCGACCGCCAGCGCAATCTGTTCGATCGGTTCGCTGCCGCCCTGCAGGCGCAGCCGCGCCGCTTCGACACGCAAGCGCTCGACCGCCTTCGCCGGTGTCTCTCCGGTTTCCCGGCGAAATGCGCGCCCGAACTGCCGCGGACTCAAACTTGCGGCTTCGGCGAGCCGCTCGACAGGCAACGCTTCCGCCAGGTGTTCCCGCGCAAAATTCAGCGCGATGCGGATGCGATCCGATTCCGGCTCCATCTGCGACATCGCCGAGAATTGGGACTGACCGCCCGGCCGGCGATACGGAACCACCAAAAGCCGGGAGACAGCGCGCGCAACCTCCGCGCCCATATCCTTTTCAATCAAGCCGAGCGCCAGGTCGATGCCGGACGCGATGCCCGCCGACGTCCAGATGCGGCCCTCCTCGATATAGATACTGTCGCCCTCGACCTTGGCGCGCGGGAAGCGCGACTGCAATTGAGCCGCGTATCGCCAGTGCGTCGTCACGCTCACGCCGTCCAGCAAGCCGGTTTCCGCAAGCAGAAACGCCCCCGTACACACGCTTGCCACCCGCGCAGCCCTGGCGCCCAGTTTTTTGGCGGCGGCGATGTTCTCCGGCGTCTGCATCGGATCGATGTCACCGCCCACGAAGATGACGGTGTCGAACGTGCGCCTTCCGATCGGCTTCGTGTCGACCGACAGGCCCGTATTGCCGGGAACCGGGCCGCCGGACTGCGAGATGACGTGGAGCTCATAGGGCGCGTGGCCCGCCGCCGTGGCGACCTGGTTGAAGGCCGACAGTGGCCCGCCCAGATCGAGCGCATCGTAGCCACGGCAAACGAAGAATCCGATTCGATGCATGACGAAGTCGTTAACTGGAAATCCCGAAAAGTCGCATTTTATAAGGAACCCTCAAATGGCGCCATCCAGCCTGAAATGAGGGAAATACGTCGTTTACGTCGTGATCGATTGTCCGTATGTCCGCTGAGATCCGAAGCAGGCAGCGCGACTTTTTCAGCAGCATCCCCATCTTCCCTGCTGAGCAATCGAGTCATGCGCTACGCTGCGAGTGACGCCAACCCGTTCCATCAGCCACTTCCCTCAGAGTTCCCTCAAACATGCACGGTACAGAATTGAAGGTGACCCCGCTGCCACGTCCGTTTCTCGACGCAGCGCTGGCTTTACTCTATTCGGCGTTCGAGCAAGACCCTACGCTTGGCTGGTGCCTGCTCGCCGGAAGTCCGGGATTCGACCAGCGGCGGGCACACTATCTAGAGCGCTACCTGAAGTATCACTACGATGCTCGCATGCCGGCCTTGGGCGCCTGGCGCAATGGCGACCTGGTGGCGGTCAGCTACTTTGCACCGGCCTCCTGCCGCGAATCGCCTCGCATGCTTGCTGCGCTGGGGCGCGACATCGAGATCGGTTGCGGCGCATCATCGTTGAGCAGGATTGATCTGCTTCGCGAGACTCCGCCCGCCAATTCTCCGGACATCGATTGCAGCCGGATTGAATTCATCGGTGTAGCCCCGGGCCGGCAAGGCGAAGGAATCGGATCGGCGCTTCTACGTGCGACGTTGTCACATCTTCGTGACATCGATCCGTCGGGGAACACATCGTTGGAAACGGGAGAGCCGCGCAATATCCCGTTCTATGAACGTCACGGGTTTTCGGTCAAGGCGTGCATGGAATATGCCGGACTGACGCAATACAGGTTGGAGACCATCTAACCGCCGACATCTGCCGTGCCACGATGGCGATCCGGTCCACCCTACTCCGCATTCACCTTCCGCCACTGCATCGGCGACATCTCGTACCGTCCTCGAAACGCGCGACTGAACGCCGCTTCCGACGTATACCCAACCCGACCGGCAATATCCGAAATCGGCGCGCGGCTGTACCGCAACAACTCCGCCGCCCGGTCGAGGCGCCAGGTCGTGAGATAGCTCAACGGCGGCTGCCCCACGACACGCTGGAACCGGTCCGCAAAAGCCGACCGCGACAGATTCGACAACTCGGCAAGATCACTCACGCTCCACGCCCGCCCGGGATCGGCATGAATGGCCGACATCGCCGGGTTGATCCGGCTGTCGATCGCGCCGGATAGCCACCCGTGCCCTGCCGAGCCCTCCGTCGCCCAGGTGCGCAGCAACTGGACGAAGATGACGTCCAGCAATCGGGAGATCATCGCGGCGGCGCCCGCGCGCGGACTCAACGCCTCGTCGAGGATGAAATGGCAGCTCAGCTCCAGCCACTCGAACGGCCGTTCCCGCAACCCTTTCAGCACCAGCACCGGCGGCAGCACGGACAGCAACCGTTGCGACAGCACGCCGTCGAATCCGAAGTCGCCGCACAGCCAGGTAGTGTCGCCGCTCCCGATCGTCAGGCGCTCGCGATCGTAGTACTGTGGCGCGAGATCCGTGACGAGACTCGCGGAGCGGCCCGGCCGGTCGGAGATGACATGGCCGTGGCCATGCATCAGCATGACCAGGTCTCCCTGCGACGCGTGATAGCGCTCGTCGATCCCGTCCACTTCGATCGCCACGCTGCCGCTGCGGATGATGTGCAGACGATACTTGCCGGCAGGAAAGCGCAATCCGAAAGGCGCCGATGCCGCGCACGTGAAGACCGTATTGCCGCGGATGCGGATCAGCTCCAGCACGTCGGAAAAGGCATCCCGCTTGAAGGCGAACGGATCTGCGTCATCGTCCAGCGCCGTCGGCGTTTGAGCAAAGAATTCCGGCTTTTTGGCCATGTCGCGTACCCGGATGGTCTTTATGATGGGCACATCATTCACGCTGAATGACGCCGGTGTCAAAGACTATTCTCGAGGTGCGTGGCATACGGCAATCGCGTAGTACCCCTTGTTTCGTTGCTGGCAAGCACGGGGCAGACGGCTCCGGAAATACCGAGGTGTCGTGGGCGTGACGTTGGTCATTCAGCGATCACAGGAGCAGGGATATGAATCCGGAAACGCGTACCGACACGGTTGTACTGATTCACGGTCTGTGGATGACACCGTTGTCGTGGGAACATTGGGTCACGCGCTACGAGCAGCGCGGCATGCGCGTCATCACGCCGGGATATCCGGGCGTCCAGCCGGGCACGGCCGGCGTCGAGGCGCTCCGCCGCGACCCGTCGCCGCTGGTGAATCTCGGCGTGCGCGAGATCTTTGACCACCTGGCCCGAACGATCGCCGCGCTCGACACCAAGCCGATCATCATGGGGCATTCGTTCGGCGGCGCGTTCGCCCAGCTTCTTCTCGACGCAGGCTACGGCTCGGCCGGTGTCTCGATCGACGGCGCCGGGGTGAAGGGTGTATGGGCGCTGCCGTTCAGCCAGATCAAGGCGGCGTTCCCGGTCCTGCGCAATCCGGCCAATCTGCATCGTGCGGTGCCCATCACCGAGCACGAGTTTCACTATGCGTTCACGAACAACCTGAGCCTCGAGGAATCGAAGAAGGTCTATGACCGCTACGCGGTGCCCGTGTCGGGGCGGATCCTGTTTCAAGGCGCGTTCGCGAACGTCAACCCGAATGCCCCGACGCGCTACAACTTCGCAAACGACACTCGCGCACCGCTGCTCTTTATCGCCGGCGGCAACGACAACATCCTGCCGCCGGCCGTACAGCGCGAGAATTTCGAAAGGAATGCGAAGGGCTCGCGTGCGATCTCGGCGTACAAGCTGTTCGACGGCCGCAGCCACTACACCTGTGGCGAGAAAGGCTGGGAGGAGGTTGCCGACTTCGCGCTCGACTGGGCGCAGGCGCCTGCGGCAGGGGATCTCGGCAAGGGTTGAGTTGCTGGTCAACGGCCCCACACGGCTATGGCCGTGAACCCGCCTACTCTCGTTCAACAACTCTACCGGGCGGCCGATCCAGCCTGGCACGTCGATTCTTTTATCGCTCGTGCATGAGGCGAGTCGCGCACGATTGGCCGGGAACATGTGAACACCGTGGAATCCTGAACGACGTCTTGTAGCGTCAACAGACCGTTGAACGACTTGTCGGCCTGACGCATTCTCCGGTTCGCCATTCGAGGCAGGCACCCCGTCGCGTTCCGTTTTCAATGCGCGAGCGGCACGTCGGCGGACATGGTGTTGGATTGCCCCGTCCTGGCACCCTCGGCCACGGGTGCAGGTCAGGCAATCCATCCTGGCACGCGTCACGCGCGCCGGCTTACGCGGCCTTGGCCAGCTCCGCGTCGATGGCGGCGACCAGCTTCGGGTCGTCCGCGGTCGTATCGGGCGAGAAACGCGCGACCACTTCGCCCGTGCGGCTCACGAGAAACTTCTCGAAGTTCCACAGCACCTCGGGCGCCGGGTTCGGTTGAATGCCGTAGCCTTCGAGGTGCGCACGGAACGGGCCGTCGCCAGCCGCCTGCGGCTGCGCCTGGGTGAGCGAGCGATAGAGCGGATGCTTGTCGTCGCCGATCACGGAGATTTTCGAGAACAACGGAAACTTCACGCCGAAGGTGCCGGTGCAGAACGACTGGATCTCCGCATCGGTGCCCGGCTCCTGGCCCTTGAAGTTGTTGGCGGGGAACGCCAGCACTTCGAGACCTTCCGCACGCTTGCCTTCGTAGAGCGCCTCAAGACCTTCGTATTGCGGCGTCAGTCCGCATTTGGACGCCACGTTCACCACCAGCAGCACTTTGCCTTCGTAGGAACGCAGGGTTGTTTGCGCGCCGTCGATGGCGTTGACAGGAATATCGTAAATCGTGCTCATGTCTGCATCCTTCAATTGATCAAATCGGTTGGCGAGCCGCGGGAATCGCGGTGTATCGCGTTCATTGGAAAACCTTGGACGTCGGTCGGCAAAGGCGCGTTGTCGACGCTCGTGATCTGCGCGTGGCAGAGCCCTATCCTACTTCGATCGGTCAACTTCCTGCTTGCAGCCGCGGGCCGTGGGGTCCAACAGGCGACCTGGAAAGGCCCAGGCTTCGATACAACGGCAGAATGGCTGCATAAGCATCGCCCCGTTGCCGGGGTACGCCATCAGCGGATGCGGTGCGTGGCAATATCCGAACCTTGGTCAGACTTCGGAACGCTCTACAACCACCTCGCTGATTTGAAGCACGGGCTGTATATCCGTGTACTTGGCGATGTCGGCCATGATCTCCTGCGCATGCGGGTCGCGCGCCGCCTGGAAAGCTTCGATAGAAGTGCAGACGAAGTCGCACTTGGCTACGTAGACAGGATCAGTGCCCGGAGCACCGCCTGCGATGCCCTTGTCCACCGTGTAGTACAGACATGCCGCACCGAGCCGCTGCTTCACCATTGGCATGTGCTTGTCGCGATAGTAAGCATGATCGAATCGCGCGCCTGCGGCGTACGGGTACATGACACTGACTTTGATCATCGGGTTCTCCTGTTGCTGCATGGGAATCGAGGCGCCAACGCTCGCGAGATGGCGTCGAGGTCGCTGATACAGAGCGCGGCGAAGGCTTCTTGCAGAATCGGCGTACCGACTCTTCTGATTGTAAGCACGGGCGAACCCGTCTTGCCAGTTCGGTGGCGCCGGGTGTCCAACGATGCGGGCGCAGTTCGGCGAGGTCGGACGCTTTGAGGGGCGGCAGTCAGGTGGGTACTCTTTCAGACAACTGCAGATCGTCATCACCGACAACCGACCGAATGGTGAAGCTCGAGTCGTCCCGTTTGGACCGCGATACACTCGGGTGGCCAAGCAACTTTTTGCGTTCACATGGGCACGCTCCTCACCGGAGCACCTGTACCCGTCGCTCCAATGATGCAGCAGTACTTGCGCCTTATTTGATAAGGCGCGGCGCGTAACCTTCGCCGCGACCTACGCCTTCCCTTTCGAGAATCGACCGTTTCCGACCCGGGGCGGTCGGTCACATGTTTCGGAGACGAATGTAGGCGCGTCCACGACTCGCGGTTGCTCATAAGTTCATCACCTGCCGTTTCGGAGTCGTGTATCGTGAGCGTCTACACTCATCGCTATTCTGCGCTCGAATACAATTTCACCCGACGCAAGTAGCCAGCCAATAAGACACGTGAGAGAGACCTACGCATGGAGAGCAAGACCAAGCTAGCGACGTTTGCCGTGGCGTACGGTGTGTTTATCGCAACTTGCTACCTTTGGACGTACTGGGGCGCATTCGGCATCAATGTGTTCGAGTACGCGAGCATCAGCGACGTGGCTACTCGGGCGATTCTTCCTGTAGCGGCTGCGTTTTTACCGTTGGCTGTCGGATCTGGCATTGCGGAAATCTCCCCACTAAGGCAAACGTTCCCCGTAGGCGGCGGACGAGATACCCGAGTCGGTCGTGTTTTGAACAAGCACCTGCGCCTTCTATCCACACTCAGCATAGTCGCGGGGCTCACTGTCCTTGGGATATCGAATAGCCCATGGCGCTGGTTTTCGGTAATCCCGTTCTTTTGGCCGGTGCTGTTCGTCGTAGAAGGTCATCCGCTAGCGGTCGAACTTTTCCCAGACGGACGGTTCCGAAGCCAGCTGCTAATGTTGGGGGTGGGTGCTATCTTCGCCGCAGCGGGGAGTGGAGCGCAAAACGCCGACAAAATCCTACGTGGCAACAGTGATCGCGTCGTTGATGAGTCAACCGTAGGAGTTCCCCTCAAGGCAACGCAAGCCCGCCCAGTGGAATACGTCGGCTACGTGGGGGGCACCTACTTCCTGTACGAAACGCAAACGCGAAGCGTGGTTATCTTAAAGCAGACCGATCACAACGCTCTCGTATTGAAGCCTAGAAACGTATCGGGAGCACAAACGTCAGACTGAAAGGTTTCATGCTTGGGGCGCCGTCCACTCCATTCGATTAGTGAACGCGATACCCCCAACCCCTTCACCGCAACTCAAGGTGCATTGCCCTGGCGGTTACCGGACAAAAACAGCCGCCTGAGACGAGCCCGTTGGGTGACTGCCCTTGGCCGAACTCGGCCGGCCGCCGCCCAGCGCACGCGACCGGCGCGGATCGACTCAAACCGGACCTTCGGAGTTGCGTGAATCGGTCAACTCGAGCGACTCCGGTAAGGGGCAGGCCCCCCCTGAATAGTGCTTTCGAGCACCTTGCAAAACGTTATTTCATCAACCTGCTAATCCTGTTCTAGGTCGGTGTCCTACGACAAGTATTTTTGTCGTCCCTGCGTGTCAAGACTTCATATACTAAATTTGCGCATTTGATGAACTGGGCCACGCAGCACGACCCTGTGCCGGCTACGAAGCCGCAGCAGGACCGGCGAACATTCTACTTGCGGCTAGGAAAGGAGACTGCACCCTGAGCCGGTGCGCTCCCAACGATCACTCGCCTCCGACCTCATCAGGTCGCCGCGCGGCCGCGGGAGATATCATGACCCACCAAGAGGAACTGTTTCGAACCGCTATGGACGGATTCGAGCATTTTGCACACTTTTATTTCGACACATACGAAAAAGAAACTCCGCAGGAACAAGCAAAGGTCCGCTCGGATCTGATTGAACATGAGGCGAGGGGCGACTGGCGATCAGACATTGGCGCCCAAGCGCAACTCCGTGTCATTGAGTTTCTTGACGCCCATCCCAGCTTGCATGCAGCGGTCCAGGGCTATTTGGAAGCTCGTGAGAAGGATGATCAAACGACTGTCATGACCGGCGACGGCAATGAAATGACGCGTGGCGAGGAGCGCGCGCGCGACGCAGCCGACGTGGCTCGGGGGCAATTAAACAACCTTACGGGAAATAGCATCGGTGCGGCCCTTCAAGGGCTAGCTAACGAAATCTGGCACGATCCTGCGGTGGCCCTGCGCTACGCGACGCCATTTGTCATCGCATCAGAAATGCTCGTCGCGCACTTTGAGGCGCGTGAAGCCGGGGAGGAGAAGGCACGAGCAATTGGGGCGGACGTCGAAGCCGGAAAATTGGGTGCGCTTGGTGAGCGCGGGCTCGACCTGCCGGGTTTCCAAGACTACCGTGACGTGGAAGAGAACGACCGGGCACTTCCAGACGAGTTAGGAGAGGGGCGGGAGCAAACACAAGCGCCGGACGACGACGGGATGGTCGTGACGCCGGACGACGCTGGAGTGGCACCGGACTACGACGGGATGGTCGTGACGCCGAACGACGCCGGGATCGCGCCGGACTACGACGGGATGGTCGTGACGCCGGACGACGCCGGGATCGCGCCGGACTACGACGGGATGGTCGTGACGCCGGACGACGCCGGGATCGCGCCGGACTACGACGGGATGGTCGTGACGCCGGACGACGCCGGGATCGCGCCGGCCGACGACGGGATGGTCGTGACGCCGGACGACGCCGGGGTGGCGCCGGACGACGCCGGGGTGGCGCCGGACGACGCGAGGGTGTCGCCGGACGACGCGAGGGTGTCGCCGGACGATGCCGGGGCGACGCCGGACGACGCCGGCATGCCCGGGCCGTGAATCGATGGCTCGGTCTGCCAACTCAAGAAAGGGAGTGTCGACGATGGGAAATGAAAAAGAGTTGCTCGCTCTCGCGCGAAAACTGTATGCCGAAGGTAAGCTCAAAGAGAGTGAGGTCGTATTCAACCAACTTAAGGTTTCAAATGATTTCGCGTCCGAGGCACTTTCCGGCTTAGGCATGATCCGGTTGAGAGCAGGGAACAACTCGGCAGCGAGCGAATTATTTGAAGCGGCGCTAGCGCGGAAAGCGACGAATGCAGATGCACACTATGGGTTGGGTGTCATTGCAGAGAGGCAGAGTACCTTGGAGGCAGCACTGGCTTACTATCAGGAGGCGCTGAGACTAAATCCGAAACATCGCGGAGCGGCCGATGGGATTAACAAGCTACAGAAAAATCCGAGTGGCCGCTCATCGGAACTGATGCACGATTCAGTATCGAGCCAAAGGGATACTGACGCGATGCGCAATGAGGTGGCTCGCGCAAGGACGCAGGGACAACCGGTAAGTCCCAACCCGAGTCCGGACGCCTCAGCTTTAGCGCTGGAATCTGGTGAATTGCTGGATTCCAAACACCGGACGATGAACTCGTTTTCATTTCATTTCCTGTTCACATTGATTGTGACTGTTCTGCTGGGATTGGTGTGCGGTTGGCTTAGTCTATTGGCACTATTCGCCTTCTCTAGTGGCACTAAGGATGAACACGTTGCCGGAGTTCTTGCATTTGTTGGGGCACTGTCGATCATCGTTATTTCTTGGAAGGTGCTTCGAATGAGAGCCAAGCGGACTGTCTATGATATTTACGAGCGCAGAATTGACATACGTGAGGGGCTCCTCATTCGCAAGGAGTCTTCGATTTGGACTTTCGAAATCACCAATCCGACGCTTCATCGGAGCCCGCTTGACGTAATATTGGGGAATGGGCGAATTAGCTTGATCGACAATCCCAGTGGGGAAACGAATAATGCAAAAATCATCGGTTTCGGTTCATTCGAGGACACCCGAGCGCTCTGGCAAGCATTGCGTGACACCGCAATTAAAGACCGGCTCACTATCAAACGCATGTGGATTTAATGTTGTGTTCCTGCGGCCGGCAGCTTTCGCTAGAAAAAACCGGTAGCGGCGTGCGTCTGTCGTCGATCGCCGGCCCGTGCCAACCGTGAAAGTCTTCTCGGTTGCAAGACCGATTGTCGACGATTCATTCGCCAGCTTCGATTGACCGCTTGTGGCCGAACTCGGCCGGCCACCGCCTGGCTCTCGCGACCGGCGCAATCGACCCTCAGCCGTTCTTCAAATCGAGCGTAATCGGTCACCCATCGATCACTAGCGGAGGGTACAGCGGTACGTAACGATCCCGTGGAAACCGACCTCTGCAAGGTCAGTCGCGAGTTGCTTGGCTGATGCAACGTCCCTTGCTGCGATCACTGTCTCCCGCCCCGCTAGACATCCATCGACTGAATGCTTTGCCTCCGCAAGACTCATGGGTGAATGCTGACGAATCAACCGCGTCGCTTGAACCTTATTCGCCCCGGCAGACCATGCCGTTAGACGAATCTGCGACTCTTCATAACCGTTAGGGTCACCGCACGCACGGTAGGCTTGGACGGACTCGGTAATTGGCCTGTGATAACTGACGGATATGATCTGGCCATCGTCCCGGCTGACAAACAACGGCGCATTTCCCGCCAACCTATCTCGGACGTCACCTGTCTCAAGGAAGCGCGATGATTGATAGAAGAAAACCCAACCCACATCGAACTCAAGGGTCGCTGCATCGATGATAGTAATGTCGACCGGCCCAGCCAAAGAACACAGCATGTGGCGAGCCTGTTGCGTCGCTTGCTCAAGCGTCCAACTCATCGTGACCATTCCAAACGGTAGGGGTGCATGTGTAGCGATGACTATTTGCGCATTGATTGTCAGCAATTCAGGTCATTGTGTCGAGTGACGCCTCATGACCGAACTCCGCCGGCCACCGCCCGGCCACGCGCAACCGACACCGATCGCCCAGAAAGGGACACTCGAGCTTCTCGATATCGGCCATTCGTTCGAGCAGAAAGTGAAGCGGGTGCGGAATCGCAGGATACTGGCGGCAGACGGCACCAAGAGGCACCAAACCAGTCCCTGCATATGGCCAGCCAGACGTCGCCGCGCTGCTGCGAACCGCACCCGTCACATACGCCTTAAAGCCCAAGCTCCTGTTCCAGTCGCCGCATTTCTTCCCGCCACTGTTCCTGTCGTTGCGGCTTCTGATGTTTCGGTTTGCGTGCGATTTCTGCCGCCAGTAGCGCCTCCAACTGACACCACCGCTGCCACTGTGCCTCAGCGTCACGGCTTGCGGACTGAACGCCGGTGTTGTTCGGTGTAACCGGAATCTGCTCAGGCGCCGCGGGAGCGCGAGATGTGAACAAATTTCGATACGCGCTTTCAGCATCGGGCAATTCCTGCAAGCGCCCGTTACGGATTGCCCAGAAGCGATTGCAACTGTGCTCGATCAATTCGCGGTCGTGCGAAACCAGGATGAAACCGCCATCGAACGCCGCCAGCGCGGCAGCAAGTTCGCGCTTGCCTTCCATATCCAGGTGATTGGTCGGTTCGTCCAGCCACAATAGGTGGTAGCTGGCCATGGACAGCGCGAGAAATAGCAGACGAGCCCGCTCGCCGCCACTCAGTGTGGCCACGGTCTGACCATGGCGTACGTACGCAAACCCGGCAGAAATCAGAGCCTGTCGTCGCTCCTTGTCGCCGACTGGCGCGAATTTATATAACGCGTCCGGCAAAGTGGCGTCGTCGGCCAGTTGATGCAATGACTGATCGTAGTAGGCGATGCGCGCCGCCGGATGATAACGCCAACCCATGGGCGTTTCTCCCTGCTGCAGATCGCTCCAGCACTGGCGCAGCAACGAGGATTTGCCCGTGCCATTGCTGCCCAGGAGTGCGATCTTGTCACCTGGCCGCACCCACAAATCGTGAACCTCAAACAGGATCGGCTCTTCTGCCTGGGCGCGTACATGCAGGCCTTCGAATGCCATCAGACGGTCCGCCGCTAATGGTCGTCCTTGTAGCTTCAAGCGCCATGGGCTGCCACGACTAACAAAGGTCTGGTCTTCCTTGAGCTTTTCGACACGCCTTTGCATGGACTTGGCTTGGCGCGCCAATTTCTCATTGTCGTGCTCGCGCCCCCAGATGGCCAGGCGTTTGCTGCTGGCGGCCAGCCGGTCGATCTCGTTTTGCTCGCCTGCATGACGCGCTTGTGCCGTTGCGTCGGCCTCGGCCAACGCGACCAGGGCCCGGCTGCACGGCATATCGAAACTGTACAAGCGCTGGTCGCGCAGAATCCAGCTTGTGTCGCTGAGACTGTCCAGAAGTCGCGCGTCGTGCGATACCAAGATGAAGCCACCCTGCCAGCGGCGCAGGAAATCTTCCAGCCACAATAACGAGGGGAGATCCAGATGATTGCTTGGTTCATCAAGCAACAGGAAATTCGGCTGCGCAAGTACTGCTCGTCCCAGCAGCAAACGAGTGTGTTGACCGCCGCTCAGGTCGGAAACGGGTGTGTCCGCCGCAATGGCCAGCTCCAAATCGTCCAGTAGGCTGTCTACCCGCCAATGCTCGGCCCGTTGCTCGCCGACGCTTGCCAGCAACGCCTCTCGCGTCGTCAGGTCGGCCAGTCTTGACGGTAGATGCTGCTCGACGTGTTGCAGACGGCACATTGCCGCATATTGCACGCTACCGGCGCTGGGTTCGCGGCTGCCCGCCAATACATCAAGCAGACTGCTCTTGCCGCAACCGTTGTGGCCGATCAGGCCGATGCGGTCGCCCAGTTTTACAGTAAAGGAAAGGTCCTGGAATAGCGGGCCGTGGCCGGTTTCCAGTTTCAGGGAAAGTGCGGAAATCAGGGTTGTCATGCTCTTGCTCTCGTTTTTTCGGGACGTGTTTGTCCCTGTCAACAGGAGCGCTGGCGACAACCTTGGAGTCGAGAAAGGACTCGGGAGGAGAAGGCTTTGCTCTGACTGGGCTATCGCAGCGCGATGGAACTCAGGCAAGAGCGGGCGAATGTGCTGAACCAATGTGCCAACATCAGTTGGCGCACTAACAAAACCATATTTACCTCCTTTTTAAAAAAGAGTTGGATGTCGCGGCGGAGTTTATCTCGGCTCACGTCGGTTATACAAGCCGCTGGCGTTGCGGCTCGCAATTCCTTCCAAGAAAGATCGCCGAACGCTTCGCGACAACTCGACGCCTGCTTTGAAGAATGTGTTCCGAGTGACTGCTCCTGGCCATCGGCGGCCCTATCCCGGCAGGCCAGGTCACCTTCGATCGCCGATGTTTCCAGGTTGATCGCAGAAACCCACGGACATCACGCGCAATCGGAGACGACTTGGCGCAGAAACGCCGGACTAGACCACGCAGACACCATCTGGTCATCTGACGTCAGTAGCAAACGAAAATCAGCCCCCGATCTGGCGCTGCATGAGATAGAACCTCATGTCGTCGCGCCCCTGCATTGAAACCGGTTTCGGATCGCGATTAAAGCCGAGCATTTCATAAAATGGGTATGCTGATTCGCGCGCCGTACACCAGAGCAATAATCCACGTTGTTCGCGGACATGGCGAATGGATAGATTGACCAGAAGGCGTCCGAATCCCAGACCACGCACCGATGAATGGACGGCCATGCCGCGAAGGCGCCAGGCTTCAGCGTTCAAAACACCGGATTGTCCTTCTTGACACACCGACGCCACCGCCACAATGCCGTCGTTATCACGCACGGCAAAGTGCCTTGTCGTCGGGGCGAGGTCTCCGGGTAGCGCACTCCCTTCTTCATCTCCGGCCATCAAGATCGCGGCCCTGAGGGGATAGGTTTCTTCCGCGCGAACGGCGCAGATGGTAAAGCGCACATCTTGTGAAGTCATCTAATTGTCAGCTCGCTTCATGACGCGAATAGTCTTCCGGTTCGCTTTCAGCATACCCACTCGCAAAATTATCAGTTGCCGGGCGTTACCAGTAAGGGTAATTTCCTATCCGTTATCTCTTTTTCAATCATACGCTAACTGCGATCACAGATGACGTCGAAAGTCTCGACAGATGCAGAGCTTGCCTACGACGAGATCCGATCGAGGATCTTTGACGGCCGCCTTGCGCCTGGGCAGAAAGTATCCCATCGAGGATTATCGGACGAACTCGGTTTCGGCCAAATGCCCGTGCGCAGCGCATTGCATTTGCTCGAGTCCGAAGGGCTGGTCGTCGTGATCGAAAAGAGTGGGACCTATGTCGCTTCGCCAACTACGAGTGATCTCCGCGAAATTTTTGAAATGCGGCTGGCCCTCGAGAGTACAGCTGCGTTTCTAGCAGCCAGGTCGGGCGTAACGGCAGATCTTCGCGACGCGGCAGAGAAAATGCAGGTGCTGATTGATCAGGACGTCGCGGACATCATGCTCGAGCAACGTGTCGGTTGGGTGTTTCATCAAGCGTTATTTGCCGCCGCAAGGAACGTGCGAATCTCATCCGCGTATAGTCTATTGCGAGCCCAAACCTTGGCGCTAAACGAACTCCCGCGTAGCGACGCCGAAACCGTTCGGCGCGGCACGATCGAGCACCTGAAAATCTTTCACGCAATCGAAGCAAACGACGGCGAGCTTGCGCGTCAGCATATGTGGAATCACATCGTTGACGGCACGCCCGCACGGATAAAACTACTAAAGGCGCGGCATGAACACGAAAAATAAGGGGCTTTCCCTCCCGCTGCAAATGCTTGGCGGGCTTGTCCTGGGCGTCGCTTGCGGCGTATTTGCTCCTGGCTTTGCCGGGAAGCTGGGCTTTCTCAGCGCGATGTTCGGCCACGCGATCAAGATGGTCGTCATGCCGTTGATCTTCCTGTCGGTCACGGTCGGTGTCTTTCGTGCGGGCCGACTGCGCGAACGGCTCGGAAAAGTCGCACTATCCAGCATCGTCTTCTTCGTTTTGATGACTGGCCTGGCTGCGTCGCTCGGCCTGCTGCTCAACTTCGCATTTCGACCGGGTCTCGGTGCGAGCCTCACGCACTCCGGATCGATGCCCGCAGCACTCGCATCCAGCATCGACTGGACGAAATTTCTCGTTGATTTGATCCCCGCGAACATCGTCGCCGCGCTCGCCGCAGGGAATTCTCTCCCGGTACTCGTTTTCGGCGTCATTTTCGGTGCGGCATTGGCGGCTGCCCCGGAGCGTGCCGAGCCTGCGATTGCCGTTTTCGAGGCACTGCTGTCCGGCCTGTTCAAGATGACCCAGTGGGTGATCGCATGGTCGCCGCTCGCGATCTTCGCCGCGATCGCGCAGCTGTTGTCGGCCAAGGGCTTTGCCGGCGTGCACTCGCTCGTCGAGCTTCTGGGCGTGGCCTATCTCGGCATGGCGATTCTGGCGGTGGTACTCACCCTCGTCATTCGCGTCGCCGGTCAGTCGCCTCTCGCCGTTCTCAGGAAAGTGAAGGAACCGCTGATCCTGGGTTTCACGACGCGGTCGTCCGAAATTACCTACCCGTTGCACCTGAAGAAGCTGGTTGAATTCGGCGTTCCCCACGGCGTGGCGTCCACGATTTTGCCGCTCGCCTATATTTTCAATCGCGACGGCGCGGTCCTCTACACGGCCCTCGCGGTCGGCTATCTGGCCGACGCCTATCATCTCGCCTGGTCCTGGCCGCTGGTGATCACGATTTTGATTTTGACGATCATCACCATCGACGGCGCAGCCAATGTGCCCTCCGGAGCAATCGTCGCCATCACCATCGTGCTGACGTCGATCGGGTTGCCGGCCGATGCGGTGCTGCTGCTGTTGGGCGTCGACGCGTTTTTTGACATGGGGAGAACCGCCCTCAACGTCTACGGAAGCACGGCGGCGGCGGCTGTCGCGGTGAGACTTTCCGGTTCGGAGGACGGTATCGCCGCCGAAACCGTAACGCGTCAGGCAAGCGTGTGAGTGCATCGGAAGCGACGGGCACGGGGCGCTTCACTGTTGCGCCCGCCCATTGCAAGGCGCCGGGGCACATCCACTCGGGCATCCAGATACGGCGACGAGAACAGGATTGGATGGTCGTTCGTTTCCATTGATCTTCGGTTAGCAGAACGACGGATCTTTTGCAGGAGAAACAGTATGGTTGGTTCAGAGTCCGCAGATTATTTCATGCTGCGCCTAGGCACGCCGCATCCGACATGGGCGTTGACTGATGACAGCAACATGATTGGCATCGGCAATCGTGACGGCGTGGTGAGTGCCCTGTTCGAGCTGGATCGCAACCAGATCGCACGGATTAGAGCATTGGGCCAATCGGTGGAGAGAATCAGGTGTATTTGCGACCGCGCGGGCCGGGAGCTGCACTTTTATCTCCACGGCAGACAGGTGTCTCCCGGCGTGTGGGCCGGAGTCGCGTCGGCCGATCCCGACTATCTGCCGACCGCCGCGATGATCGCAACATGGACAGTACCGAAGAAGCCCTGCGATGCCTTCAAGTTTCCGAGCGTGAGTGCACGTGTGGTCGCATCCGTTAGCCTAGCCTAAACTGCGATCACAGATTATTGCGCAAGGTCGAGCCGGATAAGCCCCGACTTTCGGGGGCCGATCGTTTGACATGTTCGTCCGGCTGCGCGCGCACGCCGTTCAGTGCCTTTGGTTCTGGCACACTCAACCTCGGATCGCCAGGACCATTTTGCTGGCCAGTTCATCGGCCAGCACTTTTCATTCATGGGTATTCGGACATCGAGCGACGCCCTTTCGTCGCGAAGCTCAAGCACGAGACTACGCGGAAGCCCGCAAAAAACATCCCGCCAACCCTGCAGCAGAGCCTGCGCCGCACGTGACGAGACGCAACGCGTGACGCTCGCCAAGCCCCACGCCCGCCCGCTCCAAGACCGAAAACTCCGCGCCCCTCAACCGCCCTACGGCGCTCACCGCATCGCAGCCCAGGCCCCCTGCTCGCCCCGAGCGCTCCCCGTTCGAACAAAATCCGAAACATTCAGCGAAACCGTATCGGCCTTCGCCTTCGAGCGCGTCTTCCGCGCGACTGCCAGGATCGGCGTCAAATGCTCGTAAAAGCATTCGAGCTGTCGTGCGTCAGACGCCAGTCGCTCAAGATCGCACGCCCGCTCGAGAATCAATCGAGCGATATGAAAACGCTGAAGTCCGGGGCCAACCCGAATCTGAAACACGACGCCATCGCTGCTATGCGGCACCCCCGCCCACACAAGCGAACTGCGATCCATAAAGCCTCCGAAAAATCCCAATCGTCACACCAATATGCCAGCCATCTCCGACGTTGCATATTTGTATTTCAAAATTGTGGCGTTTCACACATTGGCATTTTCGTAAAACACGAATATTGCGCCGCAGCAAAAGTATCCGTAGACTGGGTTTGCGCGTCCGATGTAGTTGCCCCGCAGTCGTCCCATGACGGGAGAGCACGCGATGACGACTTCTTCACCAGCACTGAACCAGGCCCCCCCTGCGCTCCACGTGTTCCAGCAAGATGGCGGCTGGCACTGGGGCATCACGGTTCCTCGCTCCGCGGGATCCGGCTTCAAGCTGATCGCCTTCAGTACCGACATCTTTTCCACGGAAGACACCGCCCAACGCGACGGCGATCGGGCGTTGGCCTCCATCGTCGACAGTGACGTGCATTGATTCTGGCGGATCGGGCAATTGCGCCTTCCTTGAATTTTCACAGCCAACTGCAATACTCCTATCACCCTTCGTTGCGGGACCCTTTACCGCGCGCGATGACGATCTTCGCCCCTTGTCTGACCTACCCGATCGTCGGTGACGATCCAGGCCAGCCGGTCGCTGCCTGCGGCCTCGGTTGCGGTACGTTGCAATCCAGCTCCCGGCGAACGTCATACGAGAAAAATGCGGCACAACGGCTGCTGCAACCACGCAATGACGCACCGTGCTCGAAAGCAATCGAGAGACGATCACTGCCGCGGTCAATCGACAGGCGTTGCCGAAAGGCGGCCGACAGCCCCCACCCGACCCGTCAGACTTCTCAACCGAGGCCCGCTTGCGGGCCGGCATGCCGATAGCAGACAGGAGACGTTACGTGAACATCCGGATCTTGATGCCCTGCGCCCTGGTTCTTGTTGCCCTCCATGCTCACGCGGCAGATATCACCGGCGCAGGCAGCACTTTCGCAGCACCGATTTATGCAAAGTGGGCCGATGCGTACAAGAAGGCGGGCGGCGGCAAGGTCAACTATCAAGGCATCGGCTCGTCGGGCGGCCTGAAGCAGATCAACGCGAAGACGGTCGACTTTGCCGGTTCGGACGCTCCGCTGAAGGATGACGAGCTCGCGAAGGCAGGCCTGTTCCAGTTCCCGACGGTGGTCGGTGGCGTGGTGCCGGTCGTCAACGTGCCGGGCGTGAAGGCCGGCGAACTGACGCTGTCGGGCCCGGTGCTCGGCGACATCTACCTCGGCAAGATCAAGAAGTGGAACGACCCGGCGATCGCCGCGCTGAATCCGAAGGTCAAGCTGCCGGACACGGACATCGCCGTGGTTCGTCGTGCTGACGGCTCGGGCACGAGCTTCATCTGGACGAACTACCTGTCGAAGGTCAGCGGCGAATGGAAGTCGAAGGTCGGCGAAGGCACGACGGTCAACTGGCCGACGGGCACGGGCGGCAAGGGCAACGACGGCGTCGCAGCGTTCGTGCAGCGCCTGCCGGGCGCAGTCGGCTACGTCGAATGGGCGTACGCGAAGAAGAACAACATGGTCTACACGGCCCTGAAGAACTTGACGGGCACGGTGGTCGAGCCGAAGACGGAAACGTTCAAGGCCGCCGCTGCAGGCGCGAACTGGTCGAAGTCGTTCTACCAGATCCTGACGAACCAGCCGGGCAAGGACGCGTGGCCGGTCGTCGGCGCGACGTTCGTGCTGCTGCACGCAACGCAAGAGAAGCCGGCACAAGGTGCGGAAACGCTGAAGTTCTTCGACTGGGCGTTCCACAACGGCAACCAGGCCGCCACGGAGTTGGACTACATCTCGCTTCCCGAATCGGTGGTGTCCGAAATCCGCACGCAATGGAAAGCGAAAATCAAGGATGTGTCCGGTAAGGCGGTTGCAAACTGAGGATTCCAGATGAGACGCGCAATCGCCCGCATTCGCCTCGCAGCGCAGGAGGACGCAACCGCCGATCGACGCACACCGCGATGGCGAGCGGGCCTGATTGAAGCATGAGACGGACGCACTGCCGATTACGTTGCAATCAGCGGACGATTTGAGCCATGCGCGAAGAAAGCGCTTCACCGAACCAACGCGCTCCTGAAAAGCTGACCCCCATGCCTTGCGAAGCCTGCACGACCATGCACGCGACTTCCGATCCTGTCGCCCATCGGGAACTGGTGGAATTGCACGAGCCAACGAAACTGCGGCCGCTAGGACGGCCCGCAATCGTCGTGCGACAGTATCGCTGCCGTCTTTGTCATACGAACTGGCTGGTGGAGTCCGATCCGTTGCAAGCCGGCGTCACTGAATGGCTCTGCCTGAACGGGTCAGCGAACATTCTCGCGCCCTCTTCCACACCGCAGCCGGATGACGTGGCAACCGGGCGCGCCGAAGAAGCCGCTATCGGGAACACGACGTTGCGGCTGAACCCGGCGCCTTGCGATGGAGGCAGCGCCATCTTTTTGCGCGCTACGGCAGGTAAGGCGTGATGTTCGTCAACGCGCGAGAAACGTACTCCTCCTTCTCCCCCACCGGCGCCACGTAGTGCAGTGCGCTCCGTGCGGCTTCCTCGCCTTCCAGGCGCGCGATGATCCACGCGGCCAGATACTGCGAAGCAAAACAGCCACCTGCCGTTGCGACGTTGCCTTGTGCGAAGAATGGCTGATTGAGGACTTCGACGCCCGCCTCGACGACCCAGGGTTTGGTCGTGAGGTCCGTGCATGCCGGGATGTTGTCGAGAAGGCCCAGCTTTGCCAGCACCAGCGTGCCCGAACATTGGGCGCCAATCAGTTGCCGGGTCGGATCGAGATTGAGCTGCTCCATCAGCGTCGCGTCGTTGACGACATCCCGGGTTTGAATACCGCTCCCGACGATGACGGCATCCGCCGCGCGTGCGTCCGCCAACGTCGACTGCGCCTGCACGGTCACCCCGTTCATCGATGTGACGAAATGCTCCGGGCATGACAGCGTCACCCGCCAGTCGGGCTTCTTGATTCGGTTGAGGACGCCCAGCGCGATGAGGGAATCGAGTTCGTTGAAGCCCTGGAAGGTCAGAATGGCGATGTGCATGGGGTGCCCTGGCTGAGGTCTGTCGATGCATATTGCCAGATCGGCGCGATGTCCGGATTCACGTTGGCGAAAACTGACGGTTGCTGTTTCGGCCACGGGGGCGGGGTCGGAAGATGCACGTCGCGTTCTCACATCGGCGCTGCTTTCCGGGGCGGCAGTTCATGAAGCGTAGCCTCACCGGGGAATCGCTTTCCGTTTGGCCCGGTGGGTTCGGAAAGTCAGCGGATAGGCTGTCCGACAACCCGGGCCCACATCGCCCGAACGCGTCGCGCGCGGTCTTCGAAGAGATATGACGCCGCAAGCGTCAAGACACCTGAAATGGCACCCGTCACGATGTGCTCGACGTAGGGGATGCGGTAGTGACTCGTGTGCGAGTAGGCATCGCCCAACATGGTCAGGACGCCAACGACCAGCGCATTGCCGTATCGATGCGCGTAGAGTTTTGCCACGGGCGTGAAAGTCAGAAGGACAGCGAGCAGGCCGGTCAGCAGCCCCGTCTGAAATGCGATAGTCCAGTGGGCGAGGCTCATGATATTTCCCCAGCTCCCCGGCATGCACGTCATGCACGCACTGGTCGGCTGCCAGAAACGCTGGACAAACAGTCTGACGCGGTGATTCCACTCGGTTGACATGATGCATTCCCATCCATGCCGTCGCCGCGGCCGGAGCCGCCATACGTATCGTTGAAGCAGTTTTCGAACTTTTCGGCGAGCTCGCCGCCGTCGTCACGGATGGGTCGGCTGTGTGCCGTGGAGACTTGGCAATGCCGGACATGGGGGAATACTACTCCACGATTAGACGGCCGCTGTCTCGATCGAGACCGAAATTTCAACGCTCGAGTCTATCGGGGCGGCCCCGTCCGTGATGCCTGTCGAACGAGGTGCTTGCGCGCGAAGTCGCCGGCCGGCATCGACCCGAAGCGGTCCTTTCGTGATTTTGCAAGCGGTCATTCGATCGACCTACCACGTCTTTCATGGCCAATCACCGGACGATGTCTATAAGCCGTCAAACATAACAAATCCTTTCGTCCACTCGATTTGACCGATTTGGTCCACTTTCCAATAGACTTCCGCGAACACACCATAAGACAGGAAACCCTTACCTTTACGGTGAAAGTCGGCAGCATGAATCGACCGGTCTGTCTTGCAGACACCGTCAAAGTGGAATCCTTGTTCAGCAAGGGTCCTTTCGAGTATCCGAGCATCCGATCCAGGAGGGAAACCGGCATTCAATCGGGCGTCAAGTTCCGGCGATGTTCCAAGCCGCCCCATGGTTTTCAACGTTTCCTGCCCGGTCCTGTCCTTAGGCGGGCATGCACCCCAGTAACCGCCACTCGCCGTCAAGTTTTGCAATAGAGCAGGCCACTCGTCCTGTTCGTGCTTGCAAGCACCGAGACACAGGCAAAGTACAAATGTCGCAGCAATCAAAATGGACGAGTGAAGACTGGATCGCATATTTGTGCCACCTCCCCTGTCTCATGCACTTTGTTCTAGTTGTATCTCGATTGTTTGTTGGCGATGTACATTTCCCAGACCCGCGAGAATCGGATTAATTGTTGCCGATCTCTCCGATACTGTCGATTGACCGCTCCTGGCCGGCCGCTGTCCGACGCGGCCGCCCAAACACGCCCCATTGCTGCAGATCGAGCCGTTGCATCTCGACGGCAAGTGTCAGAGCACAACGGTCACGCGTTCCGAAGATCTGAACGCTTGCCCTCCCTTGACGGATCGGCTTCAGCAACTGAAAGCCCGGCGCATCTCGCGATTGACCTGACTCCAGCCCCGCACGCAGCACGACTTGCGCCCCCAATGGCAAGCAACGATCAGAGATCTCCGCGCACCTCACCGGTTCCCAGCGCGCTCCGCTGCCGGTTGACTTCCGCCCAAAGCTCGTCGCTGTCGTCGTTGCGCAGCACGACCATCCAGTCCAGTTGATCGTCGGTCACGCCGAAGTATTCGAGGATTTCCTGCCGAGCCGCGTCGATGAACTGCGCGTATTCCGGAGTTGCCTGCGCCCGCGCGTGCAAGGCGTCATATTCGGCATCGTCCGCGCCGCCGCCGTGCTCGTCGATATAGCGCGAGATCCACTGGTCCCGTTCGTGGTCGTAGTCCGCTTCGGCGCGCATCGCCTGCAAAGCCGTGTAAAGATCCAATTGGGCAAACGCGGCGATCGCCGCCGTTGTCGCCTCGTCGAATGGTGTCGTCATTTCATCTCTCAAGTCAGTCATCGCACATCATCGCACGGGCCGCACCCGGGCCAGCCCCTCGAATACGAACCGCGCGCACATGCCATAATTCGCCCGTTCCCGAGCTACCGGATGCATCGTGTCATACGCGAAATGATTTTGATCAGATCACTTGCCGCCTGTCTGTTGATGGCTGGATCTCTTGCTGCAGCGCACGCCGAGACGTATCCACCCGAAGTATCGAGAAACATCGACAAGCTTCAGTCCCAATGTTCCCGCAAGTCCAACGATCCCAAGGCGCCAGCCTGCATCGAATACAAGGCCACGTTGGCCCGCACCATTCCCCCTGCCGTCCAGGCATTGATGCATCAGGAAGAAGTCGCCAATGACCAATGCCGGAACGGTCCGGCACCGAAGTTGTTGCCTGACGGGCAATATGCGCCGGGAAGCGCGTGCGCACAACGCGAACAACTGATGAAGACCCTTCACCAGCACAACTGGTGCTGGGGTCACACGGACATGGATAGCTACCTTCCGGGTTGGGTGATCTGTCATCCCGGTGAATGGCAGTAAGGCCGCACCGATAGCGGGACAGCATTCCGGCAAGGCTGCGGCGGCGGATTGCAGATCCCAGCCTTCGCCGGCGAAGCTCGCACCCGCTGTTGCCGCAGCAAAGAGTCGAACAGGTTTCCCGGCCATCCGTACAGTCGCTCGATCTGCCTTTGCAGCGCTAATCCTCGCCGCCGTCCTGGCATCAGCAACGGGCGCTTGTCCCGGCGGACTTTCCTGTACCTCCCGTTTCAGCCTGAAACGGTGGTCCTGAACCTTGCGTCGACGGATCGCAATGGGCTGCAGATTCAACCCGACGACGCCACGCACTCGAAGTTGCCTTCAGCCGCCGAACCGCCAGCCATATTCAATGGCTGGCGAGCCGCATCCCCACGAATCAGGACGGACGTTTCCCGCGGGCACCAGCGGGTTTGCCAGCCGGCTTGCGCGCGCCCGCCGCCGGCTTGCCGGCAGATTTGCCACGCGGCTTCTGCACGCTGAACGGGCTGCCAATGGTGTAGTCCGGTCCGTTACCGGCCGGCTTCGCATGCGGCGCCGCAGCCTTGTGCTTGTTCTCGCCACCTTGCGGACGCGGCTTTTTACCCGGCACCGGCATGGCAGCCGACGCAGCGTGCGGCACTTTCGGCTTCTTGGGCTTTTTGGGTTTCTTGATGATCTCGCCCGTCGCGCTGGTTTCCGGCACGCGGTGTTCGGCCTCGAAACCCGGCTCTTCTTCACGGCGCAGCGTTTGCTTGATCAGCGCTTCGATCGCGGCCAGTTGCGGCGCTTCATCCGCGCACACCAGGGACACCGCCACGCCACTGGCACCCGCGCGTCCGGTACGGCCGATGCGGTGCACATAGTCTTGCGCCACGATCGGCAAATCCACGTTGATCACCAGCGGCAGGTCGTCGATATCCAGCCCGCGCGCCGCCACATCGGTGGCCACCAGCATCTGGACTTCGCCCGTCTTGAAGCGCTCCAGCGCACGCAGGCGCGCCGGTTGCGGCTTGTCGCCGTGAATGGTGTCGACGGCATAGCCCGCTTCGTCCAGCATCGCCGCCAGGTAATCCACGCCGTTGCGCGTCTTGACGAATACCAGCGCATGCGCCCACTTGTTCTCGGCCACGAGGTGCATGAAAAGATCGGGCTTGTTCCGCTTGTCCACCGTCACCACCCACTGCTTGATCTTGCTGGCCGTGGCATTGGGCGGGCTGACGCTGATGTTGACCGGACTGCGCAGAATGGTCGCCGCCATCGCGCGGATATCGTCGGTAAACGTGGCCGAGAACAGCAGCGTCTGACGCTGCGCGGGCAGCGCGGCAAAGACGGCGTTGAGTTCGCGCGCAAAGCCGAGATCCAGCATGCGGTCGGCTTCGTCCAGCACCAGCGTCTGCACCTGATCGAACTGCACCGCGTTCTGGCGATTGAGGTCCAGCAAACGGCCCGGCGTGGCCACGAGCACATCCACGCCCTTGCGCAACTTCATCATCTGCGGATTGATGCTCACGCCGCCGTAAGCGGCCAGAAACCGCAAATCGAGACCCTTGCCGTACGCGATGAAGCTTTGCAGCACCTGTTCGGCCAGTTCCCGCGTGGGCACCAGCACCAGCACACGTGCGCGGTTGCTGGACACCGCCGGGCCGTGTTGCACCAGCCGCTGCAGCAGCGGCAGCGCAAAACCCGCCGTCTTGCCCGTGCCGGTCTGGGCGCCCGCCATCACGTCCTTGCCACCGAGCACGGCAGGAATCGCCTTGGCCTGCACCGGCGTGGCGGCCTGGTAATTGAGGTCCTGCAGGTTACGCAGCAAGGGATCGATCAGGCCGAGCGAGGCAAAAGACATGGACGTATTCCGGACTAAAACCGCAATTCTAGCGGGTGCCGGGAGAATCAAGGCCCACTGCGCCCGGCTGGACGGCGCCGACGGGGAGCAACGCCACGGCCAACCGACAGCCGCCGCTGGCGCGAAGCAAGCAAATCGCCTCCCTCTTCCCGCATCAAATCGCCTCTCGCAGCCACGCAATCCCTTTGCCCGTCCATCACTGTTGGGGTCACAGGATGAGGGGAACGCATCTGTCTCGCGTCGCCCAATTCGCGCCGAAGGCAGGCTTGCGCCGCTCGACGCCGCTCGATGGCGAAAGCCAGGGTGATAAGCTCGATGCCGACGCGCGGTCGCACATCGCCGCGCGCCAAACCCTGCCCCTACGACCGTCACGAGCCTGCCATGCCCCTCGCCCCCTCCGTCCTCTCCGCGTTCACGCCGACCGGCAAGCTGCGCGCGTCGATCAACCTCGGCAACCCGATCCTCGCGAACCGCGACCCGGCGACGGGCGAACCATTCGGCGTGTCGATCGACCTTGCACGCGCGTTCGCCGAGCGCCTGTCGGCCGAGCTGGAACTGGTCGTGTTCGACACTGCCGGCAAATCGGTGCAGGCGCTGACCGACGAGCGCGCCGACTTCGGCTTCTTCGCGGTCGATCCGCTGCGCGGCGAAACGGTCGCGTTCACGGCGCCGTACGTGCTGATCGAGGGGTTCTATCTGGTGCGCGACGCGTCGCCGATCCGCACGAACGCGGACGTCGACCAGCCCGACAACCGCGTGACCGTCGGCAAGGGCAGCGCCTACGACCTGTTTCTCACGCGCGAACTGAAGGCCGCGCAGATCGTGCGTGCGCCGACGTCGCAAGCCGTCGTGCAGACCTTCGTCGAACAGCAACTGGAAGTGGCCGCAGGCGTGAAGCAGCAGCTCGAGGCCGACGCCGCCAAAGCGCCCGGCCTGCGCCTGCTCGACGAGCGGTTCATGGTGATCCGGCAGGCCATGGGCGTGCCGAAGAGCCGCGGCGAAGCGGCCGCGGCGGCATTGAATGCGTTCGTCGAGGAAATGAAGGCGTCGGGCTTCGTCGCGGATTCGCTGCGGCGGCATGGCATCTCTGGGGCATCCGTCGCGCCGCAAGCGTGACGGCACGGGGCGTGACGCAGCGATCCCCCCGCTTTGCGGCCGCCCGACTTCGCGCGGCCGCGTCGGGTGCAGGAAGCCACGATCGAGATGAAGACGTCGGGCATGGGCGGAACCGGCCTTCGCGACTGCCGCTACAGATCGGACCGCAGATCGGCGCTTTCGCTTGTCCGACTCGGCATGGCGGATACGACCGGCCGGAACAAGGCCCCTTCGCTCAGTACGACTTGACCGCCACCGTGGCCGGCGACTCGCTCAACGGGACAAATTGGCGCGTCGCGCCGTCGAGTGCGTCGATGCGCCCCATCTCGATGTCGTAGACCCAACCGTGCAGATTCATCCGTCCTTGCTCGAGCGCGAGCGCAACCGACGGATGCGTGCGCAGGTTGGCGAGCTGCGCGATCACGTTCTCGCGCACCAGACCGTCGAGCTTGTCCCGCGGGGAGTCGAACTGATGCGCGGCATTGATGGCTTTCGCGGCATCGGAATGGCGCAACCAGTTCGCGACAGCCGGCATATGGTCGAGACACGTACACCGTGAGATCGCGCCCATCGCGCCGCAATCCGAGTGCCCGCAAATGACGATATCCCGCACGCCGAGCACGGCGACCGCATACTCGACGGTAGCCGACACGCCGCCCGGTTCTGGCCCGTACGACGGGACGATGTTGCCCGCGTTGCGAATCACGAACAGTTCGCCGGGCTCGCGCTGCGTCAGCAGCTCGGGCACCACGCGGCTGTCCGAGCACGTCACGAACAGCGCCTTGGGATTTTGGGCGGTGGCGAGCTGCTTGAACAGCTCGACACGTTGCGGATAGACCTCGCGCTGAAAGCGCAGGAAGCCGTCGATGATGTCGCGCACGGGACTCTCCTGATACGAATTCACGGCGGGCGGGCAACGAGATCGTACGCTGCCGTCCGCCAAGGCGGCCGACATTATCGCAGATCGGCGACGTCGTGATGAGGCTGGCGCGGACGTCGGCCAGCCGGACTACCTCGGCGCACGCCCATGCGCGCACGGCGCATTCGATCCGGTCCGCCCGGGACCGAAAAACCGGCACGATCCGGGGACCTCCGTCGCACCGACGCACCACCCCAAGTGGGCGGCGGCGCCCTTGATTCGATCCCGGGTTTCGGTATATTTGCGGGACACACGAGGGGACGGCGCACTCGCAAAAACAGGGCGCCCTCAAACGACCAAAAGCCTATAACCGAGAATAACGATCATGTCCGGCACCTACGACCCTACGCTCGTCGTACTTTCCTGCTTTCTTTCGATCCTCGCATCGTTCACGGCACTCAATATCTCCGATCGCCTGAATCTCATCGGGAATCGTTCGATCTGGCCCTGGATCGCGTTCGGCGGATGCATCATGGGGCTCGGCATCTGGTCGATGCATTTCGTCGCCATGCTGGCATTTCACCTGCCGGTGGCTGTTGGATACGATATTCCCACCACCGTCGCTTCCTTGCTGATTGCGATTGCGGCTTCGGCCGTCGGCTTCGTCCCGCTCGCCCGCTTCGCGCTGCACTGGCCGCAACTCATCGTCAGCGCAATCGTCATGGGACTGGGCGTCGCCGGCATGCACTATCTCGGCATGCAGGCAATGAGCATCTGCTCCGGTATCCGATACCAGCCCTGGTTGGTCGTGCTGTCCGTCATCATCGCGATCCTGGCAAGCGGCGCCGCCTTGTTGCTGGCCTTCGACCTGCGCCGGCCGAGCACATTCGGCAGAACACGCCAGATCGGTTCGGCCATCGTCATGGGCGTGGCCGTGTGCGGGATGCACTATTGCGGCATGGCAGCGGCCAGTTTCGAACGAGGCAGCGACGCGACGGCAACCCTCTCCAACCTACCCGCACCGTGGCTGGCCGGTATCGTCGTGACGGTCAGCCTGGTGATTTTCCTGGTCGCCGCCGTGATCATGGTGCTGGATGCCAGGATCAACACCCAGGCGCGAGAACGCGTTCAGGCGACATTGAGCACCCATCTCGATCGACGGAATCCGACTCGCTGACAGCGCACGCTCGGCTTCATCCGGGCACGTCAAAACGGGCTTTTCCCCGCTCTCCCGGCCCGGCACACCGAGTGCACGGGTGGACGGCCGCTTCGGCGCGCCGGCCTGTCCCGCCGGGGTAAGACCGCACGTGAGGCGGCTCACCCCGACAACACGCTCGCCCTAGCCCAGCCAGCGCGCGTCCGGCCAGTCGCCCTGGTCGAACGTCGCCTTCACGCAATCGAGCAGCACACCGACCACGCAGCGCACCGGCGCCGTGGCCTGCCGGCTGCTGGGCGCCGCGAGCACGATCGTGCGCCGGACGCCCGGCGACGCGAGCGGCGCCGCGCTCAGGATGCCGCGCTCGACCTCATGCGTCACGCCGACGGCCGGCAGGATCGTCCAGCCGTGGCCTTGCGCGACCAGTTCCTTCTGCACGCTCAACGCATTGGTTTCGGCGAACACCTGCAACGTCACGCCCGCCTCGGCCGCCGCGTGCTCGATCGCCGCGCGCAGGCCCTGCGGCGCGGAAGGCAGGATGAACGGCTCGCGCGCGACCCGATCCAGCGACACCGGCCGCTTGCGCGACAGCCCGGCCGACGGCGCCGCGACGGCCCACAGACTCTCGTCGATCAACGCCTTGACGTGCAGCGCGGGCGTCTCCTTCTGCCCGTACAGCAGCGCCGCATCGACGTCCCCCGCTTCGAGCCAGTCCTGCAGATGGCCCGCGTAGCCGATCGTGAGCCGCAGGCGGATGTGCGGGTAGCGCCGTGCCACCTCGCCCGCCAGCCGCGTGGCCAGCAGGTCCGACGTGCTGGCCAGCAGCCCGATGCTCACGATGCCCGCCACCGGCCCGTCGGTCGGCTGGATCTCGGCCTTGGCGCGCGCCACCTCGTTGAGGATGCGGCGTGCGTATTCGAGCATCGTCTTGCCCGACGACGTGAGCTGCATGCCGTGGCGGCTGCGGTCGAACAATTCCGTCCCCATGTCCTCCTCGAGCAGGCGCAGTTGGCGCGACACGGCCGGCTGCACGAGATTCAACAGGCTCGACGCCCGGGTGACGTTGCCCGTTTCGGCCACGGTGACAAACGCGCGCAATTGCTTGAGATCCATCGCGGATACCTCGATACCAAAAACTGATTCGACGATCAGGAAATTCTATTGTTTAAGAAATCCATCAAAACTTATTATGGACTCGACCCATGCCAATGACGAGACACGATTCATGAGCGCCTCCGTTTTTTCCGCCCCCGACCAGTACCAGGCAATCCGCGACGCGGTACGCAGCCTGTGCAATCAGTTTCCGGCCGACTACCACCGCAAGATCGACGAGGCGCGCGGCTACCCCGATGCGTTCGTCACGGCCCTCACGCAGGCCGGCTGGCTGGCCGCGCTGATTCCGCAGGAATACGGCGGCCCGGGGCTGTCGATGGCCGAGGCGTCGGTCATCATGGAAGAGATCAACCGCTCCGGCGGCAATTCGGGTGCGTGCCACGGCCAGATGTACGTGATGAACACCATCGTGTTCAGCGGCACCGAAGCACAGAAGCAGCGCTACCTGCCGCGCATCGCGGCAGGCGAGCTGCGTGTGCAGTCGATGGGCGTGACCGAGCCGACCACCGGCAGCGACACCACCAAGCTCAAGACCACGGCCGTGAAAAAGGACGGCCGCTGGGTCATCAACGGCCAGAAGGTGTGGATCTCGCGGGTCCAGCACAGCGACCTGCTGATCCTGCTCGCGCGCACGACGCCGCTCGACCAGGTGCAGAAGAAGAGCGACGGGCTGTCGTGCTTCATCGTCGAGCTGGACAAGGCGATCGGCAACGGCCTCACGGTGCGCCCCATCCTCAACATGGTCAATCACGAGACCAACGAGCTGTTCTTCGACAACCTGGAGTTGCCGGAAGACGCGTTGCTCGGCACTGAAGGCAAGGGGTTGAAGGTGATCTTCGACGGCCTGAACGCCGAGCGCACGCTGATCGCGGCCGAGTGCATCGGCGACGGCTACTGGTTCCTCGAGAAAGCGCGCGACTACGCGAGCGAGCGCAAGGTGTTCGGCCGCCCGATCGGGCAGAACCAGGGTATCCAGTTTCCGCTCGCCGAATCGTTCATCGAGCTGGAGGCCGCGAACCTGATGCGCTGGCGCGCCTGCGAGAAGATCGACGCGCGCCAGAACGCCGGCGTCGAGGCCAACATGGCCAAGTACCTGGCCGCCAAGGCCAGCTGGGAAGCGGCCAATGCGTGCCTGCAGACGCACGGCGGCTTCGGCTTCGCGTGCGAATACGACGTGGAGCGCAAGTTCCGCGAAACGCGCCTGTACCAGGTCGCGCCGATTTCCACCAACATGATCCTCGGGCATGTGGCCGAGCACGTGCTGCAGCTCCCGCGTTCCTACTGATTCCGGAAGGATTCCTCTCCATGAAGATGCTCGTACCCGATCGGCAAGATCGCCGCGCCGCAGCTTTACATCGCGGTCGGTATCTCGGGGGCGATCCAGTATTTGGCCGGCATGATGGATTCGACGGTAATCGTCGAGATCAACAAGGATTCCGAAGCACTGATCTTCATCGTGACCGACTACACCCTCGAAGCCGACCTGTTCGCGGCCGTGCCCGAACGGGTCAACGCACGCTGCCGGCACGGGCGACCGGCACCCGACATGCTGGCGCCGGCTGCCTGCCTGACGCTTCAATCATCGAGCACCCAATACCATGAGTGTCGAACCTTCCGAATCCTTCGACGCGTGGGTCGGCCGGAGCGTTGACAGCGCGGACCGGATTACCCGGGCCCCCGTCCGTCTGCTGCAGGCGGCACTGGACTACGCGAACCCATCCGAACTCCCCGCGACACTGCCGCCGCTGTGGCACTGGCTGTACTTCCTGCCGGGCGAACGTCAGTCGAACATCGGTGTCGACGGTCACCCGCGGCGCGGCGGCTTCCTGCCGCCCGTCACGCTGCCGCGCCGCATGTGGGCCGGCGGACGGTTGCAGTTCCTGCGCCCGCTGGCCGTCGATGCGCCCGTGCAGCGCCGGTCGACGATCCTGAGCGTGCAGAGCAAGTCCGGCCGCAGCGGCCAGCTGGTGTTCGTCACCGTACTGCACGAAACGAGCGATGCCGAGGGCGTGGCCATCCGCGAGGAACAGGACATCGTGTACCGCGACGCGCCGCCTCCTGCCACTGCCGGCATACCGGCACCCCAGCCGGCACCGGCACCGGCGCCGACGGACGAACAGTATTCGCGCATCGTCACGCCCGATCCGGTGCTGCTGATGCGCTTTTCCGCCCTCACCTTCAACGGCCACCGGATTCACTACGACCGGCCTTACGCGATGCAGGAAGAAGGCTATCCGGGCCTCGTGGTGCATGGCCCGCTGATCGCGATGCTGCTGCTGGAGGAACTGCGTCGCACGCACCCCGGCAAGACCATTCGCCGCTTCGAGTTCAAGGCCGTCAGCCCGCTGTTCGACACCGCGCCGTTCACGGTGAACGGCAAGCTCGAAGGACATGCCGCCCGCCTGTGGGCGCGCGGCCCGCAAGGGCAGTTGGCCATGCAGGCCAGCGCCGAACTGGAATAACCATCCGACCATGCAAGCTCGCAAAGCTCAACCCGGCCCGCTCAGCGGGATGACCGTCGTCACGCTCGAACACGCGATTGCCGCGCCGTTCTGCACGCGCCAGCTCGCCGATCTCGGCGCCCGCGTCATCAAGGTGGAGCGCCCCGGCGTGGGCGATTTCGCGCGGGCGTACGATCACCGCACCCGCGGTCTCGCGTCGCATTTCGTGTGGACCAACCGGTCGAAGGAAAGCCTCACGCTGGACCTGAAGCAACCGGCCGCGCAGGCGGTGCTGGGCGAACTCGTGGCCCAGGCCGACGTGCTGGTGCAGAACCTCGCGCCCGGCGCGGCCGCGCGCATGGGCCTGTCGTTCGATGCGCTGCACGCGAAGCACCCGCGGCTGATCGTCTGCGACATCTCGGGCTATGGCGCCGATGGCCCCTACCGCGACAAGAAAGCGTACGACCTGCTGATCCAGAGCGAGGCGGCATTCCTGTCGATCACGGGCACGGCCGATGAACCCTGCAAGGCCGGCAACTCGATCGCCGACATCGCGGCGGGCATGTATGCGTACACGGGCATCCTCAGCGCGCTCCTGCAGCGCGGCGTCACGGGCATCGGCTCGCACGTGGAAATTTCGATGCTCGAGGCGCTGGCCGAGTGGATGGGCTTCCCGATGTACTACGCGTACGACGGCCAGCAGCAACCGGGCCGCAACGGCGCCGCGCACGCGACCATCTATCCGTATGGCCCGTTCAAGGCCGGCGACGGCCGCGTCGTGATGCTCGGCCTGCAGAACGAGCGCGAATGGAAGACGTTCTGCGACGTCGTGCTGCGCGACCCGGCGCTCGCGACCGATCCGCGCTTCGACGCCAACGTGCACCGCTCGGAACACCGTGCGGAACTGAAGGCCGTGATCGAACAGGCGTTCTCCTCCCTCACCGCGCAGGACGTGATCGCGCGCCTCGACGAAGCACAGATCGCGAACGCCGCCGTGAACCAGATCGGCGATCTCTGGACGCATCCGCAACTGCACGCGCGCCAGCGCTTTCGCACGATCGACTCGCCGGCCGGCGAACTGCAGGCGCTGCTGCCGCCCGCCACGATCGACAGCTTCGACGTGCGCATGGACGCGGTACCCGCGCTGGGCGAGCACAGCGCGGCCATCCTGCATGAACTCGGGCGCACCGACGCCGATATCGAACAACTGCGCGCCGCCGGCGTGATCTGAGCCATGTCCAAGCCCCTTTCCCCCGTCCGTCACGCGCGCAGCCTGCTGTTCGTGCCGGCCACCCGCCCCGAGCGCTTCGCGAAGGCGCTCGATTCGGGTGCCGACTGCATCATCGTCGACCTCGAGGATGCCGTCAGCCCCGACAGCAAGGACGACGCCCGCGCGCAACTCGCGCAGCACCTGCCGCTGCTGACGGACGAGCAGCGTGCGCGCACCGTCGTGCGCGTGAACGCGGTCGGCACGCCGTGGCACGACGCGGACATCGCGCTGCTGCGCGACTGGGCCGCGCAACGCGTGGCCGTGATGCTGCCGAAGTCCGAAGATGCGGGCGCGCTGCGCCACGTCGCGGCGCAGCTCGGCGAGCACGCGCAACTCGTCGCGCTGATCGAATCGCTGGCCGGGCTCGATGCGGCCGACGCGCTGGCGCGCGACCCACAGGTCGTGCGTGTCGCGTTCGGGCATCTGGATTTCCAGCTCGACCTCGGCATGCGCGCGACGCCCGACGAGCCGGAGCTGGCCTTTGCGCGCAATGCGATCGTGGCCGCGTCGCGTCGCGCGCAGTTGCCGGCGCCGATCGACGGCGTGACCACGCGCACCGACGATGCCGAGCGTCTGACGGCCGATGCGCGGCGTGCGCGCGCGTTCGGGTTCGGCGGCAAGCTGTGCATCCACCCGGCGCAGGTCGCCGGCGTGAACGATGCGATGGGCTATTCGGAAGACGAGCAGGCGTGGGCGCGCCGCGTGATCGACGCAACCGCGAAACACGGCGGCGCCGTGTTCAGCCTGGACGGCCGGATGGTCGATCTTCCGGTGATTCGGGCGGCCGAGGCGATCATCGCCGGTACGCGGAAATAATCGATCGCGACTACGCGGCGCGCCCCACCGGTGCGCACCCGCGCCGCCGCTCAGGCCGCCGCTTGTTCGCGCCGATCGGCGGGACGCCAGCCGAGTGCCGGTGCGATACGCGTGATGACATCGTCGAGGATCTGCAGATAGTTCTCGAACGGCAGGTTGTAGGGCAGTTCGACACGCAGTTCCCGCACCTGTCCGACCACCGGATCGGCCAGCAGCCGCTCCAGGATTTCGTCCGAGGGGCCGAAGAGATCCGGCGCGTACAGTGTGCGTCGCTCGCCCTGCGGCGCCAGCGTGCGGGCATGACGCCCGTCTGCAAACGCGCGATAGCGTTCGCGCTCTTTCGCGCTCGCGCCGTCGGTCGGGACGATCACGCGCCCCAGCGAGATACGCGGTGCGCGGGCTTCATGCCAATGGTCGCGATACAGCGCCAGTTGCCGCGACTGGGCATCGAGATAACTGTCGGTGCCCTCGCCCGTGGTCACGTTGGCGATCAGCAGGTTGAAGCCGTTACGGGCCGCCCATTCGGCCGAGCGCGCGGACCCCGCGCCGTACCAGAGCCGCTCCGTCAAGCCCGGTGCGAAGGGGCTCACGCGCGGCCGGACCTTGCCCGCAGCCGATTCCACGAACGTGTCTTCGTCACCGAGCCAGTCGCCGGCCAGATTGCGGCGCAACCGGGCCACGCGGGCATGCGAGAAGTCGACCCGTTCCGGATCGGTGTCGAACAGGCGTTCGCCCAGCAGCGCCCCGTGAATTGGCGCCCCCGCGCTGAGCCCGACGTTGAGCCGCCCGCGCGACAGCACGTCGACGGTGGCGAGATCCTCGGCCAGCCGGAACGGATTCTCGTATCCCATCTGGATGACCGCCGCGCCCAATCCGATCCGCGTCGTGCGCTGGCTCGCCGCCGCGAGAAACGTCGCGGCCGACGAGACGGCGCGCTCGAGATGGCGTTGCCGTATCCAGGCGCCGTCGTAGCCGAGCGCCTCGCCCGCGTGGAACAGGTCGAGCGCCCGCTCGAATCCCTCCGCTGCGTCTTCGCCGGGGTAGTTTCCCGCTGTCAGGAAGGAAATTTGATCAATGCGTACGTTGCTCACTTTCGTGTCCTTCGCTATCAGTCGAAATTCGAAAGGAAATGAGACATCGCGCTCGACCTCGAAAAGGTCGAGCCCATCGGATTCAAGCGGTCACGAGAAAGCGTGGAAGGGACTGGCGACTTCACATGCGTCGTCGATTATGGAGAATGTGCGACTGACCCGTTGCGGTCATTTCTTCTATGGATATGACGCGCGCATCCATAATGGAATGCGCGATCGAGGCTGGGCGGTTCGACGCCCGTTGCCGATCGCCGAGCGGCTGCGCGCACGCGGCCTCGGCCTACGCGCACCGCGTCGGGATCGACCGGCGAAATCGGGGCGCCCGGGCGATACGGCGCCGACGGCTCGGGCTTCAACAGCTTGCGTGACAGCGCTGCCGGAAAGCCCCGCTCGCCCTTGCACAGCGACACGATCCTCCAGCCGAAGGCGGAGTCGCCGCGACGGTCGACAAGAGACTCACGCCCCGTCAGACGCCTTCGACCAGCACGGCCCGAAAGCGTGCGCCCTTGAAGCGGTGCGGAACGATGGCCTGGTATGCCGGGCTGCCATACCACGCATGCGCGGCGTCCCTGGATGGAAACTCGACGATCACCACCCCTTCCGGGCCGTCGCCCTCGAGCGTTTCCTGCGGGCCATACGCGGCCAGCACCTTCAACGGGTGGCCGGCGATCGTCGCGCCGACCTTGTCCTGGTAGAGATCGAGTTCCTGCTGATCCTGCGTGCTTTCATGCGTGAAGACGATATAGGTCGCCAAGATTGCACTCCTGATGCGTTCGAGAATGATGGGACGATCCGCAGATCGTCCGCCGGACAACGGCACTCATCCTAACCATCGGGCGCGCTTTCTCTTATCCCCCTGCTTCCAACTCTCTATTCGAGCCGGATTAACAATGGACGCACCCGGTCGGTCGGGCGCATGTCGCAGCCCCAAAAGAAAACACCTCTCGACGAGGGGTGCATGAACCGGAACGCAGTGCGCCCCCAGCCGCTGGCAAGTGAGCTGGGGGAACTCACCGCCCGGCACCGGAGCCGTCGAGACGCAGCGTCGCGCTCACCCTACCCGCGCTTCGCCCTCGCGCTCGGCTTCGCCTTCGTCCGACCCCGTTCGCGCCAGCACCGGCTTGAGCGCCTGCCCGGTGTGGCTTGCGCGCACCTGCACGAGCGCTTCCGGCGGCGCCGCCGCGACGATCGTACCCCCGCCCACGCCGCCTTCCGGCCCGAGATCGATGATCCAGTCGGCTTCGGCGATCACGTCGAGGTCATGCTCGATCACGACGACGCTGTGCCCCGCATCGACGAGCCGGTGCAGCACGCGAATCAGCTTCGCGACGTCGGCCATGTGCAGGCCGACCGTCGGTTCGTCGAGCACGTACAGCGTGTGCGGCGCCTTCTGGCCGCGCCGCGTGATGTCGTCGCGCACCTTCGTCAGCTCGGTGACGAGCTTGATGCGCTGCGCCTCGCCGCCCGACAGCGTCGGCGACGGCTGGCCGAGCGTCAGGTACCCGAGCCCGACATCCTTCATCAGCTGCAGCGGATGCGCGATGTTCGAGATCGGCGCGAAGAATTCCACCGCCTCGTCGATCTCCATCGTCAGCACGTCGCCGATGTTCCGGCCGCGCCACGTGACGGCGAGCGTCTCCGGGTTGAAGCGCTGCCCGTGGCACACGTCGCACGGCACCTTCACGTCGGGCAGGAAGCTCATCCCGATCGTGCGCACGCCTTGCCCTTCGCATGCGGGGCAACGCCCGTCGCCGGTATTGAACGAGAAGCGCGATGCCGTGTAGCCGCGCGCCCGCGCTTCGAGCGTATCGGCGAACAGCTTGCGGATCGTGTCCCACACGCCGATATAGGTGGCCGGGCACGAGCGCGGCGTCTTGCCGATCGGCGTCTGATCGACTTCCAGCACGCGGTCGATCTGCTCCCAGCCGCTCAGCGACTCGCAGCCCTGCCACGCATGCGTGACGTTCAGCGACGGCCGCGGCGCGCTGCGCGCGAGCACGCTCGAACGGCGGTTGGTGGCCGGCGCATCCTGCTGCGCGGCCTTGCGTGCGCGGCGCGTGGCCGGCGACGACAGCACCGAGCGGCCGACCGCGTCGAGCAGGTTCGTCATCAGCACGTCGCGCGCGAGCGTCGACTTGCCCGAGCCGCTCACGCCCGTCACCGCGACGAGCCGCGCGAGCGGAATGCCGACCGTGACGTCACGCAGGTTGTGCAGCCGTGCGCCGTGCACGGTCAGCCAGGCCGCCGGCACCGCGGCGCCGCCCTGCTTGCCCGGCAGGCTCACGCTGCGGCGCGGCTGCAGCGGGTGCGTCATCGGCTGCGCGAGCAACCGGCCCGTGACCGAATCGGACTGCGCGGCCAGATCGGCGACCGCGCCCTGCGCGACCAGCGTGCCGCCGCGCTTGCCGGCGCCCGGGCCGACGTCGATGATGTGATCGGCGCGGCGGATCGTGTCCTCGTCATGCTCGACGACGACGAGCGTATTGCCCTTGTCGCCGAGCTTGCGCAGCGCGTCCAGCAGGATCTGGTTGTCGCGCGGATGCAGGCCGATCGTCGGTTCGTCGAGCACGTAGCAGACGCCCTGCAGGTTGCTGCCGAGCTGCGCCGCGAGCCGGATGCGCTGCGCTTCGCCGCCCGACAGGCTCGGCGCCGCGCGATCGAGGCTCAGGTAACCAAGCCCGACTTCCTCGAGAAACGCGAGGCGGCTGCCGATCTCGCTGACGATGTCGCGTGCGATCTGCGCGTCGCGCCCCGTCAGTTCCAGCCCGTCGATCCAGCGCCGCGTGTCGGACACCGTCCATTGCGCGACCTCGACGATCGGATGCGCGTCGAACGTGACCGCGCGCGCGGACGGGTTCAGCCGCGTGCCGTGGCAATCCGGGCACGGCTCGTTGCCCACGCCTTCCGGCTCCTGCTCGTCGGACGGCAGCGTCTGCTCGCGGCCACGATCATCGCCGGCGAGCACCGTGTCGTCATACGCGGCGCGCTGTTCGCGCGTGAGCGTGACGCCGGTGCCGACGCAGGTCGTGCACCAGCCATGCTTGCTGTTGTACGAGAACATCCGCGGGTCCAGCTCCGGGTAGCTCGTGCCGCACACCGGGCACGCGCGCTTGACCGACAGCACCTTGACCGTGCCGACCCGCGCGGTCGAATGATCGTTCTGCATCGCGTGGTGCAGCCCGTCGAGCGGTGCGAGCAGATGCATCACGCCCTTGCCGAGCTCGAGCGTCTCGTCGAGCACGCGCCGCAGTTCGGCCTCGTTGTCCGGCGACACGACGATATCGGCCACCGGCAACTCGATCGTGTGCTCGCGGAAACGGTCGAGCTTCGGCCACGGATCGACCGGCACGAACTCGCCATCGACGCGCAGATGCGTGCTGCCGCGCGCCTTCGCCCACTTCGCGAGATCCGTATACACGCCCTTGCGGTTGACGACGAGCGGCGCGAGCAGCCCGACGTGCTCGCCGCGATGATCGCGCAGCAACTGCGCGGCGATCGATTCGACGGACTGCGACGTGACGGGCGTGCCGTCGTGGATGCAATGCTGCAGGCCGAGCTTCACGTACAGCAGCCGCAGGAAGTGCCAGACCTCGGACGTGGTCGCGACCGTGCTCTTGCGCCCGCCGCGCGACAGCCGCTGCTCGATCGCGACGGTCGGCGGAATGCCGTACACCGCATCGACTTCGGGGCGGCCGGCCGGCTGCACGATCGAGCGTGCATACGCATTCAGCGACTCGAGGTAGCGGCGCTGGCCTTCGTGGAACAGGATGTCGAACGCGAGCGTCGACTTGCCGGAACCCGATACCCCGGTGATCACGTTGAACTTGCCGTGCGGGATGTCGACGTCGAGCGCCTTCAGGTTGTGTTCGCGCGCATTGACGATCCGCACGACGTCTTCGCCCTCGATCGCACGCCGCTCGCGCGCCGCGTTCAGCACGGCCTGCAGCGGCTTGCCTTCGTCGGCGAGCGCCAGCTCGGCATCCATTGCGCGGTCGTACTGCAGCAGCGCCACGCCGGTATGCGATTCGGCGCAGGCCTTCACGTCGTCGGGCGTACCCGCGCACAGCACGAGGCCACCGCCGTCACCGCCTTCCGGGCCGAGATCGATCAGCCAGTCGGCCGCGCGGATCACGTCGAGGTTGTGCTCGATCACGATCAGCGAATGGCCGGCCGCGAGCAGCTTGCCGAACGCCTGCATCAGCTTCGCGATGTCGTCGAAGTGCAGCCCGGTGGTCGGCTCGTCGAACATGAACAGCTTCGCCCGCGCGATGCGCGCTTCTTCCGTGACGACCCGGCGCCCATTGACGGCCGCCGCCGATTCGGCGAGGAAGCCGGCCAGCTTCAGCCGCTGCGCTTCGCCGCCCGACAGCGTCGGCACCGGCTGGCCGAGCTTCACGTATTCGAGGCCGACGTCGACGATCGGCTGCAGCACGCGCAGCACCTCGGCGTCGGTCGCGAAGAACGCGGCCGCTTCGCTGACGGTAAGGTCGAGCACGTCGGCGATGCTCAGCGCGCGGCCGTCGCGCTCGATGCGCACTTCGAGAATCTCGGCACGGTAGCGGCTGCCGTCGCAATCCGGGCAGCGCAGGTAGACGTCGCTCAGGAACTGCATCTCGATATGCTCGAAGCCCGAGCCACCGCAGGTCGGGCACCGGCCGTCGCCCGAGTTGAAGCTGAACGTGCCGGCGCCGTAGCCGCGTTGCAGCGCGAGCGGCGCCTTCGCGAACAGCTTGCGGATCTCGTCGAACGCGCCGACGTAGCTCGCCGGGTTCGACCGCGTGGTCTTGCCGATCGGCGACTGGTCGACGAACACGACGTCGCCGACCTGGTCGGCGCCCGTGAGGCTGCGGTACGCGCCCGGCGACTCGGTCGCCTTGCCGTGGTGCCGCGCCATCGCCGGATAGAGCACGTCCTGCAGCAACGTGGATTTGCCGGACCCCGACACGCCCGTCACGCAGACGAGCCGCTGCAGCGGAATCTCGACCGTCACGTCGCGCAGGTTGTGTTCGCTCGCGCCTTCGAGCACGATGCGCGGCGTGTTCGCGTCGACCACCCGGCGCGCCCAGTTCGACGCATGCGCGACATGCTTGCGGCCGCCAAGGTACTCGCCCGTCAGCGTATGCGCGGAGCGGATGTCGGCAGGCGTACCGTCATAGACGATCGTGCCGCCGCGCTCGCCCGGGCCGGGCCCCATGTCGATCAGCCGGTCGGCCGCGAGCATCACCGACGGATCGTGTTCGACGACGACCAGCGTATTGCCCGCATCGCGCAGCCGCTGCATCGCCTCGACGATCCGCGTGAGGTCGCGCGGATGCAGCCCGATGCTCGGTTCGTCGAGCACGAACAGGGTTTTCGTGAGCGACGTGCCGAGCGCCGTCGTCAGGTTGATCCGCTGCACCTCGCCGCCCGACAGCGTGCGGCTCTGCCGGTCGAGCGTCAGGTAGCCGAGCCCCACGTCGCACAGGTATTTCAGGCGCGTGCGCACCTCGGCGAGCAGCAGCTTCAGCGCATCGTCAAGCAGCGCGCTCGGCAAGGTGATGTCGTCGAAGAAACGGCGAATGCGCTCGATCGGCAGCAGCATCAGGTCGTGCACGGTCAGGCCCGGCAGCGCTTCGAGCTGCGCGCGGCTCCAGTCGACGCCGCGCGGCATGAAGCGGCCGGCCGGCGCGAGCACGCCGTCGGCGTTTTCCTTCGAGCCGAGCCGCCATTGCAGCGATTCCGTCTTCAGGCGCGCGCCGCCGCACACGTCGCACGGCGTGTAGCTGCGGTATTTCGACAGCAGCACGCGGATATGCATCTTGTACGCTTTCGACTCGAGATAGCCGAAGAAGCGCTTCACGCCGTACCACTGGCTCTGCCACTTGCCGTTCCAGTCCGGCGACCCGTTGACGACCCAGTCGCGCTCGGCGTCCGACAGCTCGGACCACGGCGTGTCGCGCGGGATGCCGGCTTTCGCCGCGTAGCGCATCAGGTCGTCCTGGCACTCCTTCCAGGCGGGGGTCTGCATCGGCTTGATCGCGCCGCCGCGCAGCGTCTTGCGCGCGTCGGGGATCACGAGGCCGAGATCGACGCCGATCACGCGGCCGAAGCCGCGGCAGGTTTCGCACGCGCCGTATGCCGAATTGAACGAGAACAGCGCCGCCTGCGGCTCCGCGTAGCGCAGGTCGCTGTCGGGATCGTGGAGCCCGGTGGAGAAGCGCCATACCTGCGGCTCGGCAACCGCGTTCCCGGCGTCGGCCGGCAGCACATAGACGTTCACGCGCCCGCCGCCGCGCTTCAGCGACGCCTCGATCGCCTCGACGACGCGCACCTTGTCGGTGTTCTGCACGCGGAAGCGGTCGGCCACCACGTCGAGCACCTTGCGCGGCCCGGTGGGCGACGCGACCTCGCGCTGCGCCTGCACGCGCGTATAGCCGCTCGCCGACAGCCACTGCGCGATTTCTTCATCGGACACCGCTTCCGGCAGTTCGACCGGGAACGTAACGACGACGCGCGGATCGTCCGCCTGCGTGCGCGCGACGAGCTCCGCGTAGATCGTCTCCGGCGTGTCGTGCCGCACCTGCCGCGCGGTCTTGCGGTCGAACAGCTCGGCCGCGCGCGCGTACAGCAGCTTCAGGTGATCGTTCAGCTCGGTCATCGTGCCGACGGTCGAGCGCGAGCTGCGCACCGGGTTGGTCTGGTCGATCGCGATGGCCGGCGGCACGCCGTCGACACGCTCGACCTGCGGGCGGTCCATCCGGTCGAGGAACTGCCGCGCGTACGCGCTGAACGTCTCGACGTAGCGCCGCTGGCCTTCCGCGTACAGCGTGTCGAACACGAGGCTGGACTTGCCGGAGCCCGACGGGCCGGTGACGACCGTCATCTCGCCGGTACGCAGGTCGAGATCGAGATTCTTGAGGTTGTGCTGACGTGCTCCGCGAATGCGGATCAGATTGCTGGATGACAATTTGCCTGCCCGTCTGAATGAGTTAGCCAGAGTGCTCGGTGCCGGAACGCTGCGGCGGATGCCCGCAGGCGCGGCGCACGGGCCGCAACGGTTACACGTGTGCGGCTCGATTGCGACGGACACTATACTGTATATTCATACAGTTTTCCATGACGACCCTGGCGCCGTCATGGGCAGGCGGCTGGCGAGGGGACGAGACGCCTGCCGGAGCGGCATGGCGCGATGACGGGCACCCTGAAATCACGGATCGCCCGGATTCCGCCGTCGGTCGCCGCTGTCCGTCCAATGCAGGCGGACCCCAGGAATAAACGCCTCGCAGCGCACGTTTACCGCACGTACCGCCCCACGAAAGCGTTCATGCCGTCGCACTGGCAGGGGTGTCTGCGTGCGCGGCATATCGCATACGGCCATCGCCGGACGCTTGGCGGGTGCGGTGTTTCGTTGCACCGGGAGCCATCATGAACGCCACTTGCCGAATCGCCATCCTCGCCAGCGTGACTGCGCTCGGCATGACCTCGCCTGCCAGCCGGGCAGAGCAAACCGTCAACGCGACGTTGCTGTCGAACGCGATCCAGCTCGAGACACACAGCGTGAAAGCGGGTCGCGTCACGCTTGATGTCAGGAATGCCGCGGACAACAACATGGAACACGAGCTCGTCCTGCTCAAGACCGATCTCGCGGATGACGCACTCCCTGTCCGCAAAGGCCTGGTGCTGGAGCACAAGTTGAAAAAGATCGGCGAAGTCGAAGACATCGCACCGGGCAAGCGCAAACGCGCGTCATTCACGCTCGTGCCCGGACGCTACGCGCTGATCTGCAACAAGCCGGGACACTATGCGGCCGGCATGCATACCGTGCTTGTCGTCACGCCGTGAATCGCCTGGCCGAACCGAACGCGCCGGGTACCGGCGCCCTGCGACCGGTATAGAAGACTTCGCCACGTCGCGCGGCGTGTGCGTCGTCGACCCGGACACTGCTTCACGCCATCCATCGGCGCGTCCGCTGCGTCACGCCGATCGATACCCCAGTCCTGATTGCCCCTTCCCCACGTCTCGCTTGCGCGACAGAGACTGCCGAGCAGGCGACCCGTTGCCTGCCGGTTCGCTGCGGTAATGGGCGTGCCGTGCCGACCATCCGAATCCCGCCGATGACGGTTGCCGGTCGCCGGCTGATGACTGGCGCAGCCCCCTGCTTGTACCGTTCGAAAAGTTAACTTGTAGAGTCAATGACGAGTTAGTAGCATTGTCTACATGAACACTTTATCGATCTGGTCACTCCTCGTTCTGACCCTTCCGACAGAAAACGCGACGGCCCGCATGCGGTTCTGGCGTGCACTGAAGGCGAAGGGTTGCGCGGTGCTGCGCGACGGCATCTACCTGCTGCCGTACACCGGAGAGCATGAAGCGACCCTGCGCGAGCTCGCGGACGCGATCGCCGAAAGCGGCGGCACGGCCTACCTGCTGCGCGCGCCCAGTCTCGACGCGTCACAGGAACAGGAATTCCGCGCGCTGTTCGATCGCGACGACGACTACGCGGCCTTCACGCGAACCCTCATCGACGCGCGCAAGACACTGGCCGGACAGTCCCCCACCGAACTCACCCGCCTGCTGCGTCGCCTGCGCAAGGATTTCGACGCCATCCGGGTGATCGACTATTTCCCGGGCGATTCGGCCACCCGCGCCGAAGTCGCGCTGCAGGATTTCGTCGCGCTGGTCGACACCGTGCTGTCACCGGGCGAGCCGCACGCCGCGGACCGCGCCATTCGCCCGCTGGCGATTGGCGAGTACCAAGGTCGCACGTGGGCGACGCGGCAGCGGATGTGGGTCGATCGCGTCGCGAGTGCATGGTTGATCCACCGATTCATCGACACGCGCGCCCGCTTCATCTGGCTTGCAGCGCCGGCGGATTGCCCGGTCGACGCGCTCGGTTTCGATTTCGACGGTGCAACGTTCACGCACGTCGGCGAGCGCGTGACATTCGAGGTGCTACTCGCCAGTTTCGGGCTCGAAAACGACGCCGCGCTGATGCGGCTCGGCGAGATCGTGCACGCGCTCGACGTAGGCGGCCCCGCCGCGCCCGAAGCGGTGGGCTTCGAGGCCGTGATGGCCGGCATGCGCCAGCGCACGGAAAACGACGATCAGTTGCTCGAACAGATGAGCGCCGTGCTCGACGCCCTGTATGCGCACTTCACGTCGAATGGCAAAAACCAGACCACGGCCAGATCATGACCACTACCGTCGCCACCACCGAACCGACCTACTCGCTGGGCGAGCTGGTCGCCTACATGCTGCGTCTCGGCACCTTGGGTTTCGGCGGGCCGGTCGCGCTCGCGGGCTACATGCGTCGCGACCTGGTCGAGCGTCGCGGCTGGATCACGGAGGCCGACTACAAGGAAGGCCTTACGCTGGCCCAGCTCGCACCGGGGCCGATGGCGGCCCAGTTGGCGATCTATCTCGGCTTCGTCCACTACCGCCTCCTCGGCGCGACGCTGGTCGGTTTCGCGTTCGTGCTGCCGTCGTTCCTGATGGTGGTCGCGCTCGGGTTCGCGTACGCGCATTTCGGCGGGCTGTCGTGGATGCAGGCCGTCTTCTACGGCGTCGGCGCCGCGGTGGTCGGCATCATCGCGATGAGCGCGTACAAGCTCACGACCAAGACCGTCGGCAACGACAAGCTCCTTTGGGCGATCTTCCTGACGCTGGCTGCGGTGACCTTCATCACGGAATCGGAAATCGCGTGGCTGTTCGTCGCCGCCGGCCTGATCGGCTGGCTGTGGCATGCACCACCGAAGTGGCTGCACAAGGGCGGCCTGAATGCCGTTGCCGCTGCCCATCTTCCCGCGGCCAGCGGGTTGCTGAGCGGCATCGATTTACCGCAGCTCGTTCAGATCGGCGCTTTCTTCATGAAGGCGGGTGCGTTCGTGTTCGGCTCCGGACTCGCGATCGTGCCGTTCCTCTATGGCGGCGTCGTCACCGAACATCACTGGCTGAACGACAAGCAGTTCGTGGATGCCGTCGCGGTCGCGATGATCACGCCCGGCCCGGTCGTGATCACCGTCGGCTTCATCGGGTATCTGGTCGCGGGATTCCCGGGCGCACTCGTCGCTTCTCTCGGCACGTTCCTGCCTTGCTATCTGTTCACGGTCATTCCCGCGCCTTACGTAAAGAAATACGGGCACCGGCCCGGCGTCAAGGCGTTCGTGAACGGCATCACCGCCGCAGCCGTCGGCGCGATCACGGGCTCCGTTCTCGTTATCGCGAAGCGATCGATCGTCGATATCCCGACCGCGCTGCTCGCCGTCGCAACCGTGTTGCTGCTGTGGCGCTTCAAGAAATTGCAGGAACCGGTGATCGTGACCGCTGCCGCCGTCATTGGACTCGTGGCGTTCCCGCTGCTTCATCATTGACTCGAGTTTCCGGGAAACAGACGTGACGTGCCCGTTGAAAGCGTTGGCATGCGATCGTCATTCACCTATCGGAGAAAGCCGTTCGAGCGACTCGACAAGGCGCGCGTAATGTGACGGTTTGCGGGGTTACGCATTTCATCACGGTACTTGCCCCGACCATTGTCCTGCCCGCTAGCAACAAGCGCGAGCCCGGTCAGGGTGCCGGCGAGACCAGGATTCTTCAGGTTGTTCCCACGTGCTCCGCGAATGCCGGGGAACGCGCCAGATCACCCCAGCTTCGCCTTGGCGGGACTGGTCTTGCGTCCGCGCCCCGGCAGCTTGACCGGCACGGTGCGCCCATACTCGTTCCACCACGCCGTCAGCGCCTCTATCGTCGGCCCGAGGCCGCGCGCCTTTTCGGTGATGTCGTATTCGACGCGCGGCGGCACTTCCGCGAACACCGTGCGGGTAATCAAGCCGTCCGCTTCCAGCTCGCGCAACTGCGCAGTCAGCATGTGCTGCGTGATGCCGGGAATCGATTTTCATAGTTTACCGAATCGATAAACGCGCTGGTTGAGCAGCCACATGATCTCCAGCTTCCACTTTCCGGAAAGCAGCGAGAATGCGCGCCGCATTTCGTCGTGCATGTTCACTTCGTCGGCGTCATTAGTCATCTTTTCCATACCTGCAGACAGAAAATCATCCTACTTGCGGGCTTTCATCTTAGACGACATTCTTGTGCCAAGTCGACATCGATGAAACTCAGGAACCCGCAACAAATGGCTGAAAATTTCGCATACTGGACCAGCACCGCTTTGCTGTCGCTGCTCTATCTCACGTCCGCGACGCTCTATATCGTCAAGCGCGATCGCGTCCGAAAAATCCTCGTCGGATTCGGCTATCCCGCGTATCTCGTGCCGCTCCTGACCGTCGCCAAGATCGGCGCCGTCGCGGCCATCCTGGCCCGTGTCAGCGTGCCGCTCAGCGATCTCGCGTACGCGGGCGTCTTCTATCACTTGCTGCTTTCCGGACTGGCGCACGTCGGTGTTCGCAAGCCGCGCGGCGCGCTGCCGGCAGCGGTCGCCCTCATCTGTCTCGTCGTTTCATTCACCACGCAGAACGAAGCACGCGACATCCCGTCACCGGATGGCGTCGCCGCGACAACGGGTCACGCGATCATCACCTAAAGGAGAACACCATGGCCCGACTCAGCGGGAAAATCGCCATCGTCACGGGCGCCGGCCGGGGAATCGGACGCGCCACCGCGAAACGGTTCGCTGCCGAAGGCGCAACGGTAGCAGTCGTGTCGCTCACGCCGGCCAACGTCGATTCGGTCGTGGCCGACATCGAGGCCGCTGGCGGCCGTGCGCTCGGCATCCCTTGCGATCTCGGCAGTGCCGACCAGATCAACGCGGCCGTCGACAAAGTTGCCACGACCTGCGGCGGCATCGACATCCTCGTGAACAATGCGTTCGATCCATCCGCGCCGTTTTCGTCGATCACCGATTTGTCGGTGGAGAAACTGCAACGCAATTTCGATCTCGGACCCATCGCGTACCTCCGGACGATGCAAGCGGCCTACCCGCATCTGAAAGCGAGCGGCGCCGGCCGCGTGATCAACTTCGGATCGATGGCCGGCGTCATGGGCCTCGCGGGGTACGGTCCGTACAACATGGCGAAGGAAGCGGTGCGCGCACTGACGAGAACCGCCGCACGCGAATGGGCCGCCGACCGGATCACGGTCAATAACGTGCTGCCGTTGGCGCAAACGTGGGGCGAGCGTGCCGACGTACCGCCGCCGACCAACCCGCTGGGGCGTTTCGGCACACCCGACGATGACATCGCGCCGGTTGTCCTGTTCCTCGCCAGCGAGGACGCGCAGTTCCTGACGGGCTACAGCCTCACGCCGGACGGCGGCTCGATCATCGACAGCGCACGCTGAACGCCGCTCGGCATATACGTTGCTACGGCATACGGCTCACGCATCCCGGCCGTATGCCGCACACGCATCACGCGATGCCGACACGGCATCGCGCGTGTCACGTCATCCCTTATGATCGGCGTCCGCACATCCTGTCGCGCCGCGTCGCAATCGACGCTTCCCCGTCGATCCATCCGCTCGACACCCGATCAGCCCTATCCCTCAAGGCTCACATTTCCATGCAGGTTATTTGGCATACGACCCGACGATTCCGCTCCCTCCGCTTACCCCTGTTGCTGGCTTGCATCACCGCATGTTCGACGGCGCTTGCCGAAGCCGCGCCCGCGCCCGCGCCCGTACCACCGACCATTCAAGCCGCATCGTGGCTCGTCGTCGACGGCGAATCCGGACAGATCCTGGCCGAGCACGATGCGGACGCGGAGCGTCAGCCCGCGTCGCTCACCAAGCTCATGACCGCGTATATCGTCCTGCGTGCATTGCGCGACGGAACCCTGGACCAGGACGAGAAAGTGACGGTCGGTGTGTCCGATGTGGCGGAAGTCGGCAGCGACGAAGCCCGTATGTATCTGGTCCCAGGACAGCGCGTCACCGTCAGGAACCTGGTGCAGGGCCTGATCGTCGCGTCGGCGAACGACGCGGCGCTGGTGCTGGCGAAACGAGTCGGCGGCTCGCTTGCCGCCTTCGAGCAGTTGATGAACGATACGGCACGACAAATCGGCATGCAGCACACGCGTTTCACCACGCCATCCGGCATCACGACGCCGGGCAACCATTCGACCGCTCGCGATCTGTCCACGCTGGCACGCCGTCTCACGGTGGACTTCCCGGAATACTACGGCTACTCGTCGAAGCAACACTTCGCGTACGGAAAATTCGAAAAGCGCAACAAGAACTGGCTGCTGGGCAGGGATCCGTCTGTGGACGGCCTGAAGACGGGGCACACCGCGGCCGCCGGGTATTGCATCGTCGCGACCGCGAGCCGGCCGCAACAAGCGCCGGCGATGACGCGCCGCGTGTTCGCGGTAGTCCTCGGCGCGCCCACTGCGGCCGCAAGAATATCGGGTGCGGAGCAGTTGCTGAACTACGCCTTTTCGTCGTTCAAGGATTACGCCTCGGCGCCCGCCTCGGGACACCCGTTCATCACGCGCGCGGCCGGGCCGAGTGCCGTCGACGCTGGCAGAACATGACTTCGCGCCGAGGTGCACAAACAACGCCTCGGCCACGTCATCGACGCCCGATCCGGACAGAAGCCGAATCAGCCCCCTCCCGCTGTCGCATGGGCTATACACGCGCGCGCCAGCACGTCGGTCGGGTCGACCAGCGTCGCCCGCCCACCGTTGCGCGCGACGTATTCGCCCCCCGGCAGCAGGATCGGCAGCTCGGTACATCCGAGCACGATCACGTTCACGCCGTCGGCAATCAACGCGTCGACGGCAGCGTCGATATCTTCCTTGCACTGTCCGGCCGTGAAGCCCGCCTTGACACCCGCCTTTCCGTAGATCGCTTCCATCACGCGCGCCTGCAACGCCGGTGCGGGCGCGACTTGCCGGAGTCCTTGCTGCGCCAGCGCCTTTTCATACACACCGCTTTCGATCGTGCCGGACGTCGCCAGTACACCGACCTCGCGTAGCGCCGGGTAGGTGTCGCGCAAGTGAGCGACCGTGACGGTCAGCATGTTGACGATCGGAATGTCGAGATACGGCTGAATCCGCTCGACGAATGCATGCGCGGTATTGCACGGAATCGCGATGACGTCCGCATCGCCGTCCTCGAGCTTCTTGCAGGTCGCGTACAAGGCGATCGTCGGGTCCACGCCGGCACCCACGAGATTCTCGGTTCGATCGGGGATTTGCGGATTCTGTTCAACCAGCAGCTTGATATGGTCCTGGTCGCGCGCCGCCGGCGTGTTGCGCACGATCTTGTCCAGGAAATCGACCGTCGCGGCCGGACCCACGCCGCCGACCACGCCGATCTTGAACGTCGATGCACGGGAGCCGAGCGGCGCCGATACCGCGTACTGCGCGTAGGCGAGATTCGAATCGATCAACGGCACCGGCAACGGACCGATTTCATCCGCGACCAGCGCAATCTCGGTCAGCCCCGGGACGATGACTTGCACACCCTGATCAACCAAGTCCTCGCAAGCGCGGCGCAACAGCTCGACCGGACGGCCCCCGAGATTGCCTCGCTTGATGCCGTCGACACCGTAGACGGCTTCCGTCACGAGATCGACGCCATCGTACGAACGCGGATAGACGATGTCGAATGGCGGCGACGGGAAATACGCATCGAAGAGCCGTTTTTCCCGCACATAGTCGGAAGCCAGCACGCCAATGCGTGTCGCGTCGGGATACTTGCGTTGCACATGGCTGCGAACGGCTTCGACGATATCCACGATTGGCAACCTCGTATTCGCCTTCAACTCGTCGATGAACGTGTGGCTCAGGAAACACGGGAGCACGACCGTCGTCACGCCACGCGCCTCGAACGCCCGGATCATGTCGAACACGTACAGCTTGCGTTCGATGGTCGCGGCACTGCCCGACCCCGCGCCATTGAACGGGTATTGCTCGAAAATCGCTTCGACATGCTCATCGTCGGAAGACGCCGGCGTCGCCTTCACCATCTTGAAGAACACGTCGGCGCTGCCCAGCGGCCCGAGGCCGCCGACCACGCCGAATTTTCTTCGAGTGTTCACGCTGTCCGTGCCCATCATGCATTCAGCTCCGGCTCGTCGAATACGGCGCCGCTCGACTTCACGGCTCGCCGGCCCTCCCACTTCGCGATCACGGCCGTCGCCACGCTGTTGCCGATCACGTTCGTCATCGTGCGCCCCATGTCGAGGATCTGGTCGATCGCGAGGACCATCGCGACGCCGGCCACCGGCAGATGGAACATCGGCGCGACCGCCGCGACCACGACCACCGAGCCGCGCGGCACGCTCGCCATGCCCTTGCTGCTCAACATCAGCACCAGCAGCATGAACACCTGCTCCGACAGCGGCATGTGCACGCCGAACGCCTGGGCGATGAAGAGGGCGGCAAATGCCTGATACATCATCGAGCCGTCGAGATTGAATGCGTAACCCAGCGGCAACGTGAAGCCCACCACCTTCTTGTCGACGCCGAACTTCTCGAGCTGCTCGGTCAGCCGCGGATAGGCGGCCTCGCTGCTCGCGGTCGAGAAGGCGATCAGCGCGGGTTCGCGCACGGCCTTCAGCAGGCTCACGACGCGTCGCCCGAGAAACGCATGGCCGACGCCGATCAGGATCATCCAGAGGACGAGCAAGCCGAGATAGAACGCGCCGATCAGCTTTCCATACGTGTAGATCACGTCGAGCCCGCGCAGCGTGACCGACGACGCGATCGCACCGAATACGCCGAGCGGCGCCGCGCGCATCACGTAGTTCGTCAGGCGCAGCATCACCGGCACCATCCCGTCGATCGACTGGATCACGACGCCGACGCGCTTGTCGTGCTTCAGCGCACTCAGCGCGACGCCGAGAAAGACCGAGAACACCAGGATCTGCAGGATGTCGTTGCGCGCCATCGCGTCGAGCAGGCTGGTCGGGAACGCATGCGTGATCACGTCCCGGGCGTTCAGCGCGGCCGTATTCAAGCCGGTATTGACCTCGCCGGCGGTTGCCGTGAGGTTCAGGCCGGCGCCCGGCTGCAGCGCATTGGCCATAACGAGGCCCAGACTCAGCGAAATCAGCGACGCGCAGATGAACCACCCGATCGAGCGCAGGCCGATGCGCCCGACGTCCTCGCCGCTGTCCATGCCGGCCAGGCCGGACACGAGCGTCACGAACACCAGCGGCGCGATGATCATCTTGATCAGGCGCAGGAAGATGTCGGTGACGATCGAGAAATAGCCGGCGATCGTCTTGAGCGCGCCCGGGTCCGCGATGTGGGTGTGGCAGAGATAGCCGGCGACGACACCGAGAATCATGCCGACTGCGATGCTGAAGGTAAGGCGATTTTTCATGTCCATCCGTCCGTGGTGGCACCCGGCCGCCGGAAGGCAGGCCGCCGCTGCGATGCAGGCAGCGCGACGCGGGTCACGCATCACATCTGCCGTTGGAACGAATGGTAGGGACCGTCGATAAAACCGTGATGCCGGTGCGACATGGCGGTATGCGAGCGCCGCATAAGGCGGGAAAACCCTGACTCAGCCGAGCTGGGAAGGCGCCGCGCGCAGGTGCTGCCAGAGCGTGTCCAGGAATTCACTCCGATTGGACACGTCGCGATATACGCGCAGTTCGACGTCGAGGTTCCACGCCGCCGGCCCGGCCGGCACGAGTTCGCCGGCGGCCAGTTCCGCCGCGATCGCGCTCCGGGGCAGCCACGCGACACCCTCGCCTTCCATCACGAGTTTCTTCAGCACCTCGGCCATGTCGGATTCGTAGTGCAGTTGCAAGGCCGGCGCATCCGGTGCGCGACCGAGCAGCAGCGCGAGGCATCGCCCGAAGTAGCTGGTTTCCGTATAGGAAATCAGCGGCAGCGGATGCTGCTTCGTCCCGGGAAGACGAAAGGCCGGCGCCGATCGACGGTTGGGCCTGCATGCCGGCATCAACGTATCGAGGCCCACGGTCAGGTGCTCATACTTCGCCGGGTCGAGATGGAGCGGCAGTTCCGGATGGTGATACGCAAACATGAGCTCGCAATTGCCGTTGACGAGCATCAGGATCGAATCATGGACATTGGTCGGAATCACGCGCGCCCGCACTTCGCCGAAATGCGGCGCGAGCGCCTTGAGCCAGACCGGCAGGAAACTCAGCGCGATCGTGTGGCCCGCGGCGATCTGCAGGCTCTTGCCGGCGATCCGCTGCTCGGTGCGGATGATGGCGCGCGTGTCGAACAGGCGGCTGAGCACATCCTCGGCCGTCTCGCGGAACAGGCGGCCCGCCGGCGTCAGCACCGGCGGAAAGCTGCTGCGATCGATCAGTTCGGCCCCGATCCACTGTTCGAGCGACTGGATGCGGCGGCTGAAACCCGACTGCGTGACGTTGCGGAACTCCGCTGCCCGGGAAAAGCTTTGATACTGAGCGAGGGCGAGGAAATCCTCGATCCATTTGATTTCCATGGTGGCCTTGGAGGATCGCGGTGGGATCGGCCTGCGCGTCACCGAAGTCAGGGTGACGCGCAGGCCGGCGGACGCTCACATTGTATGTGCTCGATCCGGCGCATCGCGTCGGCGTTCGCCATGGCGCCCGTGGCCGATCCGGACGTCGTCGTTCTGCATGCTCGCTGACGGGACGATATTCGCGGGCGACAACCCCGGCGACAACGGCGTTTCGGTTGCACGGCCGCCAGCCCATCCCTGCCTGGCTACGCCTTCTTCGTATAACTGTTGCACCAGCCTTTCGCATTGACCTGCTTGCCGCCGAAAATCGCGCACGCCCCCGTCGTGGCGCCGGCCTTGCCCTGGAAGAACTGGCAATTCGCACAGGCGTCACCCGCGTGGAATTTCGGGTACTTCGCATGATCGACGCGGCCGGCATCCGCCTTGTAGCCGAGCGCCTGGGCATTGGCATCGGTTTCCTGCACAACACCGGCACCGGCATCCGCCGCCGTCGCGCGGCGTCCAACGGCGAGCGCCGAGGCCAGCACGGTGCTGACTGCAATGAAACGCCGACGTGAAAATTTCATGGAATCCTCCCTTCAGGTTTGCGTGAACGGATGTCCGGAATGCGCCGTTCCCGGATGACGCGACGCCGTCCGCTCCGAAACAGCGCCCGTCGATCGCGTGCGCATCGCGCCCATCACGCCGACGCACGCTCGACGACGGAATCAGCGAAAGAACAGCTCACGCATCCCGAACGTGTGATGCGCTTCCGCCGCCATCAGCACCATGAGCACGAGCAGGCACAGCGGCGGGATCAGGATCGCGTACACGAGCGCCAGCCGCTCCCACATCATGTGCATGAAGATCGACACGATCAGCCCGGCCTTCGCGATCATCAGCACGACGATCAGCACCCAGCGCATCAGGCCCTGCACGTTGAAGTAGTCGACCAGGTACGACAACGTGCTCAGCACGAACAGCAGGCCCCAGATCTTCAGGTAGAGGCCGATCGGATGCTGCTGGCCGTGCGCGGCGTCGGGTCGATCGGCGGGATCGGTGTGCTCCATGGCTGCCTCACCACAAATAGAACAGCGCGAAGATGAACACCCACACCAGATCGACGAAGTGCCAGTACAGCCCGGCGATCTCGACGATCTGGAAGTTGCCGTGTTCGGCGAATCCCGGCTGCAGGATCTTGCGCGCGATCAGCAGCAGGTAGATCACGCCGCAGGTCACGTGAAAGCCGTGGAACCCGGTGATCGTGAAGAAGCACGCGCCGAACTGCGCCGCGCCGAGCGGATTGCCCCACGGGCGGATGCCTTCACGAAAGATCAGGTTGCTCCATTCGAACGCCTGCAGCGACACGAAGATCGCGCCCAGCAGCGCGGTCGTCAGCAACAACGCGGCAGCCGGCCGTGCGTTGCGCCGGTAGCCGAAGTTGACGGCCATCGCCATCGTGCCGCTGCTGCTGATCAGCGTGAACGTCATGATCGCAATCAGCAGCAACGGCACTTCCACGCCGCCCACGCTGAGCCCGAACACTTTCGCGGTGTCGGGCCACGGTGCGGTGGTCGACATGCGCACCGTCATGTAGCCGATCAGGAAGCTGCTGAAGACGAAGGTGTCCGACAGCAGGAAGATCCACATCATCGCCTTGCCCCACGGCACCCTGAAGGCTTCGCGGTCGGACGACCAGTCGGTGACGATGCCGCGCCAGCCGTCGGGCCGCGCGTCGGCGGGCGGCATCGCGGACGATTCGGCAGCGGATTCGCTGTGGGCCGTCGGCGCGGTCATGGCGCGGCTCCGTATAGCGGCCCGCAGACGGCGGCGACGATCCCGGGGGTCAGCCACTGCATTGCCGCCAGCAGCACGAGCCAGACCGCGAGCAGGAAATGCCAGTAGCGCGCGCATAGCGCGACGGCCCGTTGGGCCCGGAACGGGTCCGCGCGCCGGAGTTGCGCGATCGTCACGCCCCACGCCGCCAGCCCGCCCAGCACATGCAATCCGTGCAGGCCGGTGAGCAGGTAGAGGAAGCTGTTGGACGGATTGACGGTGACGGTCTCCCCGGCTGCCGACAGCATCTGCCACGCAACCAGTTGCCCGATCACGAACACGGCCGCCAGCACGCCGCCGGCTACCAGCCACATCGTGCGGTACGGGCCTATCCGCCGGGCGCGTTGCATCGCGATGCTGGCCAGCGCCAGCGCGCCGGTATTCCACCACAGCAGCGCTGGATGCGGGATCGGCTGCCAGTCGGGTTCGCGCATGCGCATCGCATAGGCGAACAGCAGCAGTGAGAACAGCGTCGTCGCCACCGCCATGAACACGGTCAGGCCGGTGCGGCCCGCATTCGGCAGGCCGGGTGGCGCATCGGGAACGAAGGGGCGCGGCAGCGTGGTCATTCGTGTGCCTCGCCCGGGTGCAGCGTCGGATGGGCCGCCTTGGGTTCAGACGCCGTCGCCGGCGGCTGATTCTGCGGCACGAAGTCTTCCTCCTGCCCCGGCGGACTGTATTCGTATGCCCAGCGGTAGACGACGGGAAGCGTCGGCCCCCAGTTGCCGTGCACGGGCGGCGTTTGCGGCGTCTGCCATTCGAGCGTGGTGGCCCGCCACGGGTTGCCGTCCGCACGCCGGCCGTGGCGGAGGCTCCACGCGAGGTTGAACAGGAACAGCAGCTGCGCCGCCGCGACGATCAGCGCGACGATCGTGATGAACGTGTTGAGCGTCTGCGCCGAATGCGGAATGAAGCTGTAGCCCTGATACGCGTAATACCGCCGCGGCATCCCCAGGATGCCGAGATAGTGCATCGGGAAATAGATCGCATAGGTGCCGACGAAGGTGATCCAGAAGTGCGCGCGTCCGAGCGTGTCGTCGAGCAGGCGGCCCGTCACCTTCGGGTACCAGTGATACAGGCCGCCGAACACCACGAGGATCGGCGACACGGCCATCACCATATGGAAGTGCGCGACCACGAAGTACGTGTTCGACAGCGGGATGTCCACGCTCACGTTGCCGAGGTACAGCCCGGTCAGCCCGCCCAGCACGAAGGTGCTGACGAAGGCGATCGCGAACAGCATCGGCACGGTCAGGTGGATATCGCCGCGCCACAGCGTCAGCACCCAGTTGTAGACCTTGAGGGCGGTCGGGACGGCGATGATGAGCGTCGTGGTGGCGAAGAAGAAGCCGAAGTACGGATTCATGCCGGCGATGAACATGTGGTGCGCCCAGACCACGAAGCTCAGCGCGCCGATGATCACGATCGCCCACACCATCATCCGGTAGCCGAAGATGCTCTTGCGCGCGTGCGTGCTGATGAGATCCGACGCGATGCCGAAGGCCGGCAGCGCGACGATGTAGACCTCCGGGTGCCCGAAGAACCAGAACAGGTGCTGGAACAGCAGCGGGCTGCCGCCGGCGTGCTTGAGCGTCTGCCCCATCGACACCACGGCCGGGATGAAGAAACTGGTGCCGAGCGTCCGGTCGAACAGCATCATCACCGCCGACACGAACAGCGCCGGAAACGCCAGCAGCGCCATGATGGTCGCGATGAAGATGCCCCACACCGTGAGCGGCATGCGCATCAGCGTCATGCCGCGCGTGCGTGCCTGCAGCGTGGTGGTCACGTAGTTCAGGCCACCCATCGTGGCCGCGACGATGAAGATCGCCAGCGACACGAGCATCAGCACGATGCCCCATTCCACGCCCGGCGTGCCTGGCAGGATCGCCTGCGGCGGATACAGCGTCCAGCCCGCGCCGGTCGGCCCGCCCGGCACGAAGAAGCTCGCCACCAGCACCAGCACGGCCAGCAGGTAGACCCAGTAGCTCAGCATGTTGAGAAACGGGAACACCATGTCGCGCGCGCCGAGCATCAGCGGGATCAGGTAGTTGCCGAAGCCGCCCAGGAAGAGCGCCGTCAGCAGGTAGATCACCATGATCATCCCGTGCATCGTGACGAACTGGTAGTAGTGGTTCGCGTCGATGAACGCGAACTTGCCCGGATAGCCGAGCTGCAGCCGCATCAGGTCCGACAGGACGAGGCCGACCAGGCCGATCGCGATGGCCGTCAGCGCGTACTGCACGGCGATGACCTTGTGGTCCTGGCTCCACACATAGCGGGTCCAGAAGCTGTGCGGGACGTGGTCGGTGTGCGCGTAGGTCATGGCGTGTGCTCCGTCTGCTTCGTCCGTTCCGCTAGGGCTGGGCCGCGGTGCTGGCGGCCGTCCCGCCTTGCGCCTTGATGTAGGCCACCAGCGCGCTCAGTTCCTGCTCGCTCAGGTCGAAGTGCGGCATGATCGGCGAGAAGCCCTTCACGACGCGGGCCGTCGGGTTGCGGATGAACGCGCGCAGATAGGCTTCGTCCACCTTCGCGGTGCTGCCGTCGGCCATCGTTTCGGTCTTGCCGTACAGGCCCTTCCAGGTCGGGCCCACGAGCGGGCTGCCGTCCACGGTATGGCAGGCGACGCAGCCCTTGGCCGCCGCGAGCGTCTTGCCCAGGTTGGCCAGCGCCTGCGCGCTGCCGCCCGCGGTGGCGGGTGCGGCCTGCACGTGGGCCATCTGCTGCTGCGCGAACGTGGTCTGCTGCGCCAGCCAGCGCGAGAACGCGGCTTCGTCTTCCACCACCACCACGCCGCGCATGCCGGAATGCCCGATTCCGCAGAGCTGCGCGCACAGGATGTCGTAGCGCCCTGCCTGGGTCGGCGTGAACCAGAAGGTGGTCACCATGCCCGGCACCATGTTCATGCGTGCCCGGAACGGCGGAACGTAGAAGTCGTGCAGCACGTCGCGCGACCGGGTCAGGACCTGGACCGGCCGGTTGAGCGGCAAGTGCACCTCGGGACTGTCGATCAGGTAGTTGTCACGGCCGTTCGGGTCGGCGGGGTTCAGGCCGAACGGGTTGTCGTTGCTGATGTAGCGCACGTCGGTCGTGCCCAGCTTGCCGCCGGGCCCGGCGAAGCGGAAACGCCATTGCCATTGCTGGCCGAGCACCTCCATCTGCAGCGCGTTGCGCGGCGGCCGGATGTAGTCCGCGTAGACGAACAGGCCCGGCGCCAGCAGCGCCGCCACGCCGACGATGGTCAGGCCGATCAGCCACCATTCCAGTTTCCGGTTGTGCGGTTCGTAGGCCGCACGGTGCCCGCTACGGTGGCGATAGCGCACCAGGGCGACCACGATGAACAGGTTGATGGCGATGAAGAATGCGCCGGTGATGACGAGCGTGATCGTCAGCATGTCGTCCATGCGCACCCAGTTCGACGCGATCGGCGTGATCCACCACGGACTGGCAAAGTGAAACCCCACCGCCAACAGGATGATCAGGACCAGGGCAATCGCAAGGGCCATAGGCCGCCTCGCTGCATCTCACTCACCGGCACCGCCGACACCGGGTTCCGTGTCTCCCGCGGGCGCCGCGTGTTCAAGCGCGGCGCGGCGGGAAACGCGATGGGTCAGTCGTCCACGTTCTGCTTGCGCAATCGCTCCAGCCTGCCGTAGGTGATGGCCGCCACCACGCCGAACAACAGGTTGGCCAGCAAGGGCCCGGAACCGCGCTCGGAGACGAACCACGGGAACACGGCCGTCATCACGTAGAAGTTCCACCCATACGCGACGATCCCGAACGCCAGCCCGATCGCGGCTTCCATGCCCACGCTCGAATCGAGGCGGAAAGGCGCCATGATCGCGGCGAGCATCATCCCCATGATCGCGCCGAGCACGTAGTGCAGCAGCAGCGCCATCGCCACGATTTCGAGGTTGAATTGCGTCATCTGGCCGAGCGCGCTGCGGCCCATCACCATCGCCGCGATCTTGTGGGTCGGTTGCCACGGGCTCGAGCCGAGCACCAGGGTCGACCAGACGAATTCCAGCGCGATCACCAGCGCGCCGCCCGCGAGACCGGCCACGGCAGCGGCGACCCAGTCGGGCGTACGCCGCTCCCAATGGTGCGATTGAATGTGCAGTTCCATACGACCTCCTTGCCGACCGTTCGACGTCGGCACTTCGGTTCCGAAGGCGTCACGCGCGTCGGACCCGCGTCTCCTGCGCGATTCGGGATGGCGGACAGGGGTGCCTGCGCAACGTGCGAACGACCCGCTCCACGCGCGGCCCGCGGTCGCGGTCGTGCACTCGACGCAACGCGTCGATGCCCCCGGATGTCGGGCAGGCCGGCTTGCTGTCGCGCGTCAGGGGAAGATCGGTGACGTCGGTTCGGCGCCTTCCAGGTCCGCCTTTGGAAAATGCTGGGCGACCATTTCTTCGATTTCCTGCTCTCGCAATGCCGGCACGTCGGCCATGATCAGGATCTGGCCTGCCTGGATCGCCTCGCGAAATCGCTGGAGTCGCGCGTTCGGCTCGGCGATGCCGATCATCGCGGCGGTCCACGCCCCGAATCCCGCGCCGGCCAGCGTCAAGCCGACGACGGCGCCGCCCGCGATCACGAGCTCCGCCGGAGGAAAGACGAGCGCGACGAGGCCGATCAGCGCACCGGCCGCGCCGCCGAGCGCGACGCCGCGCTCGAGCGCATGCACGACATCGCTGCTTTGCAGCAACGATGCTTCGGGCAACTGATCGAGTGTGACGCTGTGGTCGGCGAGAACGTGGATATGGCGCCAGACGATGCGTGCGCGCAATAGATCGTCGACGATGGCCTTCGCCATCTGGGTATCGGGTACGAGGAAATAAAGGCGTCTCATGTTGGCACCCCTTTTCTTGCCATCAACGCGTCCACAAGGGACTGTTTTCTATTCTATGTCAGCATCGGCGACACGCCAGGTGCATGCGGGCCACGGACGGGGTCGCATGCGAGCATTCGCCCCGCGTGGCAGGTGGGGTTGAAACACGGTGGTAGTTGTCGATCACGGACGACCGATGCGGGGGCCCGGGACATTCGCCCCCGATTGGCGCTATCCGCGTTTGCGCAACGGCGCCAGCAAGTCCCGCAGGCCGTTGTGGTCGATCTCGTGCATCAGCGCGAGCTGTCGCCCGATTTCTCCACGCGGAAACCCTTCGCGCGCCAGCCAATTGAGGTAAGGCCCGGGCAGGTCGGCAATCAGCCGGCCCTTGTATTTCCCGAAGGGCATGGTGACGGTGACGAGGTGTTCGAGGTCTGGATTTTGCATGCGGGTATTGTGCCCGGCTTTTCGGTCCTTTCGCAGATCTCGCGAAAAGGACTCAGCGAACCACCTGCACCCCTTTTCTCGCCTGCTAGACTGGAATTCCCCCTGCACACGATGGAGGGAATCATGTTGTCCGTCTACGTCGTGAAGACCGGCGAGCAGTTCCTCTGCACCGCCGAGGATGGCGATATCGGCATGGCACCGGCGGTTGAGGATGCCACGTCGTTTGGTTCGTATGAGGAAGCAGAAAAGGCCGCGCACGTGCATGCCGACCCCGGATACGAAATCGTGGCCGTCTGTGTGATCAGACACTGACTAGGCGCCCGCTGTCGGGCGCCGCGCGACGAGATGCGGCTCGCCATTCCGCCGGCACCATGCGACATGGGGTGGCGCGCTGGGCCGTGCCCGGAATTGCCTGGCAACGGATGGATGGCGTGTCGGGGGTCTCACGCTGGGATCGCCGCGCGCGTCCGCAACTCCACCGTGTACGCTCCGACGCAGCGCGCGTTTCCTGAAACGCCCGGCATCCGGCGCACACTCCTCGTATACGGCGCTGCGGGAATTCGGAGCGTCGCTGCTCCGCTGTTATCGTCTGGGCCCTTTCATGCCCTCCGACTCCATGGCCGCATGCCACTCCTCATTCGCCTCGATGGGGTCCATCTCGTCGTCGACGGAGGCCGTCGCGCGCTCGGCGGCCGCTCTGGCCTCGTCTGCCGGGGACGCAAAATCACCGTCGCCATCACGATCGCCATCGCCGTCACCGTCGCCCGGGGGCTGCAGCATGTCCTTGAGCATCGCGCTCAGCTCCGGCGTGTCCCATGGCAGCCCACGCCGAGTCCGATCCTTGATGTAGTGCCTCACCTCCGCGTCCTGCTCCACGGTCAGCGGCAGCCCTCGGAAGGTGCTTTGGGGGCCAGCGTCGATCATCGCATTCTCCTGCTTCTAGGGCATTTTCAGTGTACTCGCCATTGCGAGCCCGTGAGCAATGATTACGGCGCGCTTGCGGCGGATCAAACGTGTGGGGGCGACGGGCGCGCGGCCGCCCATTTCAGGCACCCGCCTGCAATGGGTCGATACCGATGAAAGTTTCGCGAGATTTCGCGACCCGCTTATCCGGTAGTTCAGGGGGAAGAAGTGACAACCTCCACTGCCACAAGCAGCGTATTCGCTGCTATCCGCCGAACGCAACGACGATCTCTTCGATCGTCACGCGGATGCGCGCCGTATGCCGCAGATCCTGATGCGTGACGAGCCAAACCTCATACGACGCGTCGTTTGTACGGTCCGGCCAGATCCGCACAAGGCCGTCTCGTTCGCCCATCGGCACGGGTATCTCGCTGATGCCGAGCCCTGCCTTGAGTGCCGCGCGCAACGTCAGGTTCGTGTTCAGCCGTGCGACGATGCGGCCGTCCGTCAGCGGTTCCCCGACGAACGCCGGCACCCGCGCCTTGGCGAAATACGGCTGGTAGACGACGAGATCATGCCCGGCGAACCGCTCGCCCGGCACCGGTTCGCCATGGCGCCGCACATAGTCGGGCGACGCGAACAATCCCACTTCCCAGCGCGCCAGACGGCGGGCGAGCAGATCCGGATTTCGGGGCTTGACGGTCCGGATCGCGATGTCGGCTTCGCGCTTCGCGAGATTGAGGAGCAGGCTCGTCGTGTCGAGCATCACCGATACGTCCGGATGCTTCGCATGCAGGCGCTCGAGGGCCGGCATCACGAACTCGTGGGCCAGCGCATCCGTCGTCGATAGCTTCACCTCGCCGGCGAGCCGCTTGTCCACGCCTTGCGTGTGGCGCACGAGATCGTGTGCGGATTGCTCCATCGCCTCGGCTGCACGGATCGCGATCCTGCCGACCGGCGTGAGGTCATAGCCGTTCGACGTACGCAGGAACAGCGTCGCGCCGAGCGCGTGCTCGAGCGCCGCAAGCCTGCGGCCCACCGTGGCCTGATCGATGTCGAGCGCGCGGGCGGCGGCCCGCAAGGTCCTTTCCCGATGGAGCGCGACGAAGATGCGCGCGTCGTCCCAGTTCATGTCGCCCCCGGCGTGATGCAAATTTGCATCATACGTCCAGCAATTCTCTGCACGTCAAACACAGGCCGCGCGATTACACTTTTTTCAACCGATGCGGCGGGTCGCTCGAATCCGCGGCGCATCCGGCATTTTAAAAGGATGAAGTCGTGTCACACGAAACGAAAGGCATTCCCGCGGCGATGACCGCGATCGACATTACGCGGCCGGGCGGCCCGGATGTGCTGGCACCCGTGCAGCGTCCTGTTCCCGCACCGGCCGACGACGAAGTGCTGATCCGCATTCATGCGGCCGGCGTGAACGGTCCTGACGTGCTGCAGCGCAAAGGGTTGTACGATCCGCCACCGGGCGCGTCGGACATTCCCGGGCCCGAAGTCGCGGGCAAAATCGTGTCGGTCGGGCGCGACGTGACCCGGTTCGCGGTCGGCGATCTCGTCTGCGCGCTGGTGCCGGGGGGCGGCTATGCGGAGTACGCCGTCGCGCACGAGAGCAACACGCTCGCGGTTCCCGATGGTCTCACGATGGTCGAGGCGGCCGCGATCCCCGAAACCTTTCTGACGGTATGGCTGAACCTGTTCCAGCGCGGCAAGTTCAAGGCTGGCGAAAGCGTGCTGATCCATGGCGGCGCATCGGGGATCGGCACCACGGCGACGATGCTCGCGAAGGCGTTCGGCGCCTCGAAGATCATCACGACGGTCGGCTCCGACGCGCACCGCACCGCAAGCATCGCGCTCGGTGCCGATGTCGCGGTTGACTACCGCAACGAGGATTTCGTCGAGGAAGTCATGCGCGCGACGGATGGGCGCGGCGTCGACGTGGTCGTCGATATCGTCGCCGGTGATTACGTCGCGCGGAATTACGCGGCGGCCGCGATGAACGGCCGCATCGTGCAGATCGGCGTGATCAAGGGGCCCGCGCCAGCACTCGACCTGTTCCCGATGCTGGCGAAGCGCCTCATGCACATCGGCTCGACGCTGCGCTCGCGCACGCACGAGGAAAAGGCGGAGCTGATCGAGGATCTCAAGCGATCGGTGTGGCCGCACATCCGGCGTGGCGCGGTGAAGCCCGTGATCCATCGGACCTTCGATCTCGACGATGCGCGCGGCGCGCATACTCTGATGGACTCGGGCACGCATATCGGCAAGATCGTGCTGACGACCCGGGCGGCAGGCATAGACTGACGCGCAGCTCCGGCCACCTGACATGACTCACTCTCCGATCAAAACCATGACTGATGCACGCTACCACTACTACGAACCGTCACAAGGCCATGGATTGCCGCACGATCCATTTAATTCGATTGTCGGTCCAAGGCCCGTCGGATGGATTTCCACGCGCGGCAGCAACGGCATGCTGAATCTCGCGCCATACAGCTTTTTCAACGCCTTCAACTATCATCCGCCGATCATCGGCTTCTCGAGCATCGACGCGAAGGACAGTCTACGCAACGTGCAAGAAACGGGGGAATTCGTGTGGAACCTCACCACACGCGATCTCGCCGAAAAGATGAATGCAACGTGCGCAATGGTGCCTTACGAAGTTGACGAGTTTGAAGTGGCCGGGCTGACCCCCGCTCCGTCTCGGCAAGTCGCCGTTCCACGCGTGGCAGAGAGCGGTGTCAACTTCGAATGCAAGCTCACCGATGTGATCCAGCTGCGCGATCACAAAGGCACGCCTGTCACCACATGGCTCGTGCTGGGAGAAGTCGTGGCGGTTCACATTCGCCAGGACTTGCTTAAAGACGGCACCTTCGACACCTTCGGCGCAGGCATCATTCTTCGGGCAGGCGGCCCATCGGCCTATGCGCTCGTCGCACCCGAGAGTCGATTCGATATTGGGCGCCCGCCCGGGGCGAATCCCCCCGTCGCACGATGACGGAGGGTGGCGCAGTCGGCTCGTGAAAGGCCGTTGGACCGCGGAAGCGGCCGCTGACTTGTTCCCGGGCAAAGCGGCTATCGACGGTCGAAAGTGCTTGTTCGCCGAGCCTGACAGCAGACGTTCGGTGCAGATCCTCAGCCGAACGTCCGCAAGGCAGCGTCAAGTCGACCGGCCGCGACCAACACGTGAACGCCCGCAAAGGCCGAGCACATGCCGCTCGGCGCAGGCACGGGGCCACCGATATCCGGTTGAACAGCCGTTGAGGCTGCGCGGGCTCCAACGGCGGCAGTGGATCGATTGATCGCCATGTCGTCCACGAAACAATCGACAACTTGGAACTATACTGGGCAACCAGGAGGCTTCCATGACCGATCACGACAGACTGCATCCACTCCGTCCGCTCCTGAAAAACTGGGTTTGGGAGCATGGTCGAATCGGGACTCGCTATCTCGACTGCGTAGATGGCGAAATCAGGTTTGACGAGGGCAAGAAGTCGCATTTCGCGGCCGAGAAATATATCTATGTGCCCCTTGGCAAGGGCGCTGAAGACGATGCATCCGCGGAGGGGCCTGCGATCCACGAGGCTGGACTTGCCCGGTTTTTGCGGGCCGCGCAGCTGGGTACGCCGGAGGACGCCGGTTCTGTGGCGGATGTCCAGCGCGCAGTACAGGACTGCGTGGAGATTGGCCTGTTCAGCGCATATCAATGGGAGGCACGAGAGGCGTTTGCCCGATACGCGCAGGAACCCATGTTCGATGACGAGATCCGCGCGGCGGTTGTCGACGACATCCGGCGTGTTTACGCCGGCATGCGGGAGCAACTGGCACTGTACGATTTCAGTGTGCTCCACGGCTTGCCCACGCCGCTGCTTATCGGCGACACGCCCTTCATCGACTGGCGCGTGCGTGCCAGTCCGGCACTACCGTTTGTATCGCTCCCGCTGGGTCCTTACTGCCTGCTGGTAGGCGCGCCGTCAGGCAGGAAAAGCCGAATCGCCCCGGTCGTCTGGAAGGCCGCTGCCGCGATGGGCCCGTTGAAGGATCACAACCGCCAAATCGAGGAGCAGGCACGTCTGTGGCTGGTGGCGACCACGGACGACCAACTCGTCGCTGCGCAAAGTCGCATTGCCGCGGCCGTCGGCTCCAGGCAAGGGAATGTGAAGCCCTGACCGACGTTCACCTTAAGCAGATCGTCGGCGGTGGCTAAGTGAAAGACCGGCACGTGAAGCCGACCGGTTCGCCATCGACGTGTGACGCAATCACCGTGATACCGGATGCATAGTGGCCGAGCGCTTCGCGAAAGCGCACAGGCTCGATGGCCGTGCTGGAAAGTGACATGGTAGATACCTAACACTGGGTGCGGCTCGGAAAGGTCAAGGCGGTGCATTCCGACAGATTCAGGGAGCCGTTTCAATGCACTCCCTGACATCCACACGGCCTTCAATTCCCGCTCACTACGTCCGACGTCAGTTCGGACCTAGTTCGAGAGTTCCTTGCGGACGATTTCCGCACCCGCGCTCAACGCACTCAGCTTGCCTCTCGCGACTGCACGCGACAACGGCGCCATGCCGCAGTTGGTGCAGGGATAGAGCTTGTCGGCATCCACGAACTGAAGTGCTTTTCGCAACGTACCGGCGACTTCCTCGGGGGTTTCAATGGTATTGGTCGCCACATCGATGGCCCCCACCATCACCTTCTTGCCCCGAATGAGTTCGATCAGATCCATGGGAACGCGCGAGTTGTGACATTCCAGCGAGACCATGTCGATACTGGATTTTTGCAGCTTGGGGAAGGCTTCCTCGTACTGCCGCCACTCCGACCCCAGCGTCTTCTTCCAGTCCGTGTTGGCCTTGATGCCATAGCCATAGCAAATATGCACGGCGGTTTCACACTTGAGACCTTCGATCGCTCTTTCCAGGGTCGCGACGCCCCAATCATTCACCTCGTCGAAGAAGACATTGAATGCGGGCTCATCGAATTGAATGATATCGACGCCGGCAGCCTCCAGTTCCCTGGCTTCCTCGTTCAGGATCTTTGCGAACTCCCAGGCCAGTTTTTCGCGACTCTTGTAATGATCGTCGTACAGCGTATCGATCATCGTCATCGGCCCCGGCAATGCCCATTTGATGGGTTGGCTCGTTTGCCGGCGCAGGAACTTGGCATCGTCAACGAAAACCGGCTTCTGTCTCGCCACCGCATCGACGACCGTCGGCACGCTGGCGTCATAGCGATCGCGAATTCGAACGGTCTTGCGGTTCTCGAAATCAACGCCGCTGAGGTGCTCGATGAACGTGGTCACGAAATGCTGGCGCGTTTGCTCGCCGTCGCTGACGATATCGATGCCCGCGTGTTGCTGCTCTTGCAACGACAGGCGCAAAGCATCCTGTTTGCCCTCGATCAACCCGTCGTCCTGCAATTTCCACGGTGACCAAAGTGTCTCGGGTTGTGCGAGCCACGAAGGTTTAGGCAAACTGCCGGCGGTTGAAGTGGGTAGAAATTTTTTCACGGTAGACGACCTTGTGTTTTTGTTGGTCAAAGCGCGTAGTCCGCAGACCACTGCTCAAGAATGGCCTGGTATGGCTTGATAAATTTCTCTTCGACAAACCTGCCCTGTTCGATAGCCAGCCGACTACGCTCTTCCCGATCGTAAACAATCCGGGTGAGCGAAAAATCCTGATGCTTCAGACTCGGTTGGTAGGATTTTCCTGCCGGAGAATTCGCATTGTAAATTTCGGGCCGGTAAATTTTCTGGAAGGTATCCATCGTGCTGATGGTGCTGATGAGTTCCAGATTGGTGTAATCGCCCAGCAAATCACCGGTAAAATAAAAAGCCAGCGGTGCGACACTATTCGGCGGCATGAAATAGCGCACCTTCATTCCCATTTTTTCGAAATACTCGTCAGTCAAGGAATACTCGTCCTGCCGGTATTCGATACCCAACACGGGATGCCGATTTGCCGTCTGATGATAGGTCTTGCTACTCGAAACGCTCAGGCATATAACGGGCGGTTTCGCGAAATTATCCTTGTAGGCGCTCGACTTCACGAAGGACTTGAACAGATTCCCGTGCAAGTCGCCAAAGTTATCCGGCGTACTGAAGCCGGGCCGATTCTTGTTGTGCTCCAGCAAGACCACACTGAAATCGTAATCCCGCACATAAGAGGAAAAATTATTTCCCGCAATGCCGTCAATGTGTTTGTTGTTTTTCCGATCGAAAATATTCGTCTTCAGTATTTCGATCAAGGGCAGCGCGGCACTGCCCCGCTCTCCGCCGATATTCATTTCGACTGAAATGATTTCAAGCTTGACGGCATAACGATCGCCTTTGGGATTGTCCCAATGCGCCATCGCATTGAAGCGATTGTCAATCATCCTGAAGGTATTGCGCAAATTCTCCTGACGACTCTTTCCTCTGGCGAGGTTCGCAAAATTGGTCGTGATGCGCGTATGGTCGGAAGGCTGATAGTCCTCATCGAAACAGACGCTTTTAATAGCAAATGTAAACTCTTGACTCGTCATGATCTTGCGCCCCGATTTCCGAAATGAAAACTGCATCTGCTCCATGCCTTTCGATGCGGCTCGCTTTTCTTTTCCGACGGACGAATGTGACGTTGGGCCATGGCCGACTGGATATGAATCGATTTCAACCAACCATGAGCGATGCTCACGGTGCGGTGTGTCTGGTTCACATCGGAAGAAAAGTAACTGGCAGCGATGATATAGTTTCCATTGCATGAATAAAAATGGATTTATTTCATGCAAACATTAAATTTGTTCATGGAGTGGTCGATGCTGGATCGCAATCATCTGATGGTCGTGCGGGAAGTGGAGCGGCAGGGCTCGCTCACGGCCGCGGCCGATACGCTCAACCTCACGCAGTCGGCGCTCAGCCATGCGGTGAAGAAGCTGGAGCAGCAGCTCGGTACGCCCGTGTGGACGCGTGAAGGACGTACCATGCGGCTCACGCAGGCCGGACAGTACCTGCTGAGCCTCGCGAACCGGTTGCTGCCGCAATTCGAACTCGCCGAGGAGCGCATGAGGCAGTACGCGCAGGGCGAGCGCGGCACGTTGCGGATCGGCATGGAATGCGCGCCGTGCTATCAATGGCTGCTGAAGGTGGTGTCGCCGTATCTCGCACACTGGCCGGATGTCGATGTCGACGTGAAGCAGCGCTTCCAGTTCGGCGGCATCGGTGCGTTGATCGGCTATGAAATCGACGTGCTCGTCACGCCCGACCCGCTCAAGAAGCCCGAACTGCATTTTGAGCCGGTGTTCGATTACGAGCAGGTGCTGGTGGTTGCCGATGATCACCCGCTGGCCGGAGAAGCGTATGTCACGCCGGAACAGCTGACGCACGAGGTGCTGATCACGTATCCCGTCGAAACGGACCGGCTCGATATCTACACGCAGTTCCTCACGCCCGCGAACAGGGTGCCGAAGCGCCACAAGGTGATCGAGACGACCGACATCATGCTGCAGATGGTGGCGAGCGGCCGTGGCGTGGCGGCGTTGCCTCGCTGGCTCGCGGAAGAATACGCGGGCTGGATGCCGCTTACACCCGTGCAACTTGGAAAGAAGGGGATTGCGAAGCAGATTTTCCTCGGCACGCGCAAGACGGATGACGACGTCGATTATCTTGCGGCGTTTGTAAAGGCTGCGCGGGAGTGGAAATGGGCGGACGCGAAGATGCGAGACTAGTTTTGCAATCGGGACATGAACAAAACTGATTGCTCCCGCAACGGGTCGCTTTCCGCGCCTTCGTGCTTGTCGACCCGCGCTGCAGTCGAACCCGTTTCAGCCGCGCGACCATTGCCGCTCCGCACCTCGGCCGAAGTCTCTCTCATCCCTTTTCACGCAGCGGCACCGGGCATCGCTTGCGCCCCGCGCAGCAACACGTTGGCCGGCGCCGATGAACCCGCGACATCGGCACCGGCAACCGGCCCGCGGGCCGTCGTGCCGCGTCGTCGTCCGCGCGATGGCGGCATCGCGCACGCCCATCGCGACGCGTTGCCTGACTCGACCGCCAGCGTCTCCGAACGGCGCCACAGCCGCAAGCGAGAGCCGTCCGTTCGCGACGGCCACGCCTGCGGCAACCCAGTGGCGACGCCCTACTTCCGCAGCGAGATTTCCACCCGGCGATTGCGCGCCCGCCCTTCGGCGGTCTCGTTCGATGCGGCCGGGTTGGTTTCTCCATGCCCCGTCGCCGCGACCGAATCCGCCTTCAGCCCGTGTTCGCGCAGATACCCCGCGACGGCATCGGCGCGGCGCTTCGACAGGGCCTGGTTGTGTGCATCCGAGCCGGTCGCGTCGGTATAACCGTCCACTTCCACACGCGAGAAGTGCCTGTCGCCCTGCTGGCTCAGCAAACTGTCGAGCGCGGCGGTGGCGGCGGACGTCAGCACGGCGGAGTCGGTCGCGAAGTACGCATCGCCGGTCAGGCTCACCTTCTCGACCGCGGCGGGCGCCGGCGTAGCCGCCGCGGCGACCGGCGCGGGCGCCGCACCGCACTGGAACACCATCGAGTGCGGATCGGCGCCGTCGCGGTACGGCGTCGTGGAATCGACCGTGCGCACGGCCTCGTTGCCGCACATGCGCGTCGCGACCTTCATGCAGGTATGGGCGCTCGACAGGATGCCGTGACAGTCGACACGGAACGTCCGGATGCCGTCGCGGGGCTGAAGTTCGTATGCGTTGTACGTCGGTCCCGATGCGCTCGAACAGGCCGCGAGGGAAACGACGGACGCCAGCAGTGCAAGATGAATGTTTTTCACGTGAGGACTCCGAAAATGCGAGGGGCGCAGCGCGATGGCGCAGCCGCACCCGCGTGCGTTTGCGTTCGACGCGGTCCGCCCCGGCAGTGCGTGCCGGCGCGAACCGCGGCGCGCGATTACTTCCACTGATACAGCATGCCCGCGCCGACGACGCGCTGGCTGCCGGCGAAGCCGCCGTTCAGCGTCGCCTTCAGGTTTTCCGTGACGCGCGCCTGCACGCCGACCGCCATCGCCTTCTGCCCCTGGAACGTCGCCGTACCGACCCCCATCGCGAAGTTCGAGTCGCGGTCCATGTGCGGGATCGACGCCATCGCGGCGGTGGCCGCGATCCCCTCGCGTGCCATCGAATCGGTCTGCTGGATCTGCTGCTGCATCTGCGTGAGCTGGTTGTTGACCGTGTTCAGCGACTGCGTGAACTGGTTCGACACCGCGTTCAGCTGGTTCACGTTCACCGCATCCGTGCCCTGCGTACCGGCCGCGACGTTGACCACCTGGCGCGCCGATTCCGCCGACCCGACCGCGACGACGTTCGAGCGGCCACCGTCGTTGCTGCCCGTGCCGATCGCGGTCGAATTGCTGCCCGACGCCGTCGAGCCCACGCCGAAGGCGGTGGAACCGTTGCCCGATGCGAGCGCATTGTTACCGACCGCCGTGCTGTTCGAGCCCGATGCCACCGCCCCCGACCCACCCGCCGACGAATTCGGGCCGGTCGAGCCCGGCGGCACGTTCGCGCCGTTCGGGTTCGTCGTGTACTGGCCGCCGAGGTTGGTCGTGCGCTGGTCGATCAACGTCGTCAGCTGGTTCGCGACCGAGTCGAGCTGCGATACGTTCACCGCGTCCGTGCCGTTCTTGCCGGCCGCGAGGCCCGTGATCTGCCGGTTGCCGATGTTCACTTCGCCGGCCGACGATTGCGGGCTGCTCAGGCCGTACGCGACGTAGTTCGTCAGCGCGCCGACCGTCGTCAGCGAACCGGCGCCCAATGCGACGCTGTTCGCGAACGTCGCGGACGCACCGGCGCCCAGCGCGAGCGCATCGGTTGCGTTGCCGAGCGCGCCGGAGCCCAGCGCGACGCTGCCCACGCTGACCGCCTTCGCATTCGCGCCTTGCGCGACCGACTGCGCGCCCAGTGCCGTCGCGCCGCTGCCGAGCGCGAGCGCGTCGGCCTGCGCGGCACTCGCCGCCTGCCCGATCGCGACGCCGCCAGGCGCAGTCTGGTCGACGATCGCGCCGTTGCCGATGCCCACGCCGTGGTCGCCGTTGACGACCGTCGTCGGCCCCACCGCGACCGATTCCGCGCCGACGGCGAGCGAGTCGACCGCCGTCGAATTCGCGTGGAAATACTTCTGGCCCGTGACCGCGAACGACTGCAACGCACCGGCCAGCTGCCGCACGGTCACCGCATCCTGCTGCCCGGTGCCGTCCGCGACGTTGGTGATCTGGCGATACGTCTTGCTGGTCGCGTCGCCGACCGATACCGCGCCGAGCAACGTCTGGTCCGTCGTGTTGAACGGGATCGATGCGGTGCCGTTGCGGAGGATGCCCGACGCCGGCGTCGTCGCGCGGTCGGATACCGACCCCGCGCCGAGCGCGATGCTGCCGTCCACCTTCGAGATCGCATTCGGGCCGATCGCGACACTGTCGAGCCCGATCGCCTGGCTGTCCGGCGCGGTCGAGTTCGCGTGGAAATACTTGATGCCGTGCGCGTTGATGTTGTCGATCGCCGAGCCGACGTTGTTGTTGATCGTCGTCGAACCGTCGCTGTTGTACGTCACGTACGACGGGGCCGAAATCGTGCCGGTCGTCGGATCGTAGGTGGCCCCGCCGCCGATCGCGCCCGCCGTGCTGTTGCCGAGGTTGGTGTTGTTGTTGGCGATCGAGCTGAGGCCGGTGGACAGCGAGCCGAGGCCCGTCGACGTCGCGGTGGACAGCGACGTCAGGTTGCTGTTCGTGCTCGACAGCCCGGTGGACAGCGAGCCGACGGTCGTCGAGGTCGACGTCGACAGCGACGCGATCGAGCTCGTCGTCGAGCTGAGGCCGGTGGACAGCGAACCGATGCTCGTCGAGGTCGCGGTCGACAGCGACGTGACGGTGCTGTTCGTCGTGCTCAGGCCGGTGGACAGTGAACCGATGCCCGTCGACGTCGAAGTCGACAGCGACGTGACCGAACTGTTCGTGCTCGACAGGCCGGTGGACAACGAGCTGATGCCCGTCGAGGTCGACGTGGACAGCGACGTCACCGTGCTGTTCGTCGAACTCAGGCCGGTAGACAGCGAGCTGATGCCCGTCGACGTCGAAGTCGACAACGATGTCACCGTGCTGTTCGTCGAACTCAAGCCGGTGGACAGCGAGCTGATGCCCGTCGACGTGGACGTCGACAGCGACGTCACCGAGCTGTTCATCGAACTCAGGCCGGTGGACAGCGAACTGATGCCCGTCGACGTCGAAGTCGACAGCGACGTCACCGTGCTATTGGTCGAACTCAGGCCGGTCGAAGTCGACGTGGACAGTGACGTAATCGCGCTATTGGCCGACGACAACCCGGTCGACGTGGACGTCGACAACGACGTCACGGTGCTGTTGGTCGAACTCAGGCCCGTGGACAGCGACGTGATGCCCGTCGACGTCGACGTGGACAGCGACGTGATCGCGCTATTGGCCGACGACAATCCGGTCGACGTGGAAGTCGACAACGACGTCACCGAGCTGTTGGTCGAACTCAGGCCCGTCGACAGCGAGTTGATGCCAGTCGAGGTCGAAGTCGACAACGAAGTGATCGCGCTATTGGCCGACGACAATCCGGTCGACGTGGAAGTCGACAACGACGTCACCGAGCTGTTGGTCGAACTCAACCCCGTCGACAGCGAGCTGATGCCCGTCGAAGTCGACGTGGAAAGCGACGTGATCGCGCTATTGGCCGACGACAGACCGGTCGACGTGGAGGTCGACAGCGACGTCACCGAGCTGTTGGTCGAACTCAACCCCGTCGAGAGCGAGCCGATGCCCGTCGAAGTCGATGTGGAAAGCGACGTGATCGCGCTATTGGCCGACGACAGGCCGGTCGACGTGGAGGTCGACAGCGACGTCACTGCGCTGTCGGTCGAACTCAAACCTGTGGAAAGCGAGCTGATGCCCGTCGAAGCCGACGTCGAAAGCGACGTGATCGAGCTGTTGGCCGACGACAACCCGGTCGACAGCGACGACACCCCCGTCGACAACGAACTGACGCTCGACGCCGTCGACGTCGACAGCGAATTCACCGCCTGATTCGTCGCATCGAGCTGCGACCCGTTGATCGCATCCGTGCTCGCCGAACTGATGCGCCCGGCCGCGACGTTGGTGATCTGGCGCTCGGTACCCGCTGCACCGACACTGACGACGCTGGTCGGATTCGTGCCCTTGAACGTGTATGTCACACCGCCGATCGTCGCGCTTGCGGTCGGGTTCGGCGCGGCCGTCGTCGAGCCCGACCCGAGCGCGACGTCGCCTGCATTGTTCGCCACGGCCGACGCACCGAACGCCAGCGCACCGGCGGCCGCGGCCGTCGACGTGTTGCCGAGCGCGAGCGAGCCGGTGCCCTGCGCGATGTTCGAATTGCCGATGGCGACCGCACCGTCGCCGTTCGCCGTGTTGTTCGACCCGGCCGTGACCGCACCGGTGCCGATCGCGGTGCTCGGGTCGCCGATCGCCACCGCACCGTTGCCGCTGACCGTCTGGCTCGCGCCGAGCGCCACGGCGCCGGTACCGCCCAGCACCTTCGAGTTGAAGCCGCCGGCGATCGAGCCCAGCCCGGCCGCGGCCGCGACCGAGTTCGAATCGCCGATCGCCACGGTCGACCCCGCCGCCGCGACGCTGTTGATGCCGATGGCCGTCGCATTCGTGGCCGATGCCGTCGCACCGGGCCCCAGGGCGGTCGCCGAGATGCCGGTCGCCAGCGCGCTATTACCGAGCGCGGTCGCGAACTGCTGCGTCGCGCTCGACTGGACGCCCATCGCGATCGAACTGACGCCCGTCGCCTTCGCGCTCGTGCCGAGCGCCATCGAGGTATCGGCGCCGGCCGTCGTGGCCGAACCCAGCGCGATCGAACTGGTGCCGAGCGACTGCGTGCCCGAGCCCGGTACGCCGGCCGTCCCGCCCCAGCCGATCGCGATCGACGACGTGCCCTTCGCACCGCTGTTCACCCCCATCGCCACGCCCGAATTGCCGGAAGCCAGCGCGCCGCTGCCCACGGCAACGGCGGCTGCGCCCGAGCTGGTCGATTGGTTGCCGAGGGACACCGAGCCCGTCAGGTCCGCATGCGATGCATAGCCCAGCGCGACGCTTTGCGCGCCGGCGGCGCTCGCCCCGAGGCCGAGCGCCGCCGCGTACTGGCCGGAAGCCAGCGCATTGTTGCCGAGCCCGATGGCCGACACGCCGGTCGCGGCCGCCCCGCTGCCCATCGCCACCGACCCGCTTTGCGTCGCGCTCGACAGATTGCCGATGGCAACCGAGTAGTCACCCGAACCGATCGCCTGCACGCCCATCGACGCGCTGTTGACGCCGGTCGCCTGTGCATTGATGCCGACGGCCGTCGAACCGTCGGCCATCGCATGTGCGCCGGGGCCAAGCGCCGTGGCCGATACGCCCTGCGCCGTCGACAGGTTGCCCAACGCGGTGGAGTTCGTCTGCGCGGCGCTCGAGCCGACGCCGATCGCGATCGACGAGACGCCGCCGGTGGCCGTGCCGCCATCCGGGTTGTACTGCGCATGCGCACCGGCATGGAACAGCGCGAGATACGCGGACGCCATCAACATGGCGAGCCGCCTGAGCGACGGGGCCGAGGTCGCGCCTGCGCGAACCGCGGCCGCTCCTGCGACGTCACGCTCCGGCGTGCCACGCGACGACGCGACGCGCTTGCCGCGCGCCCGATCAAGCTCCGAAGCCGCAACCCAGGCTCCCAATGCTTCGTTCCAGATCGACTTGAACGTCTTGTTCATCTTGTCTTCCCTCGGTTCTCATGTGCTGGATGACGCAACGGCGAACACGGCGACCAGCGAGAACGTCTTCTACACATTCCCGTCCGTCTCGCGACGCCCCGCCACTCACTTTGGATCACTAACTAAACAGCCGGGTAACGCTGCACGCCACGCGCGATGGGTATCGCGATCACGCAATCGCGCGCCGCGCGTGCCGGTCGGCACGAGGCGACGCGACGATCGCCGGTTATCGAATCATGGAAGCCGACACGGCAAGCCCGGCGGCCCGACGCCGGGCGTGCAGACCAGCCGCGCACGCGCGCGCCATCGCGCCGAACCCGCGACGACCTCGAATCTCATGGGAAAGCGTCATTCAGACGCCGGATGGGCGGAAGCCGGCCCGCACCCGTGGGCGGCCCGCCCTGTTTCATTCAGGAGGAGGATGACGCCGTGCGATCCCCGGGGCTGAAGCATGCGCCACCGGTTCGTGCGAACCGGTGCGTTGGCCTGTCATGCCTGTTGTGCTCATCGTTTTCGTACCCGCCTGATTCGAAAGCGCGCCGCGCGCGACCGTCCCCCGATGGATCGAACCCTCGGACGGCCCACGCGCAGCCACGCACCCCTTCCGTCCGGCCTTCAAACGCATTTCCGGAATCCCGGAACAGCATCGACGACTTGCCGGACGACCCCTGCACCGAATTAATCGATCGAATTTCCTTGATGATTTCGTCTCGACCGGTGCGTCAGGCCCAACCGCATTCCAGAACTCACCGATTTCTCTTATATAGCAACGTATTCGGTGAATAATGAAACCTGCATTACCCTCGTGCCAGTTATTCATTTGCCGACGCGATCCCATATCATGGGATATAACATCGATCAATGTCTCATTGGTATCGCATGCATCGGAATAGAACTTCGGCATGCGATCCACGCGATCCCGACCGTTTGAAAGAACCGATTCCAGCCGCGCCGGGGCTAGTTTGCTGGCATCCGCCGGAACGAACCTTTTCCCGAGCGGAAAAACCCTTTTCCCGAGCAGACGGCATTTACATTCATACATTCCGACGCAAAACATGCTTTCTCGACTAACACGATTCCGACCAAACATCAGAAAAAAATTAATCGCGCAACCCACAATTTCTTCATTCTTTTCACATAGAAGGCATCGACTTCGGAACGCATGTCAAACTGATTCACCCGCGCCATCCCATTCCAATTATTCCAAATTTACCCGGCAATAAAGACCGATTATTAAAAGCCGATTCGGCATGTTTTTCCACTTCCGTTTCTTCCGGCCGGACGCGGTGGCGGCAAACACGCAACACCCGCCGCACAAGCCCCCACGGACCACACGGAATCCTCACAATGTGACCTGTTGTCGGCATATAATTTTTCGCAACAATCGCGCAGAACGCGATGCACTTCATCTGACCGGCCACCCTTCCACCGCCTCCGCAACCATGTCATCCCGCTCGTCCAGTTCGGCGTCGCCTCGTCCCACGCCGGATCTTGCTGACGCACATATTCTTGTCGTCGACGATCGCCCGAACGACCTGCGGCTCCTGACCGAGATCCTGCGTGCCGCACGGTGCCGGATCAGCGTCGCGTTCGACGGGCTGCAGGCGTATCACCGTGCCCAGGCGATCGCGCCCGACCTGATCCTGATGGATGTCCGCATGCCGCGCATGGACGGCTTCGCCGCGTGCCGGCTGCTGGCGTCGACGCCGTCGACGCAATCGATCCCGGTCATCATCCTGACGGCCGCGGGCGATCTCGAGGATCGCATCGCGGGGCTCGAAACCGGCGCGATCGACTACATCATCAAGCCGTTCGAGCCGACCGAAGTGCTGGCCCGGATCCGCAATCACCTGAAACGCGCGCGGCGCAGCCAGCCGTTCGCGCATCTGCCCGAGCTGCCCGACAACCCGGATGCCGCCCTCGTGCGCGCGGCGTCCGAGGTCCTGCTGCGCGACCTGCGTCATCCGCCGGCGCTCGAGGATCTCGCCAGACAGGTCGGCACGCACGAGAAGCGTTTGTCCCGCGTGTTCCGCGACCATCTCGGCCAGACCGTGTTCGAATATCTGCGCGACACGCGCCTGCGCGCCGCGATGCACTTTCTCGCGGAGACGTCGATGGGGATCGGCGACATCGCCGAGGAAATCGGCTTTTCCACGCCCGGCAACTTCGCCACCGCCTTCCGCGAACGCTTCGGCATCACGCCGTCCGACTGGCGGCGCCAGCGCCATGCGGTCAATGCCCCGCCCGCCGCACCCGGGGCGCACCATCACGATGGGTAGGCGCCACGCGGCATGGGCCGCCGGCTGTCGCGCGGTGCTGCTGCTCCTGCTCGCGATGGCCGTCACCTGCGCGACGGCGCGCGCCGCGTCGACGCCGAACCCCGCGCAACTGGACGCCGTGTCGGTCTTCGAGGACGCGAGCACGACGATGTCCGCCGCTCAGGTCGCCGCACGGCTCGCCGATCCGGCGCATGGCACGCCGGTGGCCGGCGCGTCGTCGTTCAACGTCGAGTTCTCGCGATCGGCGTGGTGGATCCGCGCCACGCTGACCAACCGCGACAGCGCCGCGCGCCCGCTGGTGCTGGTGATTCGCGACGCCCGCGTCGACCAGGCGGACTTCTATCTCGGCCGGAACGGCGGGTGGATGCTCGACAACCGCTTCCCGGCCGCCGGCGCCGGTAGTGACGCCCGACCGTCATCGCGCTACCCGGCACTCGACGTCACGTTGCGCGCCGGCGAAAGCGTCCCCGTCCTGATCCGCGTCACGTCGCGCAAGGAAATGCGGCTCGCGCCGGCCGCGTTCACGCGCGCGGCGTGGGATGCGCTGGAACGGCGCGCGACGATGTGGGACTTCGGCTTCTTCGGCGGGTTGCTCGCGCTGATGTGGTGCGCGCTGCTGATCGGGTTCTTTTCGCGCAGCGGCGTGTTTCACGTGCTGGCCGCGGTGGCGCTGGGCACGACACTGTTCGAAGCGGCTTACCGCGGCTATCTGGCGCTGGCGTTGCCGCCTGCGCTGCGTGAATGGTCGGCGCGCGGCGAAGTGATCTTCGCGTACCTGGCGGTGTCGTGCTTCGTCGTCTTCATCCTGATGGTCGCCCGGCGCGAGCAGGCGAAGCTGCCGATGCGCGCGATCTACATGGCCTTCCTCGCGCTCGAAGGGGTCGGCATGATCGGCGCCGCGTGCGGCGACCTGCTGACGTTCACGTGGTTCTGCCTGCGGCTGAACGCGGTGCTCGGCATCGTCAACATCAGCCTCGCGCTGCTGCTCGCGATCCGCCGGACGCCGACCGGCCGCGTGATGCTGATCGCCATCGCGATCGCCACCTTCAACATGCTGATCCGCGTGCTCGACGGCATGAACACGCTGCCGCCGGCGCTCGCCTGGCTGAAATCCGACATCTTCCCGAACCCCGTCATCGCGGTCATCGGGCTCGCCACGCACCTGCTGGTGCTGGCCGCATGGATCCACCACGTCGGCCGCCAGCGTACCGAGGCGAGGAAGCGGCTCGAACACTGGCAGCTCACCGAACAGGATCGGCTGCGCGACGAAGTCGCACGCCGCACGCTCGCGCTCAACGACGCGCTGCAACAGGTGACGACCCACATGCAGCAGAAGATCGAGACGCTCGGCTACGTCAGCCACGACCTGCGCGCACCGCTGTCCACGATCAACGGCTATGCGAAGCTGCTGCTGCAAGGCGCGACGCGCGGCCAGGCGCGGCTGATCCGGTCGATCGACCGCAGCATCCGCTACCAGCTCACGCTGATCGACGAGCTGCTCGCGTTCACGAAGGCCGAGCTGCAGCCGCTCGGCGTGACGCCGGATGCGACCGACCTGCCCGGCCTGCTCGACGACATCGGCCACTATGCGCTCGCGCTGTGCGCGCAGCAGGACAACCGGTTCGTCTACCGGCCGGCCACGCCGCTGCCGCGCACGGTGTCGATCGACGGCATGCGGCTGCAGCAGGTGCTGCTCAACCTGCTGTCCAACGCATCGAAGTTCACGCGCGACGGCACGGTCACGCTGTCGATTCATGCCGCGCGCGAAGGCGACGCATGGCGCCTGCTGTTCGAAGTGGCCGACACGGGCATCGGGATCGACATCAGCGGCAACCGCGACATCTTCCGCGCGTACCAGCAGGTGCAGGCCGTGAACGGCGGCACCGGGCTCGGCCTGTTCATCGCGCAGCGCATCGTCGGCGCGATGGCGGGCGAGCTGGCCGTCGCCAGCCAGCCGGGCGTCGGCACGGCATTCTCGTTCGCGATCGTCGCGCCGGCCGTCGGGCACGCGCTCGTGCCGGTGTCGGAGCTCGTCCGGCGGTTTCATCCGGACGGCGAGGCCGAGCCGGAGGTCGCCACGCCCACGATGCCGTGCCCGCCCGACGATGCGCTCGACCAGCTGATCCTGCTGGCCGACAACGGGCAGCTGACCGATATCGAGGCATGGCTCGGCCCGTATGCGGACGAGCCGGATTACGCGGCCTTCGTGCGGGACGTGCGCGAACACCTCGATGCACTGGATCTGGACGCGATCGGGAAACTCGCCGGCTCGCTGAAACAGGCGCGCCGCGCCGCGACGGCGTTCGACGCCGAAGCCGACGCGGCCGGGCCGGCCTGACGGCACGGGCCACCGCGTCGCGCACGCGCCGATCGGGCACCGGCCGGCCGCCGGATGCGACCGCCCGCGAATCGACACCGGCCACCGTCGCGCCAGGTTGCTTCGTGCCGCTGCCGCCCCCCGCCGGCCGATGCGTGAGCTACAGCCGCCGCATCGTCGAAACCAGCGCGGCATCCTCGTCGGGCGATGCTGGCCGCGCCGGTGCGGGGCTGCGTTTCGGCCTCGGCGCACCAAGCCCCGTGCCGCCCGTGCGCCGCCGCGCGGCGTGCCGCTCGATCACCCGTTGCAGCACGCAGAACACGCACAGCAGCGCGCCGATCACGATCCGCGTCCACCACGAACTCAACGTGCCGTCGAACGTGATCAGCACCTGGATCGTGCCGAGGATGCCGACGCCGAACACCGAGCCGATCACATAGCCCACGCCGCCGGTGAGCAGCGTGCCGCCGATCACGGTCGCGGCGATCGCGTCGAGTTCCATGCCCTGGGCCTGCAACCCGTAGCCCGACAGCACGTACAGCGTGAACACGACGCCGCCGAGCGCCGAACAGAAGCCGCTCAGCGCGTACACGCCGACCTTCGTGCGCGCGACCGGCAGCCCCATCAGCAGCGCCGAACGCTCGTTGCCGCCGATCGCGTAGACGTTGCGGCCGAAGCGCGTGAAATGCGCGACGTAGATCGCGCCGGCCAGCGTCGCGAGCGCGATCAACGCGCCCGCGCTCAGCGTGCCGCCGCCCACCGGCACGCTGAAGCCCGCGATCGCATGAAACACCGGCTCGTTGATCGTGATCGACTGCGTCGTGATCAGGAAGCACGCGCCGCGCGCGAGAAACATCCCGGCCAGCGTGACGATGAACGGCTGCAGCCGGAAATAATGGATCAGCGCCCCCATCGCCGCGCCGTACAGCGCGCCGAACGCGAGCACCAGCGGCACGATCACCCACACGGGCCAGTGCAGCCGCTCGGCGCCGACCGCGCAGAAGATCGTCGTCAGCGCGACGACCGAGCCGACCGACAGGTCGATCCCGCCCGACACGATCACGAACGTCATCCCGATCGCGACGATCAACAGGAACGCGTTGTCGACGAGCAGCCCGGTCAGCACCTGCATCGAGAAGAAGCCCGTGTAGGTCACGGACCCGAAGCCGAACAGCGCGGCGAACAGCACGATCGTCACGACGATCGGCAGCGTGCGCGGGTCGGCGAGCCGGCCAAGGAATCGGTTCATCGCGGCGTCGCTCCGGAAGTGGCGCGCGAACGCGCGGAAGACAGCAGCCGCGACGCGTGCCGGACGACCCACGCACGTGCGGCCTCCGACTGGATCAGCGTCACGACGATCACGACGACCGCCTTGACGACGAGCGTCGCCTCCGGCGGCACGCCAATCGAATAGGTCGTGTAGGTGAGCGTCTGGATGATCAGCGCGCCGAGCACCGAGCCGGCGAGGCTGAAACGGCCGCCGAGCAGCGACGTGCCGCCGAGCGTCACCGCGAGGATCGCGTCGAGTTCGAGCAGCAGCCCCGCGTTGTTGCCGTCGGCGCTGCGCACGTTCGAGCTGGCCAGGATGCCCGCGAGCGCCGACATCACGCCTGAAAACAGATACACGCCGAACACGATCGCGCCCGAGCGCAGCCCGACGAGCCGTGTCGCGACCGGGTTCACGCCGATCGCGCGGATGAACAGCCCGAGCGCGGTGCGGTTCACCAGCAGCGCGGTCGCGGCGATCGTCGCCAGCGCGATCCACACCGCGCACGGCACGGCAGCGACATAGCCGCCGCCGAGCGCGAGGTAGCCGGGCGCGCCGATCGGGATGATCTGGCCGCCCGTCAGCAGTTGCGCGACGCCGCGGCCGGCCACCATCAGGATCAGCGTCGCGATGATCGGCTGCATCCCGACGAACGCCACCAGCAGCCCGTTCCATGCGCCGGCCAGCAGCCCGACGCCGAGCGCGGCGGCCAGCGCCACGCCGATTCGCGACGGGTCCGCTTCGAGCACGATCGCCGCGGCCGCCCCGGCGATCGCGACGATCGCGCCGACCGAGATGTCGATCCCGCGGGTCGCGATCACGAGCGTCATCCCGAGCGACACGATCACGAGCGGCGCCGCGCGGTTCAGGATGTCGACCGGCGCGCCGAACAGGTGAGCGTCGAGCAGCGTGATCGACAGGAAGCCCGGGCGATACGCGACGTCGAGCGCGAACAGCAGCGCGAGCGTCAGCACCGGCCAAACGAGCGAATGACGGAACAACGTGCGCAGCCGCGTCATGACTGGCCTCCCGCGATCAGCCGGTACACCTGCTCCTCGGACGCGTCGGCGCCGGTGAGTTCGGCGACCTTGCGCCGGTCGCGCAGCACCGCGATCCGGTGGCTCACGCGCACGACTTCGCTGATCTCCGACGAAATGAACAGGATCGCGAGCCCTTGCGCGCACAGCGCGAGCACGCGCTCCATGATGTCGAATTTCGCGGCGACGTCGATGCCGCGCGTCGGCTCGTCGAGAATCAGCAGCTTCGGTTCCGTCGCGAGCCAGCGCGCGAGCAGCACCTTCTGCTGGTTGCCGCCCGACAGCAACCCGATCGGCTGCTCCGCGTCGCGCGCCTTGATGCCGAGCCGCGCGATGTACGTATCGGCGAGCTCGCGCTGGCGCGCGCGCCCGATCAGCCGCCACCAGCCGCGCCGCGCCTGCAGCGCGAGAATGATGTTCTCGCGGATCGACAGCGCGGCGACGATGCCCTCCTTCTTGCGATCCTCCGGGCAATACGCGATGCCGTTGCGGACCGCGTCGTGCGGCGACGCGAGCCGCGTGCGCGCGCCGTCGATCTCGATCGCGCCGGTGTCGGCGCGCTCCGCGGCGAACGCCAGCTGCGCGGTTTCGGTGCGCCCCGAGCCGAGCAGCCCGGCCAGTCCGACGATCTCGCCGGGCCGCACGTCGAGGTCGAGCGGGCTCATCATCCCGCGCCGGCCGACCTGCTGCATCGACAGGAACGGGTCGGCCTCGCCGGCGGTGCGTTCGACCGCCGCCGCACCCGCCTGCAGCGTGTCGGACATCCGCTCGCGGCCGGTCATCTTCGCGACCAGCACGTCGACCGGCAGGTCGCGCGCGAGATACTCGCCTTCGCGCTCGCCGTTGCGCATCACGGTGATCCGGTCGGACACCGCATAGGTCTGCTCGAGAAAGTGCGTGACGAACAGGATCGCGATGCCCGATGCCTTCAGCCGGCGCAGCACGTCGAACAGCCGCGCGACCTCGCCGTCGTCGAGGCTCGACGTCGGCTCGTCGAGAATCAGCACGCGCGCGTCGACCGACACCGCCCGTGCGATCGCGACCATCTGCTGCACGGCGATCGGATACGCGTCGAGCGAGCGCGTGACGTCGAGCGCCAGGTCGAGTTCGGCCAGCGCCGCGCGCGAGCGTGCATGAATCGTGTTCCAGTCGATCGCGCCGCGCCGCATCGGCTGCCGGCCCGCGAAGATGTTCTCCGCGACCGACAGGTTCGCGCACAGGTTCACTTCCTGGTAGAGCGTCTGGATGCCGGCCGCCTCGGCTTCGCGCGGCGCGGCGAAATTCACCGGCGCGCCGCCGACGCGAATCTCGCCCGCGTCGTGCGCATGCACGCCGGTGAGCACGTTGATCAGCGTCGACTTGCCCGCGCCGTTCTGGCCCATCAGCGCGTGGATTTCACCCGGAAACAACCGGAAGTTCACGCGCTGCAGCGCGTTCACGCCCGGAAACGACTTGTCGATGCCGATCATCTCGACCACCGGCGGACTCTCCATGCATCCTCCCTCGAAACGGTTGGCGCCCGGGCGGCCGCGACACCGCCGCCCGCGCCGGATCGTCGGTACGTGGCTCAGTACTTGCGGGTCGGCAGCACCTGGGCCGCGACGTTCATCGGGAACACGGTCTCGTTCGTCACGATGCGCTTGGGCAGTTGCTTGCCGGCGACGACGTCCTTCACCGCGCTCATCAACTGCGGGCCGAGCAGCGGGCTGCATTCGACGTCGACGTTGATCTTGCCGGCCACCATCGCCTGGAAGCCGCCCTTGGTCGCGTCGAACGACACGACGCTCACGTCCTTGCCGGGCTTGATCCCCGCCTCTTCCATCGCCTGGATCGCGCCGAGCGCCATGTCGTCGTTGTGCGCGTAGACGACGTTGATCTGCTTGCCGTAGGTCTTCGCGAACGCCTCCATCACCTGCTTGCCGCCGGCGAGCGTGAAGTCACCGCTCTGCGATGCGATCACCTTGAACTTAGGATTGCTCTTGATCACTTCGAGCAGGCCGGCCCGCCGGTCGTTGGCCGGTGCCGAGCCGACCGTGCCCTGCAACTCGACGATGTTGATCGGACCCGGGTCGTTCTTGTAGCGCTCTTCCATCCAGTGGCCGGCGCGCCGCCCTTCCTCGAGGAAGTCCGAGCCGATCATCGTCACGTACAGCGACGGGTCCTTCACGTCGACCCCGCGGTCGGTCAGGATCACCGGGATATGCGCGGCCTTCGCTTCGGTCAGCACGGGCTCCCAGCCCGATTCGACGACCGGCGAGAACGCGATCACGTCGACCTTCTGCGCGATGAACGAGCGGATCGCGCGAATCTGGTTCTCCTGCTTCTGCTGCGCGTCGGAGAATTTCAGGTTGATGCCGGCGTCCTTCGCCGCGCCCTTCACCGACACGGTGTTCGCGGTGCGCCACGCGCTTTCCGCGCCGACCTGCGAGAAACCGAGCGTGATCGGCTTCTGCTGCGCGTGCGCGCCGCCGGCCAGCACCGTCGCCGCGGCAACGATCGCGCCGGCCGCCAGCTTCCTGATGAATGTCATGGTTCGTCTCCGATGATGTCGTTGTCTGCCGTTGCGCTGTTCTGTTTCTGCGTGGCGCAGGCACGGGTCGGGGCTGTGCGCCGGCCGGGGGCGTCGCGCCGGCCCGGTCTGCATGCCCCGCATCAGTCTAGAAACAAGTCCGATAACCTTCTAATGAAATATTGGATTGGGACGATATCGGATTCGGCATACGTATAAACACCTAAACGAACGACCCGGCCCGTTCCAGGCGGCCTTTGCCCGAGCCAGCGCACCACCGGCGCGTTGCCTCGCGGCATCGTAAAACGCTCGCTCCAGCCGACATCGACGATCTCCGCGGCAGCTTCGATGTTCGTTGAACGCGACACGGCGTCGACGCAATCCGCTCGATGCCGACATCGGGCCGCAGTCAGCTTGCCCGGGCGAAGCCGTTGCGTTGTTTCGTCGATGCAGCGGTAACAAACACCCGGACGCCCGTCCGGCGCGCGCTTGCGCTGGGCCTTCTCGCGCATGCCGGGAGTGGCGCACGGTTCTTGCTGCGCAGCGCCGGAACGTACGCATAAACAGGAGAAAACCGTGCGCGCAGGATGTCCGCCCGGAACGCAGCCCGACGATACGCGGATCGGCTCTGCCGTCGATCGACGCGCTGCAGCATGAAGAAGCGCGCCCCGTTGCAGCCGAATGCACGCATGCCCGCCGGGCCGCTGCGTCATGTCGACGACCGTCGCCCCGGCTATACGCGCCGGCCGCTCCGCAACGGCTTCGCGTATTACGGGCCGGACGGTGTGCGTGTGCGCGATGCCGACGAAATTGCCCGTATCAACGCGCTCGCGATTCCACCCGCGTACACCGACGTGTGGATCTGCATGGACCCGCGCGGTCATCTTCAGGCAACCGGCCGCGATGCACGCGGGCGCAAGCAGTATCGCTATCACCCGCTGTGGCGCGAGACGCGAGACGCGAACAAGTACGCGCGGATGACCGCGTTCGCGCGTGCGCTGCCGCGCATTCGCGCGCGCGTCACGCGCGATCTGGCGTTGCCGGGCATGCCGCGCGACAAGGTCGTGGCGACGATCGTCCGCTTGCTCGACACGACGCTCGCGAGGATCGGCAACGCGGAATACGCACGCGAAAACGGCTCGTTCGGGCTGACGACGTTGCGCAAGCGTCATTTGAAAATTCAGCCCGGCCAGGTGCGGCTGCGCTTCGCCGGCAAGAGCGGGATCGAACACGACGTGACGGTTGACGACGCGCGGGTCGCGCGCATCGTGCGGCGCTGCGCCGAACTGCCCGGGCACGAGCTGTTCCAGTATGTGGACGACGACGGCGTACGCCATCCGGTCGGGTCGTCCGACGTGAACGACTACCTGCGCGAGGCCGGCGGCGCGGATTTCACCGCGAAGGACTACCGGACCTGGGCCGGCAGCGTGCACGCGCTAGGGTTGTTGCGGCGCACCGAGCATCGCGGCGTCACGCACGCGCGCAAGCAGATCGTCGAGACCGTGCGCGCGGTGGCCGAGCTACTGCGCAACACACCGGCCGTGTGCCGGCGCTGCTACATCCATCCGGCCGTGCTCGACGCGTTCGAGGCGGGCACGCTCGCCGCGCTCGCGGTCCGGCGTACGCCGCGCGGCTTGCGCGTGGACGAAGCGGCGTTCGTGGCGTTGCTCGGCGGCGCACGCCGGCGCATGGGGACATGACTGCGCACATCGCCCGGACACCCGCTTCGACGCAGCCGGCCCCACACGAACCCGATGTCGTTTACCACCGGGTTCCGGGCGCATGACCGATAGCCGCCCGCGCCCGTTTCCCTAAACTGGTTCGCACAACACACCTGCCCGGTGTCGTCCGCTACGCGCGTCACGCCACCGGCATCGACGCATCCCCGAGACATCCGCCTTCGCTGTCCGTCGGCCCGCACGCCCCCGCTGCATTCCCGCCGGCCGCGCCGCCGAGGCATTCCAGGAGAGATCATTGAACCCGTCGCACGCGCGCCCCGCGAAAACCCGATCTTCGCGCCAGTCCGTCAAGCTGGATGACATCACGATCGTCGACCCCGCCGTCCTCAAGCGCGCGGTCGGCGCCATGGCGTTCGGCAACGCGATGGAATGGTTCGACTTCGGCGTCTACAGCTATATCGCCGTCACGCTCGGCAAGGTGTTCTTTCCGTCCAGCAGCCCGTCCGCGCAGCTGCTCGCGACCTTCGGCACGTTCGCCGCAGCATTCCTCGTGCGCCCGCTCGGCGGCATGGTGTTCGGCCCGCTCGGCGACCGCATCGGCCGCCAGCGCGTGCTCGCCGCCACGATGATCATGATGGCCGTCGGCACCTTCGCGATCGGCCTGATCCCCAGCTACGCGTCGATCGGCATCATGGCGCCCGTGCTGCTGCTCGTCGCCCGCCTCGTGCAGGGCTTCTCGACCGGCGGCGAGTACGGCGGCGCCGCCACCTTCATCGCCGAATTCTCGACCGACAGGCGCCGCGGCTTCATGGGCAGCTTCCTCGAGTTCGGCACGCTGATCGGCTATACGCTCGGCGCGGCGACGGTCGCGCTGCTCACCGCGTCGCTGTCGCAGGAAGCGCTGCTGTCGTGGGGCTGGCGCGTACCGTTCTTCATCGCGGGCCCGCTCGGCCTCGTGGGGCTCTATGTCCGGCTGAAACTCGAGGAGACGCCCGCGTTCAAGAAGGAGGCCGAAGCACGCGAAGCGGACGAACGCACGCGGCCGAAGCAGCGCTTCGCGACGCTGCTCGTCGAACAGTGGAGGCCGCTACTGCAATGCGTCGGCCTCGTGCTGATCTTCAACGTGACCGACTACATGGCGCTGTCGTACCTGCCGAGCTACCTGTCGGCGACGCTGCACTTCCGCGAATCGCACGGCCTGTTCCTGGTGCTGCTCGTGATGGTGCTGATGATGCCGATGACGCTCTACGCCGGGCACCTGTCGGACAAGGTCGGCCGCAAGCCGGTGATGATGGCCGGCTGCGTGGGCCTGCTCGTGCTGGCCGTGCCGGCGTTGATGCTGATCCGCACCGGCGGCATGCTGCCCGTGTTCGGCGGGATGCTGATCTATGGCGTGCTGCTGTCGTGCTTCACCGGCGTGATGCCGTCGGCGCTGCCCGCGCTGTTCCCCACGCGCATCCGCTACGGCGCGCTCGCGATCGGCTTCAACGTGTCGGTGTCGTTGTTCGGCGGCACGACGCCGCTCGTCACCGCGTGGCTCGTCGATCGCACCGGCGACCTGATGATGCCCGCGTACTACCTGATGGGCGCATCGTTCATCGGCATCGTGTCGGTGCTCGCGCTGCGCGAAACGGCACGCCAGCCGCTGCCCGGCTCCGCGCCGTGCGTCGCGAGCCGCGCGGAGGCGCTGAGCCTCGTTCGCGGCCCGGCCGACGAAGCGCGCGGGCGGAACAGGAAGCTCACGCCGGTCAGCGAACGCGCGTGATGCGGGTGCGGGTCGCGCGGGCGCTCATGACGTGACGCGACGCCGCGCGACATGCGGCGGCGTCGCGCGCAGCGGCATCAGCCTGCCGACAGCTGCTGCGCGTCGAACCATTCAAGCAGCATGCGCGTGACGAACGCGGGATTTTCCAGATTCGAGATGTGGCCGGCGTCCGGCACCAGCGCATGGGTGCAGCCGATCACGCTCGCCATCTTCACCGTTTCCGACGGCGGGCGCGCCATGTCGCCCGCGCCGCACATCAGCAGCGTGCGTTCGGCGTCCAGTTCGGCGAGTGCCGGCAGCGTGTCGGGCCGGCCGAAGATCAGCCGGCCGAGCGGGACGATCGATTGCCGCAACCGGTCGGCCGGCAGGTTCGCGAGCGCGTCGCGAAACGCGGACGGCACCGGGCCCGCCAGATTGACATCCGGCCGGAAGAACAGCGGCACGATCGCATCGAGCAGCGGCGGCGCGATACGGCCCGCGGCGGCGATGGCGTCAAGCATTCCGAAGTAGCGCAGCCGCGTCGCCTCGGGCTCGGCCTCGAGCGACGCATCCATCAGCACGAGCGAGCGCACGCGCTGCGGTTCGCGCAACGCGAGCCGCGCGCCCCACATGCCGCCGACACTGAGCCCGACGAGCGCGCACTGTTCGATCGCCAGCGCGTCGAGCAGCGCACTCGCCTGCGCCGCGAGATCGTCGAGCGTCTGCGTGCCTTCCGGCAGTGCACCCGATGCGCCGTGCCCCCACAGATCCGGCACGATGACACGATACTGACGCGACAGCGCGTCGATCTGCGGCGCCCACATCGCTGAATCCCACAGATAGCTGTGCCCGAGCAGCACCGGGAACCCGGTGCCGTGATCCTGGTAATGCAGGGTGCTGCCATGAATGTTCACTGCGGGCATGTCGTCTCCGGTGTGGGCGCGATCGGCAGCGGCCCGGAACCGGGCGCCGCGCTCGGCGGCGTGCTGCAACGAAGGCGAAGCGGCGCATCATCGCACAGGTTGCAGGCGCGGCGCATGACGGTTCGCACCTGAGTGCGCGTCGAACCTGCCGCATGCCCCTTCGACACGCACGCGCGACGGCATGACGGCGTGACGCGACCGTCCTATCCGACGCGATACATCGGCACCACGTTGCTGCCGGCCGTTTCCTGGTCCGACGCGAGCGGATGACTCGCCTGCTCGAGCAGCCAGTTGGTCAGCACCGCGATATCGAACTCGTTGCATGCATCCGGGTTCTGCACCAGCACGTAGCTGCCCGATGCGACCGTGCAGTGCGGGAACAGCTCGACGAGCCGGCCCTGCTTCAGCAGCCCGTCGACCAGCGGCCGCCGCCCGATCGCGATGCCGTGCCCGTCGACCGCGGCCTGCACCAGCTGGTCGTACTGGCTGAAATGCAGCGCGCCGGCGGGCCGCAGGCGCGGCACGCCGAGCTCCTTCAGCAGATGGCTCCATCCGTGCCACGGCCACTCGCCGCGCGGATCGTCGAGATGCAGCAGCACGTGCTTGTCGAGATCCTCCGGCTTCATCGACGCGACGTCGCCCGGTGCCGGCATCAGGCTCGGGCTGCAGACCGCCACGACATGCTCGCGAAACAGCACGTCCGTCTCGTCCGTCGACGTATACGGCCCGGCATATCGCACGGCCAGGTGCAAACGTTTGCGTTTAAGATCTTCAATTTCGCTCGTGGCGGATACGCGTACGTCGATGTCGGGGTAGCTGGCGCGGAACGAACCGAGGCGCGGAATCAGCCACAGCGCCGCGAACGAAACGGTGGTCGACAACGAGATCGCGCGCTGGCCCACGCTCGACGACAGCTTGCCGATCACCGATTCCAGGTCGGACAACGCGAACGAGATCGCGTCGTACAGCTCGCGCCCCTTGTCGGTCAGCGTCAGGGAACGTATGTGCCGGTGAAAGAGCTCGATCCGGAGCTGCTCCTCGAGCGCCTTGACCTGCCGACTCACGGCGGATTGCGTGACGTTCAGTTCCTGCCCGGCACGCGTAAAGCTCAAATGACGCGCCGCGCATTCGAAGCCTCTCAGGAAATCCAGCGAAGGCATACTTCTCAATCGCTTTGCCAATCTCACATTAGCCATACCGCCGCCTCAAAGTTGCACCCACCGACAGGCAAGTCGCCGTTCGTCTCCCTGACTCGTTTCTCCTTTTTGGATTCGGAAACGATTTTATATTGAAGCATGGATGCGGATCATTCTTATTTTCAATCGTGACACTCGTATTTATCTATCGATTTTCATCGGCCAGATATTCTTACATTACCATTATCAAGTAGTGATTTTGTAAATCAATAAGCGGCCAGAATGACGCGAAGAACGACCGACGAAATCGCGTAAAAACAGCATATTACAGGCGCAAATCGACATCATGACGGCGATACAGATGCCACAGCAGACGCACGTCCGCGCACCTACAATTCAATTTCAATCACCAAACGATTTTATTCATTTACCGTATTACGAAAAGAAACCACACCTCAACCTACACGCGGAATACCATTTAAATCCGTTATTTCATGTTTATAAAAACATACTAAACGCATGAAATTGAATTGCACCATTCAATTGCCGTAAATTGATGAACCTATTATGTCCGGCAATGAATATTCCGCCGCCCGGAAACGGCAACCCGCGTGCATGACGCCACCTATTCGTCCGGAATCGGTTCCGCCCTTTACCGGACGGGATGCGCGCCGCTATACCGCGTCCACCACGCCGTCCGTCACACGGGGCGTTCGCGCAGTCACTTCGCGGCGATAGCGGTTCAGCTCCTGCGCGGTCGCGAACGGGCGCTCGAACAGGATCGACAGGTTGTGCAGGATCCGCTCGACCACCTTCTTTTCCCATTCGCCATCGAAGCGGATCTGCTCGTCGAGCCAGCGCTCGAGCCATTCCGGATCGGGCAGGCGCGACTGCACGGTGTCGCGCGGGAACAGCGCCTGGTTCACGTGCAGGTTGGTCGGGTGCAGCGGCTTTTCAGTGCGGCGCGCCGACGCCATCAGCACGCCGATCTTCGCGAACGCGGCACGCGCGACGTCCCCACAGTCGTTCAGCGCCTTCTTCATATAGCGCAGGTACGCGCCGCCGTGGCGTGCTTCATCGCGCGAGATCGTTTCGTAGATCTGCTTGATGACCGGCTCGGTGTGCCAGTCGGCCGCGCAGCGGTACCAGTGGTTCAGGCGGATCTCGCCGCAGAAGTGCAGCATCAGCGTCTCGAGCGGCGGCGCCGGGTCGAATTCGAAGCGCACCGCGTGCAGTTCCGCTTCGGTCGGCACCCTTTCCGGCTTGAAGCGGCGCAGGTATTCCATCAGCACGAGCGAATGCTTCTGCTCTTCGAAGAACCACACGCTCATGAACGCGGAAAAGTCGCTGTCGTGCCGGTTGTCGCGCAGGAACATTTCCGTCGCGGGCAGCGCCGACCATTCGGTGATCGCGTTCATCCTGATCGTCTCGGCCTGCTCGTCGGTGAGCAGCGCCGCGTCGAAGCGGTCCCACGGAATGTCCGTCTCCATGTCCCAGCGCACCGCTTCCAGCGACCTGAAAAGTTCCGGATAGAGCATCGTCGTCACCGTCGTTGAAAGGCATTCGGGCCCGGCACCGGCCCGGTCATGCCGATTGCGTGGACGCCGGCGCCGCCGCTTCGGCGTCGGGTGCGCGGTCGTCCGCGTCGTCGTCCACCGTGCGCGGCGACAGCCTGCCGCGCAGCAGCGCGTAATAAAACTGCCGGTAGGTGCGGTGGTAATAGCGGATGCGCGGCCCGATCGCGCCATGCAGATCGTGCAGCCGCTCGATCGGCAGGTTCGGCATCATGTGGTGCTCGACGTGATAGTTGTTGCCGTTCGTGAACCACGTCATGAATGCATTGCTCTCGATCGTCCGCGTGTTGCGGAACGGATCGGTGCTCGTCAGGTCGCAGCGGTAATGCTCGGGCATCTCGACCAGCGCATGCACGGGCGCGGCCACGAACACGAGCGGCACGACCCACACCCACACGACGAACCACGTGTGCAGCGCGATCGACACGCCGGCCAGCAGCGCGATCGTCGCGACCATCAGCAGGTGATCGCGGCGGATCGCGCGCGACACGAGCGGGTTGTCGCCGAAGCGTGCGCCCGGCACGACGAGCTTCGCGACGTTCTTCGCGAACTGGATATAGTGCGCGGCCATCGACAGCCGCCACGCCCACAGGCCGAGATTCACGACGGGGCGCGCGCCATACTGGTCGCCGTAGTCGAAGAACTCCTTGTTCTCGGGCGTGCCGAGCAGCCGGTGATGGCGCAGGTGGCTGTCCTGGTACGCATGAAACGACACGAGCATCGGCATGCCGAGCAGCACGCCGAACACCATGTTGAGCCGCTTGCTCCTGAATCCCTGGTAATGCAGCGCCTGGTGCTGCAGCTCGACCCCGTGCGCGTACATCGCGCCGATCAGCAGGATGCCGACGATCTTCAGGACCACGACCGTCGACAGCGCGAACAGCATGCCATGCGCGATGAGTGCGACGTAGACCGCGAGCTTCAGCGAGAAGACGACGCCGCTCGGGCGGCTCTTCATGTCTGCAACCGGTTTCTGACGGGCGAGAAGCGATGAGGTGACGGACAAAATGCTCTCCTTGGCCGGACCCTGCCCGGCACGATGACGCGGCGACACTGGCGCGCTGCCGGGTTGCAATTCTTCTGTGAGTCGATGCTTCGGACAAGCGAATTTTCCGAACGCATTGCATGACGCCCGCGCATGAGCGCACCACATCGTGAACTAGACGACCGGTCGAATGCGTACCGACCATTCACCTCGCACGGGCTCGCGCGTATACACATGGCAGCGCCGAGTGGATGCGTGCTGCTCATGCATAGCCTGCAAATATTCCGTTTGTCGCGTCATGTCGATCCGGCAAGAATCCCCCTCACTCGACGAACGGCGCCGCCGGCACCGTGGCGCGAGCGGCCGTGTTCCTCAAGGGGAGAATCCTCGTGACGAAGTGCGCATCCACCATTCATCGCCTCATCGAATCGCTCGAGGACGTCGCGGGCGCCATGCATCGCATGACGTTCGTCGACGACGCCGGCAACGAGGCGAGCATCACGTACCGGCGCTTCGCGGAAGAAGTGTTTCGCCAGGCCGGCGCGCTGCGCGAACTCGACGTGCGCGAGAACGACATGGTGATGCTGGCCTTGCCCGCGTCGGTCGAGCACGCGGTCGCGATGATGGCCTGCGTGATGACGGGCGCACTGCCCTGCACCGTGCCTGTTCCCGCGCGCCGCGCCACCACCGGGCGGCAGGTGATCGACGTGGCATGCGAGCTGTACCGGCCGCGCCTCGTCATCGCTGCCGATGCGCAGTCGTCCGCCTGGCGCGACGACGCATTTCCCGCTTCGTCCACGCGCGTCGTCGATCTCGACACGCTGTCGATCGTCGCCGATGCCGGCGCCCGCGCGCTGATCAGCGCGAAGCACGGCCGCGATCCGCATCATGTCCAGCTCACGTCCGGCTCGACGTCGCACCCGAAGGCCGCGGTGCTCAGCCACGAGAACGTGATCGCGAACGTGCTCGGCATCGGCGGGTCGGTGCGTTTCGACATTGCGGCCGGCGACGGCACCGCGTCGTGGCTGCCGCTCTATCACGACATGGGGCTGCTCACGCTGCTGTCGAACCTGCATTACCGTGCGCCGCTGCTGATGATGCAGCCGAACAGCTTCATTCGTAATCCGCTCGGCTGGTTGAAGCGCATCGCGTCGGTGCGCGCGACGACGACGTCGGTGCCGACCTTCGCGCTGCGCTACTGCGTGCGCCGTTTCAATGCCGCCGCGATGGAAGGCGTGGATCTTTCCGCGTGCCGCAACATCTTCATCGGCGGCGAACGCGTGGACGACGCGACGCTGCGCGACTTCGCCGCGACGTTCGCGCCGTACGGTCTAGCGGCATCGGCGCTGCAGCCGTGCTACGGGATGGCCGAGTCGACGCTCGCGGTATCGATGCATCGTGCGTGGCACGACGGCACCGTTGACGGCGCGCCGTACGTGATCGCCGACACGCTCGACCGTCGCGCGCTGATCGAGCGCCGCGACGCGCAACCGGCCGCCGCGAACGACGGCGCCGATACCGACACCGAAACCGTGCTCGCGATGGGCACGCCGATCGAGGGCATGGCGTTCCGGATCCTCGACGACGGCGACCACGCGCTGGCGAATCGCGCGGTCGGCGAAGTCGCGATCCGCGGCACGTCGGTGATGCTCGGCTACCTGAATCCCGACGACGGTTCGATCGCCGCGCCGCTGACGGCCGACGGCTGGTTCCGCACCGGCGACATCGGCTATATCGCCGACGGCCAGCTGCATATCCTCGGGCGCAAGAAGGAAGTCATCATCATTCGCGGCAGCAACTACTTCCCGCATGAAATCGAGGAAGCGCTGGCCTCTCATCGCACGCTGCGCAAGAGCACCTGCATCGCGTTCGGGTTGCCCGATCCCGAGACGGGCACCGAGCGGCTGGTCGTCGCGATCGAGGCGCGGCCCGTCGATGCGACGCCGCAGACGCGCGCCGAGTGCCAGCAACTGCTCGCGTCACGGATCGGCTTCGCCGCGCAGGATCTGTGCTTCGTCGAACCCGGCTCGCTGCCGCGCACGACCAGCGGCAAGCTGCAGCGCCTGAAGTGCCGCGACCTCTATGCGAGCGGCGCGCTGTCCGTGATCCACGCGACGGCCGCCGCCGAAGCCGGCCAGGGAGCGTACGCATGACGACCGCCACGCTCACGCCGGTGCTCGAACTGCGCGACGTCTCGCGCGTGTACGAGGGCGCGGGCCGCGTCGTCGCGGTGCGCGGCGCGACGATCTCGATCGGCCGGCGCGACGTCGTCGCGCTCGTCGGCCCGTCGGGCAGCGGCAAGAGCACGCTGCTCAACCTGGCCGGCTTTCTCGACGTGCCGAGCACCGGCGAACGCTGGCTCGAAGGCCGCCGGATCGACGATGCGCCGGACACGCTCGAACGGATTCGCCGCGAGCGCATCGGCTTCGTGTTCCAGCAGTTCAACCTGATTCCGGTGATGTCCGCGCTCGAGAACGTCGAGCTCGGCTGCTTCGCATGGGGCACGCCGCGCACGCGGCGCGAGCGCGCCCGCGCGATGCTCGACGCGGTGGGGCTCGCCGCGCGCGAACGCCATCGCCCGGGCGAGCTGTCCGGCGGCGAGCAGCAGCGGGTCGCGCTGGCCCGCGCGCTCGCCAAGGAGCCGGCGATCGTGATCGCGGACGAGCCGACCGCCAGCCTCGACAGCACCAACGCACGGGCGGTGGCCGAGCTGATCCTCGACACCAACCGCACGCTGGGCACCGCCTTTCTGATTGCGTCGCATGACGATCGTCTGTGCGCGCACCTGCCGCGCCGCATCGAGATGCGCGACGGCGTACCGGGAGTGAATCGTGAACTGGTCGACGTTTGCGTGGCGTAACCTCTGGCGCAACAAGCGCCGCACCGTGCTGACGATGGCGATGATCGGCGTCGCCGCGTTCGCGTCGAGCCTCGCGCTCGGCTACGTGATCGCGACTTTCGACGCGGTGCGCGAAGGGTCGATCGACAGCGGCGTCGGCCACGTGCAGGTGCTGCACCACGGCTATCTCGACCTGATCGGCGAGCGGCCGCTGCAGTACGGGCTCACCGCCGACGAGCAGGCCACCGCGACGCACGCGATCGCGGCACTGCCCGGCGTCGCGACCACCGCGCGCGGCATCGACTTCGACGGGCTGATCTCGAACGGCGATCTCAGTTACGGCTTCGTCGGCGAAGGCCTCGAGCCGAACCGCGAGCCGCCCGGCTTCTTCGACTATCACACGGTGATGTCGGGCCGCTACCTGTCGCCGACGAATGCCGGCACCGAAGTCGTCGTCGGCGCGGAACTCGCGCGCAAGCTCGGCGTGCACGTCGGCTCGGTCGTGCAGTTGATGGCGTCGACCGCGCACGGCGGCATCAACGCGACCGACGCGCAGATCGTCGGCGTGATGAGCACCGGCAACAAGGACGTCGACGAGCGGATCGTCAACGTGACGTTCACGGCCGCCCAGGCGCTGCTGCGCACCGACCGCGCGTCGCGCCTCGCGGTGTTCCTGTCGGACACCGCGCACACACCGGCCGCCGCCGCGACGCTGCGCGCCGCGCTGCCGACGCTCGACGTGAAGACCTGGGACCAGCTCGTGTCGCTCTATCACCAGGTCGTCGCGCTGTACAAGAACCAGTTCTCGGTGTTCGGCGCGATTCTCTGCCTGACCATCCTGCTGTCGATGAGCAACTGGATCCTGATGAGCATCGTCGAGCGCCGTCGCGAGATCTCGACGCTGCGCGCGCTCGGCGTGCCGGCCGCGACGGTGCGCGGCGTGCTGATCCAGGAAACCGCCTTCCTCGGCCTGCTCGGCGCGGCCGCCGGCATCGCGGTGGCGCTGCTGACGATGGTCGCGCTCAATCACGCGCAGATCCACCTGCCGCCGCCGCCGGGCCGCGTGAAGTCGATCCTGCTCGCATTCACGGTCTCGCCGGCCGCCGTGGCCGCCGTCGAAGGCGCGTTCGTCGTGCTCGGGGTGGCCGCCGCGCTGCTCGCGACGCTCGGCCTCGCCAAACGCAACATCCTCGAAGGACTCGCCCCATGATTCGCATTCGCCACCTGGCCGCCGCGCTCGTCGCGTGCGCGCCGCTCGTGCATGCCGCCGACGCCCCGACGGCCCAGACCATGCTCGCCCGTGCCGACGCATACCGCAGCACAGCCGCCGATACGCAGACGAACATCCAGATCACGAACGAAGTCGGCGGGCAGTCCGGCGACGCGACGCGCTACCTCGTCTATACGCGCGGCAACGGCGACACGCTCGCGCTGACGCGCAGCGGCGAGAACGACGGCCAGAAATACCTCGCGACGACGCGCGGCCACTGGTTCTACGTGCCGAACACGCGCAGCGCGGTGCGCATCAACGGGATGCAGCGGCTGCAGGGCGAGGTCGTGATCAGCGACATCACGCGCACGCACTGGGCGGACAGCTATCGCGCATCGGCCGCGCCGGGCGCGACGACGATCGCCGGCAAGCCGGCCACCGAGCTCGACCTGACCGCGACCGATCCCGACAACGTCTACCCGACGATCAAGCTGTGGGTCACGCCCGATACCGACGTGCCGGTGCGCGCGCAGTTCTTCCTCGCGAGCGGCCTGCTGTTCCGCAGCGCCGATTTCTCCGCGCCGGTCGATGCGAACGGGCGCAAGGTGATCCGCAAGATCACGTATCGCAACGAGATCGAAAAGCAGCGCGCGAGCGTCGTCGACATCCTCGACGGCCAGCCGCGCAAGATTCCGTCGGGCTGGTTCAACCCCGACACGCTTGCCGATGGTCAGTGACCACGCCGCCCATGTCGACGCTCATCGTGACCGCCTCCGTCCATCATCCGGCCGACTCTGGCCCGCCGCCGCGCTCGCCGTCCCGCTTGCGCTCGGCTGCACGCTCGCGCACGGAGAATCGCTGATGGAACAGTTGAGCACGCTGAACGGCATCGCTTACGCACGCACCGTCGACAGCATGGACGGGCACGCGCTGCTAGGCAACCTGATCGGCGACCAGCCGCGCAACCTGCAGGAAGCGGGCCTGCTCGCGCGCATCGACGGCGAGAACCTGTTCATGAACGCCCGTGCCGTGGCCAGCAACCACTCGCTCGGCGCGCAGGCCACCCGCTTCAACGAGGCCGGCGTGCGCTACGCGTTCGACAACGGCATCACGCTCACGGCCGGCAAGCGGATCGACCCGCTCGATACGTCGCAAGCGTTCTTCCCGCTCGGCTTCTTCCAGAAGCGGGCCGCGACGGCCGACATCTACGACCGCTACGGCGATGTCGAAGGCACGCCGCTCGTCGAAGCGAAATGGGCCGGCGAACAGACCACGCTGCAGTTCATCGCCGGCGAGAACCACACGCTGCGCAGCGACGTCGACAACCGCGACGTGCAGGGCGCGACGCAGCTCGTGCGCGGCGCGTACAACTGGTCGGGCGGCTCGGCCGCGTTGCTCGCGGGCCGGCATGCGGGCCACGGCGGCGCGGGCGCGACGCTGTCGTTCGACGTCGCGCGCTCGAACACCGTCTATGCGAGCGCGTGGCTCGAACGCGGCACGACACGGCCATTGCCGGCCTTCATCGCGAACGGCACGCCGCTCGATTCCGCGGCCGCGTACGACGCGGTCGATCGCCGCAACGATCGCCAGATCATGTGGCGCAGCGCGGTCGGCATGCAGAGCGCACTGCCCGGCAACTTCTCGCTGATCGTCGAGTGGTCGCACGACGAGGCGCGCTACGACGCGAACCAGTGGCGCCAGATGGTCAGCGCGGTCCGCGTGAACAACGCGCTGCTGCCCGTCGCGCCCGGCGCGGCGCTGGGCGGCCTCGGCGGCACGGCCGATTTCGTGAGCGTCGACGGCAACCTGCGCGACTACCTGTTCGCGCGGCTCGGCAAGAAAATCGGCCGCGTCGAATATTCGCTGCGCGGCGTCTATTCGCCGCAGGACAAGGGCCTGCTCGCGATCGCGCAGGTCGTCGCCGATGTGAACAAGCGCGTGAGCGTCGACGTCGCGGTCACCCGCGCGTTCTCCGACAGCAATTCCGAGTACCGGATGGTCGGTCTCGGCACCCGTATCGACGCCGCCGTGCGCGTGCGCTTCTGACAGGAACCCTGCCCCATGTCCACGCTTTCCGCTCCCGCTTCGTCCGCCGACCCGCTCGCGCCCGCGCCGCTGCTGCTGCGCGTGGCCGACCAGGCCGCGTATCCGGTGCTGCGCCACTTCGATATGATCGCGTCGCTCGGCACGCCGCCGCGCGCGGCGGCCCGGCTCGTCGAAGCCGCTGCCGTGCGGCTGCTCGACAGCGAGATGGTGATCGCGCTGCAGGCCGCCACGCCGGACGTGCTGCCCGATTCGTCCGCGTCGACGCCGCTGCGGCACGACGAAGCGCCGCTCACCGAAGCGCTGCTCGAACAGATCAGCCGCGAAGGATTCCATCACCTGTTCAAGCCGTTCATGCGCGCGTTCATCCGCATCATGTTCGGGCTGTTCTTCTCCGACGACCAGAACCGTCGCGCATGCGACTGCATCGACAGCGGCCACAACTTTGCATTCCTGATGAGCGACGGCGGCGGCCCGACGCTCGCCGCGTGGCGCACGGTCGTGCGCAGCGACGACAACGGCCTCGCGCTCACCGTCGACAAGGTGTGGGGCATCGAGGCGCATCGCGACTGCATGGCGGTAGTCGCCGCGCGGTTGCCGGGCGTGATGTTCCCGGCCGCCTACCTCGTGTGGCCCGACGAGTACCGCAAGCTGAAGCGCACGACCTGCGGCGCGCCGTTCCTCGCCGGCAACCTGCAGCTCGCGAACGTCAGCGGCCAGGTGCGCGCCCATGCCGAGGATCGCCTGCGCATCGGCGGCCCGACCGTGTTCAACAAGTACCTGACCGTCGTGCGCCCCTACTTCGTCCGCGCGCTGATGGCGCACGTCGGCTGGCTCGCGCAAACGGGCCGCATCGAACTCGACGCCGACGCGCGCGCCGTCCACCAGTTCATCGCCCACGCCGCACGCAGCCAGACCGACGACGCGCACTACAGCTTCGGCAAGGTGCAGCGCGTGCTCGCGATCAAGCTGCTGTCGAACGAATTCCTGACCGCGCTCGTGCGCGACGGCAGGGTGGCGACTTTCGACGACCAGCGCGACCTGCTGGCGTTTTCGAAGATGGAAGGCAGTTCGTACCGTTGTTATCACGAGCTTCGCAAGAGCCTGCGCTGCGAAGCCGGCAGTTGACCCACGCGACAGGCCGATCGATCCCGATCAACCCACTTCATTATCAGGAGCTCCTCTCATGACGACCCAGAACGTTCCGGCCGACGCGCTCGACATCCTGTCCCGCGAAGTCGCGAAGATCCTCAACGTCGAGACCGTCGACACCGACGCCGGCATCGGCGAACTCGGCATCGATTCGCTGAACATCGTCGAGCTGATCGTGTTCTGCGAACAGCTCTACGGTTCGATCGACCCGGAAGCGCTGAACATCACGCAGTACACGACGCTGCAGCAGCTCGACGCGCAACTGCGCCGCCAGCAGCACGCCGCCTGACACGACGATGCTCGCGCCCCTTGCGACCGCGGCGGCCCCCGCCGCCCAGCCGGCCCCGGCGACCGCGCTGACCGTGCAGGCGCTCGCGTACCGGCGCGTCGCGCCGTCGCGCGACGGCGCGGCCGGGCCGCTCGACGACACGGCCCGCGCGATCGGCACGCTCGCGTGCGCCGAACGCGAGCGGCTGTGCGGCGCGGTCGGCGCGGACGACTACGTGGTCAGCTCGACGATCCTGTCGATGCTGCTGATGAACGATTCGCCGCAGCATCGCGTGTTCGCGCAGGCACTGGCCGGCGCGAACGACTACACGCCGGACTGGATGACCTGCTCGTACGAATGCGCGGGCTGGGGCTACGTATTGCGCCGCTCGCTCGCCACCGCGGCCGAGACCGGGCCGCGCACGCTGCTGCTGCAGATCGTCGACATCGACGTGCACGGCTACACGTACTGGCACGGCAACCCCGCCTGGGGCCGCTCGGGCTTCGGCGTGTGCACGCTGCTCGTCGACGTCGGCCGCGAAGCGTCGCCGTCCATGACGTCGGTGCTGGCCGAGGCCGCGCCGCCGGCCAGCGCGGTCGTGCGGCTGGGCCGCGACATCCGCACCTTCTGCGCGGCCCGCCCCGGCTTGCACGCGGCGCTGCCGTTCTTTCCGGCGACGTCGCGCCGTGCGCTGCTCGCGTCGGTCGGCAAGACGCCGCTGCTGCCGGACGGTCACGGGCAGTTCGGTCATGCGTTCGGCAGCGATCCGTGGCTATCGGTGCTGCTCGCGCATCGCGACGGCGACACGCCGCGCCGCGCGGCCGTCTGCTCGCTCGCGCTGAACGGCTATTACGCGGTCGCCGACGTCGCGTTCGCGCCGGACGCGACGTTCTCGCTCGACGACGAGGCGTGACATGGTGCGACCCGTTCACTTCACCTACCGGATCGAGCGCGACGCGCGGCAGCCGGTCGCGGTTGCCGCGAGCGCGTACCGGATGCCGCTCGACACGCCCGCCGACTATGCGCGCGCCGCGCTCGCGGAAAGCGCCGGCGACGTGTACGACGCCGGCGCCGTGCATACGGGCGATGCACTCGGCGGCGAGCGCCGCGTGTTGCTCGACCACGTCCAGTACTTCGCATTCCTCGCCGAAATCACGGCACGCATCCGCGACGCCGTGCATCCGGACGCACGCGTATTCATCGAAGTCTGCGCGCCGTACTTCGGCGCGCTGCCGGCCGAACTGCTCGCACCGCACGTGCTGCTCGGCGTGCACCTGTACGACGAAGCGTTGCGCGATGCCGCGCGCGGCGCACCCGTCGTGTGGATCGGCGACCGGATCCTGCGCGACGCGGAGTTCGCCGGCGACAACCGCGTGTGCTGCGCGATCTGGCCGGCGCGGCTCGCCGACGCCTTCGACGCGCAATTGCGCGGCGCATGGCCGGCGTATGCGATCCGCCTCGACCCGCACCCGGCCGCGCCGCGCGCCGCCGCCACGACGCTTACCGATTCCGCCCATCATTCCGGCGCCGCCGCGCGGCCGGGGAGACCTTGAAATGACTGACACGCTCACCGTAATGCAGGACACGGCCGACATCCGCTGGTCGATGCCCGTCGACGCCCTGATGTCGAACGACTACGCCCTGCGCGAAGAGGCGCTGAACCGCTTGTACGAAAAGGCGAAGGCCGCGCAGTGGGACGTCGCGACCGATGTCGACTGGAGCCACGATCTCGATCCGGCGAACCCGCTCGGCATGCCCGACCCGACGCTGCTGATCTACGGCACCGAGCTGTGGGGCAAGCTCTCGGACACCGACAAGCGCGAGGTGCGCCATCACGCGCAGGGCTGGCTGCTGTCGCAGATCCTGCACGGCGAGCAGGCCGCGCTGATCTGCGCATCGAAGCTCGCGTCGGCCGAGAACGGCCTGAGCGCGCGGCTGTGCGCGGCCGCGCAGATGATGGACGAAGCGCGCCACGTCGAAGCCTACGCGAAGCTCGTGAACGAGAAGCTCGACGTCAGCTACCCGATGAGCCGCTCGCTGAAGGGGCTGCTGCACGACACGATCACGAGCAGCGCGCTCGACATGACGAACCTCGGGATGCAGGTGCTCGTCGAGGGCATCGCGCTGTCGATCTTCCAGAGCGTCGTCGCGTACAGCACCGATCCGTTCATCAAGGACTTGTTCGTGCGGATCCAGCGCGATGAATCGCGTCACTTCGCGGTCGGCCGGATCACGCTGTGCCGCGTGTATGCGGAGATGAGCGCGGTCGAGCTGCGCGAGCGCGAGGAGTTCGTCTGCGAAGGCGCGGCCGTGCTGTACGAGCACCTGTGCGCGGACGACATCTGGGAACCGATGGGCCTGTCGAAGCGCGAATGCAGCGCGATGGTGCGCGAGTCGCCGGTCTCCAGCTCGATCCGTCGCTCGATCTTCCGGCGCCTGGTGCCGACGATCCGCGAGATGGGCCTGCTCACGCCGACCGTGCAGGCGACCTTCGAAAAACTCGACGTCCTCGACTACGCGGCGATGCCGCTCAACTGAACCATGACGACGACCTCCTCCCAAGCGTCACGCGATTTCTGGATCGGCATCGACGCGGTGGCCTACGAGCTGCCGGGTCTGCCCGTCGATATCGAGGCCTGGGCCGCCGAGCGCGACTACCCGGCGCAGCGGGCCGCGGCGATCGCGCACTCGGGCAGCCGCTATTTCCACATGGCGCTCGACACGAGCGAGACCGATCTCGCGATCGCGGCGGCCGGCCGCCTGCTCGACACCGCGCGCGTGCATCCGTCCGACATCGGCGCGATCGTGCACGTGCACACGCAGCAGTTCAGCGTGCCGCCCGCGCCGCGCAGCCTGCCGCACGAGCTGGCCGCGCAGCTCGGCATCGAACCGTTGTGGCTCGGCTCGGTCGCCCAGCTGAACTGCGTGTCGGTCGCGGCCGGCATCGAGACGGTGCGCGCGCTGATGCGCCGCTATCCGCAGCTCGACGCGGCGCTCGTCGTGTCGTCCGACCGCGTGTACGGCGAGGATTACCGGATGCGGCAGATGACGGGCGTGCAGTGCGACGGCGCGGCCGCGATGCTGATCGCGCGCAACAGCACGAAGAACCGGCTCGGCGGCATCGCGATCGAGACGCATGCGAAATGGCATCGCGGCTCGGACACCGTCGCCGCGAACGAGGCCGACCTGATCATGATGGAGTGGCCGTACACCCGCAAGGCGATCGACGCGGCGGTCGCGCTCGAGCCGTACGCGCTCGACGCGTACGAACTCGTGCTGCCGCACAACGCCGACCTGCCCGGCTGGAACGCGCTGTGCCGCGCGATGCGCGTGCCGGCCGAGCGGCTCTATGCGGAAAACATCCATGCGCGCGGCCATGCGTGCTGCTCGGACTTCCCGATCAACCTGGCCGACGTCGGGCTCGACGCGGTCGCGCGCGGCCAGCGCGTGCTCGGCGTGATGCAGTCGAACTGCGGCGCGTACGCGGCCGCCACGCTCCATCCGGTGGGCCGCCATGACGCTTGAGCGCCCGCTTCCGCCCGCCGGCGACCACGCGTGGATCGCCGACCTGCGCACGCCCTGCTACGTGTACGAGCCGGAGGTCGCGATCGCGCGCTACCGGTCGCTGAAGGCGCGGCTCGGCACGCGGCTGATCGTGTCGTTGAAGGCGAACCCGAACCAGGACATGCTCGCCCGCTGCGCGCATGCGTACGAGGACGGCGTCGAACTCGCGAGCCGCGGCGAACTCGACGCGGTGATCGGCCGGATCAAGACGCCGCGCTACCTGAACAACCCGTCGATGGACGAGATGTTCATGCGCGCCGGGCTCGCGTCGCGCTGCCATTTCGTGCTCGACAACCCGGACGCGGTCGCGCGCTTCGTGCCGCTGGCGCGCGAGGCGGCGGCCGGCGGCAGCACGCCGGGCGCCGTGCTGCTGCGCGTGAATGCCGGCGCGCTGGCCGGCGATGATGCGCGCGCGCTGTGGCACGACCACTTCGGGATGACGCCGAACGAGGCGCACGACGCGGTGCGCACGCTCGTCGCCGCCGGTTTGCCGGTGGCCGGGCTGCACGTGTTCTCCGGCCCGCATTCGTTCATCCGCCAGGACGCGACGCAGCCCGACACGCTCGTGCTGCCCGAGCGGCTCGCGGCGCTCGCCCGCGATCTCGCGCCCGCCAACGGCGCGCCGCTCGCGTCGCTGAGCCTCGGCGGCGGTTTTGCCGACGATCATCCGGGCGATGCCGCGTTCGAGCGCTATGCAACTGCGCTCGCGCCGCTCGCCGGCCAGTACTCGCTCGCACATGAATCGGGCCGCGCGATCTTCGCCGATGCGGGCGTGTTCGCGACGCGCGTCGTCGCGGTCAAGACGTGGCAGGACCGCACGATCGCCGTCTGCGACGGCGGGCTGTCGCATGCGTTCCTGCTGGCGCAGACCGAATCGGTGATGCGCCGGCTGGCCGCGCCGTCGCTCGTGCGCCACAAGCCCGCCCCGCCGGAGCGCGGCGTGCCGACGATCTATGTCGGCAGCACCTGCAGCCGCGCGGACGTGATCGGCCGCGACGACACGGGCGCGCCGCCGCAGGTCGGCGACATCGCCGTATTCGCGCGCTGCGGCGCGTATCACCGCACGTACTCGATGGCGCATTTCCTGTCCCACGAAGCCGCGCACGTCTACGTGCGGCCTGCCTAGACCCACCTGAGAGAGAAGCCGATCATGAACGCCCTGATCAGCGTCGCCGACCTGCTCGAACACGGCGCCGCACGCTGGCCGCAGCATCCCGCGTATGCCGACGGCGGCGGCACGATGACCTACGAACAGCTCGCACGCGCGGTCCGCCGCGCGGCCGCCGCGCTCGCGTCGCGCGGTGTGCAGCCCGGCGAGCGCGTCGCCATCTACGCGCCGAAGCGCATCGAAACCGTGGTCGCGATGCTCGCGGCCAACGCGCTCGGCGCGATCTTCGTGCCGGTCAATCCGCAGTTGAAGGAAGCGCAGATCGAACACATCGTCGCCGACAGCGGCGCGGCGCTGTTCATGACCGGCGCGCAGCGGTTGAAACGCCTGCCGGCGCTCGCCGCGCTCGTCGGCGAACGCGCGATGCTGATCGAGGAACTGGCCGACGCGATCCACGCGCCCGGCACCGACACACCGGCTCCGCTTCCCGCCGGCCGGCCGGTGGACGACGATCCGGCCGCGCTGCTCTACACGTCCGGCTCGACCGGCAAGCCGAAAGGCGTGGTCGTGTCGCATCGCAACCTCGTGTCGGGCGCATTCAGCGTCGCCGCGTACCAGGGGCTGGCCGACGACGACGTCGTGCTCGGCGTGCTGCCGCTCAGCTTCGACGCGGGCCTGAGCCAGCTCACGACCGCGCTGGCCGCCGGCGCGTGCTACGCACCGCTCGACTTCCTGCAGCCGGCCGAAGTGCCGCGCCATTGCGACGCGTTCGGCGTGACGTCGATCACCGGCGTGCCGCCGTTGTGGATGCAGCTCGCGTCCGCCGGCTGGAGCGACACGGCGCGCACGCGGATCCGCCGCTTCGCGAACACCGGCGGCCATCTCGCGACGCCGCTGCTGCACCGCCTGCAGGCGGTGTTCACGAACGCCGCGCCGTACCTGATGTACGGGCTGACCGAAGCATTCCGCTCGACCTACCTGCCCCCGGCCGACGCGGCACTGCGCCCGACGTCGATCGGCAAGGCGGTGCCGAACGCCGAGATCCTCGTGCTGCGCGCGGACGGCAGCGAATGCGCGGCCGACGAACCCGGCGAACTCGTGCATCGCGGCGCGTTCGTCACGCTCGGCTACTGGAACCGGCCCGAGCTGACCGCGCAGCGCTTTCGCCCGCTGCCGCGCCGGCACGGCGAGATCCCGCGCGCCGACGTCGCCGTGTGGTCCGGCGACATCGTGCGGCGCGATGTGGACGGCTACCTGTATTTCGTCGCGCGCGGCGACGACATGATCAAGACGTCCGGCTATCGCGTGAGCCCGACCGAAGTCGAGGACGTGCTGTTCGCGCTGCCCCACATCCGCGAGGCGGCGGTATTCGGCGTGCCGCACGCATCGCTCGGCGAGGCGATCGCCGCGTGTGTCGTGTCGACGCTCGACGCCGAAGCATGCCGCGCCGACATCGCACGCGCCTGCCGCGACGCGTTGCCGACCTACATGAGCCCGCTCGTCGTCGAGCCGCTGCCGGCGTTGCCGCGCAACCCGAACGGCAAGATCGACCGCCCCGCGCTGAAAAACCAGTATCGCGACGCGTTCGCGCCCACGAACGAGGAGACCGCCGCATGACCCTGTCGACGCTCGATGAAACCTGCCTCGGCGCGCGCCGCATCGCCGAGCCCGGCACGCTGGCCCTGTCGGGAGGCGTCGTGGTGCTGCCGCCCTCTGTCGTATTCAGCGCGATCCAGGCGCAGGAACGCCATCCCGGCTACCGGCACCTGCTGCTGCCGCAGGCGCGCTTTGCCCGGCCGCGCGGAATGGGCGCGTTGACGCCCGACGAAGGCACGCGCCTCGCGCCGGGCGGCCGGCCCACGCTGCGGGTTGCGCCGCCCGGGCGCAGCCTCGCCGATCTCGCCGCCGACGCGGCCCTCGACCTGCGCGACCAGCTCGGCTCCGGGCAGCTGGCCCGCACGACCCACGTGATCGTCGCGAGCTGCGCGCTCAACGAAGGGATCGGCGACTCGGTCGTCGGCCGCATGCAGTACGAGCTGGGCCTGCAACGCGTGACGCCGTTCGCGCTCGGCCAGAACGGCACGCTCGGCTGGTATTCGGCGCTGATGCTGCTCGACGGGCTGCTTGACGAAGGCGACCAGGCGCTCGTGATCCTCAGCGACAAGTGGCTCTACCCGTTCTTCCGCCAGTTCGGCGACCTGGTCGGCTACGGCGACGCGGCCGCCGCGCTGCTCGTGTCGCGCGCGGGCCCGGCGCCCGAGCCGGCCGACTGGGGCGGCGTGCGGTCCGTCGCGATGGAATTCGGGCCGTCGATCGCCGATCCGTGGGCCGACGCGCCCGGCACGTTGCGCGACACGCTCGCGCCGGTCGCCGCGCGTGCGATCCGCCGCGCGCTCGACCTGGCCGGGCTGCGCGCCAGTGAGATCGACTGGTGCGTGCCGCCCGGCTTCGATCCCGGCTTCGCGGCGCGCGTGGCCGACGCCGCGTCGATCCCGGTCGCCGCCCGCATCCAGCATGAAGCCGCCGGCCACCTGTCGTCGGCCGAATCGGCGGCCGCGCTGATCCGGCTCGCCGGCGCGCTCGACGAAGGCGAACGCCGCACGGTGCTCGTGTGGGATGCGGCACTGCATGGCGCGGCGGCGGCGGCCGTCGTCGACCTCGCCGGCGGCCTCGATGCCGCGCTCGATATCGAAGGAGACGCGTGATGAGCGCCTACAAGGTGAGCCTGCGCGAACTGCGCTTCTTTCTGTGGGAACTGTTCGAAGCCGACAAGCGGTTTCTGGCGGAACACGGCCTGTACGGCACGCATGACCGCGCATCGATCGACGCGCTGCTCGAACGCGCGCGCGATTTCGCGCTCGATCTCGGGCGCAGCTACCAGCAGGCGGACGTCGAGGGCTGCACGCTGCTCGACGACGGTCAGGTGCGCATTCCGTCGCATTTCCACGCGCTGTGGGCGCGCTTTCGCGACGAATGGTCGAACACGCTGTTCGGCACCGCGCACGGGCTGCCGCCGATCGTCACGCAGATGATCTACGAGATGTTCATGGGCGCGAACCCGTCGTTCATGACGTACGGCGGCTTCACGCGCCCCGCGATCAAGCTGCTGCAGATGCACGGCACGCCGCACCAGAAAGCGCTGATCGCACCGCTCGAGGCGTACCGCTGGGATGCCTGCTTCTGCGCGACCGAACCGCAGGCCGGCACCGACCTCACCGCGGTCGCGCTGCGCGCGACACCGCTCGAACGCGACATCTACGCGATCGACGGCGAGAAGGTCTACATCTCGGCCGGCATGCACGAGCTGACCGAGAACACGCTGTATTTCGTGCTCGGCCGCATCGACACCGCGTCGCCGGACTCGTTCTCGCTGTCGTGCCTCGTCGTGCCGCGCTTCTGGCCGGACGAGGAAACGGGCGAGCTGCAGTCGAACCATGTCGACTGCATCGGCCTGCCGCGCAAGATGGGGCTCAAGGGCTGCGCGAACACGCATCTGGTGTTCGGTTCGAACGGCACGACCAAAGGCTGGCTGCTCGGCGGCCGGCGCAACATCGGCCTGCTGCAGCTGATGCCGCTGATGAACCAGGCGCGGATGAGCACCGGGATGTTCGGCGTCGGCGTCGCGTCGAGCGCGTACCTGCATGCGGTCGAGTATGCGGGCCGCCGGCTGCAGGGCCGGCCGATCGAACGCGCGTCGAACACCAATGCCGCCCGCGTCGCGATCGTCGAGCACGCGGACGTGCAGCGCATGCTGGTCGACATGAAGAGCCGCGTCGACGGCTGCCGCGGCCTGCTCGGCAAGCTCGCCGCGACCGCCACGCGCGCGGCGATGCTCGAAGCGACGCCCGACGCCGACCCGGCCGAGATCGAGCGCCACCGCAAGCTGCAGTTGCTGCTGACGCCGATCTGCAAGGCGTTCATCTCCGACCAGGCATGGCGGATCTGCGAAACCGCGATCCAGGTGCACGGCGGGCTCGGCTATACCGATGCAAGCCCCGTCGAGCAGAACGCGCGCGACGTGAAGATCCTGTCGATCTGGGAAGGCACGAACTACATCCAGGCGCAGGACCTCGTGCGCGACAAGCTCGGCTTCGGCCGCCATTCGCGGCTGATCCAGTACTACCGCGACGAACTCGACGTGTTCCTCGCGCGCCAGCATCACACCGGCACGCATGCGGAGCTGCGCCCGCTGTTCGATGCGCTGCGCACCGGCGCCGACCGGATCGCCACCGCGCTCGACGACATCGCGCGCGACGTGCAGGACGGTCACACGCACCGCAGCAGCCAGTTCTACACGCGCTTTCTCGAGATGTTCGGCGTCGTCACGTCGGCGTGGGTGCTGCTCGAATCGGCGACGATCGCCGCGCGCCGGCTCGACGCGCCGGACACCGCCGATACGCCGGCCGAACTCGCGTTCTATCGCGGCAAGCTGAAAAGCGCGCGCTACTACTTCGCGAACGTGCTGCCCGTGGTCGACCAGCACGCGGCCGTGATCGCCGCGATGGCGCATGCGGCGATCAGCGTCAGCAGCGACGAACTCGCGCAGGTGGAATGACATGGAGACGACGCTCGATTCCGGTACGTCCACCACGACGGCCCCGCCCGCGTCAGCCGGCGACGCGCCGCGCAACCTGCTCGGCCGCCCGGCGACGCGCCATCGCGGCACCGACATCGACGGCGCGACGCTCGAACCCGAAGCGCTGCGCGTGCGCGATCTCGACCTGAACGCGCTGATTGGCTCAACGACGTTCGAAGGCGCGCTCGCGCACCTGTGGTTCGACGTCGCGCCCGGCAGCGCCGCGCATCGCGCACACGAAGCGGCCATCGGCGCGCGGCTCGCGGCGTTCGCCGATGCACTGGCACCCGGGAGTGCCGCGCAATCCGTCGCCGCGGATCTCGGCGCGGCCGGTGTCGCGCCGGTGTTCGCGGCAGCGTCCGGCCTGCTGCGCGGCTTCGACGACGTGACGGCCCGCACGCATGGCGAAGCACCGGGCGACGCCGATCTCGACACGATGCTGCTGTGCGCGGCCGCGGCACCGTTCCTGCTGCACGCGGCGATCGAAGGCCGCCCGTTCGCCGCACGCCACGACTCGATCGGCGCCTCGCTCGCCGGCACGTCGAACCAGGCGCAACGCATGCTCGTGCTGACCGGCGCGACGCGCAACGACGCAGCGGCCCAAGCCGCGATGGACATGCTGCTCGTCGCGTGGCACGCCGGCTTCGGCTACATCACGCCGACCGTGCTCGCACCGCGGGTCGCCATCGGCACCGGTGTCACGCTCACGCAGGCGATCGCGTCCGGTTTCCTCGCGAGCGGGCCGTCGCACGTCGGTGCGGCGCTCGAAGCGATGCAGTGGCTCGCCGCGCTCGCGCAGTCGGTGCCGGGCGGCACCGGCGCACCGCCTGCCGCGCTCGACGCAGCCGGGCGCGCGGCGATCGACGCCACGCTCGATGCGAAACGCACGCTGTACGGCTTCGGCCATCCGCTGTTCGTCGCCGACCCGCGTCCGCCGCACATGCGCGCGCGGTTCGCGGCGCAAGGCTTCGACGGCGCGTACGTGACGCTGTTCGACGCGTGCTGCGCGCAAGCCGACGCCCGTCGCGCGTTGCGCCCGAACATCGATTTCCTGACGGCCGCGACGCTGCTCGAACTCGGTGTCGCCGCGCCGTCGTGGGGCGTCGGCGTCGGGCTCGGCGCACGCATCGCGGCGATGGCCGCGCATGCGGTCGAGCGGCGCCGCCGCCCGGCTTTCGGCGTCAACAGCGCGACCGCGCGACGGCTGCTGGCCGCCGTGCCGGTCGGCTGGCTGTGAACCCTCATCTCTCCGCACTCCGCAAAAGGACCGTCATGCTGCTCAAGAACCTGCGCCCGGCGAACGACTACGATCGCTTCGCCACCGAAACGCTCGAACCGTGGGACCTGCTGTTCATCAGCCGCATCCGCCAGCTCGCACGCGGGATGACGCCCGGCGTGATCGCCGACATCGGCACGGCCACCGGCGTCGTGCCGGTGCGGCTCGCGACCGACCCGGCGATGCGCGGCTGGCGCTACGTCGGCATCGACCTCGATCCGGCGATGCTCGACGAAGGCCGCCCGCGCATCCACGCACTCGACCTCGACGACACGATCGAGATGCGCGTCGGCGATGCGCTCGCGCTGCCGTTCGACGACGGCACGCTGACGATGGCCGTCGGCCGCGCGACGCTGCACCACCTGCCGGACAAGGCATTGAGCCTCACCGAGATGTATCGCGTGCTGGAGCCGGGCGGCATCGCGCTCGTGCACGACATGCGCCGCGACGCGCCGCAGCACCTGCTCGACCGCTTCACCGAGATGCGCGCCGCCGCCGACTATCCGCCGACCCACGTCGAGGAGAAGATCACGCTCGACGAAGCGCATGCACTCGTCGCCGAAGCCGGTCTCGCGGAAGTCGCGTCGATCTACAGCCCGAGCGCCGGGCTCGGCGCGCTCGGCTTCGAGATCCTGCTGAAGAAACCGGCGCTGGCCTGAGTGATGACCGACCTCGCCTTCCTTGCCGCGCACGCCGCCGCGCGGCTCGGCGCCGACGACGTGCACTGCGCGGCGGTCGCGCCCGGCGCGACGCTGCCGCTGTGCGTGACGCCGCGCAGCGCCGAACTCGCGACCTCGCCGGAGATGTTCGTCGCGTGGTACCGCTCGCGGCTCGACACGATCGACACGCTGCTCGACGCATGCGGCGCGCTACTGTGGCGCGGCTTCGCGGTGCCCGACACCGCCGCGTTCGGCCAGCTCGGCGCGCTGTATCCGCCGCACGCGAACGGCTATACGGCCGGCGCCGCGCCGCGCAAGCAGATCGACGGCCAGGTGTACGAGTCGACCCGCATGCCGCCGCCGTTCAAGATCGGGCTGCACCAGGAGATGGCCTACATGCCCGCGTTCCCGCGCCTCGTCGCGTTCTATTGCCGGCAGCCGGCCGACGCGGGCGGCGAGACGCCGATCTGCGACATGCGGCGCGTGACGGCGCGCGTGCCGGCCGCGCTGCGCGAACGGTTCGCCGAACGCGGCGTGATGTACCTGCGCAATTTCGCGGCGCCCGGCGCGCGCGCGGACGGCCTCGCCGCCCATCCGGGCATGCCGTTCGCCGAATACCACCGGCCGTGGGACGACGCGTTCGGCACGACCGAGCGCGACGAGGTCGAGCGGCTGTGCGCGGAGCGCGGCGTCGGCTGCCGCTGGCTCGACGACGGCAGCGTGACGGTGTCGCACGTCGGCAGCGCGCTGCGCACGCATCCGCGCACCGGCGAAACCGTGTGGTTCAACCAGGCGAGCGCGCAGCACCCGAATCCGCGTTCGATGGGCGAGCTCAGCTACCGCTACCTGCAGCGCATGTACGCCGGGCGCGCGGCGTTCCCGTACGAGATCCGCTATGGCGACGGGTCGCCGATGCCGTTCGACGATCTCGTCGCGATCTACGACGCGTTCGACGACGAGGAGCGCGCGTTCCCGTGGCAGGCCGGCGACGTGCTCGTCGTCGACAACATGCTGGTCGCGCACGGCCGCAACCCGTACCGGGGCGCGCGCGACACGCAGGTCATGCTGTTCGACTGACAGGAAGCCGACGATGAGCGATTCGTTCCTCGCCTCCGTGCGCGCGCTGTTCGGCCCGCACACCGCGTTCGACCGGCCGCTGCGCACGGCCACGCAGCCGCTGCCCGATGCGCACTCGCCCGGTGCTGCGCTCGGCGCGCGCGCGATCGACGTCGCGGCCGGCGATTTCCGTTTTTCCGCGCGGCACGTGCGATTCCGGCTCGGTGCAATCACCGCGATCGTCGGGCCGAACGGCTCCGGCAAGACCACGCTGCTCGAAACGCTGCTCGGCTTCCGGCGCGGCGGCACCGATGTGCGCGTGCTCGACGTGCCGGCCGCGCGCTTCATGCGCGATACGCCGTCGTTGCGGCGCATCGGCGCGCAGTTGCAGAAGGTCGAGTATCCCGACCATCTCCGCGTGTCGGAGATCGTCGCGCTGCACCGCGCGATGTATGTACGTGCTGACGCCGCGGTCACGGATGCGCTCGGCATCGCCGAACTGCTCGACAAGCCTTGCCGCGCGCTGTCGAAGGGGCAGCGCCAGCGCATCGATCTCTACGTGGCGCTCGCGCACCGGCCGGAACTCGCCGTGCTCGACGAACCGTTCACCGGCCTCGACCGTCGTTACGCGGGCGTCGTGATCGACCTGCTGCGCGACCGTGCACGCGGCACGAGCGTCGCGATGATCTGCCACGCCGAGGAAGAGCTGGCCGTCGTCGACGATCTCGTGTGGGTGCGCGACGGCGGCGTGCGCTATCAAGGCGACAAGGACGCGCTGCGCGCCGAGCTCGTCGGCGAAGCGCGCGCGGTCCTGCATTGCCGCGACGAAGCCGATGCGCGCGCGCTGCGCAAGCGGCTCGCGGCGCTGCCCGGCGTGACCGGCGTGCGCGTATCGGCCGCGCATGTCGTCGAGGTGTTCGGCGACGCGACGCTGCATCCGAACGTGCACCGCATCGTCGGCGAACAGGGCATCCAGCACCTCGCGCTCGCGCCGAGCACGCCGGGCGACCTGCTGCGCCTCTGTACCGAGGGCCCCACCCATGACTAAGGTGTTCCTGATTCTCGTGCGCAACGAGCTGCTCGGCTATCTGCGCAGCCGCTCGTCGCTGTTCTGGACGCTGGTGTTCCCGGTGTTCCTGCTGAGCGTGATGCTGTTCGCGTTCGGCGGATCGGGTTCGCTCGGCACCGCGGACATCGCGTTCGTCGTCCCCGGCGGCGCGACCCCGTTCAGCCGCGCCTGCGAAGCGCAGATCGTCGACAGCCTCACGCACAGCGACACGGTGAAGGCGACCTTCGACGGCCGCGGCGCGGCGGCCGACCGCGTGACCGTCGTGCTCGGCCACGACGAGCGCACGCCGGCGACGATCCGCTACGACTTCAACGGCTCGCTCGCGGTCAAGGCCGCGTCGCGCGTCGTCGAGATCGCGCTCGCACGCTGCGCCGCGCAGCGGCTCGGGCTGCCCGCCGCGCAGGCGCGCTTCGAGAACGCCGCACCCGCGCGCCGCCCGTTCGACTACGGCGCGTTCTTCGCGACCGGCATTCTCGTGATGGCGTTCATGGCGATCGGCCTCAACTCGACGACGACCGCGATCGCGTCGCTGCGCGAGCGCAATACGTTCAAGCTGTACGTGTGCTTCCCGGTCTCGCGCGGCGTGTTCCTCGCCGCGCTGATCGTCGCGCGGATGATCATGATGGCGCTGTCGGCGCTCGTGCTGCTGACCGTCGCGCGCGTCGCGTTCGGCATCGCGCTGCCGATCGCCACGCCCGACGGGCTGCGCGCATTGCCGATCGTGCTGCTCGGCGCGGCGATGGTGCTCAGCATCGGCGTGCTGCTCGCGAGCCGCGCCAAATCGCTCGCCGCCGCCGAACTCGCGTGCAACGTCACCTACTACCCGCTGCTGTTCTTCAGCGACCTGACGATCCCGATGCACGACGCGCCGGCCTGGCTGAAGGCGGTGCTCGCGTTCCTGCCGACCAACCAGTTCGCGGTCGCGCTGCGCGGCGCGCTGGTCGACGGCGCCCCGTATGCGCAACTCGCGCCGCAACTGCTCGGCATGACCGCGAGCACCGCGCTGTTCCTGTTCGCCGCCGCGCGGCTGTTCCGCTGGCACGACGCTTGATGCGTCGCCCGCTGTTTCACTGTTTCGATGTTTCGATGTTTCGACGAAGGAGAATCCCCCGATGAAATCGAGCAATCCCATCACCGACTACCTGCTGCACGCGAGCAACTTCCTGCCGGCGATCGTGTTCCTGTTCTACGGCCGGCTCGGCCCCGAGCAGCCGGACGTGCGCTGGACGCACGCGTTCCTGATCGGCGGCGTGCTCGCGCTCGTGCACGGTGCGTGGCTGATCCGCCGCGCGGACCGCAACAGCATCGCGATCGGCGTCGACCTGTTTCTCGTGATCGGCGCGGTGCTGGCGCTCGTGTCGCCGACAGGTAGCCGTTTGTGGGGCGAGGAACTCGGGCCGGCCGCGATGCTCGTCTGCGTGCTGGTGGTCGGCATCGTGCATACCGCGTGGTCGGACGGCGGCTTCGTCGACGGCACGTTCGTCGACCACGCGCGCGCACGTTCGCTGTCGATCGTGCTGCTCGCCGTCACCGTCGTCGCGCTCGCGGTGTCGATCGCGATGCGCCACAGCCCGCTGTGGGGCGGCGTCGTGCCGCTGATCGCGCTGGTCGTCGTGCGCGGCCGGCTGCGCAAGCAGCTCGTGCGGGCCGGCTGACGATGAGCGCGCTGCCCGACCGCGCCGCGCAGCGGCACGCGCTCGCCGCGACGCTCGGTGACGGCTGGCACGACGGGGCATCTTCCGACGAGTGTTCATCGTATGTAACGGATGTGACGCTCCACGGCGGCATCGCGCTCGGCGTCGCACGGCCACGCTCGACCGCCGACACGAGCGCGCTCGCCCGAGTCGCCGTCGCGCACCGCATCGCGTTAGTCGCGCAGGGTGCGCGCACCGGGCTCGTCGGCGCCGCCGTGCCCGATCGCAGCGGTACGCAATGCGTGGTGTCGTTCGACCGGATGCGCGCGGTGCGTGCGTTCGACGCCGCGAATCGCAGCATCACGGTCGAGGCCGGCGTGCGGCTGTCCGACATCAACCGCGTGGCGGCCGAAGCCGGACTCTGCCTGCCGATCGACCTCGGCAGCGATCCCACGGCCGGCGGCCTCGTCGGCGCGAACGCGGGCGGCAGCCGCCTGATCAAGTACGGCGACGTGCGCCGCAACGTGCTCGGCGTCGAAGTCGTGCTCGCCGACGCGGCGGGCACCGTGATCGACGCGCTCGCGCCGCTGCGCAAGCGCAACGCGGGCTTCGACGTCACGCAGTGCTTCATCGGCGCGAACGGTGCCAACGGGCTCGTGACGGCCGTGTCGTTCGCGCTCGCGCCTGTAGAACGATCGTCGTGCGCCGCGTTCGTCGCGTTCGCGTCGTACGACGCGGCGCTCGCCGCCCTGCTCGCGTTCGAGCGCGCGTTCGGCGAGATGCTGTCGGCATTCGAATTCATGTCGGCTGCCGCCGTCGGCTGTGTCGCGAACGCGTATCCGGCGTCGCGTATTCCTTTCGAAGCCGACGCTGCCGCGTGCTATGCACTCGTCGAGATCGCGACCGGCATGCCGGGGCTCGATGCGCTGCTCGAGGAGCGCACGATCGCGACACTCGACGCGCTCGCGGGCGAACACGTGGTGCTCGACGCGGCCTGCGCGCCGGCCGAACGGTTCTGGCGAATCCGCGATGCGCTGCCGGCCGCGGTGGCGCAGGACGGCATGCCGCTGTCGTTCGACGTGTCGTTTCCGCGCGGCGCGCTGGCCGCGTTCGTCGCCGACGCCGAGCAGTGGATCGCGGCCGCGCATCCGTCGCTGCGCTGTCACACGTTCGGGCATTTCGGCGACGGCGGCTGCCATCTCGTCGTGTCGATCCCGCACGCCTGTGCGGACCGCTACGGGCCGCTGCAGCAGATGACGCTGCGCGGCGCGCTGTACGAGCGCGTCGTGCGGGCCGGCGGCTGCTTCAGCGCCGAGCATGGCGTCGGGCCGGTCAACGTCGCGTACTACCGCAAGCATGTGCCGGCCGCACAACGGCAGGTCGCCGCCGCCATCCAGCACGCCGTCGACCCGCTGGGTCTGATCGGGCGTGTCCGCTATTGATGCGCCGTCAAGCGGCGCCACGGAGAATTCGCATGATCCTTCGACACCCACCCGGCCTGGGTACCGTTTCCGAACCGGATGACGAACCGACGTTCGCCGGCATTCCGGCCACGCTGCCCGACTCGGGGGTCGTGGTCAACGTGCGAGGCGTGGCGTACGTCATCCAGCTGCCGCCGCGCGATCATGCGCGCCCGGCGCTGTGGCGCGAGCTTGAGGATTGGCGTGACGACCGGTCGGCAGGCGGCAACGGCGAGCTGGATGCTCGGCAGGATTGAGCGTCGATGTGGGCTCCGGTGCCTTGAAAGGCCGTCGCAAAAACGACCACGGCGCCGGACAACCTCGGTCGTCCGGCGCCGCGTCGAGAGCAGCACGCGTTTGGAGAATCAGAACACCGCGTGCCCGCTGATCAGGCTCGGCAGCCACGTCGAGAAGAACGGCAGGTACGTGACGATGTTGATCGCACTGAAGATCGCGAGGTAATACGGCCACGCCATCTTCGTGGTCTCGCCGATCGACACGTTGCCGATCGCGCAGCCGACGAACTGCACCGAGCCGATCGGCGGATGCACGAGGCCGAGCGAGCAGTTCAGCAGCAGCATGATCCCGAACTGCACCGGCCCGACGCCGCACGCCATCGCGATCGGCAGGAACAGCGGCGTCGTGATCAGGATGTGCGCGGCCATGTCGACGAACGTGCCGAGGAACACCTGGATGATGTTGATGTACAGCAGCATCAGCCACGGCGCGGCGGTCGACTGCTTCAGCAGCCCTTCGATCGCATCCGGGATCTCCAGGTACGACATCTGGAAGCGCAGCATGTTCGACACCGCGATCAGCAGCAGCACGACGCCCGTCGTGCGCGCCGCATGCGACAGCGCACGGCGCAGCTTCTCGGCCGTCAGCGTCCGGTAGACCACCGCGGTCAGCACGAGCGAGTACACGACGGCGATCGCGGCCGCTTCGGTCGCGGTCGCAATCCCCTTCGCGACGCACACGAGGATGATCGCGATCACCATCAGCCCGGGCACCGCGCCGACGAAGCTGCGCAGCACCGCATACCAGCCGGGGAACGCGGGCAGCGCGGACGAGCCGTCTTCACGGCGCGGATAGCCGTGACGCACGGCCTGCCAGTACGCGGCGGCCAGCACGAAGCCCATCACCCACAACACCGGCAGCAGCCCCGAGAACAGCAGGTCGCCGATCGACACGCCGCTCACCGGCTGGCCGTGCAGCATCCCGGTGATGCCCTGCGCGGCGAACGCGTAGATGATCATGTTGGTCGACGTCGGCATCAGCGCGCCGGCGAGCGACGCATGCGTCGTCACGTTGACCGCGTACGCGGCGCTGTAGCCTTCGCGCTTCATCAGCGGAATCACCACGCCGCCCATCGCCGACGTATCGGCGGTCGGCGAGCCCGACACGCCGCCGAACAGCGTACAGGCGACGACGTTCGCCATCCCGAGGCCGCCGCGGAAGTGGCCGACGGTCGCCTGCGCGAAGCGCAGGATCCGGTCCGCGATGCCGCCGTGCAGCATCAGTTCGCCGGAGAAGATGAAGAACGGCACCGCGAGAAACGAGAATGCATTCATTCCCGAGATCATCGCCTGCATCGCGGTCGCGATCGGCAAGCCTTCGACCAGATAGGTCAGCACGCAGGCGATGCCGAGCGCGAACGACACGGGCACGCCCAGCACGAGGAAAATCAGAAAACTGACGGACAGGATCGCGAGTTCCATGGCGTTATTGTCCCGGCGAAGAACGACGAAGCGCGAGCAGGTGCTCGAGCGAGAAGAGGATGATGGCGATCGCCGCGGGCATCGCGATCAGGTAGCGCACGCCTTCGGGCAACCCGATGATCGGGATGCGGTCGCCCATCGTCTCGGCGGCCATGCTGCCGCAGCCGATCATGATCATGATCGCGAACGCGATCAGGCTCAGGTGCTGGATCGCGATGACGACCGTGCGCGCCTTCGGCGACAGCCGGCGCACGAGCGAATCGAGGCCGATATGGCCGCCGTCGCGCACCTTCATCGCCGCCCCGAACATCGCGATCACGATCACGAGCAGCAGCGCGATCGGCTCCACGAAATCCGGCGCGTTCTCGAACACGTAGCGCATCACGACCGCATAGAACACCAGCACCGTCAGCACCGCGAGGCACGCCGACGCGATCACGGCCAGCACGCGGAACAGCACGTCGTTCACGCAGCGCAACAGCGGCGCGGCATGCGGGCGTGGCGCTGTTGCGCCGTCCGGGGCGGCGGCCCCGCCGCCCGCGGTGGTTGCGCCGTTCAGGGAAGTGCGACGTGTCACTTGGTGGCCTCGATCTCGTCGACGATCTGCTTCATCTGCGGCGTCTTCTCATACTTCGTCCACAGCGGCTGCATCGCCTTCACGAACGCCGCGCGGTCGATCTGCGCGGCCGGCAGGATCTTCGCGCCGCCCTTCGTCACCAGCTGCTGCGCGGACGCTTCGCGTGCCGTCCAAAGCTTCTGGTAGTACGGCACCGAATCGGCCGCCGCCTTCCTGATCGCCGCCTGCTCCTGCGGCGACAGCGTGTCCCAGACCTTCTTCGAGAACACCAGCACTTCCGGCGTCATCGCGTGCTGCGTCTCCGAGTAGTCGGGCGCCACTTCGTAGTGCTTGGTTTCCTCGTACGACGGCAGGTTGTTTTCGGCTGCATCGACGAGGCCCGTCTTCAGGCCCGTGTAGACCTCGGCGAACGGCATCGGCGTCGGCGTGCCGCCCATCGCCTTGATCTCGTCGACCATCAGGTCCGACGGTTGCACGCGCACCTTCAGCCCCTTCATGTCCGCCGGCGAGCGCACCGGGCGCTTCGCGTAGATCGAGCGCGCGCCGCTCTCGTAGAACGTCAGCGCGATCATCCCCTTCGCGGTGAACGCATCGAGGATCTTCTGGCCGGCCGGGCCGTACATCGCCTTGCGGAAATGATCGACGTCGCGGAACAGGAACGGGAACGACGGAATCAGCGATTCCGGCACGATCTCGTTGAACGACGCGCCGTTCACGCGTGCCATGTCGATCGCGCCGATCCGCACCTGGTCGACCGTGTCCTTCTCCGAGCCGAGCGCGCTGTTGCCGAACACCTTGATCGAATCCTTGCCGCCCGTCTGCTTCGACAGCTCGTCGCCCATGAACTTCACGGCCATGTTGGTCGGGAAGTTGTCGCCGTGCACGTCCGCCGAGCGGAACACGCGCGCCTGGGCGGACATCGCGAAGCCGGCCATCAGCGCGACGGCCAGGGCGATATGGGCGCGGTTGAATCGGTGCTTCATCGTCAGTCTCCTTGATGGTTGTGCTCTTTGTGGCGCGGCGATCCGCCGGCATGCGCATTCTTTGGCGCCGTGCTCGCTGACCGCTGAGTCATACGTCGTATGACGTGTTGACGCGAATGTACGTCGGTTAATCGTTTAACTCACTTGGTGCATACCCGTAGAGCGGCTGTCATGGCGGGTTTTGGGTATGTTTCAGGGAATCGTTTTCTCTGTTTAGATGAGTTTGGGCGAAACGTTTTCTGGGAAGGGGGGCGTGTTCGATCTGGGTGGTCGGCTGGCCGTTTCCACCGGCACTGGAAACCAAACTTTCGCTTCGTTTTCAGTTGTTATAGGATGACTGATCACAAAATTGGCAGGTCGACGCGATGTGAGGAGCGCACGCCGGCCATGCACCGCCGCGAGCGGCACGACCGGAAGAAACGAAAGGGAATCCGGGCAGCGGCGTGCGCCCTCGTCTACCCCGCCGTAGGGCGCCGGAGTACGCGTGACTTGCGCCACGGGTTCGCGACTCTGCGTGCCCAAGTTACTGCGACTGCCCTACGCATTGCCGACAACACCTCGCGATGTCGACGTCCCGAGTCGTACCTAATAGGTAGCATGTTCGCGTAGGGCGCACGGCCGGGAAGCGACATTCACTGCGCGATCCAGAATGGCCGTTAGTCGGCGCTGAGGAGCCGATCGCACTCCGCTGAAAGCGATAACGAAATTGCACCGCAAGGAGAGAACGGACAACCCAGTGTGCGCTCCGATCTCACACTTGACTGCAACGGCCCAGTTGACAACTGCATTACCGAAATCCAATACTTCCCTTTCCTCAGACGTTGTCGACGCGATATTGCCGGGTAATCAATGTGCAGCAGGCGTACGCGAGTCGTCTTCGCAGCGAGCGTCCGCGTCGAGCGATCTCCAATCACCAATACAGCGCGAGGAATTGCCATGCGCCGCCTCATTTGCGTCGTTCTGACCTGTCTCGCAGCAGCATCGACGCTCCTTGTCGATCCGGCCGAATCGCTAGCCTGCACACGCGTCGTCTATCTCGGCAACAACGACGACGTCATCACCGCTCGATCGATGGACTGGAAACTCGACGTCGCCACCAATCTTTACATCCTGCCGCGTGGCATCGCTCGCACCGGTGAATCCGGTCCTAACTCCATTAAATGGACCGCCAAATACGGTAGCGTCGTGGCGACGGGTTATGACGTCTCCACCACCGATGGCATGAACGAAAAGGGGCTAGCCGCTGAACTGCTCTGGCTCGTCGAGTCGCAATATCCCCCCTTCGACAAAAACTCGAAACCGGGACTCACCATCGCCGCATGGGCGCAGTACGTGCTGGACAATTTTGCGACCGTCGCGGAAGCCGTCGCTGCGCTCGAGAAAGAGCCGTTCACAATCGTGACCGACAACGTCCCCGGAGAACAGCGCCTCACCACATTGCATCTCGCCATGTCGGACGCGACGGGCGACAGCGCCATCGTCGAGTACATCGGCGGAAAACAGATCATCCATCATGGTCGTCAGTATCAGGTCATGACCAACTCGCCGACCTTCGACGAGCAGCTTGCACTGAACGAATATTGGAAGCGGATAGGCGGCACCGTCTGGCTGCCCGGCACCAATCGCTCTGCCGACCGGTTCGCGCGCGCCTCGTTCTACGTCAACGCTATCCCCAAGAGTGAAGACCCCGCCATTGCACTTGCCAGCGTTTTCAGCGTGATCCGTAACGTGTCGGTGCCGTTCGGGATCACCACCCCGGGCGAGCCGAATATATCGTCCACACGCTGGCGCACTGTTGCCGATCACAAGCGCATGCTTTACTTCTTCGAATCGGCCGTCACGCCGAGTACTTTCTGGGTTGATCTCAACAAGGTCGACTTCTCCGCCGGCGCACCCGTCAAACGTCTCGACCTCGGCAAGGATCAGCGCAATTCATTCGGCGGCGAAGTCTCGAAGGATTTTCAACGCGCACCCGCGTTCCCCTTCCTCGGCCCCGGCGCGAGCAAGTCCCTCTGAGGTGGGGCGTCACGGCTTCATCGTGAACGCATTCTGTAGGCGCGATGACTCGCTCCGGCCGGATGCCTGCCCCGGCACGTTACATCTCGCGGAGATATCGCCGGCGTTGAGTCGGCGACTTGGCCCTGTGGCGCCCTTTGGGTTCCGTTGGCGGGTTGCCTCTGGAAACGGACATCGAGAGTGGAGGCAACCAACGGCTGCTCTGGGTCGACTGCTGTCGACCCATACTGGGGAAGTGGCAATTCATGCACAATGTCGAACCATCGCCCTTTTGGTGGGAGTCGGCGTTCAAACCGCGTGAGGTTCCGCAGACCATGTCTGTTCGTTCATACTTTCGCACGAACGGACTGCCCCAATTGAGCTGCGACCCAGCGATAGTGCCACCACTTTTGCTACACGCGCCTCACGTGCGCGGGAACCGCGTACAAGCCCTTCAACTCATGCGAACGTTCTTGTCATGCCAGAAGATTTCGAAGTTCACGGCCCGCACGATCATGCAGTAGAGCACCCTGCGGCGCATGAAGAAAGCCACGGAGCGGCGCGCATCGCCGTGATGACTGCTGTCCTCGCCTGCATCGGCGCGATTTCCGCATATCAGAGCGGGGCGGAAGAGAATTTAGCGTTGCTGCACAAGAACGAGGCCGCGATCCAGAAAACCGAGGCAGCTAACCTGTGGGGCTATTACCAGGCAAAGGGCGAGAAGCAGAATCTAGCCGAGCTCGGAGCGGCGTTGAGCCAGGAAGGATCGCCGCAAAGAAAGCGTTTCGAAGCAGACGCGGCGCGGTATCGCGAAGAGAAGGAGCCGATCCGCAAGCGCGCCGAAGCGCTCGAGCAAGAAGTCGTGAAGAGCAACGCTGCAAGCGAGGAACGGCTACACCGGCATCATCGTTGGGCGCAGGCCACTACCATCATCCAGATCTCGATCGCGCTTGCTGCGATTACGATTCTCACGCGGCGGAAATGGATGCAACACCTGTCGATGGGTGCTGCCGCGATCGGCGTCGTACTGACAGGGCTGGCGCTCTTTGGTGTGTAGCGGCACGACGAATGGGCGCTTGTCGGCCAGCATCGGACCTTCGATATCATGGTCAGAATGGGCGACAATCGCCTGCCACCAACGAATGGGAACTATGCATTTTCGCTCGCTATTTCGATCGACCGGCTCGAAACAAGCTGCGCAGCAGCGGATCGATTCTATTCATAGAACCGTCGATTGCAAGCGGTTTGCCCATCCGGAATTTGAGATTCGGGTCACCAACGGTGCAATCCCCGATCAGGACATCAGTTGGCTGCTACGCTTCCTTGAGCAGCGTGTCGCCGACGGCGAGCGATTCCGCGCGTGCGAGACCCTGCAGATCGGTTGGATGCTAACGATGCTCGATGGAGGGGCGACAGACACACTTCGCATCACCGAACCCGATATGAAGGAGATTCCGATCAGGTTCATCGATTCCGTCAACAGCACGCTGATGCACCTGCGCAATCAGAAGGACGTGGTCGGAAGCGTCGCCATGGATCTGCAACCTGACTTTCCTTCGCTACGGCAAAGTGCAGTTGTGCACGCCGAATACAAGAGCGCATATCGTGTACTGCTGACTCGTGATTTCGCTCATGAAACAGACTCTGGTTGGTCGCTCACAGACTTGAATGATGAATTTGGTTTGCAGAATCCCGGGCAATTCATCAGAATTTCGCTCTATCAATTGGGCGTAGATAGACCCGATTTGATCAAATTCTTTGCCTTGCCGCCGGGGCTGCAAGTTGCCGTCAATGATCCGCAGATTCGTGTGATAGGACCTGAAGGCGAGATGCAACCAATACCCGGCTCATTTCTTGAGGCGTTGAATAGTCGCCGCCTACAACGTCACAGTGAGTGACTGCTTCGGGGAAAGTGTGCTGTCCGCTTCGGGTCGATTTATGCCAAACGCATCGGACAGACCCCGGCCGACCGGAATCGCTTTGTGCGGGCTTTCACCAGCATGATCGTCCTGATCGTTCGTTCGCCCGTCAGTCATACTCTGCGGCGGCAGGAATGACCGTCGCCAGTTCATCCTCAACGTCTAGACCGTGCTTGGTGGCGAGCACCGCAATGTGGACGCCGAAAACACCGCGTAGCTCGCCAACCGCGCCGTTAAATATCCAACTGGCGTAGTGGCCACGTTGCGCGCCGTAGATGATGGGCGCGCGATCGTTGGCATCAACTGTCGTTAGGAACTTCCGGCAAGCGGCGCGCATCGCCCGGAGACTAGCTGCAATGTCTGAGGCGGCGTCGAGCTTTCCCAGTTCGGAAGTCAGAAACTCTCGAATACGTAGCACCGATTCCACACAGTGCGGCGGCACTTCCATTTGCGACGGCGAGTACAGCACGCGCCGATCTTCCAGGAATGTCAGGACGCGGCGAGCTACTGCTCGCTCGGCCTCGCTGGGATTCCACTGGATGCCGAACACCGGCACGCTGAACCCAGTAACGCGCGAAATGATTTCCATGAACCGCATGGTCGTCCCCAAAGTCGTCGCCTACCGCGTTATTTGCAAATCGTACGTACTTCCGTCGTCGGTTAGGCACACGCCCGTACCCTGTTGTGTCCACCCGCTGAAGTTGAATACGCATCGTAGATTATGCTGGCCGTCAGTGGACTGCGCGAGGACGTTGCCGTTACCAACAGCGCTCACGCCGATGGCGCTACCGGTCGCCACTTGTCCGCCACCAAAGGCCGTCCCGAGGGAAAATCCGCCGCCCCGCACATAGACATAGTGGCCGAAATAGGTTGCGCCGTCCAAGGTAACGGAAACTGACTTGTCTATCTGCTTAGCCGTGCCATGTGCCATCGGTCCCGCTCCGCGCGGCATCAACGAAAGGTCGTAGGTGGCACACCCCTGCAAGGCCAGCACTGCCGCGCAACATACAACTCGCTTTCTCATGTTGGTCTCCATGCTCTTTCTTGATAGTCGACAACACTGTAGAGCGTCGAGACCCATACGGCGACATAGGCCGAGTTGTTACGCGCGAATGGCTGTGGCGAGCGACAGTTCAACTCCGATACCAGCCGATGCACCCGTGGCGATTCAATCGGAATTAACGGGTCGGCTACAGTCACCCGGGTACAACAAAATTCGACTACGTTGACGCCGCAGCAAACCAATCGCACAAACTCCGACACACCACCCGAGCATCGGTGGCACGACTAGCCGCAAGTTACTTATTTTCTGCGTACGCAGTTGCCGATACCCTGCCCCCTACGACCCCGCCCCCTCACGTCTGCATAACCAGCGACGTCAACTGCGCCGCCCGCCCCACCGCCGTCTTCGCATAGATCGACTTGATCTGCGTGCGGATCGTGCCGATCGACACGCCGCGCAACCCGGCGCATTCCTGCGGCGACAGCCCGTCGCAACACAGCAGCACGGCAAGATCAGCCTCGGCCGACGACAGCCCGTAGAACACGCGCAACCGCTGCGCGCGGGCCGACGGCGAACGCAGGTCGGCGGCCGTCATCAGCGTCGCGACGCCCGGCCGCTCGCGCACCAGGCGCGACTGCTCGGGCACCGGCATCAGCGCCAGCGGCAACGGTTCGCCCGTTGTGCGCCGTAACAACAGCCCGCCGCGCGCGTGCGCTTTCCGCCATTGCGCATCGTCGACACAGCCTTCCGGCGCGAATCGTCCGTTCACGACCCGCAGCGCCGGTTCCGCCGCGATCAGTTGATCGGCCGCGCGATTCGTGTAGCGCAGCTCACGCTGCGCGCCGAGCAGGAAGACGGGCACCGGAAGCGCATCGAGCGCCGATTCGGCGGCGGCCACGCGCGCCTCGAGCTCGCCGATCCGCGCCTGGATCTGCAGCGCACGGCTGATGTGCATCCCCATGTTTTCGATCGCGTGGCGCTGATCGTCGGACAGCCCCTGCGATTCGAGGCCGCCCTGGACGCTGAGGAATGCGCCCGAGCCCTCGCTGCGATGGATGTACAGGCCCGAAATGCTGCCGAGCCCGAAAGGGTGAAGGAATTCCTGATAGAACGCGCTGTGCGCGCGCTGGTGCGCGGACAGGTGCTTGACGTCCTCGAACCAGCGGCCCGCCGGCCAGTCGGCGGCGACCGGCACGACCGGGTCGTACCGATAGAACTCGGTGTTGTAGGTGTGATAACACGCGGCGACCCATGACGCGTCGTCGCCCGCCGCCTGCTCGATCGCCGGCACCCGCGCCGCGTCGTCGAAAGACAGCAGCGTGACCATGCGCACGCCGACGCACGATCGCAGCCCGTCCAGCACCGTTTCCCATCGCTGATCGCCCAGCGCCGCAGCGTAGACGTCATCGATCCATGCGGATGGAATCAACCCGTTCATTTGCATCTGGCCACCCCGCGCCGTGCGTTTTTGTCGAACGTCTTCTGCGCATCTTAGTCAATCGGCGCCCACGTTTAAATCACTCGTTCGCGTTTGATCGAAATACCACGTTTGTTACCGCTTATCGTCTGACGTAATGTCCGTTATTCCGGCCCGCACGGTGTCGCCGCCTTTTCATCCGGATCACGGTATGCCATGATGCAGCGCATGACGATTCGAAACACCACGCTCTCGCTGCACCATCACCACGGACGCCCGCTGTTGCGCCGTGGCTCGTTTCGCATCTAGCAATTGCATCGGGTGAATGCCCGATCAAGACGACAACCAAGGCGCCTCCGGCGCCTTTTTTGTTTTTTACGGCCTTGAAAGCGGACTGCGCCGATCAATCGAACCCGTATGGAGTGTTTTCAATGCAACAGCCCTGGAAAGACATCGCCTTGTCGGATTTACCGCTCCGCGAGGATCTCAAGTTGCGGCACGCGTACGGGGCGCCGCAACTCGATGTGCCGGTTTGCCTGAACGTCAACGAGAACCCCTATCCGCCGTCGCCCGCGCTCGTCGAGCGCATCGCGACCGCGGTGGCCGACGCCGCGCGCGCGGCGAACCGCTATCCCGACCGCGACTTTGCCGAGCTGCGCGCGCATCTGGCGGCGTATCTGATGCACGACACCGGCGTGGCGGTCGACGCATCGAGCGTCTGGGCGGCCAACGGCTCGAATGAAGTGATCCAGCAGATCCTGCAGGCATTCGGCGGCCCCGGGCGATCGGCGCTGGCCTTTACGCCCGCGTATCCCATGTATGACGAATACTGCCGCACGACTTTCACGCGCCTGCACACATTGCCGCGCACCCGGGATTTCGCGCTGGATCTGGACCAGGCCCTCGACAGCATCCGCGAGCACCAGCCGAGCGTCGTCCTGCTGACGTCGCCGAACAACCCGACCGGCACCGCGCTGCCAGTCGACGATATCCGCGCGATACTCGACGTCGCGCCGGGCGTGGTGGTCGTCGACGAAGCCTATGCGGAATTCCGGCGTCACGGCGTCCCCAGCGCGGTGACGCTGCTGCCGGAGCATCCCCGGCTCATCGTCACCCGCACGCTGAGCAAGGCGTTCAAGTTCGCGGGCGGCCGCGTCGGGTATTGCGCGTGTGCGCCTGCGATCGTCGAAGGGCTGAAGCGGGTTCGATTGCCCTACCACCTGTCCGCGTTCACCCAGGCGGCGGCCTGTGCGGCGCTGGTCGCGCGTGACGAGATGCTGTCGCAAGTCGAGGCGATCAAGGCCGAGCGCGATTCGACCGTCGACTGGCTGCGTGGCCTGGGCCTCACGGTCGCCGATTCCGATGCCAACTTCGTGATGTTCGGCGAGTTTGCTGATCGGCACCGGATCTGGAGCGGCCTCCTGCGTCACGGGGTCCTGATTCGGGAGTCCGGCCCGCCGGCGTATCTTCGCGTGTCGATCGGCACCGGCGCGGAGATGGCCGCGTTTCGTGCGGCGCTGCTTGACGTGATGTCGCCCGAATAAGCGACCGGCCATCCGGTCGACAACGCGATGAGGCGCATGCGTGGGCCGTATCCGACGATGTACTTACTTCATCGTCGCGAACCGCATTTCCATCGTGTGGATCTTCGCGAGCACCGCTTCGCTGAGCTTTCTGACGTGGCGCGGCACATCGGGCGCCGACAGCAGCTCCTCGATTCGCCCGCGCCAGTAGCTTGGATGCCGCACGCGCCCCGCACCCGACATCGACACATCGTCAGCGTTCGTCTCGCTGTCCAGGAGAGCCACCATTCGCTGAATGTGTGAGAGCTCTCGTTCTGCAAAGTCTCGTGCCAGCATATTGATTGAAATTCCCCGAAATACGACAGCAGGCCTTCCGTCATCAACGCGCCATCGTGTTGCGGTGTAAGGCATTCACCGCACACGTCAGTCGCCATCGTACGCAGAAGCTGTGTCAGTAAACCGCGTGGGCATTTGCTGATTTCGATACGGAATGGGGAGCCTGTCCGATTGTTCCGACGACTTCCGGCCCCGATGCCCTGGGGTCAATCGTAGGCTGACTGTCGGGCGATGGCATCTCCCAAAGTGGGGATGCGGGGCGATATTGGCGGGGCGGTGTTTCCGGAATTTTCAGGTCGTCGGGCGGTGCGCGGAAGGCATGCGGTTGTCGGCCGAAGACAAAACCGCGATCAGTTGACTATCTCGACGACGCGCGTCGGGCGGATGGCTGACCGGCAGGCACGAGGCGAGCATGTGCAGTGTGCATGCGGGTAGTGCACAGGCACGCACAGCGTGCGGACGCGAACATGCAGCGCTGCGCCGTGGACTGCGGGCGACCTGCGCGCCCTGCTCAACAAATCGGCGCGCGAGATTGCCTGGACACGGGGCGAGCGACAACACAGCCCATTCGCCCAATTCGCCGCGCACCTTCAAATCGCAGATATCGAACGCCGCCTGAAGCTTCGCAAGATCCTCATCGGCGAGCAGGCTGTCGAAGTCCTTTGGCGGTAATTGCGTGCTTTGCTTTCCGTATTGCTGGCGCGTGCTTTCACCAGAAGGCGCGTCGTGCATCGGCTATAGGAATGTTTCGCGCAACTACACACTCGCAAGACAGGGTCCGCTGAAGTCAGATACCGACATCACCCTGCTTCAGCCCGAAAATGAAATCGACTTCCACCGACGCCCCTTTGGGCAATTGCAGCACGCCGACCGACGTGCGCGTATGAACGCCTGCATCGCCAAGCACCGCATGCAGCATGTCGGATGCGCCGTCAGCGACTTCGCTTTGCATCGTGAAGCCGGGTGCGCTTCGCACATACACGGTGATGCGCGGCACTGTCGCGATCGCGTCGAGCGTGCCGCGGTGCTTCCTGATCAGCGACAGCGCACGCAGCACCGATACGCCGGCGGCCCGGCGACCTTCGTCGAGCGAAACGGATTCCCCCACTACGCCCACGAAATGCACCACGTCGCCGATCCGCGGAATCTGGCCGGCGATGTAGGCCGTGTTCCCGTCCACCAGAATGGGCGTGTACTTTCCGCCGATCCTGATTTCCTCGTCCGGATTGAAGCCGAATTCGGCCGCGACCTGCGTCAGCTTATCGTCTCTGTTCATTAGTGAATCCCCCGATACTTCAGAAAAATGTAAAGAATAATTAAGTCTCGCGCGGATGTCTCGACGAAAAAATCCCGCCGCGACCGATCAAAGCGACGTGCCGCCGCCGTTAAAAGTTTCCGGGTAATCCTCTACGCTTTCTCATACATGACACACTTTTCAGGTGTTCGAAGCAGTCCTGCATTGCTTTATCGATGACAAATCTCGTAGTCGAAGAGAATTTCCTCAAAACTTTCCGCTGAAACCGCTATCATATGTGTACTCAACCTGAAGAGTGATACATGGCAACGTACAAGGAACTGAAAGCCCAAATGGAAGCTTTGGCCGAGAAAGCCGAAGCTGCACGTGCCGCGGAATTCCAGGCGATCGTCGACGACATCCGCACCAAAGTTGCGGAATTCGGCATTACCGAGAAAGACATTTTCGGTACGCGTCGTGGTCGACCGGCCAAGCAAGCGGCCGCCCCCGTGCAGGCAAAGTATCGCGACCCGAAGACCGGGGCAACCTGGTCGGGCCGCGGTCGCGCGCCCGCATGGATCAAGGACGCGAAGAATCGCAATCGATTCCTGATCCAGGAATAAGATTCTCGACGCGCACCGGCGCGCGCTAGCGCGCCGCCCTGCTATTTGGGCATCGATACCGGCGGTATTTAAAGGCCGCTCCGGTGTGGTGACGATTTGCGCCATCCGGCGCGTGGTTGCATGCTACGCGCCGGATTTCATGCTGCCCAATATTTCCTGATTCAACGTTCGTAATAAATCGCAAGCCAGACGGATTGCGTTGCTTCGTGCGTCCACGCGACGCGATGACGGCAATGCGGCTCGATCAGCACGTAGTCGCCGGGATGCATTTCATGGCGCGTCGGGCCTTCTTCGAATTCGAGTACGGCGGCGCCCGAAAGCAGCACGACCCATTCAGCGCGCGAGTCGTCATACCAAAAGCCATCGGGGCTCGTGTGCCCCATCGACACGATTCGCTCTACGTCCAGACGCTGCCCGGTGACGAGGCGGTCGATTTGTTCATCTTTACCGCGCTGGTCATCGGCGGTGAAAAGATTGCCGGTTTGAAGTTGCATGGGGTGGCCTCGTCGATGATCGTCGGGGGAAAGAATCGCGCGTCGAGTGACGCGGACTTTCACCGCAGTCTAACGATCGCCATTGACGCTGACTCGTTTCATCGGAAACAGCATCATAGCGTTCCACATGCCTGAAATCGGCCGCGGATTCAACCCGTCGACACATCGAATTGATGAACGCGCTCAGCGGATGTATCGAAGTCCCGTATCGCTCGCGGACGTTCACACTCGATCCAGCGGAACGGTAAGCAGGTCGATCACCGCTTGCGTCTCGGGGCGCACGCCGCGCCACCACGCAAAGGCTTCCGCCGCCTGCTCCACCAGCATGCCGACACCATCCGCTACACCGGCTACCCCTGCATTGCGCGCCAGTCGCAAGAACGGCGTGAGGTGCTTGCCATAGGCCAGTTCATAGGCTGTGCCATGCGGGCTGAACACGCCGGGCGGCACGGGCGGCAAATCGCCTGTCAGACTCGCGGACGTCGCGTTGACCACCAGATCGAAGCGCCCCATGCGCTCGAGTTCCCCGTAAGCGCATGCCGTTATCGGGCCATACGAAGCCAATTGCGCTGCCAGCGCTTGCGCTTTCTCGACGTGACGATTCGCCACCACCAGATGTGCGGGACGCGCGCCCAGGAAGGGAAGCAACGCGCCGCGGGCCGCGCCGCCGGCACCCAGCAGCAACACACGCTTGCCCGCGAACGGCGTGTGAAGATTCACCTCGATATCACGCAGCAGGCCGATGCCGTCGAAGTTGTCTGCGAGAATCCGGCCGCCGTCGAACTTGAACGCGTTCGCCGCGCCTGCGAGCGTCGCGCGCTCGCTGCGCTCATCGGCCATGTCGAATGCCGCAAGCTTGAACGGCGCCGTGATGTTCATGCCCTTGCCGCCGGCCGCGATAAATTTCCGCACCGTTGCCGCGAACGCGTCATCCGGTTCGCACGGCCCCTCGATGGTCGTGTAGTGCATCGCCTGTTGCGTCGCTTCGGCGAAAAGCCCATGAATCAGCGGGGATTTCGTATGGCCGATCGGATTGCCGATCACCGCATAGGTATCGCTCATCGTCGCCTCACTTGTCGAACAGCACGCCATCGGTTTGCATCGCATCGATCTCGGCGGGCGTGAAACCCAGCGATTGCGCGACTTCGGCATTGTGCTGCCCCAGATCGGGGGCAACCTCGCGGATCGTGGTATCGCACTCGGAAAACCGGAACGGCAGATTCGGCAGGCGCAGCGTGCCGTAACGCGGATGCTCCTGTTCGACGATCATGCCGCGTGCCTGAATTTGCGGATCGGCGATCACTTCGTCGATACGTTGCACCTTCGCGCAAGGCACATCGATGCCGTCGAGCAGTTCGAGAATCTGCGTCACCGTGCGCGCGGCGACCCACGGCTCGACCACGCCGAGAATGTCCAGCCGATGCGTATTGCGACCCACGCTATGGTGAAACCGCTCGTCGGTGCCAAAGCCGCGCGGGCCGCCGCTCGCTTCGATCAGCGACGCGAAGCGCTTCCACGCATCGTCCACCTGCGCGGCGATCACCAGATCGCCATCGATCGCGCGAAACACACCATAAAGCGTCGAGCCGGGCATGTCGTGCCCGGTCTGTTCGGGCAGCACATCTGCAAGCGTGTAGCACTGGACCGCATATTCGTGCATCGAGACGAGCGTGTCGTAAAGCGCCATGTCGATGTGCTGCCCTCGCCCGCTTTTCACGCGGCCGAGCAGTGCCGCATTGATGGCCGCGACCGCATGAATGCCCGTGTACATGTCCCCGAGCGAAATACGCAGCAGCGGCGGGCGGTCGCCGGGCGTGCCGACCATCTGCATGATGCCGCTCTTGGCCTCGGCGATCAGTCCGAAACCCGCGCGATGGGCGTCCGGCCCCGTGTGGCCATACGCGGAAATGGAACAGTAGACCAGCCCCGGGTTGCGCGCGGAAAGCGCTTCGTAGCCGAGCCCAAGCTTGTCGAGCGCGCCGGGCCGATAATTCTCCACGAATACGTCCGCCGAATCGCAGAGCCGTTCCATGAAAGCCTTTCCGCGCGGATCCTTCATGTTCACGCTGACGCCGCGCTTGCCCATATTGAGCTGCAGAAAATAGCCGCTCGAGCGATCGTCAAGCACGGTCGCATGCTGGCGTCCCGCGTCGCCGCCGCCGGGTCGCTCGACCTTGATCACTTCCGCACCCAGCGCCGCGAGGCAGCGCCCCACGTACGGACCCGCGAGAAAGTGGCTGTAGTCGACGACACGAATCCCTTCGAGTGGACGCGCCTGTTTCATCGTTCAGCTCCCGGCCGGCGCGGCACCATCAGGCGATGCTCACCTCGCTGCACGACTTCGCCGTGCTGATTGATCAGCTCTGAAGGAAGCGTCACGATGCCCCAATCCGGGCGGCTCTTGCTCGGGCGCATCGCGCCGATGCGAAACTTCACATGCAGCACGTCATCGACCTTGATCGGCAGAACGAAGTCCCAGCTCCAGCCCAGCGACATGCCCGGCACAAAGCGATAATCGCTGCGAGTCTTCAGGCCATCGGCAATCGAAAGACCAAACAATCCATGCGCAACGAGGCAGCCAAAGTGGCTCGCGTTCGCATACGCTTCATCGACGTGCACAGGGGTGTGATCGCCGGTGAGATCGGCGTACGCGAGAATGCGTTCCTTCGTGACGGTGTAGCTCGGGCTCACGCATTCGTCGCCTTCGCGTGCGTCGTCCCAGTATTTTTCGACGATGGTCATGTCATGCCTCCGCGCGCGGATTGATGGCGAGCGCCTGGCCCACGCAGCGCGCGGGTTTCGCCTGAATGAATTCGATGGCGAGACCATCGGGCAAACGCAGCCAGTTCGCACCTTGCGGCATGGGCTGCACGTCGTAGCGGCGGGCGGCGGCGAGCGAGGCTTCCACGTCCTCGCACATGATGCCGAGGTGGCCAAGCCTTCCTTCGGGGCCCGAAAAATCCGGCTGGTGGATGAACTGCATGCCGCCGAGCGTCCAGTACTGGCGCGGCGCTTCGGTCGTGCCGTCGACCTCGCGCATCGTCATGCCGAACACGTCCTCGAAAAAGCGGATGTGCCAGTGGATGTCGCGCACGAAGACGGCGACGTGTTCGAGATAGGCTTTCGGTTGGCTCATGCTTGCGCCTCCGCTTTCCGGCGGTCGACCATCGCGCGCTCGATGCCCTTGATGCACGCAACCAGCGTGGCGTTGACGGGCGTCGGTACACCGTAACGCGCGCCCCAACGCACGACCGAGCCGTTGATGAAGTCGATTTCGGTCATGGAACCTTTTTCGAGGCTTTGCAGCATCGACGTCTTGAACGCAGCGGGCAAGCCCTCGGCGGCAAGCGACCACGCCTGCTCCGGATCGTTCATCGACAGTGTGACGCCTGCCGCCTTCGCGGCCGCGATCGCTTCCGCGACGGCCGCCAGCGAAGTGGCCTTGAGCAGCGGCTCGTCATAAAGCTGGCCGTAAGTCAGCGACGTGATGCCGGTCAGCGCGCCCGTCGCGACGTTCACGAGCAGCTTGTCCCACATGGTGCCGACGATGTTGTCGCTCACCTGCGTGTGGAGGCCCGCGTGGCTGAATGCGTCGGCAATACGTCGAACGCGATCCGTCACGTGTCCGTCCAATTCGCCGATGATGGTGTGCTTGCCCACGACGCCCGACTCGATGTGCCCCATGCCGCGCAGTACGCCCCCCACATAGGTCTTGCCCGCGAGCACGCGTTCGCGGCCCACGGCGTCGGCAAGAATGTCTTCGTGACCGAGGCCGTTTTGCAGTGACAGCACCAGCGTTTCAGGCCCCACCAGCGCTTGCGCGCCGCGAATCGCCGCATCGGTGTGAAACGATTTGACGAGCACGATCACGACTTCGGCCACCCCCGCTTCGTCCGGCCGGGTGGTCGCGCGGACTTGCACCTGGCGCGTGCCGCTTGCGTCGTCGACGCGCAGGCCGTGGGCGCGCATCGCATTGACATGATCGGGCGAGCGGTCGATCAGCCAGGTCTCATGACCGCCTTCAGTGAGCGTCGCGCCAATCGCGCAGCCCAGCGCGCCGGCACCCAGAATGGCAATTTTCAAGAGCGTCTCCTTAACGTGTGACGTCACGATAGGAGCCGCCGCATCATGTCGCAATACAATGGATACAATGACATCATTGCCACACGCAATATAATTGACCTGCGATGATTCCGACCGATCTGCCCGACCTCAAGCTGCTGCAATTGTTCGACCTGCTCTACGACACGCGCAGCGTTACGCGCGTGGCCGAACAACTCGGCCAGAGCCAGCCGACCGTCAGCATCTGGCTCGCGCGGTTGCGCGAGCATTTGCACGATCCCCTTTTTATCCGGACGCCCGGCGGCATGGCGCCCACACCGCAAGCGGATGCGCTGATCGGCCCATGTCGGGAGATTCTCGAATCGTTGCGGCGCTTCTCGGCGTGGGAAATCGCCTTCGATCCAGCGACCGCGCAGAGACGCTTTCGCATCTGCATGACCGATGCGAGTCACGTGACGCTGCTGCCGCGTCTGCTCGCCTACGTGCGCGCGCAAGCGCCTCGCGTGCGCCTGGAAGCTGCGCGGATCGACGGCAACACGGAACGCGCGCTCGAATCGGGCGAGGCCGATCTTGCGATCGGATACGTGCCGTGGCTGAGCGGCGGCATCTATCAGCAACAGCTATACGAGCAGGATTGGGTGTGCCTGGCGAATCGCCATCATCCGCGTATTCACAAGCGGCTCGGCGTCAAGGCGTATCGCACCGAAGGCCATGTGGCGATCACGGCAGGAACGGGCACGGCGCTGCTCGAGCAGGCGCTCGTGCGGGAGCGCATTGAACGGCAGGTGGTGCTTGAATTGCCCGGTTTTCTGGGGCTCGGCGCCATTGTGCAGACCACCGATCTGATCACGACCTTGCCGCGCCATATCGGCGAGACGCTGGCTCAGGCCAGCGATCTTTCGGTACATCCCTGCCCCATTCCCGTCGAGGGCTTCGCCGTTCGGCAACACTGGCACGCGCGCTACCACCAGGAGGCCGGCAATCGCTGGCTGCGTTCGGTCGTTGCCCGGCTGTTCGGCATGTCTGGAGCGGACGTTACCGGCTGACGATTTGCCGTTACGGCATCGATGTCTGCGGGTCCGTCGCAACGATCGCGCACACGCTCGCGGCAGGATGGGCGCCGTGACGGAAAGCGACCGTTGGCATGCCGTCGAACATCAGCGATGGTCGCGCCGGCACAAGCCGCACCTCAGACGTCGCAAGTATTGCGGCCGGTGCAATGCCGCCAAGGGCACTCGATTCCTTTCAACACATATCGATTGCCTTCCACATGAAAGGAATGGCGACCGATCCGTGCCGCGGGAATAAAACCATGCCGGCTCCGGTATATCGGGGCGTCAGGCCGCTCACCACGCCGAGCGAGCCGGTGCACGACGCCCAACCGAACCGGAGAGACCGCAATGTCACACCCCAACCACGTCGCCTACACACGCTTCGCGATCGCCATGCACTGGTCGATCGCCATCTTGATCCTGTTGAACCTGATGATCGGGATCTACATGGATACCTTTCCGCACAACTCGTCTCAGTTCAACGGCATCCTGTTCTATCACGCGTCGATCGGCAGCCTGATCTTCATGCTGACCGTGCCACGCCTCGCGTGGCGTGCGACACATACGCCGCCGCCGCTGCCGGCCAGTGTTCCGGCATGGCAGGCGCGGATCGCCGGTGCACTGCACGGCGTGCTGTACCTGCTGCTGTGTCTCGTGCCGCTGACCGGCTACGTGCACCGCCTCGCTGGCGCCCATCCGGTCAGTTTCTTCGGCATCACGGAATTGCCGGTGCTGGTTGGTCGCGACGAACCGCTGCGACTCCTGACCGATTCGCTGCATCGCGCGCTGGTGCTGACGCTGGGCTTGCTGCTGGTCATGCACGTCGCGGCCGGACTGAAACACAAGTTCGTCGATCGGGACGGTGTCGCGGAGCGGATGGGAATCTGAGCGCGACCTGGCGGTTGATGTTCACCCGACACGGCCGCTCGAACATCGGGATCCCCAGCAGCCGACATTCGTCGCTGTACGCAATGTGGATGCGGGATGATCGTCTCGCCATGCAGCAACTTCGTCACTGTCTGCAAAACGAACGATCGATGAGGGGAATTTTCAGCTCACGACACCCGCTCGGGGTGGGGTACTGACAGAAGAGTGCTGCTTTGCCGGAGTAGTGCAGCCACTACTCCGGACTTCCACGCCGGCGATCAGAAGCCGTGGTACATGCCGATGTTGACTTGAACCTGGTTGCCGCCCGATGCGGTGTTGCCAAAGTCCGCAACGGATGCCTGAGCGCCCTTGGCATGAACGTACCCGCCCATCGCGTACAGCGCGGTGCTCTTCGACAGCGAGTACGTCGCACCCAGCGACACCTGGTTGATCGACGCCATCGTGCGGCCCTCGGCAGCCAGCGCGGGCGTGGCCGCGGAGCCGTAGACATATGTGTACCCGGTCGCCAGCGACAGCGCCGGCGTTACCTGGTACTGCAGGAGCGCACCCAGCACGTTGAAGTGAATCGACGGCTGGCCAGCGTTGCCCTGGTACTGCGCGTTCGAGTAGCGCAAGCCGGCCGTGTACGGACCAATCTGATATTGCGTGGCGACTTGCGCGATGCCCGCGCTCTTGAATGCATTGCCGCCGTTGTAACCCGAACTCGGATAGCCCAGCGCACCACCGAAACTCGGCTGCGCCGTTGCGTTCATCCACCCGTTCTCACCCTGGTTTGCCGCATGGAAATAGCCGCCGGCGACCGTCAGACCGCCCTGAGCGTAGTTCGCCGCCACCGACCACGATTGGCCCGAACCCATCGAACCGGCCACGCCGCCGAACGAGTACGCGCCTTCGGCCTGGAAGCCGTGGATGAGCGGCGAAATGTACTTCACGGCGCTGTTCTGGTTCGTCGTGTTGTCGTTGTTGTCCACGTCGCCCGGGGTCGAGAACGTCGACGCCGAAATGGCGTCGCCCGTCAGGACCTGAACCATTTCCGTCACGGCGTCGAGCTGGCGCCCCAGACGCACGGTACCGTACTGATCGGAAGCGAGCGATACGTATGCCTGGCGGTTGAACAACGAGCGCGTGGAACCGATGGGCCCCTGGCCGCCTATGCCGCCCGTCCCAATGTTGAAGCCGTTTTCGATCTTGAAGATCGCCTTGAGGCCGCCGCCGAGATCCTCCGTCCCCCTGAGGCCCCACTTGTTCGAACCTGCGGCACCACCATCGAGGCCGAACCGCTTGTGGCCATTGATGTTCGACGTGTAGCCGATACCTGCATCGAGCATGCCGTACAGGGTGATCGACGACTGTGCCATTGCTGCCGACGATGCTGCGAAGGCGGCAACAGCGATAACGCTGACCTTGATTTTCTTGTTTTTCATCTGTATTTCACTGTCAGGAGTGGTTGCGGGATTGTTTGAAACGGGTTTTGTTGTATTCGAATGCAGATGACGGCGCATGGGCTGCACGTCGTCTCAGGTTGCAGCAGCCGGCTTCATGTTCGCCAGATCGGCATATTCGACTCGATCATTTCGTCATCCTCAAAATTTCATGCAGGAAGGCGCCTCGCATCTCGACCTGTCCGGCATTCCCTCGATTGGAACCATCGCGGCGTCCCGCCTGGACGAAAGCCGCTGCGTTGCTTTTGTGGTCGCTCGAGCCATGCGGCACCGTGGATGGGTCATGTGCCGATTCCACGAAACCGAAAAACTCGAGCAGATCACCGCGCTAAGCCGAACGTTTCTCCGATGGCATTTCGAAGAAGTACTCCATTGTCATGGTCCAAGCCCACGCACTACCCGCGACGACAAACGGCCTGGGCATACCCGCCTCGACCGCCAGTCGATCGATCGGCCGGTCAGCCGCTGGCGACGGGCACGAACCGTTTCGCCGAGCGACACCGCAGCCGGGGCGCGCTTTGCAGGTGCGAAAAACCATATCAGGAACATAAATCGTCGTCAAAATTAGTTTGATATAAGTTAATCGCGTCTGATAACCCTTAGCTTTATCAGGATTTCCCTAATAGAAAGCGGCGCCAAGGCAAGGCGCTAGCGAGATTGCCGCGCGCGTGCCGGCCGACCGCCGCCGGCCGGCAGATTCTCGAGTTCGCCGGGAAAATGGAGGAGCACGCGTTTGCGATCGAGCGCCTCGCGCTCACGGAACATCTGCCGATGCACGGCACCGTGACGATCAGCGTGCCGCCCGTGCTCGCCAACAATTTCTACGCGAATCATCTGTATGCGTTCGCGCAAATGCATCCGGGCATTCGGCTGTCGATGGCCAGCCAGGCGCAAAGCGTATCGCTCGCCCGTCGTGAAGCGGATATCGCCGTGCGCCTGTTCCGCCCCGACGAGCCGCAAAACGCGACGCGCAAGCTGGGCGAGATGGCTTTCGGGCTCTATGCGAGTCGCGACTACGCGCACGCGTCGACGCCTGACGATTGGGCGTTCATCTGCTACGACGCGCAATTCGCGGAAATGCCGCATCAGAAGTGGCTCGAATCGATCGCTCGAGGTCGCCGCATCGCGTGCGAAGTCAGCGATATCACGACGCAGCAGGTCGCGGCCCGTACCGGAATCGGCGTCGCGGGCCTGCCCGTGTTCATGGGCGATGACGATCCGGGGTTGCAGCGCTTGCCGTTCGACGGGGAACCGTACGCCCGCGACATCTGGCTGGTCGTGCATGCCGATCTCAGGCATTCCCCGTCGATTCGCGCGGCGATCGATTTCATCGCCGACGTGACGGGAAAGACCTTCGCGCCGGATTCGAGGCAGTAGCGACGTCCATCACCGCGGCGTGCGATACCGGGCGCCGGGATCGATCGCGATGCCTGCGCCGAGCTTCACCACGCCCCTTCTTGCGGGCGCGTGGCGTCAACACCCATCTGCACACACACGCGCCCCATCAAACCACCGCCCTCAACCACCCCAGCACATCCCCCTGCGCACTCCCCGCCACCACCGGCTCCGGCGTCAACAAGCAGTAATCCGAACCATCCTCGACGAACCCCATCGGCGCGACGAGCACACCGCTTTCGATGTCATCGCGAACGAGATGCCACGGGCCGATCGCGACACCGAGCCCCGCAACCGCCGCCTGCAGACTGAAATAGAAATGGTCGAACGTCTGCCCGCGCCCGCCCGCGGCGGGCTGGTTCGCCACCACCGCCCATTCCTTCCACGCGTGCGGCCGTGTCCGCGTGTGCAGTCGCGCAACATCCGCCTTCAACGAGCGACTGCCACGACGCGCGGAAAACCACGCATCGACCTTATCCGGCCGGCAGACCGGCCCCACCTTCTCCGCGAACAGCCGCTCCGCGTGATAACCCGCCGGCCACGCAAAGTCATTGCGTCGAATCGCCATGTCGATGCCGCTGTCGAATGAGAACGGACCGCCTGCAGCAGCCAGATGAATGTCGACGCCCGCGTGCCGCGCCTGAAAATCCGGCCAGCGCGGAATCAGCCAGCGCATCAGAAGCGTCGGTTCGCACGACAGCACCCAGCGCCGCGCCCGGGCAGCCTCGGTACGCAATTCCTGCGCGGCGTGGCGCATCAGCCCCAGTCCGTCATGGACGGCCTGCGCCAGCTTGCGGCCCGCATCGGTCAGGAACACGCGACGGCTGCGCCGCTGGAACAGCGCGACGCCCAGGTCGTCCTCGAGCAATCGCACCGCGCGGCTGACCGCGCCATGGGTCAGGCACAGCTCGTCGGCCGCACGGCTGAAATTCTCGTGACGCGCCGCCGCCTCGAAGCAACGCAGCGCCATCAGCGATGGCAGGTTCGTGCGAACGGACTGTGAGTCAATCTCACCATTCTGGTCAGAAATCATCGCTTTTTCCGATGGAACATGATCCATAAGATTGCGCCATCAAGCCATCAATCGCAAGGACAAGACGATGACCGAACTGATAGTTGTAGTCACCATCACGCTGCTGGCCGTGATCAGCCCGGGGCCGGACTTCGCGATGGTCACACGCAACAGCCTGATGCTGTCGCGCCGCTCGGGCGTGCTCACCGCGCTGGGGATCGGGCTCGGCGTGACGGTTCACGTGAGCTACACGCTGCTGGGCGTCGGCCTGCTGATCCGCCAGTCGCTGTGGCTCTTCAATGCCGTCAAGCTGGTCGGCGCGATCTACCTGATCTACCTCGGCGTGAAGATGCTCATGACGAAGGCCGGCAACGGGCAGGCGGATGCACCGGCCGCACCGCTGTCCGACCTGGCCGCGCTGCGCACCGGCTTCCTGACCAATGCGCTGAACCCCAAGACCACGGTGTTCATCGTCAGCCTGTTCATGCAGGCCGTGCGGCCCGACACGCCGTTGATCGTGCAGATCGGCTACGGCGCGTTCATCGCCGTCGCGCATGCCGGCTGGTTCAGCCTGGTGGCCCTGTGCTTCTCCGCGACGGCCGTCCGCGATCGCCTGCTGGCGCTACGGCACTGGATCGACCGCACCTTCGGCTGCCTGCTCGTGGGCTTCGGCGTCGCGCTTGCCATCGCGCGCGGCGGGCGCTGATTCGAAACGGCGCGCCACCCGTCGATGCAACCGACCGGCGCGCTTCGCCGGCGCGCCGGGTGCGCCGGATGCGCCACGCGGTCGCTTTAGAACGTACGCGCGATCGTGCGGGCTTCGTCGATCGCGCGACTGCGATCGACCGCTCCGTCGGGACCAAACAAGGTGCGCTCGACGACGATCCCGGTGACGTCCTTCACGCCCACGAACTTGAGCCAGGTCTCCATGTACGGGCGCTGCAGATCGAATTCGGCCGCCGGGGTAAATGAGCCCGGCGACTGATAACCGAGCCCGCGCGCGTAGACCACCGCCGCCTTTTTCCCGGCCAGCTTGCCGGCGAAACCTGTGCCGTCGAACGTGAACAGCACGTCCTTCTGCGAGATCACGTCGATCAGGTGCTTGAGTTTGTACGGAATACTGAAATTCCACAGCGGCACGCCGAACAGGAGCTTGTCCGCTTCGTGGAACGGCGCCGCGAGCTGCTCGATCCGTTGCCATGCCGCCGCCTGAGCCGGCGTCAACACCTTGCCGCTCAGTCCCGCATATTTCGCGGCCAGCGCGGCTTCGTCGAATTCGGGTATCGCCAGATTCCAGATGTCGAGCGTCTGTATTTCGTGATCGGGATGCGTGTGTCGGTACGCATCGAGAAAGGCATTGCACACGTCGATGGACGCCGAATAGTCCTTGTTGGGTGAGCCTTCGATATAGAGCACGCGTGTCATGAAACCGGTCCTTGCCGAAAGTGACGGCGACGCGCGGGATGCGCGATCGCCCACTGCGCTTCGCAGCCTATCGGATCGACCTATAATCCGGAAACGATATGAATTGATCGAATTAACCCGAATTGGTGATCAATGAACACGCCGCTCGACACCTCACTGCTTCATACGTTCGTCGCCATCGCCGACGTGCGGAGCTTTACCGGCGCAGGTCGCAGGCTGCATCTCAGCCAGTCCGCGGTCAGCGCGCAGATCGCTCGTCTCGAGGAGCAGGTCGGCCGGGCGCTGCTCGCCCGCAATACGCGCAGCGTCACGCTCACCGAGCATGGCCGGATGCTGCTCGGCTACGCGCGCGCGATGCTCAACCTCAGCGAGGAAGCGAAGACGAAATTGGGCAGCGGCAACGCAGTCGATGTCACGCTGCGCATCGGCGCATCGGAGGATGTGGCGGGGGGCTGGCTGCCCGACGTGATGCGCCGCCACGGCGCCGCGCGGCGCGGCTTGCGGCTGAATCTGACGGTCGACATCGGCGACAGCCTGTTTCAACGGCACGCCGACGGCGAATTCGATCTCGTGATCGGCAGCCGGTGCGCGCACACGCGCCAGGGCGCGACGTTGTGGCGAGAGCCGCTCGTCTGGGCGTTCGCGCGCCACGAGCCGCTGCCGGAAGGCGATGTGCCGCTCGCGTGCTTCCCCGATCCGTGCCCTTACCGGGGCGCTGCCATCAAGGCGCTCGCGCTGGCAGGCATGCCCTATTTCATCGCATGCGAAAGCCCGAGCGTCACGGGCATCCGCACGTTCGCGCGCGCCGGCATCGCGATTGCACCGGTGCCGCGCGGCGCGATCGACGACACGCTCCGCGAGCTGGGCGTATCAGAAGGCTTGCCGGCGCTGCCGGACATGGAATTCGTGATGATGCATGACGCGGGAATGCCGGCCGCCGTCGAATTCGCCGCGACGCTTGTCGATGAAACCGCCATTCGCAACGGGGCCGGCCTGCGCAACCGGCCCTAGCGTGCCGTTCGGTCACGGCCGAGGTTCGATCACATGCACTTACCGACGCATGCGCGCTCGACCACTATGGCGCGCCGCATGCGAAGCAGCCGCGCGCCGGTCGCGGTGTGGCGGCGGTCTCAGCGCTTCGCGCTCAATCCCGCCCGCACGCCCGCCGGTTCCCGGCTGCGCCCGAGCAGCGCCGCCAGCGACAGATCCGCGAGCTTGCCGAACGGCGCACGCAGCAGGCTCGGCAGGTTCCAGCGCCCCAGCACGAACACGCCCTTCGCATGGCTCATCGCGCGGAATCCCTCGATGCCGTGATATGCACCCATTCCGCTCGGGCCAACGCCGCCGAACGGCAAGTCTTCCTGCGCGACATGCAGGAGCGTGTTGTTGATGCCGACATTGCCCGACGTGGTGCGCTTGAGCAACGACTCGCAGTCGCTGTCCTGCGCGCCGAAGTAGTACAGCGCGAGCGGCCGCGGACGCGCATTCACGTAGTCGACGACTTCGTCGATCGTGCGATACGTGCGCACCGGCAGGATCGGCCCGAAGATCTCTTCCTGCATGACGGTCGTATCGTCACCGGCCCCGACGATCAGCGTGGGCGCGAGCGTCCGCTTGCGGGTGGCCGCCTGCTGCGGATTCACGCCCGCCTCGATCACGCGCGCGCCCTTGCTGCGCGCTTCGTCGATGAGACCTTTCAGGCGATCGAAATGCCGGTCGCTGACGATCGACGTGTAGTCGGCACTGGTCGGCCCGCCCGGATAGAAGCGCGCGACGGCCGCATCGTATTGCGCGACGAACGCGTCGAGATCGTCTTCATGCACCAGCGCATAGTCGGGCGCGACGCAGGTCTGCCCGCCATTCGACAGCTTGCCGAACACGATGCTGGACATCGTCCGGCCGTCGACATGCCCTCTCGCGACGATCGCCGGGCTCTTGCCGCCGAGTTCGAGCGTCACCGGCACCAGGTTGTCGCTGGCGGCCTTCATGACCTTGCGGCCCACCTGCGTGCTGCCGGTGAACAGCAGATGATCGAACGGCAAGCCGCTGAAGGCGGCGCCGACTTCCGGGCCGCCGAGCACGACCGCGACTTCCTCGCTCGGGAAGGTTTCCGCGAGCATCCGGCGCATCACCTCGCTGGTGCGCGGCGTCAGTTCCGACGGCTTGAGCATCGCGCGGTTGCCCGCGGCCAGCGCGGTGGCCAGCGGAATGAACGTGAGCGCGAACGGGTAATTCCACGGCGCCATCACGCCGATGACACCCAGCGGCTGGTACTCCACGCGCGCGTGCCCGGCCCGGTAAAAGATCCCGACGTGCCGGCGCTGCGGCTTCGTGAAGCGACGCAGGTTGCGCGTCAGGTAGTCGATCGCCTGGATCACGCCGACCAGTTCCATGATCGCGGTCTCGTGCCGCGAGCGATGCCCGAAATCGGCGCTGACCGCCTCCTCCACTTCGCTGCGATACGCGAGCACCACGGCACGCAGCCGCGCGAGCCGCGCCTTGCGCTGCTGCACGCTCGGCGGCCCCTCGCTGACGAACGCGTTGCGCTGGCGGGCCAGCAACGCCGCCGGGTCGAAGCTCGAGCTGGATTCTGCGGAAATGGCCATGGTGCACCTCACGAGGTTGCGTCGATGTAGACACTGTCAACTTGCATGCGGCGGATCATAGGCTCACAATGTGTTCCCTGTCAACATAGGAGCAACGCGATGTCGTCGGATGAGGCTGCGGACGCCGGGCAAAAGGCTTATCACCACGGGGATCTGCGGCGCGCGATCATCGACACGGCGCTCGACACGCTGCAGGAGCAACAGGGCTGGCAGTTCACGCTGCGCGAAATCGCGCGGCGCGCGAACGTCAGCCACTCGGCGCCGTACCGGCATTTCCCGGACAAGGCCGCGTTGCTGCACGAGCTCGCGCTGATCGGCTTCGATCGGCTGAACGAAGACCTCGCCGCGTCCGTCGATCCCGCGGCGGATGCACCTGACGTGCTGCGCGCGCTCGCTTACGCCCATCTCGCGTTCGGGCAGCGCAACCCGGATCTCTATCGACTGATGTTTGCCGCGGATGCCGGCGAGCCCACGGACATCCATCTCGATCCGCGCGTGCAGGCGCCGCTCCTGCTGGTCGTCGACATCCTGGAACACGGCCAGCGCGCCGGCACGATCCGTCCGCGCCCGGCGCTCGGCCAGGCGACCGCCTGCTGGGCGCATCTGCATGGGCTGACGATGCTGGCGATCGACGGGCGGCTGGTGCGCGAGAAGGTTGGCGATCACGCGATCGAAGATGCGCTGACCACCTTGCTGGACGGTCTCGTGCTGCCCGTCAGCCCCGCGCGGCCAGCGAAGACGAAAAGGCCTTGACCTTCAACTTTGCTTGAAGGTTATGGTTTGCCTCGGCAGCGTATCGAGGCCATGGGTATGGGTACTGCCATCCGACGATCCGGCGGCGCGTCGACGACGTCCGCCCGTGGCCGATGAAAGGGAACCGCATCATGAGCAAGCGCATCCTTCACGTGGTCAGCAATGTCGCGCACTACGCCGATCCGTCGCAACCGACCGGCCTGTGGCTGTCCGAGCTGACCCATGCCCATCACATCTTTGCGGCGAAAGGCTATGAGCAGCGGCTGGTGAGCCCCAAGGGCGGCGTGTCGCCGCTCGAGCCGCGCTCGCTCAAATGGCCGCACGCCGACGCCGCCGCGAAAGCGTGGCGCGCCGACAAGGCCAATGAAGCGCTGCTGGCCACCACCGCGCGCCCCGACGAGATCGATCCGGCCGATTTCGATGCGATCTACTTCACCGGCGGCCATGCGGTGATGTGGGACTACCCGGACGATGCGGGGCTGCAGCGGCTCACGCGCGAGATCTACGAGCGCGGCGGTGTCGTATCGTCGGTCTGTCACGGCTACTGCGGGTTGCTGAATACCAAGCTGTCGGACGGCTCGCTGCTGGTTGCCGGACGCCGGATCACCGGCTACTCGTGGGTCGAGGAAATCCTGGCCGGCGTCGCCAAGAAGGTGCCGTACAACGTCGAGGAGCAGATGCAGCAGCGTGGCGCGCGCTACGAGAAGGCGCTGCTGCCGTTCACGTCGTACGTCGTCGTCGACGGCCGGCTCGTGACCGGCCAGAATCCGCAATCGGCGAAGGCGACCGCGGAACAGGTCGTCGCGCTGCTGTGACGTGATGCGCCGGCGCGCTGCCGCTAGGCGCGGGGCGACCGGCGGCGCACAACCGCTTCATCGCGATCGGCGGCGGCAGTCGTAGCCTCACCGCCGCTGCCCTCCGCCGCATGCCCCGGCGGGATGCGCGACAGCAATCGCTTCGCATGGGTTGCGCAATCGACCGACTCCGGTTTCGCGGCGATGTCGGCAATCAGCGCCACGATCTGCGCCTTGCTTTGCGCGAGCCGCGCCTCCAGCGCCTCGATGTCCCGCACCTTGCCGCACAGCGCATCCAGCAACGAAGCGCAGGGCCACTGCGCGAGGTCGGCCGGCATCAGCGTGCGAATCTCGTCGAGACTGAAATCCGCCTTCTGCGCGGCCGTGATCAGGTCGAGCACCGTCACCGCTTCCTGCGGATAGGTGCGATAGCCGTTCGCTTCGCGCTCGACGAGCGTCAACAGACCGATGCGTTCGTAAAAGCGGATGCGCGAAGAGGTCAGGCCGGTGCGTTCCGCCAGTTCCCCGATCTTCATGTTCCGATACTCCCCGGCCGGATCGCGTCCGGCCATCTGCCCCGTCGTGACTGTCTTTTGTCTCCCGATGTTGTTTCGCAATCCGATCTTTATCGGCTTCCTGTCGAATGGCGACCTGACGGCGCGCGCTCAAATCACTTCAAAACGCAGCCCCGCATGGCAAACCAGGCGCTCGATGTAGCGCGCGTCGAACATCGTCGCGGGCGTCCAGAAGCCGCCGCCGCGTCCGGTCTTGACGCCGTCGTCGACGCAATCCAGCGCGAGACTGATCGCGGCCTGGCCGAGCATCTTGCCGGTGGAGCCGTAGCCGGGATCGCGATCGCCGGTGACTTTCACGCGCAAGGTCTTCCCGTCGTCGGTGCGGCCGAAGAAGCGCAGATCGTAGCGGCCGGCCAGCTGCGCCGCGGCGCTCGGCCCCTCGCCGGGTTTCGGCAGCAGGAAGCGCTCCATCAGGCCGCGCACCGGCTTGATGACGACACCCACCATGAACGCGCCGAGACCGGCCACCATCGTCACCGCGGTCAGCCGGCCCTTGAGGCCCGTGCCCGTCATCACCGCTTCGTCATACGTGAAGCGGCTGCCGTACGCATTGCCGGCAAGCGCATTGGAGCGATGCACGACACGCTCGTTGATCGCCGCCATCACGAACGGCGCGATCCACGCGTCGAAGTCGCGATCGAATGCGGCGGATCGCACCGCATGCTGGCGCATCGTGAAGCCATGCCCCTGCGGGCACAGCGAATACGGATCGAGCAGTTCCCGGCGCAACGCAGGATCGGCCGCCGCTTCCCGGACGACGTTGATCACGCTCGCCACCGTGCCGCCCGACGCGCCGCCCTTCAGCGTTTTCACCCGCATCTTCACCTGCGCGGCCGGCACGCCCCACTGCTGCCGCGCCTGCTGCTGCAGGAAGAACACGCCCATGTCCGACGGCACCGAATCGAAGCCGCAGCAATGGACGATGCGCGCGCCGGACTGACGCGCAGCAGGCTCGTACCTGTCGATCATCCGCTTGATCCATTGCGTCTCGCCCGTGAGGTCGCAGTAGTCGGTGCCGGTTTCCGCACAGACCCTGACCAGCGGCTCCCCGTAAAGCGCATAAGGGCCAACGGTGGACACGACCACCCGCGTCTGTGCGCAGAGCGCGCGAAGCTGCGCTTCGTCGGCCGCGTCGGCGACGATGATCTGCACCGACTGCCCGGCCGCGCCCAGCGTATCCCTGACCTGCCTGAGCTTCGCTTCGGAACGGCCGGCGATGGCCCAGCGCAGCGTCTCGCCGCTGCCTGACAGGTACTCGGACAGGTAGCGGGCGAGGATCTGCCCGACGAAACTGGTGGCGCCAAATACGACGAGATCGTGGGTCGGACGGGTCATGGGCGATTCCTTCGGCGCGGGCGTGCCGCGAAGTGGCGTGGCGTCAGCGTGGCTTTCCGGGTTCATCGAAGGCCTTCAACGGGGTCGGCAGGTTCAGCACCAGCTGCGCGTCCTTCACCACGTCGAGACGCAGGATGGTGGATGCGCCCAGCCCGTCGAGCAGCTGGCTCAGCGGGCCGCCGTGCCGCACGAGCTCGACGTTGCGCGGCAGCAGGCGCTGGGCGAACGATAGCGCATTCGTCTGCACGAATGTCTGGTGCCATTCGCCGTCGATGCGGTTGATCATCGTCGACGTGCCCATGTGCGACTGCGACGCGACGTTCGTCAGCTCGGGCATCGGCACGCTCAGGCTCAGGTCCGGCCGGCCGCCGGGGCCGGCAATGCGGGCGCTGGCGGTGGCGTCGAGTTTCACGTCGATATCGGCGAGCCACTTGGGCAGCTGATAGCCGTGCACGCCGCGCACCCGCGCGATTTCCGTGGTGACCGGCAGCGCGAGCACGTGCGCGAAGAAGCTCCGGCGCCGCATCGAATCGAGCAGCTCGAGCGCGTGCGATCCGGTCGAGCCGGGCCGCCGGATCACCACCGCGACCGACACTTCGTCATACGGATCGTTGTCGCACACCGAATACGAGAAGAAGGTCAGCGCGACCAGCCCGTACCCGGGGAGCGCGCGCAACGGCTCGAGCGGCACCGGCAGCGTGGTCCGCAGGCGTTCGAGCGGCGCAAGGAACAGCAGCTGAATGCTGCTGGAACGGTAGTAGAAATTCGGCGCCCAAGTCGGGCCGACCCGCGACGCAACCTGACGCTTCGGAATCCGACGGAAAAAATCGATGTTCCCCGCCGCGGGATCGCGCGCCACTTCGTCGAGGTCAGGATTCATCCGGAACCGGTCGTAGTACCCGCCTTCGGGCACGTCGACCTTGTGTGGGCCGAATTCGACCTGTGTAAACCGCCTGTCCATGTTCGTCGCCTCTCGTCGATGATCGACCGTGGCAGGCAACACCCGATGCCCGCTGACTCACCGCCGTCAGCAAGCACTCTAAGATTTAAGTCAACTTTAAGGTCAAGGCCCCGAGTAGAGGGGCACGTCGGATTGCGTCCGGGCGACCGGCAGGCGCTCAGCATGCCGGCGCCGGATCATTTGGCGGTCGTGCGACGACCCTTGCCGGGTGTCGACACCTCGCCCGGATTGCGCAACCGGTCCATCACCCAGCGCGTACGCTCCGAGCAGGTCAGTTCGGCCGGCCGGTTCTTGATGCTGTCGATCGCAACGCGCAGTTGCGCCTTGTTCTCCTCGAGGTGCTTCTGCATCGCGTCGATCTCGGCGACTTTCCGTTCGAGCGCCTCCACCAGCCCGTCATGCTGCCAGTTGCCGGCTTTCAACGGCAGCAGATGGCGGATCTGCTCCAGCGAGAATCCGGCGCTCTGTGCGCCGGCGATGATCTCGAGCATCCACACCGCGTCGTCGCCGTATTCGCGATAACCATTCGTGCCGCGCTCCACGGCCGTGAGCAGCCCCTCAGCCTCGTAGAAACGGATCCGCGAGGCCGTCAGGCCACTGAGCTTCGCGAGCTCGCCGATTCTCATCCCTGCCTCTCCAGCGTGTTGACATTAAACCTAACTTTAAACCTAGAGTGAACGCATCGCCAAGGCAGGCGGGCAGCGGATGCCACCGCATGCGCAGCGCCGGCCTGGCGACCCTCGCGAACGGCAGGACCGTCACGAATCGATATCGCCCACCGAACAGGAGCAGACATGGGATACGTCACAACGCAGGATGGCGTCGACATCTTCTACAAGGACTGGGGGCCGCGCGACGCGCAGGTCATCTTCTTTCATCATGGCTGGCCGCTCAGCGCCGACGACTGGGATGCGCAAATGCTCTTCTTCCTGGCACAGGGCTATCGCGTGATCGCGCACGACCGTCGCGGCCATGGGCGCTCCAGCCAGGTCTGGGACGGTCATGACATGGATCACTACGCGGACGACGTCGCCGCGGTCGTGAATCACCTCGGCGTGCAAGGCGCCGTTCATGTCGGCCATTCGACCGGCGGCGGCGAGGTGATCCACTACGTCGCCCGTCACGGCGAAGACCGCGTCGCCAAGGCCGTGCTGATCAGCGCCGTTCCGCCGCTGATGGTCAAGACGGACAGCAATCCGGGCGGCCTGCCGAAAGACGTGTTCGACAACCTCCAGGCGCAACTCGCGGCGAACCGTGCGCAGTTCTACTACGACGTGCCCGCCGGCCCGTTCTACGGCTATAACCGCGACGGCGCGAAGCCGTCGCAAGGCGTCATCTGGAACTGGTGGCGGCAGGGCATGATGGGCAGCGCGAAGGCGCACTACGACGGCATCGTCGCGTTCTCGCAGACCGACTTCACCGAAGACCTGAAAAGCACCACGATCCCCGTTCTCGTGATGCATGGCGACGACGACCAGATCGTCCCATATGCGGATTCCGGGCTCCTGTCGGCGAAGCTGGCGAGGAACAGCACGCTGAAGACGTATGCGGGCTTCCCGCATGGCATGCCCACGTCCAACGCCGAAACGATCAACGCCGATCTGCTCGCGTTCATCCGCGGCTGAAAATTGACGAGGCCACTGCGGCCTTCAGTTGCCCTTGCGGCTGAAGGCCGTCTCCTGCCCGCTCTCGAACGCAGCTAGACGAGCCCGCGAAGAAAATCGGGAACCGCTTCTCCGATCGAGGCAAGATAGCCGGCCATCGCGCCGGCGACCTTGCGCACGGCGGGGCGCGCCGTCATCCGTTCACGCCACGCGAGCAGGCGGGGCGTTTCGTCCGTCATCGGTGCGCCCTTGCGCGCGCCGAACAACTGCGCCATGTAGAACGCGATGTCGGCATAGGAATACGTTCCGGCCAGAAACGCGCGATCCGCCAGCACGTGCTCCATGCGCCGATAGTATTGCGCCGCCGCAGCGCGTGCAGCCTGTGCGGCCGGATCGTCCGGTGTCTCCTCCAGCCCCATCAGCCTGACGACATGCGGAAAATAGATTTCGTCGCTGCAGTGCTCGAGCTGACGCGCGATCGCGCGCGCCGCCGGATGCGCCGGCCATAGCGCGGGATCGGGCTGCAGATCCTCGAGATACTCGAAGATTTGCGTGGAATCGAAGAGTTCCAGATCGCCGTCGATCAGCACCGGCACCTGCCGCTTCGGGTTGATCCGCAACACGTCCGGATGCCAGGGATCGTAGCCGCGACGCTGGCTGAACGGCACCATCACCAGCTCGAAGTCGATGCCCTTCTCGTGCGCGGCAATCTCGACCTTCGCGCCAAACATGCTCAGCGGCCCGGAAATGATCTTCATTGTTTGATCCCTCGTGATGTCATGCTGCGTCACCCGCGTCGATGAAACGGATCGGGAATGCGCGAAAGCATAAGCCCGATAACATGACACCTCATGTCAGGTATTTGAGGTAACGTGTCGTTCATGAAAGCGAGCCGCCTGTTGTCGATCATGATGATGCTGCAAGCGCGCGGCCGGATGACCGCACCGGCGCTCGCCGAAGCATTGGAAGTATCCGAGCGCACGATCCTGCGCGACATCGACCAGCTCTCCACGGCCGGCGTGCCGATCTGGGGCGATCGCGGCCGCAACGGCGGCTTTCAGTTGAGCGACGGTTGGCGTACCGATCTCACCGGGCTCACCGAGCACGAAGCGCACGCGCTGATTCTGGCGGGCCTGCCCGGGCCGGCGAGAGAACTGGGCCTCGACGGCATGGCGACTTCCGCGCGGCTGAAGATGATCGCGAGCCTGCCGCCCGGCTCGCGCGAGCATGCCGATCGCGTCGCCAGCCGGCTGCACGTCGACACCGTCGACTGGTACCGCGCGCAGGAAACGCCGGCATGCCTGCGTGACGTGGCCGATGCAGTGTGGGGTTCGTATCGTATCGACGTGAAATACCAGAGCTGGCGCGGCGTGTCCCGCCGCGAACTCGAACCGCTCGGCCTGGTGCTCAAGGGCGGCGCGTGGTACCTGGTTGCCAGGGTGGTCGGCAAGCCCGGCGCACTCACGTTCCGGCTCGCGAATATCCTCGAACTCGATGCATCGCGCCGCCGCTTCAAACGGCCCGCGCGATTCGACCTCGCGACGCACTGGCGCGACGCGATGAGCCGGTACGAAGCCGACCTCAATCGGCTGACCGCCCATATCGCCGTGTCGCCGCGCGGCGAAACCTGGCTGGCCAACGCGCGGATCAAGGCCGAGCCTGTCGCGCCGGAACAAGGCAGCACGGAGGTGCCGCCGGGATGGACGGCGTTCCTGATGCCGATCGAATCGATCGAGCACGGCGCGCGGAAATTGCTGGGGTTCGGCGCACACGTGAAGATCCTCGGGCCGCAGGCGCTCAAGGATCAGTTCATCAACGAGTTGGCGCAGGTGCAGGCGCTTTATCAGGTCGGTGACGATTGAAGCATCGCGTTGCGCGCCGACGTGGTCGCCGCGATTCGAAACAATGGAGCCGTTGAGTCTTCGTCAAGTTTGACGTCGGGCTTTTCAAGGTGGTACTGCCGGCCACGCCGGTCGATCATCGCGCTTCCCCTCAACCCCGACCTGTTCCGCCACCGGCCCTCGATGGACGATTGACAGCCGCCGGCAGAGCGCCGACAGTTCCGGCATCGCCGCTCGATCGTGCGGGCCGGCATACCGGGGATCGGCCACCGCGAGCGCAAGCGCACGTGCCGCGCCTGTCGCAAGCAAGGCGCCCATGGACTGCTAGCCAACCATACCGAGAGAACAGCATGCCGCTTCAGTCGAACTACCCCAACACGCTCCACTACGTTCGGCAGAATGCGCGCCGGCTGACCTATGACATCGGCTACTACCTGAGCCCGCACAGCGACGGAGCGATCACCGTCGGCTACGAGATCGTGCAGGCGGCGCACCACGGCCGCATCGGCTGCGCGGCGACCACGCTCGATTTCCGGGGCTCGCTCGAAGAAGCGGAACGGTATCTGGTCAAGCAGCTCGAAGCGATGGTCGAGGACTTGCCCGAGTCGTGGGAATCGGATCAATACAGAAACCGCAAGGAGACGGACGAGAGCGCGGTCGAGCATGCGTGGCTGATACGCAGCGTCTATGGCTACTGGCCGAAATTTCATGACGCCGGGGTACTGGCCATCGCACTGCGCCGGGTCAACGTGAACGGTGGATGGCAAACGGATATGGAACTCACGATCCGTCATGCCGGGCAAGACAATCCGGCATGGAAGGGGCCGCAAACGCCTTGTCGGATTACGTTCCTGTTCGAGGACGTAGAGGGAACCGAGTTCGCGACGGAAAATGTCGCGCTCCCGTCGTGGATTTACGATCTGCGGTTTTCTCATTGCGACGATGGCCGCATCCAGATCGACCTGTATCCGTCGACCGGCTTCGGGATCCTGCTCTACTGTCGTGCCGCGACCGTCATCCGCATCGAGCCCTGCGCTGCAGACGACGTCGGCACCTGAAAGCCACATCGGCACAGTCAGATTTCGTCGGAGAACTCGTCGAGAAAGCGCTGCAATCGATCGCGGCGAACGATCGCCATACGCGTACCGGTGACGGTCTGAAAACCGGTTGAAAGCCTCAGCAGTTTCGTGCGGAAGTGATCGATCGCGAATCGCGTGTCGTCGAGCGCCCGTGCCGATGCGTGCGGATCCGCCGGGTCGTACAACGCGCTGCCCATCCGGCCCGCGACATAAAAGCACCGCGCGACGCCCACCATGCCGATCGCATCGAGCCGGTCGGCGTCCTGCAGCACCTTGGCTTCGATCGTCTTCGGCGCGACACCGGCCGAAAAACTGTGCGCCTCGACCGCGTGTGCAACCGCGTCGATCTTCGCATCCGGCCAGTCCAGCGACTTCAGCACCTGCCGGGCCTTTTCCGCCGACAGCCGCGATGCCTGCGCGCGAAGTGGCGAATCCTTCTCCACCGCCACGCAGTCGTGCAGCAGCGTCGCCGCCAACAGCACCTCCGCGTCGCCACCCTCCTGCGCGTGGATCGCAGCCGCGTTCTTCCACACGCGTTGCAGATGCGACGTGTCGTGCGAGCCGTCGCCATTGGCATCCCGCCAGTGCGCCAGCAACGCGTTGGCCAGATCCTGAAAGGGTGTGAACGCTGGGAAAGTCATCGGGGAAAGCGGTCGAGATCGGGACGCCGATTATCGCCGCAAGCGCCGCGCGGCATACGATCCGCAATCCGATCCGCCCTTGATTCCGGTATATCAAGCGAACTACAACCTCCAGCAGAACCCGGTTGGCTTATAGTGCGGGTTGCCAATTCGACGAGGAGTGCTGCAATGACACTGCTGGCCAATGGTCCGTTTGAAGTGAAGCTGAATCCGGAATCCCTGAGTGCCGTCGCGGAACAGACCGGGCTCGGCCGCATGTCGCTGGACAAGCAGTATCACGGCGACCTGGAAGCCGTCAGCCAGGGAGAGATGCTAGCGTTTCGAAGCAGCATCCCGGGCTCCGCCGGCTATGTGGCAATGGAAACCGTGCAAGGCGCGCTGGGCGGCCGCCACGGCAGTTTCGTCCTGCAGCACAGCTCCACCATGGCTCGCGGGCAGCCGCAGCAGTCGATCATCGTCGTGCCCGATTCCGGCACGGGAGAATTGCTGGGGCTCGCCGGCTCGATGATCATCACCATCGACAACGGCCTGCATTCGTACCGCTTCGACTACACGTTGCCGGAATCGCCTCGGTAAGCCGGCTCATGCAGCCGATACGGCTGCTTCGTGTGGTCGCCGCGCCGGGGCAATGACGCCCTCCATGCAGCATTCATCTGCCCGATACCCGGCAATTGCGCTTCGACGAACGCATTGCCGGTTTCGCACGTGAACACGCGGATGCGTTCGACCGCGATGACGCACTCATCCGTCACCGAGCCATGACACCACGATCGCCACGCGTTCAATTCCACGCATGGCGCGCCGGTCGCACGCCGTTCAGGTAGTAGTTGCCGACGAGGTGATATTTCCAGCGCACCGGATCGTGCAGCGTATGCGTGCGTGCATTGCGCCAGTGCCGGTCGAGGTTGTGCTCGGCCAGCGTCGACTGCGTCCCCGCCAGCTCGAACAGCTTCTCGCCCGCCAGCAGCGCGATTTCCGTCGTCAGCACCTTCGCCTCGCCCACCGCCACCGATGCGCGTGCGACGTCGTCCTCGGTCACGTCGCCGCGCGCCGCGATCTCGTCGAGCGTACGCGCCGCGCGCTCGAGCAGCGCCTCCGCCGCATGCAGCTGGATGTGCAGATGGCCGACCTCGCGAATCGTCAACGGATCGTCGGCCGCCCGCTCGACGCCGCTGTCGACCCACGGCCGCGTGCGCGAGCGCACGAACGCCAGCGTATCGTCGAGCGCGGCCTTTGCGATGCCCGCGTCGATCGCGGCCTGGATGATCTGCGACAGCGGGCCGTTCAGCGTCGGCAGATCCGACACGCGCTGCGCCGGCAGCACGTGCGACGCCGGCACGCGCACGTTGTCGAGCACGACGGTGCCGCTCGCGGTGGTCCGTTGCCCGAACCCCGACCAGTCGTCGATCACGGTCAGCCCCGGCGCGGGCTGGCGAATGTATGCGAGCCACGCGTGGCCCGTGTCGTCGAGGCCGAGCACCGGCACGTAATGCGCGAACAGCGCGCCGGTCGAATAGAACTTGGTGCCGTCGACGACGTAATCGTCGCCGTCCCGCCGCACGCGCGTCTTCAGGTCGAGCACGTGCTTCGTGCCTTTCTCCGAAAAGCCGTTGCCGAACCGCTTGCCGCTCAGCACTTCCGAGAACAGGTGGCGCTTCTGCGCGTCGGTGCCGGTCAGCGCGATCACGTCGACCAGCCCGAAATGATTCTGCGGCAACTGCCCGAGCGACGGATCGGCCGCCGCGACGATCTTCACCACCTCGGTCAGCGTCACGTGCGACACGCCCGCGCCGCCGTACGCCTTCGGCACGGTGATGGCCCACAGCCCCGACTGCGAGAACCATTCGATCTCGTCACGCGGCAGCCGGCGCTCCCGGTCGCGCTCGGCCGCGCCTTCCGCGAGCCGCTGCGCAAGCGCGTGCGCGGCCGCGATGGCCTGCGCGTCGTCGGCGATCACGCGGGCCGCTTGCGGTTGCGGATCGGCCGGCCGTTCCTGGATCGTGGCGCTCGTCTCTGACATCGGGCTCTCCTGCTGATTGACGGAAACATTCAATCTAGCAGCACGCCGTACGCCGGCAAACCGAGCGATTCGCACAACGATATTCCTTCGCATGACAAACGATGCAGCGCGCGGCCCGCAATGAACCGCGCGTCAGCGACGATATCGACGCCCCGGCATCGACGCCACGCCGCCTCGCCCGCGTAATGCCCGGTGACGATAACGATGTACGAATCCGTTATTGGATCGTCAGCAGCGTGCTTCCTATACTGGCCTGCCGGCATCGACGGCCCCGCCTTTCAAGGACCTCCGCATGACTTCTTCTCCCGCAGCAACCGAACTTTCCACCGGCACTGACTATGACGCGCTTGCCAGCCGCTTCAGGCCGATCTTCGAACGCATCGCGGCCGGCACCGCGGAACGCGAACGGCGCCGCGAGCTGCCGCACGAGGCGATCGGCTGGCTGAAGGCCGCAGGCTTCGGCGCCGTGCGGCTGCCGGTGCGCGATGGCGGTGCCGGCGCGTCGCTGCCGCAGCTGTTCCGGCTGCTGACCGAGCTCGCTACCGCCGATTCCAATCTGCCGCAGGCATTGCGCGGGCACTTCGCGTTCGTCGAGGACTGGCTGAACGCGCCGCCCGGCGCCGATCGCCAGACCTGGTTCGACCGCTTCGCGAGCGGCCAGCTCGTCGGCAATGCATGGACGGAAACCGGCGACGTGGCGCTCGGCCAGACCATCACGAAGGTATCCGAAAAGAATGGCCGGCTCGTGCTGAACGGCCGGAAGTTCTACAGCACCGGCAGCCTGTTCGCCGACTGGATCGACGTGTTCGCGCAGCGCGCGGACGACGGCCGTGACGTGATCGTCGCCGTCTCGACCGCGCAACCCGGCGTGATTCGCGAAGACGACTGGGACGGCTTCGGCCAGACGACGACCGGCAGCGGCACCACGCGCTTCGAGGACGCGACGGTCGACGCGCGGGACGTGATCGACTTCGCGCGCCGCTTCAAGTACCAGACGGCGTTCTACCAGCTCTTCCACGTCGCGACGCTGGCCGGCATCGGCCACGCGATCGTGCGCGACGCGGGCGACCTGGTGCGCCGCCGCACCCGTGTGTACAGCCACGGCAACGCCCCGCGCGCGGCCGACGACGCGCAGCTGCAGCAGGTGATCGGCGAGATCGCGTCGTGGGCCTATGCGGCCGACGCGCTCGCGCTGCGCGCCGCGCAGCCGCTGCAACGGGCCTACGAGGCGCACTTCGGCGGCGACGAGGCGGCCGAGCACGATGCGAACGTCGCGGCCGAGATCGAATCCGCGCAAAGTCAGCTCGTCGTGTCGGACCTCGTGCTGCGCGCGGCGACGCGCCTGTTCGACGCGCTCGGCGCGTCGGCGACCCGCAGCACGACGGCGCTCGATCGTCACTGGCGCAACGCGCGCACCGTGTCGTCGCACAATCCGCTCGTCTACAAGGCGCGGATCGTCGGCGACTGGGTCATCAACGGGCGCACGCCGCCGTTCGTCTGGCAGATCGGCAACGGCCCGGGTGCGAGTTCAAACACGAGCACGCACGCAGAAACAGGAGCCGCCCAATGAGCAAGACCATCCGCTTCAATGCCTTCGAGATGAACTGCGTCGGCCATCAGTCGCCCGGGCTGTGGGCCCATCCGCGCGACCGGTCGTGGCAATACAAGGATCTCGACTACTGGACCGACCTCGCGCGCGTGCTCGAACGCGGGATTTTCGATGCGATCTTCATCGCGGACGTGATCGGCTACTACGACGTCTACAAGGGCAGCAATTACCACGCGCTGCACCAGGCCGCGCAGATCCCCGTCAACGATCCGCTGCAGCTCGCCGCGCCGATCGCGATGGCGACCGAGCATCTCGGCATCGGCATCACCGCATCGACGACGTTCGAGCACCCGTACACGTTCGCACGCCGGCTGTCGACGGCGGACCATCACACGAAGGGCCGGCTCGCGTGGAACATCGTCACGTCCTACCTCGAAAGCGGCGCGAAGAACGTCGGCGATCACGGCCTGCGCACGCACGACGACCGCTATGCGGTCGCGGCCGAATACGTCGAGGTGCTGTACAAGCTGTTCGAGGGCAGCTGGGAAGACGGCGCGGTCGTGCGCGATCGCGACGGCCGCGTGTTCACGCATCCGGAGAAGGTGCACGAGATCGGCCACAAGGGCCGTTTCTTCGACGTGCCCGGCTACCACCTGTGCGAGCCGTCGCCGCAGCGCACGCCTGTGCTGTTCCAGGCCGGCGCGTCCGGTCCCGGCAAGGCGTTCGCCGCGCAGCACGCGGAATGCGTGTTCGTCGCCGCGCCGACCCGCCCGCAGCTCGCGCGCTACGTGGCCGACGTGCGCGCGCAGGCCACGGCCGCCGGGCGCGACGCGAGCAAGGTCCTGATCTACAACCTCGTCACCGTGATCGTCGACGAAACCGACGAGAAGGCGCAGGCCAAGTTCGACGAGTATCGCAAGTACGTGTCGTATGACGGCTCGCTGGTGTTCATGTCCGGCTGGACCGGCATCGACTTCGGCCAGTACGCGCCGAACGATCCCGTCCGGCGCGTCGAAACGAATGCGATCGTGTCGGCGGTCGAGCACCTGGCGGGCGGTGACACCGCGTGGACGATCGAGGAGCTGGCGGCCTGGGGCGGCATCGGCGGCCTGGGGCCGGTGTTCGTCGGGTCGGCGGAAACCGTCGCGGACATTCTGCAGGAATGGGTCGCCGCCACCGACGTGGACGGCTTCAACCTCGCGTATGCGGTGGCGCACGAAACCTTCGAGGACGTCGTGCGTTATCTCGTGCCCGAATTGCAGCGGCGTGGCGTGTATCCGACCGGCTATGCGCCGGGCACGCTGCGCGAGAAACTGTTCGGCGGGTCGGCGCGGTTGCCGGACGAGCATCCGGCCGCGCAGTATCGCGACATCGAGCAGGTCAAGCGCGATGCCGAGCGGGTGGCCGCCTGAGCGTGACGACCATTCGGCGGCTGGTCGACCTGCTGTGTGCGGGCCGGCCGGCTTCACGATGAGCAACAACTGGTGCGTCGGGCCACCACGCGCCCGGCACGCCATCACCTGATCACCCCTCTCCCCTCATTCGACACCCGATGCGGGCTGTGCTTCCGCGCTCGTCCATCGAGCGGGCGAAACGTGCGGCTGCGGCAACCCACGACGACGCGCGCACCCACCGTGCGCGCGTTTCCCTGAGGAAGACTAACCTCGACCGCGTTCAAACACCGCCGTCATCATCGATATCACGCGCCGTCGGCTCATAACGCACGATCAACAGGAACACGATCGGCGTGGCGGCGCTGATCGCGACGACCCAGAACATGTCCGTGCCGAGCCGCGCCTGCAGGATCGGCAGCACGAACAGCGCGAGCGCCTGGCCGTTGCCGCACAGCGAACGCCCGAAGCCGACGCCGGTGCCGCGGATCGCCGCCGGATACGACAGCGTCGGATAGATCATCATCTGCGCGCCGGGCCCGAACCCTTCCGCGAACAGCCAGGTGCCGAGCATCAACAGCACGAAGCCGATCGCGAGCGCGCCATGCGGATGCCCTGCCAGCGCGAGCGCCACGAGCGCGACGAACTGCAGCGCGAAGCCCGCGATCGCGACATGCCGCGACGCATGGCGATGGGCAAGGCGCATGCCCAGCAAGCCGCCGGTGAATGCAAACAGCACGTTCAGCGCCAGCGAAGCCGCGATCGTTTCGAACACGCCCGCGCCGAGAAACTGCGACAGGATCGACGGCAGGAAGAACGCGATCGCCGTGTATTCGAACGGGATGCACAGGTTCATCACGCTGGCGACGATCGTGCGCCCCAGGTATGGGCGCTGGAACAGCACGCGAATACGCACGGGCGGCTGGCTCGGCGCGCGTCGGGCGTCCTCTGCTTCGTGCGCATGAATCCCATACGACTCGCGCAGAATCCGCGCGGCGTTGGCCAGGTCACCCTGGTTCGCAGCCCACAGCGGCGACTCGTTCATGAACCGGTTCCGGAACAGAATGATGACGAGCGCCGGCACCGCACCGAAGATCAGCGATGCACGCCACAGCCATCCCGCATGCTCGGCGGGCAACAGGAAATACAGCCCGAAGATCAGCAGGAAGCAGGCCGACGACGCCACGTACCACATCGGGCACCACGCCGCGAGCCGCGACGCCTTGTTGCCGCGGCCGTTGAACTTCGAGAATTCCGCGAGAAACGCCATCGCGACCGGCAGGTCGATGCCGACCCCGAGCCCCATCACGAAGCGCGCGCCGATCAGCACCCAGACGTTCGGCGCCAGCCCGGCCGCGATTGCCGCGACCACGAAAAACAGCATGTCGGCCATGAACACCTGGTAGCGGCCGATCTTGTCGGTCAGCCATCCGCCGATCAGGCTGCCGAAGATCGTGCCGATCATGATCGCCGACCCGACCAGCCCGGTCAGCGCGGGTGTCAGGCCGAACTCGCGCGCCACGTCGTCGATCCCGTAGGACAGCGTCGTCAGGTCGTACGCATCGAGAAACACGCCGCCCAGCGCCAGCAGCACGATCATCCGGGCATGGCTGACCGAGCTGTCCACCGTGTTGATCAGGCGCGCGACGTCGCTTGCCGAGCGAATGGGCGAGGAAACCGGTGTAACGGCGTTCAGATCGATCGAACTCATCGCATTCCTTAGTTTTTCGCCGAATGATCGGCGATGTCCGCATGGAGCCGGAAGTCGGGCATATTCATTCGCGATCGACAGCGACCATGCGCGGCCAGACGCCGCTCGACACGCGACGCCATCACGTTCCGGCAGCACGCATTCTGTTCTCCCGGTTCCGTTATCCCAAGCGATATAAATCGATAAATTAATCGGCCCGCGTCATAAAGTTGCTCGTCATCCACGCTTAGCAGCAGCGTGCATGTTCAATCGCGAATTGCTTCGTTCACGGCGCGCCGATGCTTCGTTACATTGTCCGGTCACCCTGCCTGTTCGCGGCATCTTGCCGCCCTTCCGGAGAATCCCCGATGAAGCTGTCCTGGTCCCGCGCGTGGCAATCCGCGGCCCTCGTCGTTGCCGCGTTCGCCAGCCTCGTTTCGGTGCATGCACGCGCCGCGACGCCCGCGGAGATCCGCGTCGACTACGCGTACTACTCACCGGAGAGCCTGGTGATCCGCCACTTCGGCTGGCTCGAAGACGAATTCAAGGCCGACCGCACGTCGATTCGCTGGGTGCTGAGCCTCGGCAGCAATCGTGCGCTCGAATACCTGAACAGCGGTGCGGTCGATTTCGGGTCCGCCGCGGGCCTCGCGTCGGTGCTCGCGCGCGCGAACGGCAACCCGATTCATACGGTCTACGTGTTCTCCCGACCCGAGTGGACCGCGCTGGTGGTCCGCAAGGATTCGCCGATCCGCTCGCTCGCCGACCTGAAGGGCAAGAAAATCGCTGCGACGCGCGGCACCGATCCGTTCCTGTTCACGCTACGCGCGCTGCACACGGTCGGCCTGACCCGAGACGACGTCGAAATCGTCAACCTGCAGCATCCGGACGGGCGCACCGCGCTCGCGAACGGCCAGGTCGATGCGTGGGCCGGCCTCGATCCGCACATGGCCGCGGCACAGCTCGACGACGGCGCGCGCCTGCTCTATCGCAATGTCACGTTCAACACCTATGGTTTCCTGAACGTCCGCGACGCGTTCGCCAGCCAGTACCCGCAGGCGGTCACGCGCGTGCTGAAGGTCTACGATCGCGCGCGCCAGTGGATCGTCGCGCATCCGGCCGACACCGCGCAGATCGTCGCCGACGAATCGAAGGTGTCGCTGCCGGTGGCGAAACTGCAGCTGCAGCGCAACGACTTCAGCGATCCCGTTCCGGGCGACACCCAGCGCGCGGCGCTGAAGGCCGCCGCCCCCGTATTGACGGCCGAACAGCTGACCAAGCCCGGCGTCGATCCCGCGAAGATCGTCGATACGCTGATCGATCCGTCGTTCGCACGGCCGGTCGTCGACGCATCGCGCTGAGGCTGCCGCCCATGACCGACACCGCCGCCCGCGACGACACGCTCGCGCCCCGCCGCCCCGCTTCGCCAGCCGCCGGCGGGCGCGATCCGCTTCGCCGATGGCGGATCGCGGGCCTCGCGCTGCCGTTCGCGGCGCTCGCGTTGCTGGAGGTCGTCGTGCGGCAGGGCTGGCTGCCGAATCATCTCGTCCCGGCGCCGAGCGAGATTCTCGACACGCTCGCCCGCCTCGGCGTCACGCGCGTGGCGCGTCATGTCGGCGCGAGTACGCTGCGGGTCGCGGCGGGGTTTGCGGCGGGCGCCGGACTCGCGCTCGTCGTTGGCGCGGCGATGGGCCTGAGCCGCCGGATCGACGCGCTGTTCGAACCGACATTCCAGGCGCTGCGCGCGATTCCGTCGCTCGCATGGGTGCCGGTGTTGCTGCTGTGGCTCGGCATCGACGAAGCACCGAAGATCACGCTGATCGCCATCGGCGCGTTCTTCCCGGTCCACCTCGCGGTGGTCGCCGGCATACGCGACGTCGACCGCAAGCTCGTCGAACTCGGCGCGGTGTACCGGCTCGGCCCGTTCGCGCTGTTCCGCCGCATCCTGCTGCCGGCCGCGCTGCCGCAGATCGTCACCGGCTTGCGCACCGGCCTCAGCCTCGCGTGGATGTTCATGGTCGCCGCGGAACTGATCGCGGCCACGCGCGGGCTCGGCTTCCTGTTGAGCGACGGCCGCGAAACCGGGCGCCCCGATCTCGTGTTCGGGGCGATCCTGCTGCTGGCGTTGCTCGGCAAGCTGACCGACGGCGCGATGGCGCGCATCGAGTCGCGCTGGCTCGGCTGGCGCGATGCATTCGACCCCACGCCCCGTAAGAGGTCGCAATGAGCACACGTTCTTCGGCACACACGGCGGCGCGCACCGCGACACCGCTGCTCGACGTGCGCATCACCCGCAAGCTTTACGGCGATCGCACGATCCTCGCCGATGTCCCGCTGCAGGTCGCGCGCGGCGAGATCGTCTGCGTGGTCGGCCCGAGCGGTTGCGGCAAGAGCACGCTGCTGCGGATCGTCGCCGGCCTCGACACCGATTACCGCGGCAGCGTGAAGCTGGGCGGCGTCGCGCTCGACGGCCCGTCCCCGCGCGCCGGCGTGATCTTCCAGGAGCCGCGGCTGCTGCCGTGGCTATCGATCGCGGACAACGTCGGCTTTGCGGCCGGCCCGCGCGGCGGGCGCGAGCCGGCCGTCGCACGGCTGCTCGACGAAGTCGGCCTGGCCGGGGTCGCGCGGCAACTGCCGGCCACGTTGTCGGGGGGAATGGCGCAGCGTGCGGCGATCGCGCGCGGGCTGTTCGGCGAGCCCGACCTGCTGCTGCTCGACGAACCGTTCAGCGCGGTCGATGCGATCACCCGGATGCGGTTGCAGACGCTGCTGCTCGATGTCGTCGCGCGGCACCGGACGGCCGCGATCGTCGTCACGCACGATCTGGACGAAGCGCTGTATCTCGGCGATCGCGTGCTGATGCTCGCGCCCAACCCGGGCCGCATCGACGACGAGATCCACGTCGGGGTCGCCCGGCCGCGCGATCGACGCGACCCGACGCAGGCCGTGCTGCGCGCGCGGCTGCTGGACGCATTCCAGCAGCTCCAGGATCGTGCCGACGAGACGACGCGCCGAACGCGCGACCTTCAGGCCTCCGAAGCCTGACTTCGCGCCGGCCGGTTCACGACCGGCGTCGCCCGGCCACGATTCGGCACGCGTTCAGCGCCGGGGCGACGCATCCGTCATCGAATACCGGTGCTGCAGGAATCGCAGCCGTATCGGAGCGCCGCCACGGTGCGCGAGGTGTCGCGCGCCTGCTCACCGCTCAGCGAGGTGACATGCTGCAACCCACCGGCGCACTTCAACCGTGCGTATGCCGCAACTCGCCGTCGATCGTCTGCGGCAGTCTCAGCAGGTTGAAGATCGGGCAGATGGCCTCGACCGCCTGATGCAGTGCCCGGATCGTCTCCGGCGGTTCGGGCGACACGATATCGAGCGTGTAGCGGAGGTTGTGCGGGAACACCGGCACATGCTCGAACCCCGGTTGCTGCGCGAGCGGATGCTGGTCGCCGGTCACCTCGACCTCGATCGAGTCGATTTTCAGGCCGCGCTCCGCGGCCTGGATCAGCGTGATGTGCGTCAGGCAACTGCCGAGCACGCCGAGCTGCAGCTCCGGCGATGCCGGCCCGAGGTTGTAGCCCGCGAAATCGGGTGGGCTGTCGCTGATCACCTGGAAGTCGCGAATGCGGATCTCCCGCACGCCGCTGCGGCCCAGCGCGCGCACGGTCGCTTTCAGCGGGGTCGCCTTGAGTTCGGGATTGCTGCGGGCGGCTTCTTTTTTCGCGAGCCACGCGTCGCGCTTTTGTTCGAGATAGTCGTTCAGTGTCGTCATGTCGGGCCGATACGGTCGCAATGACTGGCCGCGCATACGGCGGTCAATCGAGAGGGAGCTTCATGCTATTCCCTTCGCTGACCGCCACGAAACGATCATTCCAGCAAAGCAATTCGCAGGATGTGATGTCGCATTGCGACACGCGCGCTCGGAAATTTTCGGCTGTCGTTCATCTCCTCGAGTTATCCACAATTTCCGTGCATAACCCTGTGGAGAACGTTGGAGAAATTGTCCGTCCGCCTTGACCGGCAAGGATCGCGGCGACGCCGTGCTGCCTCGCGGCCCCTGAACGCAGACCGCGTCGCATCGCGTTCGGCGATCGGCCGATCGTCGTGCTTCATCGCGCCGGTGCAGGGATCGCGTCGACATCGGCATGTCAGGAAGTCCGCACCAGAAATGTGCCGCTTCGACGCCGGCGCACCGCGTTGGCGGCAAGCCGGCCCGTCGATCCCGCTCCCGGTCGCCCGTCTCGGTGCATCAGGCGAGCGCCTCGTCACGCAGACGGAACTGCGCAACCGCCGCACTCAGTCGCGAGCCCTGTTCGTCGAGCGACAGCGCCGCGGCCGCGGCCTCCTCGACCAGCGCGGCATTGCGCTGCATCGTCTGCTCCATCTGGATGACCGCGGCGTTCACCTGCTCGATGCCCGACGCTTGCTCCTCGAACGCCTGGCCGGTTTCGCTCATGATCATATTGACGCGCTCGACCGCCGCGACGAGCTCGGCCATCGCCGAACCGGCCAGTGCGACGAGGCCGCTGCCGTCCTCGACACGCTGCGCGGAATGGCCGATCAGTTCGCGGATCTCCTTCGCCGCCGACGCGCAGCGCTGCGCGAGCCCGCGCACCTCGGTCGCGACGACGGCGAAGCCACGCCCCTGCTCGCCTGCACGCGCGGCTTCGACGGCAGCGTTCAATGCAAGGATGTTGGTCTGGAATGCGATGCTTTCGATCACGCCGACGATCCCGGAGATCCGCGTGGAACTGAGCGAAATCGCCGACATCGTCTCGACCACGCGCTGCATCGCCTCGCCGCCGCGCGACGCGATGCCGGCCGCGCCTTCGACATAGGTGCGCGCATCGCGCGCGTTGTCCGCGTTCTGGCGCACGGCCGCCGTCAGCTGCTCGACGCTCGCCGCCGCCTGTTGCAGCGAGACGGCCTGCTGCTCGGTGCGCGCCGACAGGTCGACGTTGCCGCTCGCGATCGTGCGGACGTCGCCGACGATCGTCTCCGTGCTCGTGCGCACCTGGTTCACGGTGTCGACGAGGCCGTCCTGCATCCGCTTCAGCGCATGCAGCAGATAGGCCATCTCGTTCTCGCCGGGCACGACGACCGTTCCGGTCAGGTCGCCTGTCGAGATCTTCTCGAACTGGTCGACCGCGAGCTTGATCGGCTCGATGATCGCCTTCGCGAGCACGCGCTGCGCAAGGAAGCCGACGACGAGTGCGAAGGCCGCGACCGCCGCCATCCCCCACACGATCCGGTGGAACTGCACGCCGGCCGCCTCGTAGCGCGCCTTTTCGCGCGCGACCTGGAACGCCTCGAGCGCATCGATCGCCTCCTGGTAGGCGGCGAACAGCTCGGGCGGTGCGGTACGTTGCGTGTCGAGGAAGCCGAAACCGTCGTCGCCGTCGAGTTGCGAGAGCGCCTTCAGGAACACGCGGTCGAGCAACGACCGACGGCGATTCTGCAGCGTGTCGAACAGCGCCTGCTCGTCGGCGTTGCGCGCGTGCAGCCCCGCATAGGCATCCAGTTCGTCGTTGCTCTGCTTGAGGAGCGTGCGGAGTTTCGCGATCTCTTCCTTGCCCGAGCGGCCGGCGCTGATGATCTGCGCGACGTCGCTCATGCGCTCGCGCAGCACGAGCATCCGCTCGGAACTGGTCTTCAGGTGCAGCAGCGACGCGGTGTCGTCGCGGTACATCGCCTCGAGCGAACCGTTGCCCATATAGAGGGCCGCGATGCTCGCGCCGACCACCAGCACGAGCAGCACGGTATAGCCGGCGATGGTCGCGACGAGGCCACCACGGATAGTGAGTTGTTTTCGCATGACGTTCCCTTGCGCGGGCCGGGCGCGGCCAGCGGCGGATGTGGATTCCGGATCACGAAAGACGCGCGCCGTGTCGCAACACGGGGCGCATGGGCTGCGAACGGGTTAACGGCGGCGGGAACGGGGAGGTTTTACCGATACGCGACGTGAATCTTGACGATTGCGACAGGGGCAGGGGTAAAGCGGTACGTGACGAGTGCGCGAAGCCGTGCCGACGATCATCTGGGAGTGAAGAAAGGCATCCTGATCACTTCGACGCACCCGGACGGGTATCTAGCCGCCGTTCGTCAGCCTCGAACGAATCTCGTCCACCGACAGGTCGCGCTGATGCGTCGCGATCTGCCATCGATTCCCCCACGGATCCTGCACCATCGCCCGCCTGTCGCCGTATGGCATGTCGGCGGGGGCTTCGAGCGTGGTCGCACCCGCTGCAAGCGCCCGCCGGTAGGTCAGGTCGGCATCCTCGACATACACGTACAGGAATGCCGGCATCGGCTCACGCAGGCCATCTTCCCCGCTGATCATCAAGACGGAATCACCGATCCTGATTTCCGCGGGCAACCCCGGGCGGTACTCGCCCTGTGCGTGAAATACCGTTCGGATGAATTCGATCAGATTGTGCGGATCCGGCACGACGATCCGGGGCGTGACGGTGTGCCATCCATCGGGCTGGAACCTGGCCATGTCGGGCAGCCTCCGAAGAGATTTCCGACGGGTATTGTGCGCCGGGCGGCCTCTGTCGGCAAAGGGGGCGACGCTGCACTCCGCGGTGTCCACGCCGCCCTCCATTCAGATAGGGACGGATTCGACATGTCCGACGACGCGCGTCCCCTCTTCCTACGACATACATCCGCGCGGCCTCATGTTTAACTCATGCCCAACCGGATCGGGCGCACGCCGAATCCGGGCGGCGCACGCACCTTGAAGGTTCATGAAGCCCGTCAATGCTTCGATGAATTCCGATGTGCTTGACGCACTGCTTGTACACAGCGACGACGAATCGGCTATCGACGCGTAAACCAACACGTCCGTCGCTGCCGCACCCGTTGCGCTCCAAGCGAGGCTTGCCGACGCATCGCCATGCCAACAACGACTGGAACCTGAATGGTGACAAACGCCGAACACGTGAATTTCCACAGCGCGATCGCCTGTGCGCCAGCAGCCAATGCACCACTCGAGTACCCGCCCGCATGCGTCTGATCTGTTTTCCGTATGCGGGCGGCTCGGCCGCCGTCTACCGCGCGCTGCAAACCTTGTTGCCCGGCATCGACGTGCGCCGTCATGAACTTGCCGGCCGAGGCGGCCGCCTGTCCGAGCCTGCCATCCGAGACATGTCGACGCTGGTCGACACGTTGCTGCGCGACCTGGACGACTGCTTCGATCGTCCCTTCGCGCTGCTCGGGCACAGCATGGGCGCGGCGATTGCGGCCGAACTGGCCCTGCGGCTTCCCGCCCACGCACGACCGAACCTGCGGCATCTGTTCGTGAGCGCGCGTGCCGCACCGGGCCAGGAGCGCCACGATCGGCGCATGCAGGCGCTGGACGATCGCGCCTTCATCGATGCGCTGCGCGAGATGGGCGGCACACCGAAAGCGGTGCTGGACAACAGCGAACTGATGGCGCTGCTGATGCCGGCGCTGCGTGCGGATTTCACGCTGATCGAAAACCACCGGCCCGTGCCCGGGCCCCGGCTGGCAGTGGATATCACCGCATTCGCGGGCCGGGGGGACAACGAGGTCCCCGTCGATGCCGTTGCCGGCTGGGGCGCCGCGACGACCGGGCGCTTCGATTTTCACGTCATCGAAGGAGATCATTTCTTTCTGAGAGACGAAATGCGGACGATGGCCGGCATCATCGCGGCCCGCATGCGGCGCGCGGAACACGCCGCGTCGAGCGCACTGCAGGCATGACGGGCCGATCCTCGCGATCGGCGTGCCGGCCGGTGCCGTGATCGTCGAATGAAAAGGCCCGCGCGCCTGATCCGCTCCCCTGCCGGAGCCGCGGGCCGGTCAAGCAAGCCGGGAGGCCGCGTCGCGTCCCGGCGCGCGATACTTGGAGTGCCATTGTGCAACGTAATCGAAAGCGAATCCTCGTAACAGGTGGCGCGGGTTTCCTCGGTTCGCATCTTTGCGAGCGCCTGGTCGAACTCGGTCACGACGTCTTGTGCGTCGACAACTATTTCACCGGCACGAAGCAGAACGTCGCGGCGCTGCTCGGCAACCCGAGCTTCGAGGCGCTGCGCCACGACGTCACCTTTCCGTTGTACGTGGAGGTGGACGAGATCTACAACCTCGCCTGCCCGGCTTCGCCGATCCACTATCAATTCGATCCCGTGCAGACCACCAAGACCAGCGTGATGGGCGCGATCAACATGCTGGGGCTCGCCAAGCGCACGCATGCGCGCGTTCTGCAAACCTCGACGAGCGAGGTATACGGCGACCCCGATGTGCATCCGCAACCGGAAAGTTACCGGGGCAACGTCAACCCGCTCGGGCCGCGCGCCTGCTACGACGAAGGCAAACGTTGCGCGGAGACGCTGTTCTTCGACTATCACCGCCAGCAGAACGTGCGAATCAAGGTGGTACGCATCTTCAACACGTACGGGCCGCGCATGCATCCCAACGACGGCCGCGTGGTGTCCAACTTCATCGTGCAGGCGCTGCGCGGCGACGACATCACGCTGTATGGCGACGGCAGCCAGACCCGGGCATTCTGCTATGTCGACGACATGGTAGACGGTTTGATCCGGATGATGGCCACGCCCGCAGAGCTCACCGGCCCGATCAACCTTGGCAATCCGCACGAGATCGCGGTCAGCGAACTGGCGCAGATCATCTTGCGCCTGACCGGCTCGAAGTCGCGGCTCGTGTTCCGTCCGCTGCCGAAGGACGATCCGACCCAACGTTGCCCCGACATCAGCCTCGCACGCGCCCACCTCGACTGGGAGCCGACGATCGGGCTCGAAACGGGGCTGCGGCGGACCATCGATTATTTCTGCTCGACCCTCGCTGCCTGACGTCGCACCTGGAAGCCCCGCTTCGACGATCGGAAGGCAATGGCATGACGGGGTGACGTCGCCTGGCCGATGTCCCATTTTTACGTGACAGACGGGACACGGCGACCATGCTCCAATCCGGTCGTACCGTTAACACCATTGGCCGGGATGAAGCGATTCTCGTGCGCCAGTGTCCATCAATCCGCCTCGCAAGCCGGATCTTCGCGCATGGAAAAACTCGAGTATCTTAAGCAGGTCGAATCGAACGCGCGAACCTACGCAACCTCTTTCCCGCGGCTGTTTACCCATGCCAAGGGCATGCGCGTACGCGACGCCGACGGGCAGGAATACATCGACTGCCTGTCGAATGCGGGCACGCTCGCGCTCGGACACAATCACCCGGAAGTCAATGAAGCCGTGATGCGGTTTCTGTCGTCCGATCAGATGCAACAGGCACTCGACCTGGCGACGCCGGCCAAGCATGCGTTCGTCGAGCAGCTTTTCTCGCTCCTGCCCGGGAAGATCGCCGAATCCGGCAAGATCCAGTTTTGTAGCCCGAGTGGGGCAGACGGCGTCGAAGCGGCGATCAAGCTGACCCGGCACTATACGGGCCGCCCGACGATCATGGCGTTCCACGGCGCCTACCACGGCATGACGGCCGGCGCACTCGCCGTGTCGGGAAACCTCACACCGAAATCGGCCGGCGGCAACGGACGCGACGTTCATTTCCTGCCCTATCCCTATGCCTTTCGCTGCCCGTTCGGCACCGACGGCTCGGCGACCGATCAACTCAGCATCAACTACATCCGGACCGTCCTGTCCGATCCCGAGAGCGGGATCACCAAACCGGCGGCCATCATCGTCGAAGTCGTGCAAGGCGAAGGGGGCTGCATCCCCGCCCCCGACACCTGGCTGATCGAGTTGCGTGAGCTGACGCTGCGGCATGAAATCCCGTTGATCGTCGATGAAGTGCAGACCGGACTCGGTCGAACCGGCGCGCTGTTCGCTGTCGAACATTCCGGCATCCGGCCGGACGTCCTGGTGCTGTCGAAGGCGTTCGGCGGCGGCTATCCGTTATCGGTGGTGGTCTATGACGAGCGCCTGGACACCTGGCCGCCCGGCGCGCATGCCGGTACCTTTCGAGGCAACCAGATTGCGATGGTGGCCGGCTTGTCGACCATGCGCATCGTCGAACGGGAGAATCTGTCGGCGCACGCGGACAGAGTCGGCAAGCTGCTCGTTGCCGGCCTCGAGGGGCTTGCCGAACGCTTTCCGTGCCTCGGCCAGATTCGCGGCCGCGGCCTGATGATCGGCGCTGAAGTCGTCGTGCCCGGCACCCATGGACGAACCGGCCCGCCCCACACGGAACGGGCAAAAGCCATCAAGCGGAACTGCCTGCAAAACGGGCTCATCGTCGAAACCGGCGGCCGCAACGGCGCGGTGCTCCGGTTCCTGCCGCCGCTGATCGTTTCGGAAGCGGATATCCACGAAATCCTCAATCGCTTCGAGCATGCCGTGGAAACGGCCTGCCGTGCATAGCCGCATCGCGGCGCGACCACGCAGGCCGACCCGTTCGGTTTCGCCGTGATCCACGAACAGGAAAGGACTATTGACGATGCTGGGCATGACGGAACGCAAGCTGCTTGCCGAGGGTAGCTCGCCGTGGCTGCTGGAACCCGTGTCGAACGGGCGTGATCTCGCGCAGGCGGTGAACGACAACCGGGTGGCACTCGAATCCCGGCTGGTGGAACATGGCGCACTGCTGTTTCGCGGCTTCGACGTTTCATCCGTGGGCGGCTTCGAAGCGTTTGCTCACGCGATGTCGGCCCATCAGTCCGACTACGTCTATCGTTCCACGCCGCGCACCTCGATCGGCAACGGCATCTTCACCGCGACCGAGTATCCGCCGAGCGAGACGATCGCCCTTCATTGCGAAAACGCCTATCAACGAAGCTGGCCGCTGAGAGTCGCATTCTGTTGCCTGACGCCGGCCGCGACCGGCGGCGAAACGCCGATTGCCGACATGCGGGAGGTGAGCCGCCGGATCGGGCCGCGCCTCCTGGATCACTTCGAGGCGAAACAGGTCCGCTATGTCAGGCACTACCGGCGGCACGTCGACATTCCGTGGGAAACCGTGTTCCAGACCCGCGACCGCAGCCAGGTTGCCGCCTTCTGCGCGGACAACGGCATCGAGCACGAATGGCTCGACGACGACACGTTGCGCACCGCCCAGGTCAACCAGGGCGTGGCCTACCATCCGGTCACCGGCGACCGCGTGTTCTTCAATCAGGCCCATCTGTTCCATCTGTCGAACCTGGAAGCCTCGCTCGCCCGTTCGATCGTCAGCCTGTTCGGCGAGGATCGCATTCCGCGCAATGCCAGCCATGGCGACGGGAGTCCATTCGATCTCGCCGACCTCGAGCAGATCCGCACCGCGTTCCGCGCATGCGCGATCACGTTCCCATGGCAGCGAGGCGACGTCCTGCTGGTCGACAACATGCGCTTCGCGCATGGCCGCAACCCGTTCGAAGGCGAGCGCAAGGTTGTCGTGTCACTGCTGGACCCGTACGCGCCCGACCTCGCAGGAAGCGCCGATCGTTAGCAAGCGCGAGCGCGCACCTCAATAACAAGCCGTATTGATCCGGTGCGCGAAACGCCGTGTCCTTGGATTACGGGGCAGACGTCGGATTAGAGCGATGCTCTAATTTCAATACCGTCCAACGAAGCACGCTTGGCGGGATCGCCACGACCGGTCCTGAGATATTCAACGTTTAGAAGACAACGAAGGTTGAGCATGCTTCCCGATACAAAATTCAGGACTGTTACAGAAATTCTGTTGTTTCGCGGCAAGGTCGAACCGGAAAAAACCGCATTCATTTTTCTCGAGAACGGCGAAGCGGAACTGACCCGGCTCACGTTCGGCGACCTCGACAAGCGGGCGCGCGGCATCGCCGCCAGGCTGCAGGACATCGCGCAACCGGGTGATCGCGTCCTGCTGGTTTATCCGCCCGGGCTGGAATTCATCTGCGCATGGGTGGGGTGCCTGTACGCCGGCCTGATCGGCGTACCTGCGTATCCACCGCGCAGGCATCGCCCCGCCGATCGTCTCAAGGCGATCGTCGCCGACGCCGGGCCGGTCGTCGCGCTGACCGATGCAGCCACGCTCGACGGCATCGCGCATCACGCGGACGGTTACTCCGACACGCTGGAACTGAAGATCCTCGCGACGGACCAGCGCTTCGACGCGCCGGCCGAACACTGGCGCGCACCGGACATCACGCCTCAGACGCTGGCGCTTCTGCAATACACGTCAGGCTCCACCGGTACGCCGAAAGGCGTGATGATCAGTCATGCGAACATCCTGAGCAACATGGCGGTCATCGCCGAGGCGAGCGATGCCGATGCGTCGACGGTGTTCGTCAGCTGGCTCCCGGTGTTTCACGACATGGGGTTCTTCGGGAAGGTGCTGCTGCCGATCTATCTCGGCGTGCTGTCGGTGCTGATGGCGCCCGCGGCGTTCGTGCAGAAGCCCCTCCGCTGGCTGCAGGCCATCACGAAGTATCGCGGCACGCATTGCGCCGCGCCGGATTTCGCGTATGACCTGTGCGCGCGCAAAGTCTCCGATGACGCGCGCGCGCAGCTCGATCTGAGCAGCTGGCGTGTCGCGTTCAACGGCGCGGAACCGGTGCGCGCGGAGTCGGTGGCGCGTTTTTCGCACGCCTTCGCCGCATGCGGCTTCCACGCGCACACCATGCGCCCGGTCTACGGGATGGCCGAGGCGACCTTGTTCATCTCCGGTCAGCCCGCACGCTCGCTGCCGCGCGTGGCGGACTACGACGCCGACGGCCTCGCGCAAGGCGTGGCGACGAGAAGCGACTCCGGCAAGCGCCACGCGCTGGTCTCATGCGGCCGGCCCTGGGCGGAGCACCGCCTGCGGATCGTGAATCCGGATACCGGTGAGCGCTGCGCGCCCGGCCGGATCGGCGAAATCTGGCTGACCGGCCCGAGCGTCGGCGTCGGCTACTGGAACCGTATCGAGGAAACGGAACGCACCTTTCGCGCGAAGCTGGATGGCGATGACGCACGGTACCTGCGCACGGGCGATCTCGGCTTCGTCGATGGCGAGGACCTGTTCGTCACCGGCCGTTTGAAAGACCTCATCATCGTGGCCGGCCGCAATCACTACCCGCAGGATCTCGAACAAACCGCGGAGGGAAGCCACCCCGCGCTGGCGCCGAATGCATCGGCGGCCTTCTCGATCAACGTCGACAACGTGGAGCGGATCGTCGTCACCTGTGAAGTGCGCCGTGAAGCGCTCAACACGCTGAACGCGGAAGCCGTCGCCGCGGAGATCCGGCGCACGCTCGCCGAAGTGCATGACGTCGACCTGTATGCGGCTGTGCTGTTGAAGCCCGCCACGATCCTGCGCACGTCCAGCGGAAAAATCCAGCGGAGCCGGATCCGGCAGGCATTCATCGATGAACAGGGGCTCGCGATCGCGGGCGAGTGGCGCCGTGCGTTCTCCGCGCCGCCGGCCGCCCCGCAAACGGCCACGCCACGCGACACGCAAGCGCTGGTGCAGTGGTGCGTCGAGCGTGTCTCGCGTCTGTCGGGAATCGACGTCGGCAAGATCGACCCCGACGCACCGTTCAGCATCCACGGGCTCGATTCGAAGGACGCCATCCAGCTCTCGGGCGAGTTGCAGGACTGGCTCGGGCGGCCGGTTTCCCCGACCGTCGTCTACGACTTTCCGAGTATTTCCCTGCTGGCGCGCCATTTGAGCGGCACCGGGCATGCCACGCCGGACCCGGCGCCCGGCTCGGCCGCAGCACGCGCGGATATCGCGATCGTCGGCATGGGATGCCGTTTCCCCGGCGCCGGCAATCCCGACGCATTCTGGCAGCTGCTGCTGGAGGGCCGGGACGCGGTCGGCGCGTCGACGCAGCGCGGCGCCGACCTTCCGCCCGCCGGACTGCTGGAACAGGTCGATCAGTTCGATGCGGCTTTCTTCGGCATCAGCGCCCGCGAAGCCGAATCGATGGATCCGCAACAGCGTCTGCTGCTGGAGGTGGCCTGGGAGACGCTCGAGCATGCGGGGATCGCACCCGGCAGTCTCGCCGGCGGCCGCACCGCGGTCATCGTCGGCATCAGCAATTCGGACTACATCCGGCTGGCGCAGGACGAAGTCGCGGACGTCGGCCCTTACGTCGCGACGGGCAACGCGCTCAGCGTCGCCGCCAACCGCATTTCCTACGCGCTCGATTTGCGTGGCCCGAGCTGGGCGGTCGATACCGCGTGTTCGTCGTCGCTCGTCGCCGTGCATCAGGCGTGCCGCGCACTGCAGCGCGGCGAGTCCGATGCGGCGCTGGCCGGCGGGGTCAACCTGATTCTGGCGCCGCAATTGAGCGCCTCTTTCACGCAAGCTGGCATGCTGTCGCCGGATGGTCGATGCAAGGCGTTCGATGCGGCAGCGAACGGCTATGTGCGCGGCGAAGGCGTGGGCATGGTGCTGCTCAAGCGGCTCGACGATGCGCTCGCGAACGGCGACACCGTGTTCGCCGTGATCCGCGGCTCCGCGGTGAACCAGGATGGACGCAGCCATGGCCTGACCGCGCCCAACGGCCCGGCGCAGCAGGCCGTGATTCACAGTGCGCTGCGCGATGCCGGCGTACGCGCGCAGGACATCGGCTTCGTCGAGGCGCACGGGACGGGCACGCCGCTCGGCGACCCGATCGAATTGAACGCGCTGGCGGCCGTGCTGAACGACTCCCGCCGGCCGGACGAGCACTGCTGGATCGGCTCGGTCAAGACCAACATCGGCCACCTGGAATCGGCGGCAGGCATCGCCAGCCTGATCAAGACCGCCCTTGCGCTACACCATCGCGCCATTCCGCCGAACCTCCATTTCCGGTCGATCAATCCGCAAATCGCGCTCGACGGCACGCCCTTCCGCATGCCGCAGCAGGTCACGCCGTGGCATGCGGAACACGGGCCGCGCGTGGCCGGCGTCAGTTCGTTCGGCTTCGGCGGCACCAACGCGCACCTGATCCTGTCCGAAGCGCCCCGGCCCGCGGAGATCGAAGCCGACCCGGCAGCGCCCGCGGCGCGCGTCGTGACGCTCTCCGCGCGCACGCCGGAAGCGTTGCACGCGCTGGCTGCATCCTATGCGGCCTATCTCGACACCCATCCCGAGGCCAGTGTTCGGGATGTCGCATTCACGACCAATACCGGGCGCACCCACTTCACGCGGCGCGCGGCCATCGTCGCATCGAGTCTCGATTCGTTGCGTTCGCAACTTGACGCCGTTTCGGCCGGCGAGCCTGCGGAAACACCGCCTGCGGTGACATTCCACTTTTGCGCCGACGACGGCGGCAGCGCCGACGCGGTTCGGCAATTGCGCTCGGACTGCCCCGCTTTCGACGCGCTGATGCAGCGGCAATCCGAGACGCCCGGGCTCGCCCTCGCCGAAGCCGGGTTCACGGCATTCCAGCGCGCGCTCGCGCAACTGTGGATGTCGTTCGGCATCACGCCGAATGCCGTCAGCAGCACCGGCGACGGGCATCGCGCCGCAGCCTCGTGGGCGGACGTGCCGCAGACGCCGGACGGCGGTGCGGCGGAAAACCGCGTCGTGATCGACATCGGCACGCACACGGCCGCGTGGGACGCGATCCTGCACACGCTCGCCGCGCTGTACGTACGCGGCGCGTCGATCGACTGGGATGCCGTGGAGCGGGGCGCACCGCACCGCCGGCTCGCGCTGCCGACCTACCCGTTCGAGCGTCGCGGCTTCTGGATCACGCCACGTGCGCCGCGGCATCCGTTGCTCGGCCGCCTCATGGAGCAGCACGCGCATGCGCCGGCCACGTGGATCTGGCAATCGCGTCTCGATGCGCCGGCCACCACCTTTCTCGACGGTCATCGCGTCAAGGGCTCGCCCGTCCTGCCCTATTCCGCGTTCGTGGAAATGGCGCTGTCGGCCACGTCGGAAATCGGCGCTGCCGGCCATACGACGTTGAAGGACCTCGCGCTGCATGCGCCGTTGCCGCTGCATCCGCATGCATCGCGCACCGTGCAGACCGTGCTGAGCCGCCGGTCCTGGGGACCGTTTTCGTTTGCCGTCTATCACCGGATCGACGACACCCGCGCCGCCGCGACGTGGCAGATGTGCGCGAGTGCCGAAATTCACGAATCGGATCGGAGCCACGCATGAAATTCGGCCTGATGTTCTTCGCCAGCAGTGAAGAGGCGCTGTCCGGCAACAAGTACCAGCTCGTGATGGAAAGCGCGCGCTTCGCCGATGCGAACGGGTTTTCCAGCGTCTGGGTGCCGGAGCGCCATTTCACCGAATTCGGCTCGCTGTACCCGAATCCCGCCGTCCTGCACGCCGCGCTCGCGGCGGCCACCCAACGCGTGAAGCTGGTCGCGGGCAGCGTGGTCGCGGCGCTGCACAACCCGATCCGGATCGCGGAAGAATGGTCGATGGTGGACAACCTGTCGAACGGCCGCGTGGGCGTGTCGTTCGCGTCCGGATGGAATCCGGACGACTTCGTGTTCGCCCCGGACAAATATGCGAGCCGGCAGGACGACATGCTGGCGACGATGCGCACGGTCCAGCATCTGTGGCGCGGCGGCCTGCTGGATGCGACGAACGGCGTCGGCAAGCCGATGCAGTTGCGCATCTATCCGACGCCGGTGCAGCCGGAGCTGCCCGTGTGGGTGACCGCCGCGAGCAATCCGCAGACGTTCGTGCGCGCCGGCGAAACCGGCGCCAACCTGCTGACCCACGTGCTCGACCAGGATCGCGACCAGCTCGCGCACAAGATCGCCCTCTACCGCGACGCGCGCGCGAAGCACGGCTTCGATCCGGCGGCCGGCACCGTGTCCGTGATGCTGCACACGTTCGTCGGCGACGATGCGGCGCAGGCGCGCGAACAGGCGCGCGTGCCGTTCTGCAACTACATCCGCGGCAATATCGGGCTGTTGAACGGGCTGGCGCAGAGTCGCGGCCAGTCGGTCGACGTGCGCGCGATGGGCGCGCGCGAACTGGACGAGTTCGTCGAGTTTCTCTATGAACGCTTCGCGCAATCGCGCGGGCTCATCGGCACGCCGGAAACCTGCGTCGACCTGGTGCGGGATCTCGCGTCGATCGGCGTGGATGAGGTGGCCTGCCTGCTCGATTTCGGTCCGCCGGTCGAGCGGATCCTCGGCAATCTTCCGCAGTTGCGCCGACTGCGGGAGATGTGCGCCCCCAGGCCATCCGCCGCGCCGACGCGATTCGATGCCGCCGAGGTGCAGGCGCGCTGCCCGGAAACGACGTCGGGCGCGGACTTCAACGGCGAAATCCGGCAGCACGGCGTGCAGATCGACGGCGTGTTCGACGCGATCCGGCAGATCTGGCGCACGACCGGCGAGGCGCTGGGGAAAATCAGCCTGCCGGCTGACGCGCTGGCGTCGTCGCCCTATCAGATCCATCCCGCCTTTCTCGACGCGTGCAGCCGCGTGCTCGCCGCCGCCATCGACCCGGACGCGCTGGAGGCCGGCGACCTGTACCTGCCCAGCTCGATCGGTGCGGTGCGGATTCATCAGCCGCCGTCGTCGGCCGACGCATGGAGTCACGCCACGCTGCGCAAGCCGGTCGGGCACGGCGCGCTGGAGGGCGACATCCGCGTCCATGACCTCGCCGGGCGACTGCTGATCGAGATCGATGCGCTGCGGTTGCAGCAGGTGCGCGCGGGGCGCGCCGCCGAGCGGCACGACTTCGCCGCGCTGCTTTATCAACGCGTCTGGAGACCGTCGAACGTCGACGCGGCCACCGGCGGTTCGGCGCACGGCGAGTGGCTGATTCTCGCGGACCGTGGCGGCGTGGGCGCGCAACTGTCGGCGCTGCTGGAAAGCGCGGGCGATACGTGCACGCTGCGCTTCGCCGACGCGACGCCGGAACTGCCCGCGCCCGACCGCCCGCTGAAGGGCGTCATCCACCTGTGGAGTCTCGATCTCGCGCCCGCCGACATCGCGGCGAGACGGCGTGCCAGCACGAGCGTGCTGCACTTGGTGAGGGCGCTTGCGTCACGCGCGCCGTCGGCCCGGCAGGCGCGTCTGTGGCTGGTGACGTCGGGCGCGATGAATGTTCTGGAGGGCGAATCGATCGCCGTCGCGCAGGCGCCCCTGTGGGGATTGGGCCGCGCGATCGCGGTCGAGCATGCGGCGCTGTGGGGCGGGCTCGTCGACCTCGATCCCGCGCAGCCGTCGGCGGCGCACATCGTGCAAGCGGTACAGACGGGCGGCCGGGAAGACATGATCGCGTTTCGCCGCGACCAGCGCTACGTCGCGCGCATCGCCCGCGACAATCGCGAATTCGTCAGCCACCGGCCGATCCGGTTCCACGATGACGCAACGTATCTCGTGACCGGCGGGCTCGGCGGGCTCGGCTTGCGGCTCGCGTCCTGGCTCGCCGACCACGGCGCCGGGAAAATCGTGCTGCTGGGGCGCGGCGAGCCTTCCGCCGCGCACGAGAAAATCCTGCGCACGCTCGACGCGCGGTTCATTCGCGCCGACCTGTCGCGTCGCGAGGACGTCGAGCAGGCGCTCGGTGAAATCGCGCAATCGATGCCGCCGCTCAAAGGGGTCTTTCACCTCGCCGGCGCGCTCGACGATGCGCTGCTGACGCGCCAGGACGACGACGCCTTCCATCGCGCCGGCAGCGGCAAGGCCGACGGCGCCTGGTATCTGCACGAGCTGACGGCCGGCTTGCCGCTCGACCATTTCGTGCTGTTCTCGTCGATGGCCGCGCTGATCACCATGCCGGGCCAGGGCAACTACGCGGCGGCGAACAGCTTCCTCGACGCGCTCGCCCAGCATCGGCGCGCGCAGGGGCAACCGGGGCTCAGCGTCAATTGGGGGCCGTGGGCCGAGATCGGCCATGCCGCCACCGACTACGGACGGCGCGCGCACGAACAACTCGGCGCGCTCGGCGTCGGCACGCTGCCGCCCGAACTGGCCATCGCGACGCTGGAACGGCTGATGGCGTCCGGCGTCGCCCAGTCCGGGGTCGCGCAAATCGACTGGCCGACCCTGTTCCGGGTCGATGCGCCGGCTGCCGGGTCCGCGCTGTTTTCCGAGCTGGCGCAACCGGCCGCGCAGCCCGTGCAGCAGGACACGGCGTTGCTGCGCCAGCTGCATGCGTGCGCGCCGCGCGAGCGGGTCGAGCTCGTCACCGACACGCTCGCGGCGATGCTCGCCGAGACCTTGCGTCTGTCCGGCCCCGACGCCATCGCGCCCGAGCAATCGCTGCTCGATCTCGGCCTGGATTCGCTGGTCGCGCTCGAACTGACCGATCGCCTCACCAAGGTGTTCGGCCGGCCGTTTCGCGCGACGCTGTTCTTTTCCTATCCGAACCTGCGGGCGCTCGCCCGGTACGTGCTCAACGAACTGTCGCCGTCGCTCCCCGCGCCGGCCGTCGACGAAGCATCCGACGACCTCGACGAGGACGACCTTTCCGAACTGATCGCCCAGGAGATCGGCGCCCAATGAACGCCAAGGCCACGCATGCACTGAAAGCCGCGCTCGACGAATTGCGCCTGCGGCGCGCGGAAATCGCGGCGCTGCGTTCGGACCGCAACGAGCCGATCGCCGTCATCGGCATGGCTTGCCGCTTCCCCGGCCGCAGCGATACGCCGGACGCGTTCTGGCAACTGCTCGACGGCGCGCGCGATGCCGTCACCGAAGTGCCGGGCGAACGCTGGGACATCGATCGCTACTACGACCCCGATCCGTCCGCGCCCGGCAAGATGGCGACCCGCCACGGCGCCTTTCTCGAACGCGTGGATCAATTCGACGCGGCGTTCTTCGGGATCGCGCCGCGCGAAGCGACCTACCTCGATCCGCAACAACGGCTCCTGCTCGAAGTGGCGTGGGAGGCGCTCGAGAACGCCCATCTCGCGCCCGAGCGCTTCCGGCAGTCCGCCACGGGCGTGTACGTCGGCATCACCTGCTTCGACCACGCGATCCAGGTGTCCAATGCGTCGATGCCGTCGAGCAGCTACGCGGGCACGGGCAGCGCGCTGAACATGGCCGCGGGCCGGCTGTCGTTCGTGCTGGGCCTCACCGGCCCGAGCATGGCGATCGACACCGCCTGCTCGTCGTCGCTGGTGTGCCTGCACCTGGCCTGCGAAAGCCTGCGCTCACGCGAAACCGGCATGGCACTCGCGGGCGGCGTCAACCTGATGCTGTCGCCCGAGGTCATGGTCAGTTTCTCGCAGGCGCGCATGCTGTCGCCGGACGGACGCTGCAAGACCTTCGACGCGGCGGCGGACGGCTACGTGCGCGGCGAAGGGTGCGGCATGGTGGTGCTCAAGCGCCTCGCCGACGCGCTCGCCGACGGCGACCGGGTGCTCGGCATCGTGCGCGGCACGGCGGTCGACCAGGGCGGCGCGGGCGGCGGGCTGACCGTGCCGAGCCGCGATTCGCAGGAACGGGTGATCCGCCGCGCACTGAACCAGGCCGGCCTCGCGCCCGGCGACGTCTCCTATGTCGAGGCCCACGGTACCGGGACGTCCCTCGGCGACCCGATCGAGGTCGAAGCGCTGGCCGGCGTCTACGGCCCCGGGCGCGCGGCGGACGAGCCGCTCGTGATCGGTTCGGTCAAGACCAATATCGGGCATCTGGAGTCGGCTTCCGGCATCGCCGGCCTGATCAAGGTCCTGCTGTCGTTCGAGCACGACCGGATTCCGCCGCACCTGCATTTCACCCGACCCAATCCGCATACGCCGTGGCAGGACATCCCGATCCGCGTCGCCGCCGATCCGGTCGCGTGGCAGCGCGGGGAACGCAAGCGCATCGCCGGGGTGAGCGCGTTCGGATTCAGCGGCACCAATGCCCACGCGATCGTCGAGGAACCGCCCGTCGCGCCGGCGCACGCCGCGCAGCGCGCGCTGCTGCTGCTGTCGGCACGATCCGAAGCGGCGCTGGCGGCGCTCGCGCAGCGCTACGAGCGCGCGATCGCCGGCGCGACGCCGCAGGAGCTGGCCGCCATCTGCCGCGCCGCCGCCACCGGACGAAGTCACTATCCGTTTCGCGCGGCCTATGTAGCGGGTGTGAGGGAAATGTCGGCGGCAGCGGCGCGCACGGGCAAGGCATTGCGCGTGGGCTTCATGTTCGGCGCGCCGGACACCGGCGCCGCGCGCGCGCTCCACGCGTCGGAACCGCTGTTCCGCGATGCGTTCGCGCGTTGCGCGGTGCCGCTGGAAGCAGTCGATACCGACGCGGGCCGCTTCGCGATCCAGTTCGCGTGGGCCGAACTGTGGAAGGAATGGGGCATCCGCCCAGCCGTCGTGTCGGGCCACGGTATCGGCGAATATGTCGCGGCCTGCGTGGCGGGCGTCTTGAGCGCCGCCGACGCGCTGCGCGTCGTGGCCGCCCGTTCGGATGCCGAAGCGTTGCGCGCCGTGCTTCAGGACATCTCGCTCGCACGGCCGTCGGTCCGCCTGATTTCCGGCTGTCTCGGCGCCGAAGTGACCGACGAGGTGACCCACCCGTCGTACTGGTTGCAACTGGCCCGCGCATCGGATCAAGCCGACGCGCCGCACCCGCCGGAAGGGCTCGCCGACGGCTGGCTGCCGCCGCCCTGCGCGGGCGATGCACTGGAACACGCACTCGCGGCGCTGTACGTGCAGGGCGCGCAGTTCGACTGGCGCGCGCTGTTCCCGGCGCCCGCCCAGCCCGCCACGACCCTGCCGAACTACCCGTTCGAGCGGCAGCGCTTCAGCCTGGAGAAGATCCCGTCGCCCGTCGTCGGCATGGATGCGGGCAGCATCGACGCCGCGGTGCGGCACCTCAAGTCGTCCGGCAAGTACCCCGAGGACATGCTGAACGCGCTGCCGGACCTGCTCAGGACGGCATTCGCCTCCGCCGAAACCACCGCGTCGAACGAAAGCCCGCTCTATCACGTGGTGTGGGAGCCGCAGGCCGCGTTGCCGGCGGCACCGGTCGCCGCCGACGCGTCGCCGTGGCTGATCTTCGCGGACGCGAGCGGTGCCGGCGAGCGACTTGCGGCGCTGCTGCGCGCGCGCGGCGCAGCCTGCTCGCTGGTGCGCCCCGGCCTCGACTATGTCGCCGACGTGGAAGCGGGCTGGCAGGTCGCGCCCGAACGGCCGGACGACTTCGTCCGCCTGCTGAACGAGACCGCCGCCCCCGGCCAGCGCATCGTCTTTCTGTGGGCGCTGGACGAGGCCGTCGGCGAGACGCGCATGTCCACGGCGCTGCTGCATCTCGTGCATGCACTGGTCGGCGGCGAGCGCGAGTGGACGCCATCGACCCGGCCCAGGATCTCGGTGGTCACTCGCGACGCGGTGGAAGCCGGCGCAGCGCCGCAGGTATCCGGGCTCGCGCAGGCTGCGCTGTCGGGCCTGGCACGCGGGGCGATGATCGAGCATCCGGAATGGTTCGGCACCGCGATCGATCTCGACCCGGCCGCGCCGGAAGACGAGACGCAGGCGCTGCTCCAGGAACTACTCGGCGAGAGCCGCGAGGAACAGGTGGCATTGCGGCACGGCGCGCGCCATGCCGCGCGCCTGAGCCCGCTCGCGCCAGCCGAAACCGCCGCGCTGCCGGTCGACCCGGACGCGGCCTACCTGATCACCGGCGGGTTCGGCGCGCTCGGGCTGCACACCGCCCGGTGGCTGGCGGCGCGCGGCGCACGCACGCTGATCCTGGTTGGCCGGCAAGGGGCCGCGAGCGACGAGAGCCGGTGGGCAATCGCCGAGCTGCGCGAGCGGAACGTATCGCTGCGCTGCGAGCGCGTCGATATCGCCGACCCCGCGGCGGTCGCCGATTTCTTCGCCGCGCTCCGGCGCGACGGCGTGCCGCTGCGGGGCATCGTGCACGCGGCCGGCATCGTCGGCTACAAGCCGATCATGCAGGTCGGGCGCGAGGAGCTGGACGCGGTGCTGCAACCGAAGGTCGCCGGCGCGTGGCTGCTCCATCAGCACAGCGGGCACTTCCCGCTCGATTTCTTCATCCTGTTTTCGTCGATCGCGTCCGCGTGGGGTTCGCGCGAGCAGGCGCACTACAGCGCCGCGAACCGCTTCCTCGACGCGCTCGCGCATCATCGCCGCGGCCAGGGCCTGCCGGCGCTGAGCGTGAACTGGGGGCCGTGGGCGGATGGCGGCATGACGTTCCCCGAGGCGGAAGCGCTGCTGCGGCGGGTCGGCATCCGGTCGCTGGCGGCGGATCGCGCGCTCGACGTGCTGAATCGCCTCCCCGACGTGCCCCAGGTCGCGGTCGTCGATATCGACCTGGCGCTGTTCCAGGGCTCCTACGAGGCGCGCGGACCCAGGCCGTTCCTCGACCGCGTGCGAGTGGCCAAAAGCGCGCCCGGCGCGACGGCGATGCCGGCGTTGAGCGACGCGTCGCCGCGCGAGCGCAAGCGCCTGCTGGCGGACAGCATCGATCGCGCGGTGGCCCAGGTGCTCGGCTACGACGCGGGGACGCTGGATCGCGATCTCGGCTTCTTCGAGATGGGCATGGATTCGCTGATGGCGCTGGACGTGCGCACGCAGCTCGAAACCGCGCTGGGCATTCCGTTGTCGGTCGCGCTGTTGTTCGATCATCCGACGGTCAACGCCCTCGCGGATTTCCTCGCGGAGCAGGCGTCCGGCACGGCGGCGGACGCGCATGCGGCACCGGCGCAGACGCAGGCCGTGCCGCAGCAGCAGCCGCGACCGATCGCGCCGGCCATCGAGGCCCGCGAGGCCGGCACGCCGGAGCCGATCGCGATCGTCGGCATGAGCTGCCGGTTTCCGGGCGCCGCGCAGAATCTCGACGCCTACTGGAACTTGCTGAACGACGGGGTGGATGCGATCTCCGGAGTGCCGCGCGAGCGCTGGGATGTCGACGCGTACTACGATCCCGATCCGGAAGCGCCGGGGCGCATGTATTGCCGCTTCGGCGGTTTTCTCGACGACGTCGACCAGTTCGATCCGGCGTTTTTCCGCATCACGCCGCGCGAAGCGAACGCGATGGATCCGCAGCAGCGCCTGTTGCTCGAAGTCAGTCACGAAGCGCTGGAACACGCCGGCATTCCGGTCGACAGTCTCAAGGGTAGCCGGACCGGCGTGTTCGTCGGCATCACCACCAACGATTACGCGAACCTGCAGCTTCGCAACGGCGGCGGCGCCGGCATCGACGGCTATTTCTTCACCGGCAATCCGCTGAACACGGCGGCCGGCCGCATCTCCTACGGACTGGGCGTGCAGGGGCCGAGCATGGCGATCGATACCGCGTGCTCGTCGTCGCTCACCGCGATCCATACCGCCAGCCAGAACCTGCGCAGCGGCGAGTGCGATCTCGCCATCGCGGGTGGCGTCAACCTGATCCTGTCGCCGGACAACTCCATCGCCGTCTCGCGCACGCGGGCGCTGGCGCCGGACGGCCGCTGCAAGACCTTCGACGCGTCCGCGGACGGCTTCGTGCGCAGCGAAGGCTGCGGCGCGCTGGTGCTCAAGCGCCTGTCCGACGCGCTCGCCGCCGGCGATCGCGTGCTGGCCGTGCTGCGGGGTTCGGCCGTCAACCACGACGGCGCGTCGAGCGGCTTTACCGCGCCGAACGGACGGGCGCAGGAAGCCGTGATCCGCCAGGCACTGGGCGGGCTGCCCGCCGCGTCCATCGATTACGTGGAAGCGCACGGCACCGGCACCCCGCTCGGCGATCCGGTCGAATTGCAGGCGCTGGCGACGGTATTCGGCGATGGCCGTGATGAAGGTCGGCGGCTGCGCGTCGGCTCGGTGAAAACCAACATCGGCCACACGGAGTCCGCCGCCGGCATCGCGGGCGTCATCAAGGTCGTGCTGTCGCTGAACCACGACCGCCTGCCCGCCCACCTGCATTTCCGCCAGCCGAGCCCGCTGGTGCAGTGGGACGCGCTGCCCCTCGAGATCTGCGCCGAGGCGAGCGCGTGGCCGCGCGGCGAACGGCCGCGGCGAGCCGGCGTCAGCGCGTTCGGCGCGAGCGGCACCAACGCTCACCTGGTGCTCGAAGAAGCGCCCGCGCCGGCGCGGCCGGTGACACCGTCGAGACACAAGGTGCATCCGCTGGTGCTGTCGGCCAAGACCCCTGCGGCGTTGCGCGAGCTTGCCGGGCGCTATCAGCGGCGGCTCGAAGCCGAACCCGGTCTCGACATCGCGGCCGTGGCCTTTTCGGCGGCGACCGGCCGCTCGCATTTCGCGCATCGGCTCGCGTGGCCGGTGACGTCGCTCGACGACGCCCTCGACAAGCTGCGCGCCTTCCACGCGAAGGAACCCGCCGGCACGACGCAGCCCGCGCCCCGCGTGAAGATGGCCTTCCTGTTCACCGGCCAGGGTTCGCAATACGCCGGCATGGGCCGCCGCCTGTACGACGCGTATCCGGTGTTCCGCGACGCCATCGACCGCTGCCGCGCGGTGGCCGATCCACTGCTCGACAAGCCGTTGCTCGACGTGCTGTCGGCCGCGGGCGACGACATCCACCAGACCGGCTACAGCCAGCCGGCCCTGTTCTCGCTGCAGTACGCGCTCACCACGTTGCTGGCGTCGTTCGGCGTGGTGCCCGACGCCGTGATGGGCCACAGCGTCGGCGAGTACGCGGCGGCGTGCACGGCCGGCGTCTTCTCGCCGGAAGACGGCCTGCGGCTGATCGCCGAACGCGGCCGGCTGATGCAGGCGTTGCCCCGCGACGGCGAGATGGCGGCGATTTTCACCGACCTCGCCACCGTCGAGCGCGCGATCGAAGCGTGGCCGCACGAGGTCGCGGTGGCGGCCGTCAACGGCCCGGCGAGCATCGTGATCTCCGGCAAGCGCGAACGCATCGCGACGCTGGTCGACGCGTTCGCCGCGCAGGACATCCGGTCCGTGCCGCTCAATACGTCGCACGCGTTTCACTCGCCGCTGCTCGAGCCGATGCTGGACCGCTTCCAGGCGGCGGCGAAAGCCGTGCCCGTCGCGCGCCCGGCGATCCCGTTCTATTCGAATCTCACGGGCGCCGTGATGGACGACGCGCCCACCGACCTGTACTGGCGCCGGCACTGCCGGGAGCCGGTGCAGTTCGCGCGCAGCGTCGAGCGCCTCGCCGAAGCCGGTTTCAACGTGCTGGTCGAAATCGGCCCCAAGCCGGTGCTCGTCAACCTGGCCCGCGCGTGCTGTGCGCCGGACGCCGGGATCCAGTTCCTTGCCCTGCAGCGGCCGCAAGTCGAGCAGCAAGCGCTGATCGAAACGCTGTCGACCCTGTATGCCCGCGGCGTCGATGTCGACTGGGCCCCGACCGAAACACCCGCACCCGCACGCATCGCATTGCCGTCCTATCCCTTCCAACGCAGCCGTACCTGGTTCCAGAAAGCGGACACGTCCATGACTCAGACAAGCGCATCACCCCTCGCCACCGCACCGACGCACAATCGCAGCGGCGAGGTGCTCGAATGGCTTCGCGGCAAGATCGGCGAATTGATCCAGGCCGACCCCGCCACCATCAACATCGAACTGCCCTTCCTGGAGATGGGCGCCGACTCGATCGTGCTGATCGAGGCCATCCGGCACATCGAGGCGGAGTACGGCGTGAAGCTGGCCATGCGCCGCTTCTTCGAAGACCTGGCGACGGTGCAGGCGCTCGCCGAATATGTCGCGGACAACCTGCCGGCGGCCGCCGCGCCGACCGGGGCCGAGGTCGTGGGCGCTTCCGAGGCTGTGGCGGAACCGTCCACGGCGGCGGTGGCGGTCGCGGTCGCGCCGTCCGCGCAGGCGCTTGCGCCGCTCGCCGCCGCCCCGGTGGAATGGGTGGCGGCCGAAGGCGGCTCCACGGTCGAGCGCGTGCTGCGGGAGCAGAATCAGTTGCTGTCCCACGTGATGAGCCAGCAGATGGAACTGCTGCGCACGTCGCTGACCGGGCAGGCCGGCGTCCGGCCGGCGACGGCCGCCGCGCAAGCCGTCGCGAGCACGGCGAGCGTCGCCCCCAAGGCGGCGATCGCGGCCCCGGCCGCCGCGCCCGCGGCGAAGCCCGCGCCAGCCGCCGCCGCGGCCGCGGCCGACAATGCGCCGCCCAAGCCGATGATGCCGTGGGGCAGCCCGGTCCAGCAGCGGGCGCGCGGCTTGTCCGCCGCGCAGCAGGAGCATCTCGAGGCGCTGATCGTGCGCTACACGACGCGCACCCGGAAATCGAAGGACTCGGTGCAGGCGTCGCGCCCGGTGCTGGCCGACAGCCGCGCCACGGTCGGCTTCCGCTTTTCGACCAAGGAGATGCTGTATCCGATCGTCGGCGATCGCGCGGCCGGTTCGCGGCTGTGGGACATCGACGGCAACGAGTACATCGATTTCACGATGGGCTTCGGCGTGCATCTGTTCGGCCACACGCCGGATTTCATCCAGCAGCAGGTCACCCGCGAATGGCAGCGCCCGCTCGAACTGGGCGCGCGCTCCAGCCTCGTCGGCGAAGTCGCCGCGCGCTTTGCCCGCGTGACCGGCCTCGATCGCGTGGCGTTCTCGAACACCGGCACCGAGGCCGTCATGACCGCGATGCGGCTCGCACGCGCCGTGACCGGGCGCGACAAGATCGTGATGTTCACGCATTCGTATCACGGCCATGCCGACGGCACGCTCGCCGCGGCGAACGCGGACGGCGTGACGGAAACCATCGCCCCCGGCGTGCCGTTCGGCTCGGTCGAGAACATGATCCTGCTCGACTACGGCAGCGACGCCGCGCTCGACGCCATTCGCGGGATGGCGTCGACGCTCGCCGCCGTGATGGTGGAGCCGGTGCAGAGCCGCAACCCGTCGCTGCAGCCCGTCGCCTTCCTGAAGGAACTGCGTCGTATCACCGAAGAGGCCGGCGTCGCCCTGATCTTCGACGAAATGATCACCGGCTTTCGCGTCCATCCGGGCGGCTCGCAAGCGATGTTCGGCGTCAGGGCCGATCTCGCGACGTACGGCAAGATCATCGGCGGCGGCCTGCCGCTGGGCGTGATCGCCGGCACCAGCCGCTTCATGGATGCGATCGACGGCGGCATGTGGACCTACGGCGACCACTCGTTCCCCGCCGCGGACCGCACCGCGTTCGGCGGCACCTTCTGCCAGTATCCGCTCGCGATGGCGGCCGCGCTGGCCGTGCTGGAGAAGATCGAACAGGAAGGCCCGGCGCTGCAGGCCGCGCTCAACGAACGCACCGCGCGGATCGCCGCCACGTTGAATGCGTTCTTCGTGGAGGCCGAGGCGCCGATCAAGGTCACGTGGTTCGGCTCGATGTTCCGCTTCGAATTCACCGAGAACCTCGACCTGTTCTTCTATCACATGCTCGAAAAGGGCATCTATATCTGGGAATGGCGCACCTGCTTCCTGTCCACCGCGCATACGGACGAGGATATCGACCGCTTCATCCGCGCGGTGAAGGACAGCGTCGCCGACCTGCGCCGGGGCGGCTTCATCCGGCCGCACTCGAAACACGGCACGGTGGCCGCGCTGAGCGAAGCGCAACGCCAGCTGTGGGTGCTGTCGGAAATCGATCCCGAAGGGTCGCTCGCGTACAACGTCAACACCACGCTCGAACTGAACGGCCGGCTCGACGAAGCCGCGATGCGCGCGGCCGTCCAGAGCCTGGTCGACCGGCACGAGGCGCTGCGCACCACGGTGATGGCGGACGGGTCGGGCCAGATCGTGCATCCGTCGCTGACACTAGACATTCCGCTGATCGACACGGAGCAGGACGCATGGCGGGAGCAGGAAAGCCGCCAGCCGTTCGATCTGGTGAACGGCCCGCTCTTTCGGGCCGCGCTCGTGCGCGTGGGCAGCGAGCGTCACCTGCTGGTGATGACGGCCCATCACATCATCTGCGACGGCTCGACGTTCGGGGTCCTGCTCGAGGACCTGGCCCGCGCGTATGCCGGTGCGGCGCCGGCCGACGCGCCGCTGCAGTTTCGCGCATACCTGAAGCAGCTCGACGGCCAGCGCCACAGCCCGGAAATGAAGGCGAATCGCGAGTACTGGCTCGCGCAATGCGCGCACCAGGCCGCCCCGCTGAATCTCCCGGTGGACTACCCGCGGCCCGCGGTGAAGACGTTTCACGGCGGGCGCGTGTCGCTGCATCTCGACGCGGCGGCGGCCGCGACGCTGCGCACCGCGGCCCGTCAGAACGGCTGCACGCTCTACATGGTGCTGCTCGCCGGTTTCAACCTGTTCCTGCACCGCGTCGCCGGCCAGCAAGCGATCGTCACCGGCATCCCGGTGACCGGCCGCTCCGTGGCCGGCAGCGACCGCCTCGCCGGCTACTGCACGCATCTGCTGCCGCTGCGCTCGACGCTGCCGGAGCAGGCCACCGTGGCCAGCTTCCTGGCCGGCACCCGGCAGAACCTGCTCGACGCGCTCGAGCACCAGGATTATCCGTTCGCCGAGCTGGTCCGCGAAATCGGCGCGCAGCGCGATCTCAACGCCGCGCCGCTGGTATCGGCGGTCTTCAACCTCGAACCCGTGTCGGCGCTGCCCGAACTGCCGGGCCTGACGGTCGGCCTCGTGGCGCCGCTGATTCGCCATACCGCGTTCGACCTGAACGTCAACGTGCTCGACGCGGGGCAGGCACTCCTGATCGATTGCGACTACAACACCGATCTGTTCGACGCGAGCACGGTGCAGCGTTTCCTCGACATCTACCGGACCCTGCTGACGCATCTCGCGGACGATGCGTCGGCCGCCATCGCCAAGCTGCCGTTGACGAGCGATGCGGAGCGGAACCTGATGACGGTCGAGTGGAACCGCACCGACACGGATTTCGGCGACGCCGCCGCGCAACCGCTGCATCGGCTGTTCGAACAGCAGGTCGAGCGCACGCCGGATGCTGTCGCGGCCGTCTTCGATGACCAGACGCTCACCTACGCCGAACTCAACCTGCGCGCCAACCGCCTCGCTCACCGCCTCATCGACCTCGGCGTCGGCCCCGATGCACTCGTCGGCGTCGCGATGGAGCGCTCCCTCGACATGAGCGTCGCATTGCTCGCGATCCTCAAGGCCGGCGGCGCCTACGTCCCCGTCGACCCCGACTACCCCGCCGAGCGCGTGCGCTACATGATCGACCACGCGCAGTTGCGCTGGCTCCTCACCCAGCAGCATCTGCGCGACGCGCTGCCCGAGACCGACGCACACGTGATCGTCGTCGATAGCGACTCGCTCGACCTCGATGCCGCGGCGACGTCCAACCCCGCGCCCGCGCTCAACGGCGACAACCTCGCCTACATGATCTACACGTCCGGCTCGACCGGCCGGCCCAAGGGCGCGCTCAACACCCATCGCGCGATCACCAACCGCATCCTCTGGATGCAGCACGCCTACGCGCTCGGCGCCGACGATACGGTGCTGCAGAAAACCCCGTTCAGCTTCGACGTCTCGGTCTGGGAACTCTTCTGGCCGCTCGTCACCGGTGCGCGCCTCGTGTTCGCGCGCCCCGGCGGCCAGCGCGAGACCGACTATCTGGTCGAGCTCATCGAGCGCGAACGCATCACCACGCTCCATTTCGTGCCGTCGATGCTGCGTGCGTTCCTCGACCATCCCGACCTCGACGCGCACTGCGCATCGCTGCGCCGCGTCGTGTGCAGCGGCGAGGCGTTGCCCCACGACCTGCAGCAGCGTTGCCTCGAGCGCCTGGACGTCAAGCTGTACAACCTCTACGGCCCGACCGAGGCCGCTGTCGACGTGACCGCGTGGGAATGCCGCCGTGACGATCCGCACCGCATCGTCCCGATCGGCCGGCCGATCGCCAACACCCGCCTCTACATCGTCGATGCGCAGATGCAGCCCACGCCGATCGGTGTGCCCGGAGAACTGCTGATCGGCGGCACGCCGGTCGGGCGCGGCTACCACGGCGAACCTGAACTGAGCGCCGAGAAGTTCGTCGCCGATCCGTTCTCCACCGACCCGCTCGCGCGCCTCTACAGTACCGGCGATCTCGCGCGCTACCGCGCCGACGGCAACATCGAGTTCCTCGGCCGCATCGATCACCAGATCAAGCTGCGCGGCCTGCGCATCGAACCCGGTGAAATCGAGGCCGCGCTGACTTCGCACCCGCTGGTCGACGCCGCCGTCGTGGCGCTGCGCGGCGTGGACGACGGCGCGAGACTGGTCGCATGGCTGTGCTCGTCGCACCCCGAAGCCGAACTGGTCGACGCGGTGCGTGGCCACCTGCGGCAGCGGCTGCCGGATTACATGGTGCCCGCCGCGTTCGTCGTCGTGAGCGCGTTCGAGCAGCTGCCCAACGGCAAGCTCGATCGCGCCAGACTGCCCGAACCCGGCGACGGCCTGGATTATGTGGCGCCCGTCAACGCGCTCGAAGCGCAGTTGACGGCGATCTGGCAGGAAGTGCTCGGCAAGGTTCGGATCAGCACGACCGCCAATTTCTTCGAGCTGGGCGGCAATTCGCTGCTGGCGACGAAGGTCGTCGCGCGCATCCGTCGCGATCTGCATGCAAAGCTGGAAATCCGCAGCCTGTTCGCACTCCCCACCATCTCGAGCCTCGCGAAGCGCATCGCCGATACGCAGCCGATCGATTACGCGCCGGTGACGCCGCTGCCGGCGCAGGCAAGCTACGCGCTCTCCCCGGCCCAGACGCGGCTGTGGGTCCAGGATCGTCTCCATGCGGCGCAAGCCGGCGGGCCGCTGCCCACGTCGCTGCTGTTCGAGGGCGTGCTGGACGTGGACGCGCTCGTGCGAGCGTTCCGCGCGTTGAGCGAGCGTCACGAGATCCTGCGCACGCGTTTCGTGCTGGAAGACAACCAGCCGGTCCAGCAAGTCCTGCCGCCCGGCGAAGCCGCGTTCCCGGTCGAGGTCGTGGATCTGCAGGAGGCCGAGGACCGCGATGCCCAGGCCGCGTCGATCCAGGCAAGCGAACGGCTCGCGCCGATGGATCTCGCCGCCGGCCCGCTGTTCCGCGTCAAGCTGCTCAGGCTTTCCGAAGTCCGTCACGTCTGCATCTGCACGATGCATCACATCGTGAGCGACGGCTGGTCCACGGAGGTCCTGCTCGACGACCTGTCGGCGCTCTATGACGCATTCGTCCAGCGTCGCGACGATCCGCTGCCCGCCCTCCCGATCCAGTACAAGGACTACGCCGGCTGGCTGAACCGCCTGCTCGCCGGGCCGGACGGCGCGCGCATGAAGGACTACTGGCTGACCAAGCTGGGCGGCGGCCTGCGCGCGCTGGACCTGCCGGGCGACGTCGCGCAGCCGGCCGCGCCGAGCTGGAAATCCTGGCGATTCGAGCTGCCCGCCGCCGAGACGACGGCGCTGGAATCGCTCGGCAAGCGCCACGGCGCGACCTTGTTCATCGCGCTGCTGTCCGCGATCAAGGCGCTGTTCTACCGCCGTTCCGGCCAGGAGGACATCGTCGTCGGCACGCCGGTCGCGGGCCGCGAGCTGCCCGAACTCGAGTCGCAGGTCGGCCCCTACCTGAACGTGCTGGCGCTGCGCGATCGCGTCGCGGGCGACGACCGGTTCGACACGCTGCTTGCCCGCGTGCGGGACACCACCCTCGAAGCGTTCTCGCACCCGCTGTATCCGCTGGACCGCCTGCTCGACGAGCTGCACGTCAAACGCGTGGCGGGACGCAATCCGCTCTTCGACATCGGCCTGACGCTGCAGAACCAGCGGCACGGCCCCGTCGATCGCTATGCGGGACAAGTGCATATCGCGGAGCTGCCGGACCACGACCCGCAGGGCGCGGACACCGAAGCCGCGACGGACTTCTGGTTCCTGGCCGAACCGCGCGCCGAGGGCCTCGCGATCCGCGTCGTCTATCACGCGGGGCGGTTCAGCGAAGCGCTGGTGCAAGGCCTCGCCAACGAGCTGACGTCCGTCATCGGCGAAGTGCTGGCCAATCCGGGCGTTCGCATCCGGAACCTGACCCTGGGGCAACGCGCGCTGCACGCCGACGCCCGCCAGCCCACCGTCGAACTCAGCGCATTCTAAGGAGCCTTCGTTGACCATTTCGTCGAGCACGCAGGTCTACCTGCGACACAACATCCAGTTCGAACCGCTGATCAACAGCTGGTACGCGTGGTATCACACGCTGCCGCCGTTGACCGCCGCCCTCAACGTGGCCGAACGGTTCCTGCCGCTGCTGAAGTCCTATGCGGCATCGCCGATGATGCATGCGGCGGCCTGCAAGGATCCCGCGATGCGCGGCGGCCCGTTCCTCGACCTGGGCGGCCAGCGCGTCGACGAAATCCGCGCGCTGATCGAGCAGACCACCCAGCGCGCGACCCGGCAACTGGAACTGGCGAAGGCCTACAAGGCGTTCTCCACGCTGCTGCTGGAACAGGCCACGGGGATGGCGTCGGACCCGCTCTACCCCGAGATTCCGGAGGTGTTGAAGGGCTATGTCGAGATCTACTACGACCTGAACCACAACCCGTCCTTCCGGGTGTTCGAAAGCCTGCTGTACGCGAGTCCGTTCTATGCGCGCGATGCGCAGAGCATCGCGCTGTCGGCGATCGAGGAGCACACGCCGCGGCCGTTCATCCTCAGCACGCCCCGGCTCCGCGACGATCGCACGGTGTTCTGCAACATGGCGTTCGACGACCGCGCGCTCGACACGCTGTTCCGCATGCGCGACACGCCCGGCAGCTACGCGAAGATCGTCGACCTGATGCGCGTGGCGGAGCAGGACGAGCCGCTGTTCCGCACGTTCTTCACCGAGGAGGCGCCGGCGCCGAAACCGGATCGTTCGTTCGACGGCGACGACATCCGCATCCGCTACTACGGCCACGCGTGCGTGCTGATCCAGAGCCGCGGCGTGAGCATCCTGATCGATCCGGTGATCAGCTACGGCTACGACACCGCGCTGCCGCGCTACACGTTCGCCGACCTGCCGGACCAGATCGACTACGTGCTGATCACGCACAGCCATCACGATCACATCGTCCTCGAGACGCTGCTGCAGCTTCGCCACAAAGTCAAGACCGTGGTGGTCGGCCGCAATCTCGACGGCTTTCCGCAAGATCCGTCGATGGAACTGGCGTTGCGCAAGCTCGGCTTCGACGACGTGCTGGAAGTTCGGGATGCCCAGGAAATCAAGCTGCCCGGCGGCGCCATCACCGCCATTCCGTTCCTGGGCGAACACAACGACCTGGCGATCCACAGCAAGCAGAGCTTCATGATCCGCTTCGGCTCGCGCTCGGTGCTGTGCATCGCCGATTCGTGCAACCTGGACCCGCGCCTCTACGAGCATGTCTTCCGCCTTGCCGGCAAGCCGGACACGCTGTTCGTCGGGATGGAAACCGAGGGCGCGCCGCCGTCATGGGTCTACGGCCCGCTGTTTCCGAAGGCGCTGCCGCGCGACATCGACCAGTCGCGCCGGGCGCGCGGCTGCCAGTTCGGCGAAGCCGCCGCGCTGGTGGACGATTTCGCGTTCAACGCGGCGTATGTCTATGCGATGGGTCAGGAGCCGTGGCTGAACCACCTGCTCGACAACACCTTCGACGAAAACTCGCCCAGCCACATCCAGTCCACCCAGTTCGTCGCGCACTGCCGGGCCAAGGGCATCGCGTCCGAAATCCTGTACGCGACGAGGGAGATCGTGCTTTGTCAGAACTGAATCTCAACGCGCTCTCGACGAGCGGGCAATACCAGGAACACGTGGCGTTCTGGACCGACGCGCTCGGCCGCCTCGACGAGGACTTCCGCCTTCAGCAGGCGTGGCAGGCGTATGCGCTGCCGCTCGGCCCCGAGCCGACCCTGACGTTCGCGCTCGACGGCGACGCGGCGCCGGTGCTGGAGAAGCTCGCCGCCGGCAACGCGCTGGGCGCGTTCGTCGTGCTGCTGGCCGCGCTGTTCCGCGTGCTGGGGCGCTACAACGGCGCGGCCGGCCTGTTCGTGGCGTCGCCGCCGCTGATCGCCGGACCCGCGAGCGGCGCCGCCGAGCCCGTCTCGCTGCTCGACGCCGGCGCGCCCGGCCCGACGGTTCGCGCGTACCTGAACCAGTTGCGCGACGCGGTGCAGCGCAGCTATTCGTACCAGGATTTCCCGGTCGCCGCCCTCGCGCACAAGCTGCATGGCGAACGGCGCGCGACCAACGTCGGCGTGCGCTTCGACGGCCTTCACGAAGCCTGGACATCGGCCGACTACGACCTGTCGATCGAGATCCGCCATCGCGAGCGCTACGAGATCGTGCTGACGGGCCGGCCGACGGTGTTCACGCTGCATTATCTGCGGCATCTCGCGCGGCACCTGCGCAACGTCGTGGCCGGCTTCGGCGCACTGGATGCGCCGCTCGACACCGTCTCGCTGCTCGACGACGACGAGCGCGCGCGCCTGCGCTCGCAGGCGGCGCCCGTCGCGGTCGACGGCACCTTCCTGGAACAGTTCGCGCAACGGGTCGCGGCCGCGCCGGACAGCGTCGCGGTGGTGACCGCCGACGCGTCGCTGACCTATGCCGAACTCGACGACCAGGCGTCCCGGCTGGCGAGCTTCCTGCTCGCGGAATACGCGATCGAACGCGGCGACGTGGTGGGCGTGGTGGCCGACCGGTCCGAGCGCTGGATCGTCGGCCTGCTCGGCGCGCTCAAGGCGGGCGCGGTATATCTGCCGCTCGACCCGGAGTTTCCGCGGGAGCGGCTGCGCTTCATGATCGAGGATGCGAAGGTCAAGGCGCTGCTGACGCACTCGGAACACCTGCCGTTGCTCGCCGACTTCTGGGCGATCCCGATGTTCGCCCTCGACTTCCAGCTCGACACGCTGGCACCCGCGTCGGCATCGGCGCCGGTCGAGGTCCGGCCGGACGATGCGGCGTACATCATCTACACGTCCGGCTCCACGGGCGTGCCCAAGGGCGTCGTGCTCGAACACGCAGGGCTCCTGAACATGGCGCAATACCATGTGGACGCGTTCGGTTTCGATGCCGCCGACCGGTTCGTCCAGTTCTACTCCCCGGGCTTCGACGGCTCGATCATGGAGATCTTCGTCACGCTGCTCGCGGGCGCGCGCCTGGTGCTGGCAAAGCCCGCCGTGATCCGGGACGTGCCGCGTTTCGTCGACTACCTCGCGCAGCAGGGCGTCACCACCGTCAACGCGACGCCGGCCTATCTCGCCGCGCTCGACTGGCCCGCGCTCGGCGCCGTGACCCGGGTCATCAGCGCGGGCGACAACGCCCGCGTGGCGGATCTGCGCGAGCTGGCCCGGACCCGCACGTGCCACAACTCGTACGGCCCGACCGAGGCAACCGTGTGCATCACGGACTACGTGGTCGACCCGGCCGTCACCTACGGCGCCCGTCTGCCGGTGGGCCGCCCGATCCGCAATACGCACCTGTACCTGCTCGACGAGCACGGGGCGCCGGCCCCCGAGGGCTGCACGGGCGAGATCTGCGTGTCCGGCATCGCACTGGCGCGCGGCTATGTCGGCCGGGACGACCTGACGGCCGCCGCGTTCGTCGATCACCCGTTCGACGCGGGCGCGCGCCTCTATCGCACCGGCGACCTCGGCGTCTGGCTGCCGGACGGCAACCTGGAAGTCACCGGGCGGCGCGACACGCAAGTGAAAATTCGCGGCTACCGGATCGAAACGGGCGAGATCGAGGCGGCGCTGAGGCAGCACGCCGGCGTCGCCGATGCGATCGTGTTCGTGCGCGAAGACACGCCGCAGCACCGGCAGCTGGTGGCCTGCGTCGCGACGGCTGCGGCCAGCGTCGCCAGCCTGCGGGAACACCTGAAGGAGCGTCTGCCCGAGTTCATGGTGCCGGCGTCGATCGTGACGCTCGAGCGCCTGCCGCTGACGCCGAACGGCAAGCCCGACCGCAACGCGCTCGCCGCGCTGGAACTGGCGCCCGTGCCGAGCGAAGCCGCGTACGTCGCCCCGGCCAATGACGTCGAGGCGCGCCTGGGCAGGATCTGGTCCGACGTGCTGGGCCGCGAGCCGATCGGCGTGCACGACAACTTCTTCGAACTGGGCGGCGACTCGATCCTGATCATCCAGGTGATGTCGCTGGCCCAGCAGGTCGGGCTCAAGTTCACCGCCGACCAGTTCTTCGCGCATCCGACCATCGCCGAGCTCGCCCGGGTAGCGGTGGAAGCGCCGTCGATCCGGATCGCGCAGGAGCCGGTGGTCGGCCCCGCCCCGCTGACGCCGATCCAGCACTGGTTCTTCGCGCAGGACGTAGCCGATCCGCATCACTACAACCAGTCGACGATGATCGAGGTGCCCGCGTCGCTGCGGCCGGACACGATCGAGCGCGCGCTCGCGGCCGTCACGACGCATCACGACGCGCTGCGGCTGAGTTTCGAGCGCGTCGCCGGTGCGTGGCAGCAAGCGCATGCGGCGCCGCCGCTGGCCATTGCGCTCGGCGTCACGTCGCTGGCGGACGCGGCGCCTGCCGCACGGCAGGCCGCGATGCTCGCGACCGCCACCGCCATGCAGGAGAACTTCACGCTGTCGGCGCCGCCGCTGCTGCGCGCGCACCTGTTCCAGTTCGGCCCCGACGCGCCGCAGCGCCTGCTCGTGGTCGCGCATCACCTGGTGATCGACGGCGTCTCGTGGCGCATCCTGTTCGAAGACCTGTACACCGCGTGCCGCCAGCTCGAAGCGGGCCACGCGGTGCAGCTCCCGGCCAGGACGACGGCGTGGCGCGACTGGTCGACGCGCCTGTCCGAACTCGGCGCGACCGCGCTCGACGGTCTGGGGCTCGACTACTGGATCGACGGGAACGCCGGCGAGCCGGCGTGCTTCGACGACATGCCGGTCGGCACCCGCGCCGAAGCCGGCTTGACGCTCGTCGAGTTCGACGCCCAGCAGACGCTCGCGCTGTTGCAGGACGTGCCGCGTGCGTTCAACACGCAGATCAACGAAGTCCTGCTGACGGCCCTGCTGCTCGCATTCGGCGACTGGACCGGCAATGCGTCGCTGGTCGTCGATCTCGAAGGCCACGGCCGCGAGGACCTGTTCGACGGCGTCGATACGTCGCGCACGATCGGCTGGTTCACCACCCACTATCCGGTGTTCCTGAACGCCGGCGACGCCACCGTGGCGGTCGACGCGCTGCGCCACGTCAAGGAGCAACTGCGCGCGGTGCCGATGCGCGGGCTCGGCTACGGCATCGCCCGCTACCTCGGCAGCGACGCCGGCATCACGGCCGCGCTGGAACGGCAGCCGCCGGCGCCGGTGCGCTTCAACTATCTCGGCCAGGTCGATCGCGTGCTGGCCGACGACACGGGCTGGAAGCCGGTGCTCGACTTCCAGAGCCCCGAGCACAGCCCGCGCGCACGTCGCGGCCATCTGTTCGAGATCGACGGGATGGTGTTCGACGGCCGCCTGCGCCTGACCTGGCACTACAACCGCGAGGCCTGCGCACCCGGCGTCATCGAGCAGCTGACGCAGTGTTACCGCAGCCGTCTGCTGTCGATCGTCGCGGCCAGCGGCGACGGCCCGCGCGCGCTGAGCCCGTCGGATTTTCCGGCCGCGCGCATCAGCCAGGCAGCGCTGGACGCCCTCGTCTCAAGGATCAAATCGTGACATCCCCGACCATCGCCGATATCTACGCGCTCTCCCCGATGCAGGAGGGGATGCTCTTTCATGCCGTGCACGAGCCCGGCGCGAGAAGCAGCTTCAACCAGCTCAGTTGCCGGATCACCGGCAGCCTCGACACCGCGCTGTTTCATGCCGCATGGCAGCAGCTCATCGATCGGCATCCGGTGATGCGCACGTCGTTCCATTGGGAGGAATTCGACAAGCCCATGCAGGTCGTGCACGCGCACGCCACGCTGCCGTGGGTGCAGGACGACTGGCGCGACCTGCCGGAACACGAGCAGCGCACGCGGTGGCAAGCGCACCTCGAAAGCGACCTGGCCGAGGGTTTCGCGCTCGATCGCGCGCCGCTCGTGCGCTGTCGCCTGGCGCGCGTCGCCGCCGACGCGTACCTGTTCAGCTGGAGCCACCATCACATCCTGGCCGACGGCTGGTGCCTGTCGCTCGTCATCGAGGAGATCTTCCAGGTGTATGGCGCGCTCGCGCGCGGCGTGCCGCCGGCGCTGCCGCCGGTGCGCCCCTATCGCGACTACATCCAGTGGCTGCAGCAGCACGAGCCGCAAGCCGCGCAGCAATACTGGACGCGCTATCTCGAAGGGTTCCGCTCGCCGACCCCGCTGCCCACGGCCGCGCGCGCAGGCGCTGACGAGCGCTTCGGCCAGGGCCTCGCGCAAGTGCAGGCCGACCTGTCGGCCGACCTGAGCGCGCGCCTGCGGCAATTCGCGGCCCGCCATCACGTCACCCTCAACACCCTCGCGCAAGCGGCCTGGGCGCTCGTGCTGTCGCGTTACAGCGGGGAGACCGACGTGGTGTTCGGCGCGGTCGTGTCCGGGCGGGGCGCCAATCTGCCGGGGATCGAAACCATGCTCGGCCTGTTCATCAACACGGTGCCGGTGCGGGTGCGGGTCGACCCGAGGCAGCCGCTGGTGCCGTGGCTGAAGATGATCCAGGCGCGCGTGGCCGCCCGTGCGCCGTTCGAGCACACCCCGTTGCCCGACATTCAGCGCTGCAGCGAAGTGCCGCCGTCGACGCCGCTGTTCGAAAGCAACATCACGTTCATGAATTACCCGCTCGACGCGTCGCTCACGCATGGCGCGCACGGGCTGGCGGTCGACGAGGTGCAGCTCTACAACCGCGCCGACATTCCGCTCGAATTCGTGGTGACGGCGCGCGACGACTGGAAGATGGAACTGTCGTTCGACCCGCGGCGCTTCGATGAAGACACGATGCAGCGGATGCTGGGCCACGTGGCCGCGACGCTCGACGCGTTCGCGGCCGAGCCGAACCGGCTGCTCGGCCGCGTGCCGATCTTGCCCGAGGCCGAACGCCGGCAGTTGCTGGAGACCTTCAACGACACCGCCGTGCCGTTCGACGCCGCGCTCACCGTGGTGCATCGCCTGGAGCAGGCCGCCGCGGAGCACCCCGAGCGGCCGGCGGTCGAGTACCGCGATGACGTCCTGAGCGCGGGCGAGCTGAATGCGCGCGCCAACCGCATCGCGCACCGCCTGCTGGCCGCCGCCGAGCTGGGGCCGGATGCGCTGGTCGCGATCTGCATGCGCCGGTCGGCGCGCCTGATGGAGGCGATCCTCGCCGTCTGGAAATGCGGCGCGGCCTATATTCCGATCGACCCCGACTATCCGGTGGCGCGCATCCGCACCATCCTCGAGGATTCCGGCGCCGCCCTCGTGATCACCAGCGACGGGCTCCTGCCTGCGGAGCTGGCCGGGATCGCGCCGGTCGTGTCGCTCGACGCCGCCACCGGGATCGACAACGACACCAATCCGGGCCGCCCCGTGTCGCCCGACAGCCTCGCGTACGTGATCTACACGTCCGGCTCCACCGGCAAGCCCAAAGGGGCGATGGTCGAGCACGCCGGCATGCTGAATCACATGCTCGCCGAGATCGACGAGTTCTCGATCTCGGCGCATTCGGTGATCGCGCAAACCGCGCCGCATTGCTTCGATATTTCGGTCTGGCAATTTTTCACGGCGCCGCTCGTCGGCGGCAAGACCGTGATCGTCGACGACGACTGCATTCGCGATCCCGCGCGTTTCGTCGCGTACCTGGACGCCACGCGGATCAGCATCCTCGAACTGGTGCCGTCCTATCTGTCCGCCGTGCTCGACCGTGCATCGGAACAGCCGGCGCTGCTGCGGCACCTGCGGCACCTGCTCGTCACCGGCGAGATGGTCAGCCCGGCCCTGGTGAAACAGTGGTTCGACGTGTTCCCGGACATTCCGCTGGTGAACGCGTACGGCCCGGCCGAAGCGTCCGACGACGTCGCGCAGCACCGCATGACGTGCGCGCCAACCACGCCTTACGTACCGGTCGGCAAGCCGATCCGCAACGTGCGCCTCTACGTCGTCGACCTGCAGATGAACCTGTGCCCGATCGGGATTCCCGGCGAGCTGTGCGTGTCCGGCGTCGCCGTCGGCCGCGGCTATCTGAACGACGAGGCCGCCACGCGGGAGGCGTTCGTCGAAGATCCGTTCCATCCGGCGCGCGGGGTCCGCCTGTACCGCACCCGCGACATCGGCTGCTATCTGCCCGATGGAACGATCGTGCTCCACGGCCGCCAGGACCACCAGCTGAAGATCCGCGGCTACCGCATCGAGCTCGGGGAGATCGACAACGCGCTGGCCGCCATTCCGGAAATCCGCCAGGCGGCCGCGCTCGACTATCGCGACGAGGCCGGCCGCGCCGCGCTGTGCGCGTATGTCGCGTTCCGCGACGGCGCGTCGCTGAGCGACGCCGCGATCGCCGCCGCGTTGTCCGCGACGCTGCCGGACTACATGGTGCCCGGCATCTACGTGGTGCTCGACGCGCTGCCGCTGAGCGGCAACGGCAAGATCGACCGCAAGGCGCTGCCGCCGCTGGACCGCGCGCGACTGGCCGCCACCGCGCACGCGCCGACGCCGCCGCGCACGCCCACCGAGACGCTGCTGTGCCGCATCTGGGGCGAGGCGCTGGGCATTCCGTCGCCCGGCATCCACGACAACCTCTTCGCGCTGGGCGGCGATTCGATCCTGAGCATGCGCATCGTGTCGCTGGCCGCGAAGGCGGGCCTGAAGCTCACCACCCGGCTCATCTTCCAGCATCCGACGGTGGCCGAACTCGCCGCCGTGGCGACGCGCGGCACGGTCGGCGCGGCGGAGTTCGTCGCGTCGTCCGGCCCGCTGCCGCTGACGCCCATCCAGAAGCGTTTCTTCGCGCAGCACCAGGACGACCCGAACCAGTACAACCAAGGGGTCCTGCTCGACGTGCCGGCGGATGTCGATCCGGTCCTGCTACGCCAGGCGCTGCGGCACGCGGCCAAATGGCATGACGCGCTGCGGCTGCGCTTTCGCGCGGGCGAGTCCGGCTGGATCCAGGAAGTCGTCGACGATCCGGAAGTCCCCGTCGTCGTGTCCGACGTGCTGCGCGATCAGCTCGCGCAGCACGTCGCGCAAGCGCATGCGAGCCTGAATCTCGCGGACGGCCCCGTCGTGCGCGCCGACCTGTTCCGTGTCGACACAGGCCGTTCGCTCCGCCTGCTGCTGGTCGCCCATCATCTGGTGGTCGACGGCGTGTCATGGGGCGCGCTGCTCGAAACCGTGTACGACGCCTATACGCGCCTACGCCACGGCAAGGCGCCCGAATTCGCGGGCGGCAGCGCCACCTGGACCGCCTGGACCCGGGCGATCTCGACCTGGGCCGGCTCCGGCGCCGCCGACGCCGACCTCGCCCATTGGCAGGCGCTCGCGCGTGCCGCGCTGCCCGGCCTGCCGCTCGATCGCGATGCGCCTGCCGACGCCAATACCGTGTCGTCCGCCGAAACGATCGTGGTCGAGCTCGGCGAAGCCGCGACGACGGCGTTGCTGGGCGCCGCGCCCCGCGCCTACGACGCGCAGATCAACGACGTGCTGCTGGCCGCGCTCGCGCGGGCCGTCAGCGACTGGAGCGGATGCGCCGACGTCCTGCTGGATCTCGAAGCGCACGGGCGCGAGGAGCTGATCGACGACCTCGACATCTCGCACACGGTGGGCTGGTTCACGTCGGTGTTCCCGGTCGTGCTGACGGTCGATGCCGGTTCGCACGATCCGGCCGGCCTGGTCGCGTCGGTCAAGGCGCGACTGCGCGCGGTGCCGAACGCGGGCATCACCTGCGGCCTGCTGCAAGACCGGCTCGACGGCCCGCTTCCGCAGCCGCGCCTGCAGTTCAACTACCTGGGTCAGACCGACCAGCTGTTCACCGCCGCACGCGACTGGAAACAGGCCGCGGAGCCGAGCGGGGACGGCCGCCACGCGACCCAGCGGCGCGAGCACCTGCTCGACATCAACGCGTACGTGACCGGCAACCGCCTGCACGTGGCGTGGGAATTCAGCCGGGCCTGCCACGACGCGGACACCATCCTGCGCGTCGCGCAAGCCTACATCGCGGCGCTCGAATCCCTGGTCGCCGGCCATGCCGTCCCGTCCGCATCGACCGTGCCCGCGACCGGCTTGCCGCAGGCGCCGGCGTCGGTGCGGCCGGACGAGGTCGCCGACGTCTACCCGCTGACACCGACCCAGCAGGGCATGCTGTTCCACAGCCTGTACGCACCCGCGTCGGATGCGTACTTCAGCAGCCTGAATTTCCGGATCGACGGGGCGCTCGACGTCGAACGGTTCCGCCGCGCGTGGGAGACCGTCGCGCACCGGCACGACATCCTGCGCACCGCGTTTCACTGGGAAGACATCGAAAGCCCCGTGCAGGTCGTGCATCGCCGTATCGACTTGCCGTGGCACGACGAGGATCTGCGCGCGGCGTCCGCCGTGGAGGCCGAACAGCGCTGGGAAGCCTACGTGGCGCAAGACCGGGCGCGCGGCTTCGACTTTACCCGCGCGCCGCTGATGCGGCTCGCGCTGTTCCGCGTGGGCGAGCACGCCTGGCGCTTCCATTGGAGCCATCACCACATCCTGCTCGACGGGTGGAGCTCCGCCCGCCTCCTGAGCGAAGTGGCCGCCGCCTATCAGACGCCGCCGGCCGACGGCGCGCCGCAGCGGGACGCGCCGCCCGCCTTCGCCGATTACGTGCGCTGGCTGGCGCGCCAGGACGCCGCCGCCGCGGAACGTTTCTGGAAAACGAAGCTCGCCGATTTCCCGGCGACGACGCCGCTCGTGCTGGGCCGCCCCGAACTCGACGGCACGGCCGCGCCGGGCGCCTACGTGGAAGAGGCGCTGCTGCTCTCCGAACGCGACACGCAACGGCTCGTCGCGTTCGCGCAAACCCGCCGCCTCACCCTGAACACGCTCGCGCAGGGCGCGTGGGCGCAGCTGCTGAGCCGCTACAGCGGCGAATCGGACGTCGTGTTCGGCACGATCGTGTCCGGTCGCCCCGCGTCGCTGCCGGCGTCGGACGAAATGGTCGGGCTGTTCATCAACACGCTGCCGGTGCGGGTGCGCATCGACGCGCGCCCGACGTCCGCGTGGCTGGCGCAATTGCAGCTGGATCTCGCGCAGCAGGAGGACTATGCGCACTATCCGCTGGCCGACCTCCAGAAATTCGCCGGCCTGCCGCCCGGCGTGCCGCTCTTCGACAGCCTGCTCATCTTCCAGAACTATCCGGTGGAAGAAGCGCTGGCCGATGCGCTGCCCGGCCTGCGGATCGGCGCATTCCAGGTGTCCGATCCGAACAACTACCCGCTGACGCTGGTCGTGACGCCGGGCAAGCGCCTGTCGCTGCAGGTGCTGTACGACGACGGCCGGTTCGATCGCGACACGATCGTCCGCCTGCTGCGCCATGTCGAGACCCTGCTCACCGGCCTGGCCGGCGCGGAAGATCGCCCGAACCGCGATGTTCCGCTTCTCACTGCCGCCGAGCGGGACGCCATCCTGCTCGGCTGGAACGACACGTGCGCGCCGGTTCCGTCCGACCGGACGCTGCCCGAACTGATCGAGGCCGTCGCCGCCGCGCATCCAGAGCGCATCGCGGTGCGCTGCGGCACGGAGGTTCGCACCTATCGGGCGCTCGTCGAAGGCGCGAACCGGATCGCCGCGCAGCTTCTGCACACGGCGCCGCTGCAGCCGGACGACCGGATCGCCGTCTGGATGCCGCGCTCGCCGCTGATGCTGGAAACGATCCTGGCGATCTGGAAGTGCGGCGCGGCGTACGTTCCGGTCGATCCGGCCTATCCGGCCCAGCGGGTCGAGACCCTGCTGACGCTGGCCCGGCCGGCCGTCATCGTCGGCACGGACTGCCAACCGCCGCCGGCGCTGGCGTCGATCCCGCTGGTCGATCCCGCCCGCCTGCCCGCCCATCAGGATGCCGAAGCGCCGACGCCGCGCTGCCGGCCCGCGGACCTCGCCTACGTGATCTTCACGTCGGGTTCGACCGGCCAGCCGAAGGGCGCGATGGTCGAACATCGCGGCATGCTCAATCACGTGCTCGCGATGGCGCGCCGGGTCGGGCTCGACGCGCGGAGCGCGGTCGCCCAGACCGCTTCGCACTGCTCCGATATTTCGGTCTGGCAGTGCTTCGCGGCGCTGGCGTCGGGCGGCACGACGGTGATCTACCCCGATGCCGTGATCCTCGAGCCCGCGCGCCTGATCGACAGCCTGCACCGCGACCGCGTCACGGCGATGCAATTCGTGCCGTCCTATCTCGCGACCTTTCTCGGCGAACTGGAACGGCACGCGGCACCGGCCTTCCCGCACCTCGAAACATTACTGACGATCGGCGAAACGCTGCAGCCCGCCACCGCGCAAGCGTGGTTCCGCCTGAATCCGGCGGTCCGGCTCATCAACGCGTACGGGCCGACCGAAGCGTCGGACTCCGTCGCGCATTACAGCCTGACGCGCGCGCCGGATCGGCCGGCGATTCCGATCGGCCGGCCGATCGAGAACCTGCGCCTCTACGTCGTGGATGCCGACATGAATCCGTGCCCGGCCGGCGTCAAGGGCGAGATCTGCATCGGCGGCGTCGGCGTCGGGCGCGGCTACCTGTTCGACGAAGCCCGCACCCGGGCGGTGTTCCGCGACGATCCGTTCAGTCCGGAACCGGGCGCGCGCCTGTATCGCACCGGCGACGTCGGCTGCTTCGACGCGGACGGCAATCTCCACTTCTTCGGCCGCCGCGACTTCCAGGTCAAGATCCGTGGCTATCGCATCGAGCTCGGGGAAATCGAGGCCGCGCTGACCGGTCTCGCGGGCATCTCCCACGCCGTCGTGGTCGCCCGGGAAACGTCGGATGCCGAAATGACCCTGTGCGCCTACGCGTCGGGAACCGGCTGGACGCCCCCACGCGTGCGCGACGCACTGCGCGACACGCTGCCGGCGCATATGGTGCCCGACACCGTGATGCTGCTGCCGGCGCTGCCCGTCATGCCGAACGGCAAGATCAACCGCGCCGCGCTGCCGCTCCCCGATGCCGCGTCGGTACCCGACGGCGTGCCGGCCGAACCGCGCACGCCGGTCGAAGCGGCGCTGCTGCGCCTCTTCGCCGAGGTGCTCGGCCGCCGGCCGAACGGCGTCGACGCCGATTTCTTCGAGCAGGGCGGCCAAAGCCTCAAGGCGATCCAGCTGGTCAGCCGGATCCGGCGCGAACTGAAGCTGGACGTCACGGTCGCCGACATCTTCCATGCGCCGACGCCGCGCGCGCTCGCGCGCAAGCTGGCTGCCATGCCCGCCGACGGCGCCGCCGCCGACGACGCGTTCATCCCGGCGCTGGCCGCGCAACCGTCCTACGCGGTGTCCCGCGCACAGAAGCGGATCTGGCTCGCCAGCCGCGGCGCGGATCCGTCCACGTACAACATGGCGGGCGCGCTGCAGCTGGACGGCGCCATCGACACGGCGCGCCTCGTCCGTGCGTTCGACCTGCTGGTCGATCGCCACGAGAGCCTGCGCACCGTATTCGCGATGATCGAAGGCGAGTTGCGGCAACGCATCCTCAGCCGCGAAGCCTCCGGCTTCCGGGTCGAGCAGCACGATCTCGCGGACGATGCCGGGCCGCAGGCGATCGACGCGCTGATTCGCGCGGCAAGCGAGCAGCCGTTCGATCTCGCGTCGGGGCCGCTGTTTCGCGTCACGCTGGTGCGGCTCTCGCCGGTGAAGCACCTGCTGCTGCTGAACATGCACCACGTGATCTCGGATGCGTGGTCGATCCGCGTGCTGACCGACGACCTGCATGCGCTGTATGCGGGACACGACCTGCCGCCGCTGCCGATCCAGTATCGCGACTACGCCGCGTGGCACAACGCGAGCCTCGCGGGTCCGCGTGCCGCCGCGCATCGCGCGTACTGGCTCGCGCAACTGGCGGCGCCGCTGCCCCGCCTGCAACTGGCAACCGACTTCCCGCGTCCCGAGCGGCCCGGTCATGCCGGGCAGACGCTCGAAGTCGAATTGCCGGCGCCGCACGCGGCGGAACTCGCGACGCTGGCCCGCGCGCACCATACGTCGCTCTACGCGGTGCTGCTCGCGTCGTTCTGCGTGCTGATGCACCGCTATACCGGGCGTGAGGACATCGTCATCGGCAGCGTGTCGGCCGGGCGCGACAGCGAACAGCTCGAATCGCAGATCGGCGTGTATCTCAACACCGTCGTGCTGCGCGTGCCGGTGCGTGCATCCTCGACCGTCGCCGACGTGATCGACGGCGTGGCGACGGCCTCCACGCAAGCGCTGGAACACGCGTCCTATCCGTTCGACGTGTTGCTGGAAGACCTGAAGATCCGCACCCCGGCGGGCCATTTTCCGATCTTCGACATTCAGGTGAACCACGTGTCGATGCCGGCGCCGCAGCCCGGCCTGCGCATCACGGACCTCTCGCCGGCGGACACGACGGCCAAGTTCGACCTGTCCTTCCAGGTCGTGGAAAGCGAAGGCCGGCACCTGATCCAGTTCATCTACAACACCCACCTGTTCCGCCCGTCGACCATCGCCGCGATGCGCGATCGACTGCTCGCGATCCACGACGTCTTCCGCCGCGATCCGGCCACGCCGGTCGATCGCATCCCGCTCTCCGGCGAGGCCCCCGCCGCCGGCCCACGGGCCCGCGTCGGCCTGCGCCTGAAGCGCGCGCCCGAGGTCACGGCCGACGACGCGCTCGAGGAGAAGACGTGATGCGGATCGTCCGGAGTTCGAGCGGCGCGCGCCGTGCGCGCCGCTTCGGGTTGTTTCAGGTGAACAAAACGTTTCAAGGAGTGTCCTGTGCAAGACAATAACGTGCTGGTCACCGACCATCGCTATGCCTCCACCGCGCGTTTCTGGCGCGAAAGCCTTTCCCGGGTCGCCGGCGTCTACCGGATCGCGGCGTACGCCCCGAATCAGCAACCGGGTCGCCCGCTGTCCCGCACGGTGCGGCTCACGCCCGCGTCGCTCGACCTGTTGCGGCGCATCGGCGACGGCGAGCTTGCCGAGTTCGCCGTCACGGCGGCGGGCATTGCGTTCCTGCTCTGGAAATACTTCCGGATTCCGGTCACGGTGCTCGGCACGCCGGCGCTGGCCGCGCATCCGTCGGCCCGGGCCGCCACCGTGCCGCTGATCATCGAGGTCCGTCCCGACGAGCGCGTCGAGGACTACCTGTCGCGCGTGGCCGCGATCGTGGAAGACAGCTACGCCGAGCCTCACTTCCCGCTTGAAACGCTCGTGCGCAACGAAAAGGACATGGCGCTCGCGCAGCTCACGAAAGTCGCGCTGGCGGACGATCGGGTGCACCACGCACCGACCGGCCGGGACGACGACCTGCAGTTGCATCTGCGGCTCGCGCGCGGCGAAATCGAGCTTCGTTACAGCGCCGCCATCGAGCCTTTCATCATCGACGGTTTCGCCGGCAGCCTCGGCGCGGTGCTGGAGGCATTCGAACACCTCGACAAGGCCGTCGGCGACATCGACTCGGCCCCGCCGGAAGAGGGCCCGCTGCTGGCCGCCTTCAACGAAACCGCGACGACCGGCCCCAGCCACCCGACGGTCGTCGACATGTTCGAAGCGCAGGTCGCCCGCACGCCCACGGCGCCGGCCCTGGTCACCGACAGTTCGCTGATGACCTACGCCGACCTGAACGCCCGGGCCAACAGCCTCGCGCATCACTTGCGCGAACACCACGGCGTCGGGCCGGAATCGCTGGTCGGCATCATGCTCGACCGTTCCGAATGGATGATCGTCGCGATTCTCGGCATCCTGAAGGCGGGGGCGGCGTTCGTTCCGCTGGACCCGGCGTATCCGGCCGAGCGGATCAATCACATCCTCGGCGACACCGGCCTGTCGCTGCTGGTGACCCAATCGAATCAGCTCGCGCAGTGGTATGAATTCTCCGGCGTGACGCTGCTGCTGGACCAGGAACTCCCCGGCTGGACGCCGCGGCCGGACAACCCGCCGTACCGTGCCGAACCGGCGCACCTGGCCTACGTGCTCTACACGTCCGGCTCGACCGGGAAACCCAAGGGCTGCCTGCTCGAACACCGGAACCTGGCCCACTACATCGCATGGGCCGCCGCGTATTACTTTCCGGAAAGCACGACCGGCAGTTTCGGCCTGTACAGCTCGCTCTGCTTCGATTTCACGCTCACCAACCTCTTCTGCCCGCTGGTGCGCGGCAAGACGCTGCGCATCTATCCGCAGTCGGAGAGCATCGACACCATCCTGGCCCGGATGTTCCAGCCCGGCAGCGGCGTCGACACCCTCAAGCTCACGCCCACCCACATTCACCTGCTGGAGTACATGAACCTGGCACGCTCCGGCGTGCGCAAGGTGATCGTCGGCGGCGAGGAACTGACGCCCCAGCACATCGCCACGCTGCGCAAGATCGATCCCGCGATCGAGATCTACAACGAGTACGGTCCCACCGAGGCGACGGTCGGCTGCATCGTCGAGCGCGTCGAGGACGCGCCGTCGACGGTGCTGATCGGCCGGCCCATCGCCGACACCCGCGTGTACATGCTCGACGACGCGCTGCGGCCGGTTCCGCTCGGCGTGCCCGGGGAAATCTGCCTCGCCGGCGCCGGCCTCGCGCGCGGCTACCACCAGCGGCCCGACGTCACCGCCGCGAAATTCGTCGAGCATCCGTTCCCCGGCGAAGCGCGCATCTATCGCACCGGCGACATCGGCCGGTGGCTGCCCGACGGACGTATCCAGTGCTACGGGCGCGTCGACCACCAGGTCAAGATCCGCGGGCACCGTGTCGAACTCGGCGAGATCGAGGCCGCGATCGCCGCGCACGAGGATGTCGTCGGCGCGGCGGTCATGCTGCGCGAATCCGCCCACGGGGTGCGCAAGCTGGCGGCCTACGTCAAGGGCGCGCCGAGCCTGAACGTGCCGGACCTGCGGGCCTATCTGGCCGGGAAGCTGCCGGACTACATGGTCCCGTCCGACATCATCCCGATCGCCGAATTTCCGCTCAACGCCAACGGCAAGCTGGATCGCCCGGCGCTGCTGGCGCTGGAGCCCAACGCCGCGCTCGACGACGCCCGTCTCGATGCCACGCCGCTCGACGCCACGCCGATTCAGCTCGAGCTGGTGCGCATCTGGCGCGACGTGCTCGACAATCCGGCCGTCGATCTCACCGGCCGCTTCTTCGACTACGGCGGCGATTCGCTGCAAGCCATGCAGCTGGTCTCGCGGATCTGGAGCAGCTTCTCCGTCGAGATCGGCATCGACGCGATCTTCGAACTCCAGACCATCAGCGCGGTGTCCGACCTGATCGAAGCGTCGTCGCCGCACGCCGGTTCGACGGCCGGCGCCATCCTGCCCCGCTCGCGCGCGAACGACCTGCCGCTGTCCTTCCCGCAGCAGCGGCTGTGGTTCCTCGCGCAACTGGAAGGCCCGTCGGCCACCTACAACATCTCGAGCGCGCTGCGCTTCGACGGCGAACTCGACATCGCGCGCCTGCAGGCCGCCGTGTCCGAGATCAGCCGGCGTCACGAGATCCTGCGCACGACGTTTCCCGCCGTCGACGGCCGCGGGGTTCAACGCATCGCGCCGCCGGCGCCGGTCGCGCTCGACGTCGTCGACGCAGCCAGCGAATCCGACACGCTCGCGCGGCTCGCGGAGGAAGCCGACCGCCCGTTCGATCTCGCCTCCGGACCGCTCTATCGCGTCGTGCTGTATCGCGTCCATGAGCGCCTGCACGTCTTCGGCATCGTGATGCATCACATCGTCTCCGATGCATGGTCGTCAGGCATCCTGATCGGCGAGCTGGCCGCGCTCTATGCCGGCGAGTCGCTGCCGGAACTGGCTGTCCAGTACGCGGACTACGCGGTGTGGCAGCACGAACGCCTGGCGTCCGCCGACACGCATCGGGAACTGGCGCTCCTGAGCGCCGCGCTGGCGGATGCGCCGGACCTGATCGAACTGCCCACCGACCGCCCGCGGCCCGCCGTCCAGCAGTTCCGCGGCGCGGTGCTGCCGTTCCAGCTGGACGGCGAACGCGCCGACGGCCTGCGTGCGATCGCGCGCGCGTCCGGCACCAGCACGTTCATGGTCGTGCTCGCCGCGTATGCGCTGCTCCTGTCGCGATACAGCAACCAGCAGGACCTCGTCATCGGCTCCCCGATCGCCAACCGGCGTTCGAGCATGACCGAGCCGCTGATCGGCTTCTTCGCGAACATGCTCGCGCTACGCGTGGACCTGTCGGGCAATCCGACCTTCGGCGAACTGCTGGCGCGCGTGAAGCGCGTCGCGCTGGATGGCTACAGCCGCCAGGAGATTCCGTTCGAGCAGGTGGTGGATTCGCTCGCGCTCGAACGCAACCTGAGCCGCACGCCGGTGTTCCAGGTCGTGTTCGCGTACGAGAAAGCGCCGTCCCAGGCGGTGAGCTTCCCCGGTCTCGTGGCCACGCCGGTGTCGGTCGAGACCCACACCGCGAAGTTCGACCTCACGCTGCACGTGCAGGATGACGACGACGGCCTCGCGGGCTCGCTGGAATACAACCTCGACCTGTTCGACGCCACCACGATCGATCGCATGGCGGAGCACTTCCGCACGCTCGTCGATGCCGTGATCGCCGATCCGGATGCGCCGCTCGGCGCACTGCCGCTGACGAGCGATGCCGAGCGGAACCTGCTGACGGTCGAGTGGAACCGCACCGACACGGATTTCGGCGACGCCGCCGCGCAACCGCTGCATCGCCTGTTCGAACAGCAGGTCGAATGCACGCCGGATGCCGTCGCGGTTGTCTTCGACGACGCCGCGCTCACCTACGCCGAACTCAACCTGCGCGCCAACCGCCTCGCCCATCGCCTCATTGACCTCGGCGTCGGCCCCGATGCGCTCGTCGGCGTCGCCATGGAGCGCTCCCTCGACATGAGCGTCGCATTGCTCGCGATCCTCAAGGCCGGCGGCGCCTACGTCCCCGTCGACCCCGACTACCCCGCCGAGCGCGTGCGCTTCATGATCGACCACGCGCAGTTGCGCTGGCTTCTCATCCAGCAGCATCTGCGCGACGCGCTGCCCGACACCGACGCACACGTGATCGTCGTCGATACCGACTCGCTCGACCTCGATGCCGCGGCGACGTCCAACCCCGCGCCCGCGCTGAACGGCGACAACCTCGCCTACATGATCTACACGTCCGGCTCGACCGGCCGGCCCAAGGGCGCGCTCAACACTCATCGCGCGATCACCAACCGCATCCTCTGGATGCAGCACGCCTACGCGCTCGGTGCCGACGATGCCGTGCTGCAGAAGACACCCTTCAGCTTCGACGTCTCGGTCTGGGAACTCTTCTGGCCGCTCGTCACCGGCGCGCGCCTCGTGTTCGCCCGACCCGGCGGCCAGCGCGAGACCGACTACCTGGTCGAGCTCATCGAACGCGAACGCATCACCACGCTCCATTTCGTGCCGTCGATGCTGCGTGCGTTCCTCGACCACCCCGACCTCGACGCGCACTGCGCATCGCTGCGCCGCGTCGTGTGCAGCGGCGAGGCGTTGCCCCACGACCTGCAGCAGCGTTGCCTCGAGCGCCTGGACGTCAGGCTGTACAACCTCTACGGCCCGACCGAGGCCGCTGTCGACGTGACCGCGTGGGAATGCCGGCGCGACGATCCGCACCGCATCGTCCCGATCGGCCGGCCGATCGCCAACACCCGCCTCTACATCGTCGACGCGCAGATGCAGCCCACGCCGATCGGTGTGCCCGGAGAACTGCTGATCGGCGGCACGCCGGTCGGGCGCGGCTACCACGGCGAACCTGAACTGAGCGCCGAGAAGTTCGTCGCCGATCCGTTCTCCGCCGACCCGCTCGCGCGCCTCTACCGCACCGGCGATCTCGCGCGCTACCGCCCCGACGGCAACATCGAGTTCCTCGGCCGCATCGATCACCAGATCAAGCTGCGCGGCCTGCGCATCGAACCCGGTGAAATCGAGGCCGCGCTGCGCACGCATCCGTCGGTCGACGACTGCGTCGTGATCGCGAAAACCGCAGGAGCCCGAACGTTCCTGATCGCCTATGTCGCGACCGCCGCGCCGGACATCGCCGATCTGCGCGGATATCTCGGCGGCAAGCTCGCCGACTACATGGTGCCGGCGCAGTTCGTCGCGCTGGCATCGTTGCCGATGCTGCCCAACGGCAAGATCAACCGCAAGGCGCTGCCCGCCCCAGCCGACGTCGCCGACGCGGCCCAGCCGCACGCGCCCGCCGTCACGCCCCGGGAAATCCTGCTGGCGTCGATCTGGCAAGACGTGCTGCAGCTGCCTGCCGTCGGCATCCACGACAATTTCTTCGAACTCGGCGGCGACTCCATCCTGAGCATCCAGGTAATCGCGCGCGCCAATCAGGCCGGGCTGCGCGTGACGGCGAAGCAGCTGTTCCAGCATCAGACGATCGCGCAGCTGGCCGCCGCGCCCGAGGAGCGGGCAGCCTGCGTGCCGACCCTGAGCCCGCTGGGCGATGCGCCGCTCACGCCGGTGCAGCACTGGTTCTTCGAACAGGAAATCGACGCGCCGTCGCACTTCAATCAAACGGTCCTGATCCAGGTGCCGGCGGATCTCGACGCGTCGCGGCTGGCCGACGCGTTCCGGCAAGTCCACGAACATCACGACGCGTTGCGACTGCGTTTCTCGCACGATGCGGGCCGCTGGACCCAGCATGTCGTCGCCGGCGGCGAGATGCCGGCGCTCTTTGCGAAACAGGTGATCGCCGGCGACGCCGGCGAGCGCCTGGCGGCGATGCGCGCCGCCGCCGCTGACGCGGAGCGCGGCATCGACATCACGCATGGCCCGTTGCTGGCGGCCCGGCTCTTCTGCGTGGCCGGCGAGCCGCTCGCCCGCCTGTTCGTGTCGATCCATCACCTGGCGGTGGACGGCGTGTCGTGGCGCGTGCTCTTCGAGGACCTGCATGCCGCCTACCACGGCCAGCCGTTACCCGCGAAGACGACGTCGTTCCGTGAATGGGCGCTGCATCTGCAGCAATTGGCCCGGTCGCCCGCCATCGGCGACGAAGCGCGACTGTGGCAAGCGCTCCTCGCGCAACCCGTCGAGCCGATCCCGGTCGACTATCCGGCCGCGGGCGCGCCCAACAACGCGGTCGGCGACGCGTCATCCGTTTCATTCGAGCTGGACGAAGCCGACACCACCGCGTTGCTGCGCCAGCTGCCACGGGCCTACGACACCCGCATCAACGACGTGCTGCTCATCGCGCTCGCGCAAGCCTGCAGCATGGTCACCGGCAACGCCCGCACGCGGATCGATCTCGAGAGTCACGGCCGCCACGTGGCGGATGCGCCGCTCGACCTCACCCGGACGGTGGGCTGGTTCACGTCCATCTACCCCGTCGTGCTCGACGCCGACGCGATGCACACGCCGGAGCAAGCGCTGCGCGCCGCGCGGCAGCAGCTGCGCCGGATTCCGGCCGACGGTCTCGGTTATGCGCTGCTGCGCTACCTGAGCCCCGACGCCGCCGTGCGCGACAGTCTCGCCGCGTTGCCGCGGGCCGATATCCTCTTCAACTATCACGGGCAGCTCGATACCGTGTTGCAGCAATCCGACGGCTGGCGCCCGGCGACCGAAGACCTCGGTTCGCTGCGTGCCGGGCGGTCGCAGCGCACGCACGCGTTCGAGATCGTCGCCGCCGTCGTCGACGGCAAGCTTCAGGTGGACTGGCGCTACGGCGAGCGGCTCCACCGGCGGCAGACGGTCGAGAACCTGGCCGCGCACTTCAGGGACCGGTTGCTCGACTTCGCGGCGTCGGTCTCCGACACCGCAGCCGACGACATCGACGACAGCTATCCGCTCTCGTCGCTGCAGCAGGGCATCCTGTTCCATTCGCTGTACGACCTGGATCCTGCCGCCTATTTCCAGCAGTTCAGCTTCGTCGTCAGCGGCCCGCTCCAGGTGCCGGCGCTCCGGCAGGCGTGGGCCCATGCGCTCGCGCGCCATGCCGTGCTGCGCACCGCGTTCGCGTGGGCCGATCGCGAGCAGCCCGTCCAGACCGTGCTGCACACGGTCGACCTGCCGTGGACGTTCCTTGACTGGCGGCACCGCGATGCGTCCCGCCGCGCGCAGGACTTCGATGCATTCCTCGCCGACGACCGGAAGCGCGGCTTCGATCTGCAGCGGGCACCGCTGTTCCGCTGCACGCTGATCCAGGAAACCGACACGCGCCATCGCTTCTGCTGGAGCGCGCACCACATCATCCTCGACGGCTGGAGCACCGCGACCCTGATGAAGGAGGTGTTCGACGACTACCTGTCGCTCGCGCGCGCCGGCACGCCCGCGGTCGCGGCGTCGGCGCCCGGATACCGCGCGTACATCGACTGGCTCGCGCGTCATCCGCGCGCCGCCGACGAAGCCTGGTGGCGCGCCGAGCTGGCCGGCTTCCGTGCCGCCACGCCGATCGCGGCCAGCCCGGCCCGGCAGACGACCGGCGACGCCGCGCGGCAGGACAAGCGCCGGACCCAGCAATTCCTGCTGGACGCGGCGCTGACCGCGCGGCTGCACGCGCTCACGCGTGCGCATCGCGTCACCCTCAACGTGCTGATCCGCGCGGTCTGGGCGTTGGTGCTGCGACGCCACGCCGGAACGGACGACGTCGTCTTCGGCGTCACCGTGTCCGGCCGGCCGCCGCTGCTCGACGGCGTCGAGTCGATCGTGGGGCTGTTCATCAACACGCTGCCGCTGCGCCTGCGTATCGCGCCCGAACGGCCCTTCACCGAATGGCTGGCAGAGGTTCACGCGGCCCAAACGGCGATGGAGCCGCACTCGTACAGCTCGCTGGTCGACATCCAGTCGTGGAGCGAAGTGCCCGCCCGCGACAGCCTGTTCGACAGCCTGCTGGTCTTCGAGAACTTCCCGGTTGCCGCCGCCCCCGAGCTCGGGCCGGACGACATCGAGATCCTCGACACCCGCGCGTTCGCGGAATCGAACTACCCGCTGACCCTGACCGTGCACCCGGACGCGCGCATCGGCTTCCATATTTCGCACGATGCGCACCGCGTCGCGCCGGATGTCGTGCGGCAGATGCTCGACACCCTCCGCACGTTGCTCGAGCGATTCGCCGAGCACCCGGACCAGCCGACCGGCCAGCTCGCCGACCCGCCGGCCGCCGACGGCCAGCCGGGCGCGCCGCGCGATGCGGCCGGGCCGGCAACCGAAGCCGCCGCCGGTGCGGCCACGGCGGCACGCGCCGTCGCGCCTACCACGGACGAACGCACGTTGCTGGAGATCTGGCAGCGGATCTTCAAACGAGACGACATCGCGGTCAGCGACAACTATTTCGACCTCGGCGGCCACTCGATCATCGCGATCCAGTTGATGGCCCATGTCGAGAAGGCGTTCGATCGCCGGCTGCCGATTTCCTGCCTCTTCGAGAATCCGACGATCGAGAAACTGGCGGCGGCGCTCGCCACGAAGGCGCCGTCCGCGCCTGCCGGCGGACTCGTGCCGATTCGCGACGGCGGGCCCGCCGCGCCGCTCTTCCTCCTGCCGGGCGCCGGCGGGAACGTGGTCTACTTCCACCCGCTCGCGCACCACCTGAGCGGCGCCCACGCGATTCACGGGCTGGAAGCGCTCGGCCTCGACGGCGCGTGCGAGCCGCTCACCCGCGTGGAAGACATCGCGGCCCGTCACGTCGAACGCATCTGGCCGCTGGTGGGCGCGGGTCCGTACTACCTCGCGGGCCACTCGTTCGGCGCGCACGTGGCGCTCGAGATGAGCCGGCAACTGGTCGCCAAGGGCGCCGACGTGAAGCTGCTGGCGATCCTCGACGCGTCCGCGCCCATCGACAGCCCGGCCGCCACGTACTGGCAGGACTGGGACGACACCGAATGGCTGGTCGCGATCGCCCACGAAATCGGCACCTTCCTCGGCGCCGACCTCCAGGTGACGCGAGCCGACCTCGTCCCGCTCGATCCCGACGGCCAGGCCGACTTGATCCTCGCGCGGATCGGCGACCGCGGCAGCTGGTTCGCGGACGCCGGGCCCGACCGGCTGCGCGCGTACCTGCGCGTCTATCAGGCCAACTTCAAGTCGCACTACGCGCCGCACGCCACGCCGCTGCCCGTGCCGATCGCGTTGTTCCGCAGCACCGAGCACGATCCCGACGACTACGCGCCGTCGCCCGAGATCGCGCAGCTTCGCCTGGACCCGGCCTGGGGATGGTCCCGCTTCTCGACGCTCCCCGTCGCGGTGACGGACGTCCCCGGCGACCACCTGACCATGCTGCTCGATCCGCATGCCGGCGCCCTCGCCGCCCATGTCAACTCGTTCCTGGAAAAACAACCCTCATGAAACTGAAATCAACGCCGACGATCGACAACACTTTCGCCCGCAAGGTCTGCATCAACCTGGACCGGCGCCCCGACCGCTGGGAAGCGATGCAACGAAAATTCGCAGAGCAGAACATCGTCACGGTGGAACGGCTGTCCGCCGTCGATGCAAAACAGGTGAGCGTGCCGGAATCGTTGAGCCACATGCGTCCGCAGGACTACGGCTGCACGATGAGCCATCTCGCGGCCGTGAAACAGGCGAAGGCCGCCGGTGCGAGCGAAGTCCTGATCTTCGAGGACGACGCGTTCTTCGACGCCGAGTTCGCCGCGCGCTTCCCCGAGTTCATCGCGCAAGTGCCGGACGACTGGCACATGCTGTTCCTGGGCGCGTATCACTTCACGCCGCCCATTCCCGTCGCGCCGAACATCGTCAAGGCCGTGGAGACGCTCACCGCGCACGCGTACGTCGTCAGGGACTCGCTTTACGACGCGTTCATCGCGATCAACGAAAACCCGCCGGCGATCAACGACCGCAACAACCTCGTGCTGCAGCAGACGTTCAATTGCTACTGCTTCGAGCCGAACCTGGTCGGACAGGAGTCCGGCTACTCCGACATCATGGACGAAGTGATGCCGGAGAAGCCGCTGACCTATTCGATGCCCATTCCGGACGGCTGGTAACGCCTGCCGCCCCGTGCTCGCCGCGCCCCCTCACTCGACAGCCCATTGAACCTCATGCAAACCACCACCGTTGACCTCGAAGCGGCGTTCGTACAGGCCGCGCTGGATGCGCTTCACCGGGACTGCAAGCTCGGCGACGCGATTTCACTGGCTTACGGGAAATGCGAATCGACTGCCGGCGTGATCGACCTGATTTTTCCGTTGATCACGAAGAAACTGCGGATCGACTACATCCTCATGTACAGCATCGAAAGCAATCCGCGCACGCTCCTGCATTTTCTTCGGCAGGTCGAATCGCGGCTGGCACGGAACGAAAACTGGACGGCCGCGTCGGTCGAGGCCGCGTTGCGGAGCGTGGCCGATTCGACGGACAGCGTCGGCTGGGCGCGTGCGCAGCGCCTGCTGAAGTGCTGCATCCTGTTTTCCGATTCGCCGCTGGGCATCGTGGAAAGCATCACGTTCCTGGGCCAGCACGAAACCTCGTCGAGGTTGAGATCAGCGGCAAGCAATGTCGAACTCAGCCACCTGATCAACTGAGACCTATTGGCCATTCATGGATTCCGCTCAAAGCAAATCGCCGCCCTGGCATTCCGCCGTCACGCTGATGTGGCGCAGTCATCCCTGGCTGACGCTGGGCACGGTCCTGACGGGCCTCGTCAGCGGCATCGCGTCGATCGTGGGCGTCGGGTTGATCGGCACCGTGCTGCGCGACCCGTCTGATCGACAGACGCTGCTGCTGATGTTCATCGCGGTGAACGTCATCGCGGTGGTCTGCAGGAGCGGCGCGGCCGTGATGCCGTCCTATGCGTGCATGAAGGTCATGACGAGATTGCGCGTCAACCTGTGCAAAAGGATCCTGGCGACCCCGCTCGATGAAATCGACCGACGCGGCGCCCCCCATGTGCTGACCCTGCTGACACAGGACATTCCGCAGCTGAGCCAGACGCTGCTCACCATCCCGACGATCATCGTTCAATCCGTCGTGCTGATCTGCAGCATCGTCTATCTCGCCTATCTCTCGTGGATCGTTTTCGCGTCGACGATGATCCTGACCCTCGTCGGCCTGGTGCTTTACCTGTTCTTCTATCGGAAGGCGGTCAATTTCACCGAGCGGGTTCGCGATGAATTCGTCCAGTTCAACGAATACACGCATGGCCTCGTGTTCGGCATCAAGGAGCTCAAGCTCAACCGGGCGAGGCGTCGGTGGTTCACCCGGGCCGCGATCGAACTGTCATCGAAGCGCGTGGCGGGATTCAACTACATCGAACGCTTCTGGTTCATGAGCGGCGACAGCATCGGCCAGATCACCGTCGCGGTCCTGCTCGGCTTCCTGCTGTTCGGCGTGCCTTCGCTCGGCGTCGTGGATCCATCCGTCCTCACGGCGAGCATCCTGGCCGTGCTCTACATGATGGGGCCCTTGACCATGCTGATCAATATCCTGCCGGTGGTGGCCGAAGGCAAGACCGCGCTCGCCCGGCTGGCGGAATTCGGTTTCCTGATCGATGACACGCAGGACGCACGCAATGAGCCGCCCGTTCCGGGCACCGTGTCATCCCCATCGCCGAAGTCATGGAAGGTCATCGAGTTGAACGAGGTGACGATGAACTACCGCGACAATGAATCGTCGGCCGACTTCGTGCTCGGCCCCATCAACATGACGATTCATGCCGGAGAACTCGTCTATGTGATCGGCGGCAACGGCAGCGGCAAGAGCACGTTGGGCAAGGTCCTCAGCGGCCTCTATGCGCCGACCGGCGGCACCATTTCGCTCGACGGGAAAGTCATCGACGACGATGCCCGGGAACGCTACCGCAACCTGTTTTCCGCCGTCTTCACCGATTTCCATTTGTTCAATCGCATCATCGGGCCGGATCGGGGCAATGACAGCATCGAGCTTGCCCGGAAGTACCTCGACACCCTGAAGCTGGCGGACAAGATCGAGATTTCCGGCCGCACCTACTCGACCACCCGGGCGCTATCGACCGGGCAACGCAAGCGCCTGGCGCTGCTTTGCGCGTACATCGAGGATCGTCCGATTTACATCCTGGACGAATGGGCCGCCGATCAGGATCCGGTCTTCAAGCGATTCTTCTATGAAGTGCTGGTTCCCGACCTGAAATCCCGCGGGAAATGCGTCGTCATCATTACCCACGACGATCAGTACTTCAAGCTGGCGGACCGGGTCATTCGCCTCGATAGCGGCCGTATCTTCTCCGATACGGCCGTGTGCGCCGTCCCGGCCGAAGCCGCCGGATGAGCCGCGATCCTGATGGGGACACGATGCGCGCCGTCCGTCGCCAACGGGCGGAACGCTCGCCGTGCGCCGTACCGGATTCGACGACCGGCGATGCGTCTGTCCCGGCAAACCGTTACAGACGCATTCGCACGCGGGTGTTTAAATCATGTCGGCATCCATGCGCACACGCGCAGCTTCAACGTCTCATCAGGAATCCTTTCATGGAGTTCAGCAGATTGTTCGCACACGTCGGCGAAGCGATCTCGAGCAGCGGGAGCCGACGTTTCCCCCGAATGATGTACAACCTGATCGCCGCGGCGGTCCCCGTCGACGAGATCCGCATTTCGGAGCTGGCGGTCGACGACTCACCTGACGGCCATCCCGCGGTGCGCAGCCTCGGCGCGGTCGGCGCGGCGCTCGCGAAGGCCGGCGTGGCCGCCGCCTGTTGCGGGCCGCAGATGCCGTCGCGCCCGGGGGCGAGCCCTCTGCACGTCGACGACACGCTCGCCGGCCACGGCGCGATTCACGCGCAGCTCGACCGCTTCATCGTCATGCAGGCGGCGGTCGTGTCGCCGCGTTACGCGCAATTCCACCTCGTGACCCGCAAGCGGGGCCACTGTTACGTGATCTCGTTGTATCGCACGTGTACGTTCGACGATTTCTCGCCGCAGGAGCGAACCTTCCTCAAGGAACTCTCGCACGTGCTGTTTCCGATCGTCGAGAGCCATGTCGCGGCGCTCGATGCGACGCCACCGGCCGCCCATGTGACTATCGCCGCGCCGCCGGCGACGCAATCGGGCCGGGAGCGCGTGGCGCGGCGGTTCGCCGAGCGTCTGCGGCAAGCGGGCGTCAAGCTGTCGACGCGCGAGATCGAGGCGTGCACGGCGCTGCTGGCCGGCGACACGGTGCCCGCCATCGCCATGCGTTTCGCGCTGCGCGAAAGCACCGTCGAGACCTACCTGAAGCGGGCCGCCGTCAAGCTGGGCTTCAGCGGGCGTCATGGCCTGACGCGCTGGATGCTCGACGAGACGGCCGGGGCCGCGACGGAAGCGGGCGGGGACGGCATGCGAAGCGTGCGGCGCGACTACGCGTCGCCGCGCATCGGAACCTGAGGGCCCGCGGCCCGAACGGGCCCATACGGCGGCACGGCGTGCGTCCGGTGCGGCCCGCCAGGCACTTCAGCGCGCGCGACGCCGACGCAGGCGACGCGCGAAACACCATGGGACGACTGCCGCCGGTTTCCATCTCGCGTCGCACGTCGGCAATCTAGCCGGCACCGCAACCCGCGCTGCTGCACCCGGTGACACCGTCGTCATCGCCCGCAACGACGCGCGTCGGCGCGGGCGCGTGCGCGTGCGGCAGCCATCCAGGCTAGTCGGCCGGCAGCATGCGTCGCACGTCGGCGGCGTGTCGGCGTCACGCCGCCGACGCGCACGGTACGGAATCGTCGATCATCCATTTCGTGAGCCCGTGCCGGCCGCTGATGCCGAGCTTCACCGCGGCGCGCTTGATGTACGTCTCGATCGTGCTCTCCTTCACACCGAGCTCGCCGGCCATTTCGCGCAGCATCTTGCCCGCGAGCAGGCCGAGGCACACTTCGTTTTCACGCGCCGACAGCACGACCCGCGCGCGCGCGAGCCGCGATTCGAACTCGTGGCGCAGCGCGTCGACGCCGGGCAAGCCTGCCGTCGCACCGGGCGCCGTCGCGCATTCGAGCGTGCCGTGCCGACGCGTCGACGCATGCCACTCGACGAGCGGCAACAGCGTATCGGCGAAATTCTTCAGGAACGACATCTCCTGCAACGAGAAGTCGCGATGCGATGCCGTGCGATGCAGCGAGATCACGTAGCGCCGATTCGCCTTGCCCGACACGAGATGGCACTGGAATCCGCCGCCCGGCCCGCGCGGCGGCGCGACTTCGCCGCCATTGCCACGCCGCAACAGCGGATTGATGTGAATGAGCTGCCGGTCGCAGGCCGCCAGGATCCGGTTCAATGGCGGATGCGCGGCCGGTTCCCGCTCGCCGTGCGCGGCCGGCGCACCGCGCCCGTCGCCGCCCGGCGCGCCGAACGCGCCGAGCGATTGCACGCGGACGACTTCGCCCGCCGGCTCGTCGAGCGTCCATTCAGTCATCCGGGTGATCGCGAGCGGAATCGATTCGACCAGCAATGCATGCATGTCGGATGCGAACCGCTCACTGCCGGCGCTCGAAATCACCTTCCCGAGCTTCGCGAACATCTGACTCTCCTTGTTGTGCGTGCTTGAGGACCTGGCGCAACGCCGGCGCGCGCGAGCCGGCACGGTTGGCGCGGCGCGCGTCGGGTCGCGCTGTGTCGCACGCGTTCTCAGGCGGGCAACGCGCGCCGCCGGCGCGCGATCCGGAACACGCCATGCGCGTGCGAATGATCGTCAGGCGCGGCGAACGCCGCCGCGTCACCGACGATCGAACAGACCGATGACGAGCGAGAAACAGGCACGATGTTTCCTCCGTATCGGACAGCGCGATGCGGCGGGCGTCGCATCGATGGACGTTCACGACGGGCAACGCTGCCAGCAGCCGAAACGTCCATTTCGGTCGATGCGCGTGGCGGGACGAAAACGCGCCGCCGACGGACGTGCTGAAGACCTGAATCGGACAACCCGGCGCCGGCTCGAAGCAGGCGCGCTCCCAGCGAATTCAACGAAAAATGTCGATCAAAAAGCGAAACGATTCTTTCCATTGAATTTGATCCATGTATATCCCAGCCGCGTATGATAGCTATGATTTAAGACATTTGCAGTTAACCCGAAATTTATTTTTAAAACGACATCGCCCGATAACCGGAAATCGGCATTATTATCAACGCACGAATAAATCAACATTCGTTTACCACGAACTTTGGTAATAATCGGCCGAGCGACGCTTACCACGAATTTTCATCCGGGAGCGCTATTCGAGAGAGGAATTGTCGGATTTCACCAGCCCCCCCGCTCATCGAGCTGGCTTCAAGGCATATCTTCCGGACGTTATTTCGATTCGCTCAACAATCGATTCAATATGCGCGACGGCAAAGCATAGTTTCCGCCCCAAGCCCACGGCTGCCGGCCTCCGAGACCGGCGTTGCAAAAACACCCACAAAGGGCGAAGCCATTTCCCGTCATAAAATTTCCATATTAAATCAGTCGGAATTCGTCAATTCCACCGCTTGTCTCCCGATAGATAAATTGTTACGCTTTCGACCGAAATATACGACGCATCATCAATCAACCTTGAACTGCGGTCGGGTTTATTTAAAAAATCGAAACATGACGATTAATATTCACGTGAAATCATCTTTTATCGATTGCCGCGGCTAGCGCTTCGCCGCACGCGATTCCGTCGAATTTCCCTATCCGCTTGTCGACAGAACAGGCCGACGGCCAATTGCAGCAATCTCCCGACGGTTTTTCGATTTCCTTTTAGACGCCCGTGGTGATGCGCGGCCACGCATTGCCGGACGCATCGTTCTTTTTCAATCCTGCCGTACCCGAGCGCAACGCTTCCCGAGCGTCACGCCTGCATCGATTGCCACACCAGTCTCAACGCGTCATTTGTCGTCTTTCCAATCTTCAAAACAATGCCGAAAAATTGGAGCACACCATGAGTCACGACTTCCGAGACGAACCCGCGCCGCGTCGCGCCTTCCTGGCCGACATGGCAAAACTCGCGGCGGCCGGCATCGTCACCGGCTGGACACCGCTCTACCAGATCGCGGCACACGCGCGGACGGCCGGCGACACGCCGCCCGGCTTCCCGGCCGACATCCCGCTTTACAAGCAGGCGTTCCAGAACTGGAGCGGCGAGATCGCCGTGCAGGACGTATGGACCGCCGCGCCGCGCTCCGCCGACGACGTCGTCGCGACCGTCAACTGGGCGCGCGCGAACGGCTACCGGATACGCCCGCGCGGCTACATGCACAACTGGTCGCCGCTGACGCTGGACCCGGGCGCCGGCGCCGCGAACCTCGTGCTGCTCGATACGACGAAGTCGCTGACGGCCGTCTCCGTCGACACGTCGGCACGTCCGGCGCGCGTCACCGCCCAGACGGGCGTCTCGCTGGAGTCGTTGCTCGCGACGCTCGAGCCATATGGCCTCGGCGTGATTGCCGCGCCGGCACCGGGCGACATCACGCTCGGCGGCGCGCTCGCGATCGATGCACACGGCACCGCCGTGCCGGCGGCCGGTGAAACCTTGCAGCCGGGCCATACCTGGGGCTCGCTGAGCAATCTCGTGGTCGCGCTCACCGCGGTCTTGTTCGATCCGGCCCGGCAGCAATACGTGCTGCGCCGCTTCGAGCGCGGCGATCCCGAGATCGGCGCGTTCCTCGCGCACATCGGGCGGGCGTTCGTCGTCGAAGTCACGCTGACGGCCGGCCCGAACCAGCGGCTGCGCTGCCAGAGCTACGTCGATATTCCGGCATCCGAACTGTTTGCCCCGGCCGGCTCGACGGGCCGCACGATCGCGTCGTTTCTCGATCGCTCGGGCCGGGTGGAAGCCATCTGGTTCCCGTTTACGACCAAGCCGTGGCTCAAGGTCTGGACGCCGACGCCCAGCAAGCCGTTCCTGTCGCGCGCCGTCACGCAGCCGTACAACTACCCGTTCTCCGATTCGATCTCGCAGACCCTCTCGGATCTCGTCAAGCGGATCGTGATCGGTGGCGAAGGTGCCTTGACGCCGCTGTTCGGCCAGACGCAGCTGGCCATCACGACGGCCGGTCTCGCACTCACGCTCAGCGGGGACATCTGGGGCTGGTCGCGCACCGTGCTGCAGTACATCCGGCCGACGACGCTGCGCGTCACCGCGAACGGCTACGCGGTGCTGGCGCGGCGCGCCGACGTGCAGCGCGTGATCAGCGAATTCGTGCAGTTCTATCAGAACCGCGTCGACGCGTACAAGGCGCGCAACGAGTATCCGATGAACGGTCCCGTCGAGATCCGCGTCACCGGTCTCGACAAGCCGGCCGATGCCGGCGCGGGCGCGGCCGTGCCCGCGTTGTCCGCGCTCAAGCCGCGCCCCGACCGGCCGGAATGGGATACCGCCGTGTGGTTCGACATCCTGACGTTGCCGGGCACGCCGGCCGCCGATCGCTTCTATCGCGAGATCGAGCAATGGATGCTCGCGAACTACACCGGCTCGTATGCGACGGTGCGCCCGGAATGGTCGAAGGGCTGGGCCTATACCGACACGGCCGCCTGGCAGGACGACACGATGCTCACCACCACGATTCCGAACCTGCATCGTGAAGGCCAGCCGCCGGCCAGCAGCTGGGATACGGCGCGCGCGACCCTCGAACGCTACGACCCGCACCGGATCTTCCGGTCGCCGCTGCTCGACCGGATGATGCCGTAGCGAGCCCGGCGGAAGCCGGCTGCCATGGCCGCCACGGAACGGATGACGATGCGCGAACCGTGCAGGTTCGCAAGGTCATTCAGGATGTGGCGGCCGGCAGGCTGGAACCGTGGCGAGCGGCGGCACGGCTGAATCGACGACCCGGCAGGCTCGCCTGCGGGACGCCAGGCCGCGGCGGGAGCACGGCCTCGAAGCGCTCCGGCCCATGCACGACTGTCGAAGCGATTGCCGGATGCGGCGCGTGATTCGACAACAGCGCCGCGCAAAACCGCACCGGCCCCACTGCCGTCGGTCGATCGTCAAAAGGCGACCGCCTGCCGCCGGTCGCCCGCAGCCGGTCGCCCCCCCGCCTTACGCCGCGGCCGCTTCCGCCCACGGCGGCCGGAAATCCAGCCCGAGATGCTGGCTGATCGCGGCGTCGAGCCGCTCCACCGCGTCCCGCTCGATACGCGTGATGCCCGGATGCCAGATGTCGACGAGCAGGCAAACCCGCGGCTCGTTGCTGTCGTTCCAGCTCTCATGCTCGAACGTATCGTCGAAAATGATCGCGCGCCCGTCCGGCCACTCGCGAATCTCGTCGCCGACGCGCAGCCGCGAGCCGCGCGGCACGATCAGCGGAAGCTGGCAGGTCAGCTTGAGATTCGTCGTGTCCGTATGCGGCGGAATCCGCGTGCCGCCCTGGATCACCGAGAAGATGAACGCGCCGCTCGGGCTGAGGAAGTCCTGCACCTGCCGCATCAGCGCCGCGGTGCGCGGGCAGCGGCGGCAATTCTCCTCGACCTCGGGCTCGCCCTTGCGCCTGAAATAGAACGACCCCCAGTCGTTGCGCCGGATCGACTCGAAACGCCCGGCCACCTGCTCTTCGTACGGCAGCAGCATCGGCGTGGTCACCTGGGCGAGAAACTCCTCGCGCAGCACGTCGACCGACGCCTCGAGCGTCGACGTGAACGCCTCGAGCGCCGGATAGTCGGACGCCTCGTACCACGGCTTGCCGTCCAGCCCCGGGAAATAGAACAGCAGCGGCCGCTGATGTTTCGGCAACGCGGGCAGCGGAACCCGCCCCGTGTTGATGTCGACGAACTCGATCACGCGTTCGAGCTCCGCTGTCCCGTACTGCGACACGAGCGCCTCCAGCGTCTCGTGAATCGCGATGCGCATCTCCTGTTTCAAAGTCGATCTCCTTGGCTATCGTGGGGTGACAAACAACAAAATTGCCGCGTCCGCATGACGCATCACACATGCATCGAAACGGTGCGCCCGGCCTACGCGCGCGCCGTCGTCTTCGCCTCCTCCATCGGGTCGGCGGCCCAGCCGCCGATCGACGCGCCGTACCCGGCCGCCGACGCGACCAGCACGCCGACGCCGCACCACACCGCCTGCACGCCCCACTGGCTGACCAGGTAGCCGAGCAGGATCGACGCGATCATGCTGCCGAGCTGGAACACCAGCGAAAAGAACGAGACGGCGCGCGATCGCAACGCATCGGGCGTCCGGTGATGCAGCACCGCGTTGACCACCGCGCCGGCGATGCCGAGGAACAGCGCGACCCCGCTCAGCACGGCGCCGAACGCGACCACGTGATTCGCCCAGCGCGTCAGCACGAGGCTCGCGGCGAGCCCGGCGAACGGCAGCGACACGGCGAGCGCCGGCCGTGCGGCGCAATGCTTCATCACGCGATACGAAACCCAGCCGCCCGCGCCCTTGACGACCAGCATCAGCGTGAGGAACAGGCCGAACGCCCAGGTCGCGCCATGCATCGGCACGAGCGTCTTCAGCACCACCGGCCAGTAGCTCTCCAGCACCGACACGACGCCGCCGAGCAGCATGCAGAGCAGGATCAGCGGCCGCACCGCGCCGCCGTGCCACGCGAAGCGCACCAGTTCGCGCAGATCGTCGCGCATCCTGCCGGCCGGCGCGGGCTCGGGCGGCGCCTGCTCCGCCTCGGCGAAAAACCACGACGTCAGGCCCAGCAGCACGATGAACAGGCCGCATGCGAGCGCCAGGCCGATCCGGTACGGGTTGTCGAACAGCCGGCTGCCGATCAGGTCCGGGAGCACACCGCCGACCAGCGACATGCTCGCCAGCCCGAGCGCGGAGGCCAGCTCCGCACGGCCGAGAAAATAAGGAATCCGGTTCGTCTCGCCATGCTCGCGCAGCAGGCCGACGTACCACGCGTCGACGGTGCCGGAACTCATCGCGCGCGCGACGCCGAAGCTCGCCGCGGCGAGGTACAGCACCGGCTTCTGGCTGAAGCACAGCATCAGCGCGCAGCCGATGCTGTTCATCAGCAGCGAGACGCGATAGGTCCGGATCCGGCCCACGCGGTCGGCCATCGCGCCGAACGGCAGTTCCAGCGCGATGGTCGACAGGCTGAACACCGCCGCGTAAAGCCCGATCTCGAACAGCGTGAAATGGCTGTGCAGCAGGAACAACGTGACGACCGGCAGCACGAGGCCGAAGGTGCCCCACAACGCCGCCTGCTGCAGGCAGTACCGCAGGTGGACGGTCATCGGCCGTCCTTGCCGCCGGACTCGAGCAGCAGGTACTCGCCGTCTTCCGAGCTGCCGGCGCCGATCTCGACGAAACCGCACGCGGCATAGAACGCCTGCGCCGGCACGTTGGCGCGCAGGCACTTGAGCCGGTAACGCGTGGCCGGCCAGCCCGGCAACGCGCGCAGCAGCGCCCGGCCGATGCCGCTCCGGTGGTGCGACCGGTGCACGTGCAGGTGATGGATGAAATGGTCGGGCTCCCAGACCGACACGAAGCCGGCGAGTCGCCCGCGGTCGTCCTCGGCGACCCTCAGTCGCTCGCCTTCCGTCTGGGCCTCGAAATCGGCCAGCTGGAACGCGCTGGCCGGCAGCCAGACGAAGGTCTCGCGGCGCGAACGCAGGAACAGTTCGCACAGGGCCGGCGTATCGGCGGCCACGGCGTCACGTACGATGATCTTCATGATGCGCTTACCTCGCGGCAGTCGTGGTTGCCGGGCCCGCACAGCCCGGCAGGCTCGCCATCACGTCGGCGACGAAACGTTCGGTATCCCAACTGTGGTCCACCGTCGCGCCCAGCCGCGTGATGACCGCGCGGCACGACGGCACGATCACCACCAGCTGGTGATTGAAGCCGTCCATCATCATCAGGTCCGCCGGCAGCGACGGAAACCGGCGCGCGCCGCCGACGCCGGCGTTCAGCCACAGATGCGCGCCGAGCCGGCCGTCGTGCCGCGCCGCCTGGGGCGTCGCCATGAAGCGCACCCAGTCCGGCTCGACGATGCGCGTGCCGCGCCACACGCCTTGCTGCAGGATCAACTGGCCGAGCTTCGACCAGTCCCGCGCCGACGCCAGCATGTAGCTGCCGCCGACCAGCGTGCCCGACGCGTCGGGCTCCATCATCGCGGTGCGGATGCCGAGCGGCTCGAACAGCCGCGCCCGCGCGAACGGCACGATGTCGAGCGGCCGCGGCGAGATCGCGCGCGCGACGATCTTCGCGACCAGCACGCTGCCGCCGCTCTGGTAGTCCACCTCGCGGCCGGGCGCGACCTTCAGCGGCCGGCTCGCGACGAAGCGCGCCATGTCGGTCGACTGGTACAGCATCTTCGTCGTGTCCGAGCCGGGCAGATAGCCTTCCTGGTAATCCAGCCCGCTCGTCCATTGCAGCAGGTTGCGCAACTGGATCGCCTGGCGCGGGTCGCCGGGTTGCGCCCAGTCGTCCAGCAGGTGATCCTGCGTGAGCGTCAGCTTGCCGTCGCGGGCCAGCACGCCCGCCAGCAACGCGGTGACGCTTTTCGTCATCGACCAGCCGAGCAACGGGGTGTCGGCCGTGACGCCCGGCGCGTACCGCTCGCCGACGAGCTTGCCGTCCTGCCGCACGACCACGGCCAGCGTGTTGCGCAGCGACGCGGGCGACGGCTCCGCCATCGCGCGATCCAGCACGGCGCTCAGCGCCGGCAGCGGATCGGCCGGCGCGACATCGTCGGCGTTGCCGTAGTGGTCGACGTAGCCGGCATCGGCCGCGGCGGGCGGCAGCGCGAGGCCGCGGCCCGCCGCGCGCAATGCGTCGATCGCGGCGGCCGGCGCGATCGTGCAGCCGAGGCCCGGCCGGTACAGCGCGACCGTCGAACGCAGCACGCCGAGCCCGGCGGCCTCGACGGTCTGTCGCGCACGGTCGATCCGGTACGTGACGAAGTTGAACAACGGATTGATCGGCTTGACTTCGCGCGCGAACAGCGCACGTGCATCGCCGTCGCCGCCGGCGAGCGCGCGCACGCACAGGTAATGCGACGCGTAGCCGGTGGCGGCGGGCAGCGCCCAATACAGCAGGCCCGCGACGATCACCAGCAACAGCACGGCCGTGGCGGCGAGCATCTTGAAGGCGGCAGCGACACGGGACGGATGACGATCCGGCATGGGAGTGGTTTCCTGGTTCGACGATTCGACGAGACGAGACGACACGACACGATGCGGACGGCCGCGTGGCCGCCCGCGCTCAGAGGATGATTTCCTTCTTCAGGTACAGCCGCTCGGACTGGATGTCGTGCGCGTGACAGCGGGCGATCAGCTTGTCCGATTCGACGATCGGCAGCGACGTCGGCGCGTATTCGATGCTGGAGATGAACTTGAGCCACGGCTCCGCGCCCATCGCATAGACGAACACCTGGCGCGGCGCGAAGCACTCGACCAGCGGCCACGCGCGCTCGCAGTCGGAGCCGTTCAACCGGCGGTTCTGGTCGAACTGGCGCCCGAGCGGCTCGTTCAGGAGCGCGCCGTACAGCCACGACATCGGCGCACCTTCGCATTCCATGCCGATGAACAGCGTGCCGATCCGGCCGATGCGCTGCGCGATACGCTGGTACAGCTCCGGCTGCAGGTTGTTCGAGTCGGCCGCGAACAGCATGCTCTTGCCGTCCACCTTCAGCGCGAACGCCATCTTCGCGGCGATATGCAGATCGCCGTGCTCGCCGAGGAACGGCAGCGCCACGATCTCGCCGCCCGGCACGGGCATGCTGTCCAGCTCGCCGACTTCGACCACCCGCTCGAACCCGCACGCCTCGAGCGCGAGCCGGATCGACGGGTCCTGCAGGAACCCGCCATGGCTGCGCGGCACCACCAGCGTGCCGATCCGGTGCCGCAGCTGCAGCAGGCTCTCGAGCACGATGTGATCCTGGTGGTTGTGGGTGAGCAGCACGTAGTCGATGCGCTCGGGCAGATCCGCGAACGTGAACGGATCGTCGCCCTGGCCGAGCGGATAGCCGACGATCGGATCGGTCAGCAGCGAAAATTCCGCGGTTTCGACCAGCACCGTTGCATGGTTGAAGTAGCGCACCCGCACCGGCTGCCCCGCGCGCGCCGGCGCCGACGGCGGGCGCGGCGGCGGCGCGTCGGTGAACCAGGTTTCGAGCGCCGCGCGCCGCTCGGCACCGCCCTCCGCGTGAACCAGCAGGCGATCGATCAGATCCGGCGCGGCGCCCGCGCGGCGGGCCGCGAACAGTTCGTCGTACAGCGCGTCGCGGAACGGCAGGCGGATCTGCACCATGTGCTCGTCGGGAAAGCGCGGCGTGCTGAGCATGAAGCTCCGGTCGTCGCTGGTCGCGAGGAAGCCGTTCACGCTCTGCAGCGCGTCGAGATAGCCGGCGCTGTCGTACAGCAGCCGCTCGAACAGCCGGTACGACGCGTGGCCGCGCAGGTCGTAGCCCAGCTCGACGAAGCCCTTCAACGGCTCGGGCACCCGCGCATACAGCGGCGACAGCGTGTCGCCGCCCCCTTCCCGCGCGAGCAGCTCGTCGAGCTCGCGCAGCGCGTCCGCCAGCGCCAGCAGCGGCGCGGCGCGCGTACGGGTGTCGCGGATCAGCGCGTCGACCGCCGGCACGAGCTCCCGGCCGCCGTTGAGGAACGGCCCGCCGGCCATCTTCGCGGCGGAACGCCGGTGCAGTTCGGGCGCGCGAATGAAGGATTCCATGATGCGCAGGTGCACCTGCTTCATCACCAGCGCGCAGGTCGCCGGCTGCAGCAGGAACGTCCACGCATACCACTGATTGACCAGCGGTTCGAAGACGACGTTCGGTTTCAGGTAGATCTGGGTCATGTCAGGAATGATCGTGTTCGACTACGGGAACGGCGGCGTCGGCGACAAGCGCGAGCGCGGCCTCCATGTGTTCGCGCCACCGGCGCAGCAACCGTTCGGCGGTGGCGCGCGTGTGCACGGTGTCGCTGTAACGGCACTCGAACGTGAGTTCGCCGTCGCCCGCGACGCAGACGAGGTTCAGCAGGTGCGAACGTTGGTCGGTCGCCGCGCGGTCCGCGCCCACCGCCTCGGGCGCGGCGGAGAACCACGCGGAAGGGCGCGCGGCGGCCGCCGAGACGAAATCGACGCTGACCTGCGGCTGCACGCAGCGCCGCCACGCGTCGGCATCGACGCCGGCCGGCGGCGGCACGTCCGCGCCGCCCAGCGCGGCCGGCGGCAGCGCGGCGAGCGCCGCCTCCCATGCGCGCAGCGCGGCGACGCCCGGCGCGCCGGCGTGCTGCGGCAACAGCAGCGGCACGTCGCAGACGAAGCAGCCGAGCGCGCGCTCGACCGCCGGCCCGTCGTCGAGCCAGTCGCGTCCATGCCGGCCGAGATCGGCGACCACCGCGCCGCCCGCCCACTCGGTCAGCGCGCGCGCGGCCGCCGCGATGGCGACGGTGGCGGCTTTCACGCGCAGGCGCTGCGGCACGACGGTGAACATCCGTCGCGCCGCGTCGCCCGTCAGCCGGTCGCGCACGACCTGCTGGCTGGCCTCCGCGTTGTCGCCGGGTGCCGCGTGCCGATCCCGCGGCAGCGCGACGTTGGCCGCCATCGGCGCGAAGTACGCGGCGCTCTCGCCCGCCGCCCGCGCGGCGGCAATGCGCGCGTCCAGCGCACGCAGATAGGCCGGGTACGCCAGCGTCGGCGCGGCCAGTGCCGGCGTCCGGCCGTTCGCATGCGCCGCATATGCGTGGGCCAGGTCGTCCAGCAGCACCGCCCAGCCATGGCTGTCCGCCACCAGCCCGTGCACGACGAGCAGCAGCCGGTCGCCGGCCGCCCCGCACCGGTAGTGCGCGATCCGGACCAGCGGCCCGTGCGCGAGATCGAAGCCCTGCTGCAGCGTCGCGCCGTGCGCGGCGATGAAGCGAGCCGCGTCGTCCGCCGTGCCGAGGTCGTGACTGCTGAAGCAGCGCTGCACGGCGTCCGCGTCCGCCGGCGCGATGCGGCCGGCCAGCGCGTGGGTATCGAATACGCAGCGCAGCCCCGGGTGCGCGTCGAGCAGCGAGCGGAACGCCGCCCGCAGCGCGTCGGCGTCGAGCGGCTGCGCCGCCTGAACGAGCAGCGAGCGGTTCCAGTGGTGCGCGTGCGGGCGCTGCAACACGCGCCGCTGATACGGCGTCAGCGGGAACCCGGACGCGTCGTCCGCCTCCGGCCGCACCGTCAGCGGTCGCAGGCATTCGGCCAGGTCCGCGAGGGTCGAGGTCGAGAAGAAGTCCTGAGGATCGACCGTCCAGCCCGCCCGGTTCAGTTGCGCGACGGCGCGCAACACCAGGATGGAGTCGCCGCCCAGCCCGAAGTAGTTGTCGTCCCGGCCGATCCGGTCCAGCCGCAGCACGTCGCGCAGCACCGCCAGCAGCGCGCGCAGCGGCGGCGCTTCGTCGCCGTCCGCGGCTTCGTCGGGCAGCACCGCCGTCGACACCCACTGGCGGTCGATCTTGTCACCGGACGTCTTGGGCAGCGACGGCACGATGGCCAGCGCATGCGGCACCAGGTGCGCCGGCGCCACGCGGCGCAACGCACGCAGCCGCGCGCGCGCCGCATCGCGTGGCGTGGCCGGCGCATCCGACGCGTCGGGACCCACGACGATGAACGCCTCCAGGCGCGGCGCCGGCGCATCGGGCCCGCTCGACAGCCGCACCGCCGCCTCGCGCACGCCGTCCTGGTCGAGCAGCAGCGCCTCCACCTCGGCCAGGTCGACGCGAATCCCGCGCACCTTGATCTGGCGATCGCTGCGGCCGAGGTAGACCAGTGCGCCGTCCGCGTCGCGACGCACGAGGTCGCCGGTGCGATACATGCGCGCGCCCGGCTGGCCGGCGAACGGATCGGGCAGGAAGGCGGCGGCCGTCTGCCCGGGCCGGCCCGGATAGCCGCTCGCGAGCGCACTGCCGCCCAGGTAGAGCTCGCCCCGGCACAGCGGCGGCACCGGTTGCAGGTGCGCGTCGAGCACATAGGCGGTGGTGCCCGGCAGCGGCGCGCCGATCGGCACGTCGCGTTCGTCCGGGCGCGCGGCGGCCGGCACGTCATGCACGACGGACGTGATCACGCTTTCCGTCAGCCCGTACGCGTTCATCAGCGCCACGCGGCCGCCCGTCACGGCACGCCATGCCTGCACCGCCGCGAGCGGCACCGTCTCGCTGCCCGTCACGACCAGGCGCAGCCGCGCCGGCAGCGCGGCCTCGCCGAGCCGGATCGCACGCACCCATTCTCGCCAGAACGACGCGGGCAGGTTGAGCACGGTCGCGCGCCGCGCATCGAGCAGGCCGCTGAACGCACCGAGCGTCGGCCATGCCGCGCGGTCGAGCAACAGCAGGCAGGCGCCGGTGGACAGCGTCGTGAAAATCTCCTCGATCGACACGTCGAACACGAGCGACGAGAACTGCACGACGCGGTCGTCGGCGGTCATCCGGTACGCGGCGCACAGCGCCTGGATCTTGTGCGCGACGGCCCGATGACTGACGTCGACGCCCTTCGGCACGCCGGTCGAGCCGGACGTGAACAGCGTATAGGCGGCCTGCTGCGGATCGATGCACGCGGGCAGCGCGCCGGCGGGCGCGTCGCCCAGCGCGGCGAACGCGATCGCCGCGCATCCGGGCCATGCCGGCGCCGCCGCCGTGGCGTCGTGCACGAGTAGCACCGGCGCCGCCTGCGACAGGATCGCGTGCTGCCGCGCGGCCGGCGCGGCGGGGTCGAGCGGCAGGTAGGTCGCCCCGGCGCGCAGTACGCCGAGCAGCGCCACCAGTGCGTCGAGCCCCGTCGGCAAGCACAGCGCGACGCGGTCGCCGGTGCGCACGCCGCGCGCGAGCAGTGCGCCCGCGACCTGATCCACCCGGGCCCGCAGCGCCCCGTAGCTGAGCGTCTCGTGCGCGGTGGCGACCGCGGGCGCGGCGTTGCCGGCCGTCAGCGTGTCCGACAGCAGCGACACGAGGTCGGACGCCGCCCGCGCAGGCGCGTCGACGGTCCCGGACGCCGCCTGCCATGCCTGCCGCTGCGCGGCCGACAGCACGCCCGCGTCGCCCAGCGGCGCATCGTCCGGCAGCGTCAGCAGCAGGTCCAGCGCCGCGTGGAACTGTTCGACCACTTCGTCCGCCTCGCCCCGCTCCAGCACGCCGTCGCGGGTCAGCAGCACGCCGCCGTAGCCCGCGCCGTCGCGATGCAGGTTCATCGTCAGGTCGTATTCGGTTTCCGTTTCCGGCGTGTCCTCGAACGCGACGTCCAGCGCGCCGATCCGCACATGGCGAACCGGCGCCTCCTGCATCGAGAACACCACCTGGAACAGCGGCGTCAGCGACGCGTCACGCGGGCCGGCGAAACGCTCGACCAGCTTTTCGAACGGATAGTCCTGATGCGCGTGCGCGGCCATCACGCAGTCGCGCACCCGTTCGATCCATGCGCGCGTGCTGCTGGCCGCCGGGAACGCCACGCGCAATGCGAGCAGGTTGACGAAAAAGCCGACGAGCTCTTCGGTGCGGCTCGACGCGCGGTTGGCGACCGGCGAGCCGACCACGAGGTCGCGCTGCCCGGTGCGCCGCGACAGCATCAGCAGGAACGCGGACAGGAACACGACGTACGGCGTCGTCCGCAAGCGCCGCGCCAGCGCGTCGACCTGCGCGGCGCGCCCGGCGTCCACCGCGACGCGGCCGCTGTGCGCGAGACGTCCGGGCGTGCGTGCGCGGCGCCGGTCGCCGCCGAGGTCGAGCACCGGCGCGCCGTCCAGGTGCGCCCAGAACGCCTCGTGCGCCGCGTCGTGCCCGGCGGCGAATCGCGCCGCCTGCTCCTCGCTGTAGTCCGCGTAGTCCCACGCGGGCGCCGCGGTATCCGGCGCGCGCCCCTGGCTCGCCGCGCCGTACAGCGACGCGAGATCCTGCGCGATCAGCCGGAACGACCAGCCATCGACGACGATGTGATGGAACGACATCAACAGGCACGCGCGGCGCGGCCCGAGTTCGAGCAGCCGCGCGCGGAACAGCGGCGGCCGCGCGAGATCGAACGGCTCCGCCCGCAGCGCGTCGCGATGCTGCGCGATGAACGCGCGCAGCGCGTCGTCCGTGTCGTCCGTGTCGCGTGCGTACGCATGGATCGACAGCGCGACCGCCGCGTCGGCATGCACGTGCTGCTCGCCGCCGCCGTCCGGCCCTTCGTGGAACGACGTGCGCAGCACCGGATGGCGCGCGACCAGCCCGCCGAGCGCCGCGTGCAGCGCCGCGCGGTCGACGTCGCCGTGCAGATGCAGGCATTGCGGCAGGTGGAAGACCGAACCGCCCATGCCGAGCCGTTCGAGCGTCCACAGCCGGCGCTGCTGGAACGACATCGGCGCGCGGCGCGGCCCGGCGGCCGGCCGGCCATCCGGCGTCGTTGCCGCCCGCTCGGCGGGCTGCGCGGGTTCGGCCTGCATGCGAATCGCGCAGGCCAGCCCGTCGATCGTCGGCGCACTGAAGAACGCCTCGAGCGTCAGCTCCGCATTCAGCCGCTCGTGAATCCGCGCGAGCACGCGCCCGGCCAGCAGCGAATCGCCGCCCAGCGCGAAGAAATCGTCGGTCGGCGTGATCCGCTCATGGCCGAGGCATTCCGTCCAGATGCGCGTCAGCGCATGCCGCACGTCGTCGGTTTCGACCGCCGCGGCGCGCGGGGTGTCGACCGCAACCGGCGCGGCAACCGGCGCAACGGCCGGCGCCTGCGGCTGCGCGCGCTCGATGGGGCCGCCCTGCTGGGCCGGCAGCCAGTGGCGCGTGCGCTCGAACGGATAGCCCGGCAACGGCAGCCGCTTGCGGCGCTCGCCCGCGTACGCGTCGCGGCGCGTCAGTCGCGCGCCCTTCGCCCACAGGCGGCCGTAGCCGGCGAGCAAGGTCGCCATCGTGCGCGGCGCGCGCTCCGTGAAGCTTGCCAGCACCGCGTCGGCCGGCGCGCAGCGATGCGCGCGCACCAGCGCCGCCAGCACGTCGCGCGGGCCGATCTCGACCCACAGCGCGTCGCCCAGCGCCGCCAGCGTCCGCACGCCCGCCGAGAACCGCACGGTGCCGAGCACGTGCGCGGCCCAGTACGCGGGATCGGTGGCGCGCTGCGCATCCAGCAGCGTGCCGTCGAGGTTGGAGATCATCGGGATGCGCGGCGCGCGCAGCGTCATCGTCGCGGCATGCGCCTGCACGCGCGCGGCCGCGTCGGCCATCATCGGCGAATGGAACGCGTGCGACGACGCGAGCGGCGCATGCGCGACCCCCGCGTTGCGCAGGTGCGCCGCGAACGCGTCGACCGCGTCCACCGGGCCGGACACCACGCACTGCAGCGGCCCGTTGACCGCCGCGACGGCGAGCGTCGGCGGCAGCTGCGCGGCCAGTTCGTCCTCCGCGATCGATACCGACAGCATCGCGCCGGCCGGCTGCGCCTGCATCGCCGCCGCGCGCGCCGCCACGAGGCCGACCGCGTCGTCGAGCGAGAACACGCCCGCGCAGCACGCGGCGACCAGTTCGCCGAGGCTGTGGCCGATCAGGTAGTCCGGCGTCACCCCCAGCGCCGCCCACGCCTGATACAGCGCGTACTCGTACGCGAACAGCAGCGGCTGGACCAGCGCCGTGTCGGTGGTGCTCGCGTCGCCCAGCAGGTACGGTTCGAGCGCCAGCCCGGCCGCCCCCGCGAACCGCCCGCACACGTCGTCGAGCGCGGCGCGGAACACCGGGTGCTCGCGATGCAGGTCGCGCGCCATCCCGGCGGCCTGCGCGCCCTGCCCGGTGAACAGGAAAATCACCGGACGCGCGGGCGGCGCGTCGCCGGTGGCCGGCCACCCGCCCGCGGCCAGCGCGTCGAGCGCCGTGTCGCGCGACTCGGCGACCACGAACGCACGGCACGCGTGGTCCTGCCGGGCGGCCTGCAGCGTATGCGCGACGTCGGCGAGCGCCCATTCCGGGTGGCGGCGCCACGCGGCGGCGAGGCGGTCCGCCGCGCGCCGCAGCCCGTCCGGCGTGGCGGCCGACAGCCGCAGGCAATGCGCGGCGGCGGCCGTCGGCGCATCCGCCTCGGGCGGTGCGGCTTCCAGGATCACGTGCGCATTGGTCCCGCCGATGCCGAACGAGCTGACGGCGGCGCGGCGCGGCGTGCCGCCGTCCGGCCAGTCGGCCGCTTCCGCGGTGAGGCGGAAGGCCGCGTCGTCGAGTTCGAGCAGCGGGTTGGGCGTGTCGAAATGCAGCGTGCCCGGCACCTTGCCGCGTTCGAGCGCGAGCGCCGCCTTGATCACGCCCGCGAGCCCCGCCGCGCTGTCCAGGTGCCCGACGCTCGTCTTGACCGCGCCGAGCAGGCGCGGGGCGCGTGCCGGGTGCTGGCCGTAGGTCGCCTTCAGCGCGGCCATTTCGATCGGATCGCCGAGCAGCGTGCCGGTGCCGTGCGTCTCGACATAGCCGACCGACGCGGCGTCCACGCCCGCGTCCGCCAGCGCGGCGCGGATCACCCGTGCCTGGCCCGCGGGGCTCGGCGCGGTGTAGCCGGCCTTGTCGTGGCCGTCGTTGTTGATCGCGGAGCCCTTGACGACCGCATACACGTGATCGCCGTCGCGGCGCGCAAGATCGAGCCGCTTCAGCACCACCGCACCCGCGCCGCTGCCCTCGACGGTGCCGCTCGCGGCCGCGTCGAACGCGCGGCAATAGCCGTCCGCGGAAAAGATCCCGCCGGTGCGGTGCAGGTAGCCCGGCACGCCGTCGACGCCGATCGACGCCGCGCCCGCGAGCGCGAGTTCGCAGTCGCCCTGCGCGACCGCGCGCGCGGCCATGTGCAGCGCGACCAGCGACGTCGAGCACGCGGTGTTCAACGTGACCGCGGGGCCGGTGAGGTTCAGCCGGTAGGCGATCTGCGTCGCGGGCTGGTTCAGTACGTTGATCTGGTACAAGCCGAGCGCGTCGACCGCGTCGCGATTGCCGAGCACGTGGTTCGCGAGGTACTGGCTCGCGCCCACGCCCACGTAGACGCCCACGTCGCGCGCGAGCCCGGGCCCGGCATAACCGGCGTCCTCGAGCGCGCGGTAGCTTTCCTCCATCAGCTTGCGCTGCTGCGGATCCATGATCTCGGCTTCGCGCGGCGTATAGCCGAAGAACGCGGCGTCGAAACAGTCCGGATCACGAATCAACCCGCGCGCGGCGACGAAGCGGGGATTGCCGAGCAGGTCGTCCGGCACGCCGAGCGCGCGCAGCCGCGCGTCGTCGAGCCGGGTGATGCCGTCCTCGCCCGCGAGCAGCATGCGCCAGAACTGCTCGACGTCGTCCGCTCCCGACACGGCCGCGCTCATCCCGATGATCGCGACGTCGCGGCTGTCGACGGGCGATGCGCTCGCGGCCGCGACCGCGCCGTCGGCATCCGCATCGGCCGACGACGTGCCGGACGCGGACAGCCAGCCGGCCAGCGTGCGAATCGTCGTGTAGCGGAACAGGTGATCGATGTCGACATCGCGGCCGAATGCGCGACTCAGCCGCGCCTGGCACTGGATCAACGCGAGCGAGTGGCCGCCGGCGTCGAAGAAGTTGGTGTCCGGATCGATCTCGGCAAGGCCGAGCACGTCGCGCCAGATCGCCGCGACCGCGCCCTCGGCGTCGCCGGGCGTGCGGTGTGCGGGGCTGGCGGGGCCGGCGGAATCGGTGGCGCCCGCCGCGTCGAGCGGCCAGTCGGCCAGCCGGAGACGATCGATCTTGCCGCTGCCGGTCATCGGCATCGCGTCGAGCACGACGATCCGGTCGGGCACCATGTACGGCGGCAGCGCCTGTTGCGCATGCGCCTTCAGCACGCCGTCCGGCAGCGCGCCCGCCGCCTGCACGAACGCGCAGAGCACGGCGCCCGCGCTCCCCGAACGTGCGAGCACCGCGACCTTGGCGACCCCCGGATGGCGGCCCAGCACGGATTCGACTTCGCCCGTCTCGATGCGGAAACCGCGCACCTTGACCTGCTGATCGTCGCGGCCCACGAATTCGATGTCGCCGTGCCGATCGAAGCGGGCCAGGTCGCCGGTGCGATACAGCACGCGATCCGCATCGCCGGTCGCGTACGGATTCGGCACGAAGCGCTCCGCGCTCAGCTCGGGCCGGTTCAGGTAGCCCGACGCCAGCGCGCGCCCGGACAGGTAAAGCTCGCCGGTCACGCCGATCGGCAGCCGTGCGAGATCGGGCGCGAGGATATGCGTGCCGACGTCGCCCACCGCGCGGCCGATCAACACGGGGCCGCTCGCGCAGCGCCATACGGTCGCGTAGATGCTGGCCTCGGTCGGGCCGTAGGCGTTGAACAGCGGCGCATGCGGCAGCACGCGCGCCGCCAGCTCGACGGTCGCCGGCAGCAGCGGCTCGCCGGCGGCGAATACCGCGCGCAGCGGGCTCGCCGCGCCGGCGTCGAGCGACTGCAGGAACAGGTGCAGCATCGACGGCACGAAATTGACCACCGTCACGCGATGCTGCTCGATCGCGCGCTGCAGGTAGCGCGGATCGTACTGGCCGTCCGGCCGCGCGATCACGATCGCGGCGCCCTTCATCAACGGCCACAGCATTTCGGTGAGCGAAACGTCGAACGATTGCGCGGTCTTCCACAGCACGCGGTCGCCCGCGCCCAGCGGATACGTGCGGGCGAGCGCGTCGAACAGCGCGAGGATGCCCTCCTGGCGGCACAGCACGCCCTTCGGCGTACCAGTCGAGCCGGACGTATAGAGAATGTAGGCCGGGTCGCCGGGGCTGACGCGCGGCGCGGCGGCCAACGCAGCCGGGCCCGCTTCCGCCAGCGCCACCTGCTCGACGAAGCGCACGCCGCACGCGCGCAGGCAGGCGGGCGCGGCGGCATCGCCGACGATCGCCACCGGACGCGCGTCATCCACCATGAAGCGATGGCGCGCTTCCGGCAATGCGGGATCGAGCGGCAGATACACGGCGCCGATCCGGAACAGCGCGAGCACGGTCCGCAGCGTCGCCGCCGTGCGGCCCGCGCACACCGCCACGACGTCGCCCTGCCGCACGCCCAGCGCGACGAGCGCAGCGGCGTGCCGGTCGCACTGCTCGAGCAGCGCCGCATAGGTCGTCTCGCCCGCGTCGTCGATCAGCGCGACGGCGTCCGGCGCGGCGGCCGCGCACGCGGCGAGGCGCTCGCCGACGCTCGCGCCGGCCGGCAGCCCCGGCTTCGGCGCCGCCCAGTCGTCGAGCCGCGCGAGCGTGGCAGGCAGCAACCACGCTGCGGCGGGTGCGCCGGCAAGCCGCCGCAGCGCTTCGTGCTGCGCGTGCGCGATGTCTTCCGCGTCGGCGCGCCGCAGGCTGTCGGCCCGGTAGCCGACGATGCAGCGCAGCCGCTGGTCGCTCGCGGAGACGGAGAAATCGACCTGCACCGGAAAGCTGTTGACCGCATGGCCGTCGCGGCCCGCGAGCATCCGCACGTCCGCGTCGTCCAGCTCGCGCAGCACGTGGAAGCTCGTGAAATTGAACAGCACCTCACCCAGCTCGATCCCGCCGTTGTCCTGCCGGATCTGCTGCGACGGATAGAAGCGGTGCCGGAAAATGCCCGACTCGATCTCGAACACCTGCCGCACCTGCGCGACGGGCGATGCCGCGCCGTCGAGCGCCGCGCGCACCGGCACCGAATTCAGGAACAGCCCGACCGCGCGCTCCGCATGCTCGGTCTCGGGCCGCACGTGCGTCACCATCGACGTCAGCACGTCGCGCCGCCCGCTCAACGCCTGCAGCGCGCGCAGGTGGGCAGCGAGCAGCACGCTCTTGAGCGGCACGTTCGCGTCGCGCGCGAGCGCGCGCAGCGCCGCCTCCAGTTCGACGGAGACCTCGACCTCCAGATAATCCACCCGTTCGTCCGCCGCGTCGCCCGGCAGCGGCGCGCGGCGCAGCGACAGCGCCTGCGCGCCGTCGAGCTGGCCGCGCCAGAAATCGCGCTGGGCCGGATCGGCGAGCGCGGCCTGTTCCAGTTCGATGAAATCCCGGTAACCGGCCTGCACCGGCTCGTCGTCCTGCGGGTTCCGCGCGCCCGTCAGGCCCGCCGTGTAGAGCCGGATGAATTCGGCGGTCAGCGCGGCCTCGCTCCAGCCGTCGAGCATCGCGTGATGGAAGCTCCACACCAGCTTGAAGCGCTGCGCCGCCAGTTTGAACACGAAGCAGCGAAACAGCGGCGCGGCGGCGATGTCGAACGCGGCGAACCGCTCGCCGTCCATGAACGCGGCGATCCGGGCGGCCTGCGCCGTCGCGTCGAGCGCGGTCAGGTCGGTGACCGTCAGCGGAATGCGCGCCGTGTCGAACACGAGCTGCAGCGGCACGCTGAACCCCTCCATCCGCAGCGCGGTGCGCAACGCCGGATGGCGGGCCGACAGCCGGTCGAGCGCATGGGCGAGGCACGCTTCGTCGTACGCATACGCGACCTCGTAGCCGATCACATCGTGGTACACGCTCGAACGCTCGTGGCGCAGGCCGTGATAGAGCATCCCCAGTTGCAGGCGGCTGAGCGGATACGCGTCGACGACGCCGGCCGGCAGCCGCGCGCGGTCCGCTTCGCTCGTCAGCGGCGCCCGGGCCACCGCGGCCTCGGCCGGCGCAACTGCAACTGCGCCTGCCCCCGCGCCGCGCTGCCGCTCGATGTGCTCGCCCAGCGTCCGCACGCTCTGGTGGACGAACAGGTCCTGGATCTCGAATTCGAGCCCGTGGCGCTGCGCCTGCGCCTTCAGCCGGATCGCCAGCAGCGAATCGCCGCCGAGATCGAAGAAGCCGTCGTCGAGGCCGAACCCGCCGCGGCCGAGCACGTCTTCCCACAGCGTGCGCAGCATGCGCTGCGTGTCCGTCAGCGTCTCGGGCGCCGCGTCGGCGGGCGCTTCGGCCGGCGTGAGCCGCGCAAGCGCGGCCCGGTCCACCTTGCCGTTCGCCGTCAGCGGAATGTGCGGGATCGCGTGGAAGCGCGCCGGCACCAGATGATCCGGCAGCGACGCCCGCAGCTGCGCGCGCAGGCCGGCTTCGTCCGGCACGTCCGCGCCCGTGCCCGGGCTTGCGGTCCAGTACGCGACGAGCTGCTTGTCGCCCTGCGGCGTCGCATCGACCGTCACGACGGCGGCCTGCACGCCGCGGCACGCGGCCAGCGCCGCCTCGATTTCCGCCGGCTCGATCCGGTAGCCGCGCAGCTTCACCTGCCGGTCGCGCCGGCCGAGGTAATGCAGCGCGCCGTCATGCGCCCAGTAGCCGACGTCGCCGCTGCGGTACATGCGGGCGCCCGGCTCGCCGCCATGTGGATCGGGCACGAACGCGGCCGCGGTCAGGTCCGGCCGGTTCGCGTAGCCGTGCGCGACGCCGGGCCCCGCGATGTAGAGGTCGCCCGCCGCGCCGGCCGGCAGCGGATTCAGGTCGTCGTCGAGCACATACACCGACGTGCCCTGGATCGGCATGCCGATCGGCACCGTGCGCCCGGCCGCCAGCGCGCCGCGCACCGGGTACGCGGTGGCGAAGGTCGTGGTCTCGGTCGGCCCGTAGCCGTTGACCACCTGGCCGCGTTCCAGCAGCGCGCGGGCGCGCGCCACGTGCGGCAGCGACAGCACGTCGCCGCCGCAGACGAGGTAGCGCAGCTGCCGCAGCGCGTCCGGCGCGTGATCGACCATCGCCGCGAACAGGCCGCTCGTCAGCCACAGGATCGTCACGCCCGCGTCGACCAGCAACGGCCCGAGCTGGTCGAGCGACGCGTCGCGCCCGACCGGCACGACGAGCGACGCGCCGTTCAGGAGCGCGGTCCAGATCTCGAACGTCGACGCGTCGAATGCCGTCGGCGCGAACTGGAGGAACACGTCGTCCGGCGTCGCGTCGAGATAGGCCGGCCGGTAGGCGAGCCGCAGGATCGCCTGTTGCGGCACGATGACGCCCTTCGGACGATCGGTGGTGCCCGACGTGTACATCAGGTACGCCGGCATCTGCGCCGGCAGCCCGCTCGCGACGAACGCGCCGTCGCGCGCGGCGATCTCGTCGTCGTGGTCCTCGAGGACGATCAGGTTCAGATAGCCGTCGCGCAGCGCATCGGTGCGCGCCACCACGTCGTCGCGCGTGACGATCACGCTCGCCTGGCTGTCGTCGATCAGGAATCGCAGCCGCTCCGCCGGATAGCGGCTGTCGAGCGGCACATACGCGCAGCCCGCGTTGAGCACCGCCAGCATCGCGACGATCAGCTCCGCGCCCGGCTCGAGGCACAGGCCGACGGTCGAGCCCGGCGACACGCCGAGATCGCGCAAGTGGTCCGCCAGCCGGTTCGCGCGCAGGTTCAGCGCGTGGTAGTCGAGCGTCGCGTCGCCGTGGCGGATCGCCGTGCGGCCCGGATGCTGCCGCGCGAGCGCGTCGATCACCACGCCGATCGAGTCGGGCAGCGGCTGCCCGAGCGGCCGGCTCTGCCAGCCGCGCAGCGCGTCGAGCGTGGCCGCGTCGCCGCGCGCGAGCGTGCCGAACGGCGCGTCCGGCTGTGCGGTCAGCGCGTCGAGGTACTGCGCATAGGTGCGCGACAGCCGCTCGATATCGGCGGCCTCGAACAGATCGGTGCGGAACACCGTGCAGCAGCGCACGCCGTCGGACGTCAGCTCGGCGAACAGCGTCAGGTCGAACTGCGCGTAGCGGTACAGGTCGTCGCGCACCGTCATCGCCGGCATCCCGGCCGGCGTCGCCGGCTCGGCGGCGCCGGGCACCGCGCCTTTCGTGTCCTGCAGCACGAAGTTGACCTGGAACAGCGGGCTGCGCGCGGCATCGCGCGCGACGCCGACCTGCTCGACCACCTGGTCGAACGACACCGCCTGATGCCGCAGCGCGTCGGCGACGGTGTCGCGCTCGCGCTCGACCAGCGCGGCGAACGTGGCGCAGCCTTGCCGCGCGGTGCGCAACGCGAGCAGGTTCGCGAAGAAGCCGACGATGCGCTCGCTGCCCGGATGCACGCGGTTCGACGCGGTCGTGCCGATGCAGAAGTCGTCCTGGCCGGCGTAGTCGCCGAGCAGGCACCGCCACGCGGCCAGCATCACGGTGAACAGCGTGCCGCCCTGCCGGCGCGCCAGCGCCTCGGCCCGCGCGCGCACGGCAGCGGGAATCGTGAAGAACACCAGTTCGCCGTCGTGCGCGCGCCGCGGCGGGCGCGGCAGCGCGAACGGCAATTCGAGCGTCGTCGCGCCGGCCAGCCGGCCCTGCCAGTAGGCAAGGCTCGGCGCGCTGTCCGCGGCGCCGCGCGCCTGCTGCCACAGCGCATAGTCCGCATAGTGCGGCTCGTCGTCGGCCGGCGGCTCGAGCTCGCGGCCCGCCAGCCGCGCCGCGTAGGCCCGCCACCAGTCGGCCAGCATCAGTTCCAGCGACCACCCGTCGACGATCAGGTGATGGGCGGTCAGCACGAGAATCTGCCGCGCGTCGCCGACACGATGCAGCGACACGCGCAGCAGCGGCCCGTGCGCCAGGTCGAACGGCTGCGCGATTTCGGCGGTGATCGCGCGGGCGATGTCCGCGTCGGTCGCGCCCGCCGCGTGACGATGGACGGGCAGCGACGGATCGAGCTCGGGGTGCACACGCTGGTACAAGGCGCCGTCGCGCGCGTCGAACGTCGTGCGCAGCGCCTCGTGCCGCGCGACCACGTCGCACAGCGCCGCCCGCAATGCCGCTTCGTCGAGCGTGCCCGCGATCTCCAGCACGTGCGGCACGTGGAAATGGCCAGCGCCGCCGCTGATCGCCATCTGCACCCACATCCGCACCTGTTCCGCCGACGCGGGCAGGTCCGCCGGCCGCGCCTGGCGGGTAATCGCGTCGCGGCTGCCCGCGCCACGCTGCCTGCCGAACGCTTCGAGCAATTGGCGACGCTTGTTTTCGGTGGAATCGTTATGCGACATCAAACCAGCTCTCCCGACGATGAAAACAGTGTGAGTAGTTCGTCCATGTCGTCCGGCGCGAGGCGATCGAGCAGCGCTTCGAGGCGGTCCTCCCGCTGGGCCTTCTGGCCGAGCGCGACCAGCACCTGGGCGCTGAACCGGTCGAGCTGCGGTGCACCGAACAGCAGCGGCGGCGACAGCAGCAGCCCGTAGCGGCCATTCAGACGCGCGATCAGCTGGATCGCCTGCACGGAGCTGCCGCCGAGCATGAAGAAGTGATCGTCCGGCCCGATGTCGGCGACGTCGAGCACGGCCGACCACTCGGCGGCGACCTCGGCCTGGAACGGTGTCCTGGCGCGCACCTCGGCACCGCGCGCGCGCGTCTCGAGCGCCGCGTCGGCGAGCTGGGCCAGGCGCTTGCGGTCGATCTTGCCGGCCGGCAGCAGCGCGATGCGCTCCACCACGTCGATGCGCGCCGGACGCATCGATTCGGGCAGCCGCGCGGCCAGCTCCGTGTGCAGCGCGTCCACCGGCCAGCTGTCCCACCCCGCGGCCGGCTCGACGAAGGCATGCAGCAGCCGCACGCGCCCGTGCACCCGCACCGGCACCACCGCGCACTGCGCGATGCCCGGCAGCGCCAGCAGGCACGCCTCGATCTCGCGCAGTTCGATCCGGTTGCCGTTGAGCTTGACCTGCTCGTCGCGCCGGCCGAGGTAATGCAGTTCACCGTGCTCGCCGAACATCGCGATGTCGCCGGTGCGGTACATGCGCGCGCCCGCCCGACCCGCGTACGGATCGGGCACGAAGCTCGCCGCGGTGAGATCCGGGCGGCCGACATACCCTTGCGCGAGCCCCGCGCCGCCGATGTACAGCTCGCCCGCGCGGCCGGGCGCGCAGGGCTCGAGGCCCGCGTCCAGCACGTACAGCGACACGTTGTCGATCGGCCGGCCGATCGGCACGCCGGCGCGCGCGTAAGCCTCGCCCGGCGCGCAATGCCACACGCTCACGTCGATCGCCGCCTCGGTCGGCCCGTACAGGTTGGCGAGCCGCACGCCCGGCAGCAGCCGGTGGAAGCGCTCGGCCTGCTCGGCGAGCAGCGCCTCGCCGCTGCAGACGACCAGCGCGAGATCCGGGAAGCGCTGCCCGGGCACCGCGTCCAGGAACGCGTTCAGCATCGACGGCACGAAGTGCGCGACCGCGATGCGCGCGTGGCGCAGCAGCGCCGCCAGCCCGGCCGGGTCCTTGTGCAGCTCCGGCGGCGCGATCACCAGCGCATGCCCGCTCTGCAGCGTCCACAGGAATTCCCAGACCGACACGTCGAAAAAGTACGGCGTCTTCTGCAGCACGCGCACCGGCGCGGCGTCGGCGAGCAGCGAGCCGTGCCAGTCGAGCCGGTTGACCAGCGCGCGATGCGTGTTGGCGACGCCCTTCGGCGCGCCGGTGGAGCCGGACGTGTAGATCACGTAAGCGATCCCGTCCGGGTGCAGGCGCCGCGCCGGCAGCGGCTCGGCGGCGAGCCACGCCGCCCGGTCGTCCAGCGCATGCCGCGCGGCCGGCCCGGCGGGCAGGCGCGCCAGCAGATGCCGCTGCGTGAGCAGCAGCGCGAGCCCGGCATCGTCGACGATGCGCCGCAGCCGCTCCGGCGGCGCGGCGGGATCGAGCGGCACGTAGGCCGCGCCCGCGCGCAGCACCGCGACGATCGCCAGCACCATTTCCGTCGAGCGCTCGCAGCACAGCCCGACGAGGGCCCCCGGCGTCACGCCGCGCGCCGCGAGAAAACCCGCGAGCCGGGCCGACAGCGCATCCAGTTCGCGATAGGTCAGCTGCTCCGCGCCGAACTGGACGGCCGGCGCATCCGGCGTCGCGGCGCACTGCGCGGCGAAGCGGGCCGGCCAGTCCGTCGCGTCGAGCGGGCGCGCGGGGCCGTGCCAGTAACGCGCGAGCCGCGCGCGCTGCTCGGGCGCCAGCAGGTCGACCGCGAGCGCGGGCTGCGCGTCGTCGTCCAGGTACGCGCGCAGCAGCCGGCCGAAGGACGCGGCGAACTCGCCGATCCGGGCGGCCGGCACGCGGCCCGTGTCGTATTCGAGATTCACGTGCAGGCCGTCGGGCGTCAGCTGATACGCGAAGTTCAGGTCGAACGGCCGCTCGGCGGCGACCGCCGGCAGCAATTCCGCTTGCACGCCGTGGAAGGCGAGCGGTGCGTCCTGCACGAAGAACGCTTCCGTCACGCCGACGTTGAAGACGGGCGCATCGGCCAGCGAGCGCGTGCGCCGCAGCGCCGTCACGAGATCGGTCAGCGACAGCTGCTGATGGCACTTGGCCTGCGCACGCTGGGCGGTGGTGCGCGCGACGATGTCGATGAACGTATCGCCCTGCCGCAGCGAAAAGATCATCGGCAGGTTGTTCACGAAGCATCCGCTCGCATCGCGAAAACCCGGCGAGCGCATGTTGACGGGATAGGTCACGACCAGCTCGCGCACGTCCTGCCAGCGGGCCAGCGCGATCGCGAACAGGCTCGACAGCACGAGAAACGGTGTCGAGCGGCTCGCGCGGGCACGCGCGCGCAGCCGGCGCGTGATGTCCGCATCGAAGCGCAGCCGGTGGATGCGCCCCTCGCCCGGAGCGGCCGACGCCGCTGCCGCTGCCGCCGCCTCGAACTCGAGCCCGAGCGGCGCGTGCGCCAGCGCGCCGAGCCAATAGGCGAGGTCTTCGTCGTAGCGCGGCGACGCGCGGTACGCGGCTTCGAACGCGAGCTGCTCGCCGAGACCGCGCAACGTGCGGGCGGGCGCCGGGCCCACGCCGAGCGCGTGGTTGTACAGCGCCGTCAGCCGCTGGTTGATGTACACCGCCGAAAACGCATCGGAGATGATGTGCGGAAAGCTGAGCACGAGCCGGTGTACCTCGGCCTCCTCGCGCAGCAGCGCGAAGCGAAACAGCGGCGCGTCGTCGAGCGCGAACACGTGCGCCGCGCGCGCGGCGATCCATGCGTCGGCCTCGGCGGCGTCCAGCGCCGGCGCCGCCCGCGCGTCGCGGTAGTCGAGCGCGACCGTCACGCGGTCGTGCACGTCCCGCACCACGCCGGCGTCGCCCATCCGGAACGTGCTGCGGCATCCTTCGTCATGCTCGTGGACGAACGCATCCAGCGCGCGCCGCAGCGCGTCGCGATCCAGCGGACCCGACAGGCGGTAGACGAGCGCGGTCGTGTAGGCCGACGAGTGCGGATTGAGCTGCCACTCGAGCCAGAAGCGGTACTGATAGGCTGAAAGCGAAGTGGTACGCATGGTAGCCCCTGTCTGGATGCATGAAGGACGTGAAGGACGTGAAGGACATGGAGGACGGCGCGGCGGGTCGCGCCCGGCGCGCCGCGCGTCAACGGACCGCGTGGTCCGCGACGTCCGGTGCCGCGAAGTGTTCGGCGATGCAGTGGCGCAGCCGCGGCCCGAACACGGCGGCGATGTCGTCGGCCGAGTACGGCGCGATGGCGTCGTCGATGCCGAGCGTGCGATCCACTTCCTGCTGGAGCCGCGTGAAGATCCGCTGCGCGGCGCGCTCGTCGTGCAGGTACGTATTGAGCGCGTCCGCCGTCGCCCGCGCCGCCGCCGCGTCGAGCCCATGCGCCGCGAACGCGTCGGCCGACCATGCGCCAGCGTCGCGCGGCGCATCGCGCATCGCGTCGATCTCCGCCAGCAGCGCCGGCCCGTGCGCGCCGAGCGTGGCCACGCACATCCGGTCCGCCGCGGCGACGAGCTGGTTCAGCCCGGCCGTCATCTGGCGCAGCACCGTCCCCGCCGGCCATTGCCGCGCACGCGCGATCTCGGCCTCGTCGCCCTGCAGCAGCATCGTCAGATCCTCGCGGGCGATTTCGTGCGCGAGCGGGCTCGTGTGTTCGGTGGACCAGTCCTCGAAGCGCGCCAGCGCGTCGCGGAACGCGTGCGTGCGCGCCTGCCCGGGCACCGCGTCGAGCGCGACGATCAGCGCGCGCAACTGCTGCGCCGCACGCACCGCGAACAGGTATTTTTCGGCTTCGAGCTTCAGGAACGCCGCCGCGTAGCGGTAGAAGCCGGGCTCGGCCGCGCTCGCTTCGGCGCCCGCCAGCGGCGCCGGCTCGATCATCGCGCGATAGGCCTGCTCGACCATCGTCTGCGGCCCCGCGCACACCGAGTTGCGGCCGACGAGCAGGCCCGCCGCCTCGGCGACCAGGTAATACGCGTCGCTGGCGAGGCACGGCGCGGCCGGATCGCCGCCCGACGCCATCCGCTTGATCAGCGAGATATGCACGATCCGGTGCATGCCGAGCGAGATCCGGTAGATGATCGACGGCACGACGGGAATGGCATCCGGGTCGGCCGGCTGCTCGCGCCGGCGGATCAGGTACGCGGGCAGCAGCTGGCACAGCTTGCTGATGAACCACAGGTCGAGCATCGACACCGCGCCGTCGTGGCCGCGCAGGCGGCAATACCCGTCGCGCAGCGTCGAGATGGTCGGCAGCACCAGATGCCAGTGGTTCGCGAACTGCCGCAGCGACGAGATGTTCATCGGCAGCGCGTGATGAAACCGGCTGCCCTCGTACTCGCAGCGCGCGGCTTCGATCTCGATGCCGTCGCGCGCGTCGGCCGGCGCGATCTCCTCGCCGAGCGGGCGAAAGAAGCTGTCGCGATACGCGACCATCGAGCCCAGCATCGAGCGCCAGTAGAACTCCGGTTTGTCGAGCGCGCGCGGCCCGTGATAGCCGGTCGCGTACAGCGCGTCGATGACGGTGAAATCAAACTCGTTCTGCATCATGGCTTCCTGAAGAGACACGGCCGCCGGCACGGCGGCCCGATAGAACGAACGGCGTGGCGCCGGCGCGTCAGCGCGGCATCGACATCGGCTTGCCGGCCGTGCCCGCCGCGCGGCCCCACCGGCGCGCGAGCGCCTGCCACAGGCTCGCGAGCTCGACCCGGCAGAAGGTCCGCACGGCGCGGGGCGACCACCACCAGTAATTCACGTTGATCGAATCGCTCAGCGATTCCACGTAGTGCCACCAGCCGGGCGGCAGGTACAGCACCTCGCCCGCCTCCAGCACGAAGTCGTGGCGCGGCGCCGACTGCACGCGTGGAAACCGCACCGGGTCCGGATCGCTCATGTCCACCGGGCTGAAGATCACCGGCAGGTCGCGGCGCTGCCGGTAATAGACGTTGGCCGACTGCCCGGGCGCGAACAGCACCCAGCGCTTGCGGCCGTATACCTGCACGTTCAGGTTCTCGTGCCGGTCGAAATGCATCGGCGACGAGATCCCGGCGGGGCCGAGCCAGAAGCCCGGCCGCAACACCAGCCTGCGCCGCAGCCAGTGCGGCATCCAGCCGGGAAAGCCGTGCTGCTCGTGCAGCGGCGCGATGTCGTCCTTCAACGCCGGCGCCGTCGAATAGATCGCCGCGTAGGTGATGTACGCCGTGCGGGCGCTGCCCTGCGCCTGCATCGCCCGGATCGTTGCGCCGAGGCGTGCGGTCTCGTAGCGGCGCGCGCCCAGGTACAGGTCCGGCTGCGTCGGCGTCGGCGACAGCTGCGAGGTCTCCACCGTGATCTCGTGCTCGCCGTAGCGCTCGACGAAGAAATCCGGCGTCCAGCGCGTGCGCGCGGGCCAGGCTTCGATGAAGCCTTCCAGCACGGCCGGATGCTTCAGTCCGGCCAGAACGTCGCGCATGCTGCGGCTGCCGTCGTAGCGAATCCGCGGCATCGGCACAATCTTGCTGCCAGTCATCGTGGGGCTCCTGTCGACGGGAAGAAAATCAGGACACCTGCCAGTCGCCGTGGTGACGCAGCACGTCTCCGGGCAGCCAGCGAATCACGCGGGTGGCGCCGCCGAGTGCGCCGATGCGCGCGTCGATCTGGTCGAGCGTGTCGGCTTCCGCCGGCTCGCCGTTGATCCAGCCGATGTCGCCGATCTCGGTGGCGATGCCGCAGAACCCGTTCGCATACGGCGCGAACGCACGCGCGCCGGCGCGTGCGCAGAGCTCGCCGATGCCGTCCGGGCCGAGCGTGATGGACGGGCCGTCGCCCGCCTCCGCGATGCGCGGCAGGCGTTGCAGCTCGGTCATCGGCAGCACCATCCAGAACGTGAACAGGCCCTGCCAGAACGGCGCCTTGCGCAGTTCGCGGCAGCAGCTCAGGACCAGGTCGGGCCGGCCGCGACGGGCGACCGACAGGTCGATCACGTCCATCACCGAACCCTTCGCATCCTCGCCGCTGTCGACGAGCAGGATCACCGAGAACTGCGGCGTCGTGACCCGGTAGCAATTGCCCCAGTTGCGCACGTCGTGCGGCGGCACGGCCGCGCCGATGGTCGGCTGCTCGCCGTAGAACGGCAGGATGTCGATCTCGATGTCGCCGATCCGCACCGTCTCGCCCCAGCCGGGCGCGAGCACCGTCTGCCCGACGTCACGCAGCGACTGCTGCATGTCGTCCTGCGCCAGCAGCGACGCGACCGGGATGCGCGGCACGATGACGGGCACCGATCCGTCGCCACCGTGCCGCAGGATCGTCGGGACATGCCAGTGGTCGAGATGGCCATGCGTGACGAGCATGCCGTCGATCCGCTGGCCCAGGTTGGACGGCGCGCGATCGAGATCGGGCAGGCCGACATTGCCGCCGATCGCGAGGCTGATCGGGTCGGTCAACAGGCGGGTGGTGTCGGAGGCGATCAGCAGCGACGCGTGTTCGAGCCGCTGGATGCCCGGGCCGTCGAACGCCGGCCATGCCAGCGCCGCGTCGCCCGCGGGCCGTTCGCAGCCGAGCAGGCGGGGATCCGCGTACAGCGCGGACAGCGGCTGCCAATGATTGCGCTGCAGCGCGTCGCGCAGCGCGTTCGCGAGTTGCGGTACGTCGCCGGCGGCAGTGTCGAGCACGATCGGCTCGCCGTGCCGCGGCGCGAGCGCGAGCGTCCAGCGGTCGCGCTGCTGATGCAGATCGTAGAGCAGCGCGCGGCTCGCGATGCAGCCGCCGGCCGCCACCGAATCCGGATCGAACAGCTCCTCCAGGAACGGATAGCGCGCAATCGCGTCGCGCAACAGCGCGGCGCAGGCGGCCGGCTCGAATTTCGCTGCCATGAATTGCTGCATGAGCGCGTCCTGCTGCTCGATCAGCCGGCCCAGGTCATGCGCGCGCGAAGCCAGAATGCCTGTATTGAGGAAGACCCCCAGGCGATCATCGACAGACATGGTGTGTTTACCCTCGGATTCTCTCGGCGAAACGCTGCATGCGCCCGCGCGCCCCGTCACCGGGCCGCGAGAGGCCGCATCGTTCCTTTATCTTTTATTGCGCCGTGCGTGGCGCGACGCGTCGACCGTCAGGCCGACAGCGCGACCCGGACGCTCAATGGCCGCATGTCGGTCCAGTTGGCGTTGATCCATTCGAGACAGGCGTCCCGGGTTCCCGACGGGCCCGCCGCCCGCCAGCCGTCCGGCACGAGCTTGTCGTCCGGCCAGATCGCGTATTGTTCCTCGTGATTGACGACCACCTTGAAAATGGTGTCGTGGTTCGGCATTTCGGCTTCCATGTCTCTCTCGTTTCAATAATCGATCAAGCGTGTCACACGCATAACATGATTCGATATTTCTATAAAAACAGCACGCCCAGCCATGCCGGGTAACGATGCAAGCACTTTGAAATCGAAGCGAGCAGACTTTACCATAAGCCATCCAAAAACAATTACATTTCTATTGAATAAAAACAAAGTAAATCATAAGCGGCGCCGGCCAATAATCCAGCCCATTGTTTATAAATATGTGAATTGATGACAAACAATCTGTCCTTTCGATTAAATCGATAATCGGCTTAATTGTTTGAATATTTTGTATGGTGCGTTTTTAAAGCGGAGTCCCGACGCATGGCCTTGCTACCCAGTACCCTCACCATCCCGCGCGAGCGCCCGACGGCTCGGCACCGGCTGCTGGTGTTCCATCACGCGTGCGGCGCGGCGGCCAATTACTACCGGTGGGCGGCGTCCTTCCCGGACGATATCGAGGTCTGGCTGATCGAACTGCCCGGTCGCGGCAAAAGCCTGGGCACGCGCGCGATCGATACGTTGTCCGAACTGATCGACTTCCTGCGGGCCCTCCGGCCGCTGCTGCCGCGCGACTACTCGGTGTTCGGCCACAGCATGGGGGCGCTGATCGCGTACTGTTTCGCGCGCGACATGGCGCAACTGGGGCATCCGCCCGTCTGGCTCGGTGCGTCCGGCACGGATGCGCCGTTCTACCCGCATCGCCACGCGCCGCTTGATGGCGCGCCGGTGCACCGGCGCAATGACGCGGACATCGTCGACTATGTCGTGTCGCTCGGCGGCACGCCGCGCGAAGTGGCCGAGCACGACGCGCTGCGGGCGATGCTGCTGAAGCTGGCCAAGGCGGATTTCCGCGTGATCGAGGCGTGCTTCCCGCTGCCGTCCGCAACGGCGCTGCCCTGCCCCGTCACGGTCTTCTCGGGCCGCGACGACACGTTGCTGAGCCCCGCCGGGCAGCGTGACTGGTCGCGCGCATCACGACACACGGTCACCTTCCGCGCGTTCGACGGCGGGCACTTCTATCTATTGGAAAACCCGGCCGCCGTTCAGCACGCGATCGGCGAGGCATTGGCCGATGCGGTGCGATGCGACACCGCCGAGGCGTCTGCCGGCCCGTGCCGCTGACGTCGACGCGCGCGGTGATGCCGGCCGTCGCGCGGGCGCCCGGGCGCCCGGGCGCGCGGTCGGCCATACGCCGCGACGCGTGCATCACGCGGCGCCGTCGCGCCCCTTCGGAAACACGCCGCGGCTCATCGCGTCGAGCTGCCGGCCGATCTCCGCGCGCAATTCGGCGGAGATCTCGAGGCTGTCGAGCAGTTTCGAAATCCACAGCCCGTCGGCGGCGAGCCGGCAGATCATCAGCGTCGCGGCCTGCTCGAGCGGCACGGGGTCCGGCCGCGTCCATTCCCGCATCGGCACCGACCAGCGCGCGCGCGTGTCCTGGTCGGTAATCATCGACGCGACCAGCACGCGCAGCACGTCGGTGCTCGCGACCGAATGCGACTCGTCGAGCACCGCGTGCATGTAGGCCCGCGCCACCGCGCCGGCGCCTTCGGCATCCGCCGCCACCCGCGCGGCCATCTGCGCGGCGAACCGCTCGGTCGCCTGGCCGAACAGCGCATCCAGCAGCCCCTGCTTGTTCGCGAAGTGATACTGCAGCGCGCCTTTCGTCACGCCGGCCCGCTCGGCCACCGCATCGAGCGTCAACGCGGCCACGCCGTGATGTGTCGCGATTTCCGATGCAGCCGCCAGCAACTGCGCACGCACCTGATCCGGCGCTTTTTTCCGACGCACGCCGGCGGTGGGAACAGCCGGCGCCGGGGCTGCTTCAGGCGCCCGCGCGCCGGCCGTTCCAGCCGGTTCGACGGGCGCGGACGCATCGTGCGGCGCGGGTTCGAGGTGTTTTTTCATGGTGCGGATGGTAGCACCCGGCGTCTCGATATAAACATTCCGGCCGGATGGTATGATCCGCCGCATGACTACACCGACCTCCTCCCCCTGGTCCGCGCTCGACACCGCCATCGCCCGTGGACGCGACGCCCTGGTGCGTCTCCAGCAGCCTGACGGCAGCTGGTGTTTCGAACTCGAATCCGACGCGACGATCACCGCGGAATACATCCTGATGATGCATTTCATGGACAAGATCGACGACATCCGCCAGGAGAAGATGGCGCGCTACCTGCGCGCGAACCAGCGGCTCGACACGCATGGCGGCTGGGCGCTGTACGTCGACGGCGATCCGGACGTGTCGTGCAGCGTGAAGGCGTACTTCGCGCTGAAGGCGGCCGGCGACAGCGAACATGCGCCGCACATGGTCCGCGCGCGCGACGCGATCCTCAAGCTCGGCGGCGCGGCCCGCGCGAACGTGTTCACGCGCATCCTGCTCGCGACGTTCGGCCAGGTGCCGTGGCGCGCGACGCCGTTCATGCCGATCGAATTCGTGCTGTTCCCGAAGTGGGTGCCGATCTCGATGTACAAGGTCGCGTACTGGGCGCGCACGACGATGGTGCCGCTGCTGGTGCTGTGCTCGCTGAAGGCGCGCGCGCGCAATCCGCGCAACGTCTCGATCCGCGAGCTGTTCGTCACGCCGCCGGACGAGGAACGCCGGTACTTCCCGCCCGCGCGCGGCATGCGCCGGCTGTTCCTCGCGCTCGACCGCACGGTGCGCCACGTCGAACCGCTGATGCCGAAGGGCCTGCGGCAGCGCGCGATCCGCCATGCCGAGGCGTGGTGCGCGGAGCGCATGAACGGCGAGGACGGGCTCGGCGGCATTTTCCCGCCGATCGTGTATGCCAACCAGATGATGCAGGTGCTCGGCTACCCGGACGACCATCCGCTGCGGCGCGATTGCGACAACGCGCTGGAGAAGCTGCTGGTCACGCGGCCGGACGGCAGCATGTATTGCCAGCCGTGCCTGTCGCCGGTGTGGGATACCGCGTGGAGCACGATGGCGCTCGAGCAGGCGCGCGGCGTGGCGGTGGCGGAAGACGGCGAGCCGGGCGACGCACGGCGCGCGCTCGACGAACGCATCGCACGCGCGTACGACTGGCTGGCCGAACGCCAGGTGAACGACCTGCGCGGCGACTGGATCGAGAACGCGCCGGCCGAGGTCCAGCCGGGCGGATGGGCGTTCCAGTACGCGAACCCGTACTACCCCGACATCGACGATACGGCGGTCGTCACCGCGATGCTCGATCGCCGCGGCCGCACGCATGCCAACGCGGACGGCACGAACCCGTATGCGCCGCGCGTCGCGCGCGCGCTCGACTGGATGCGCGGGCTGCAGTCGCGCAACGGCGGCTTCGCGGCATTCGACGCCGACTGCGACCGCATGTACCTGAACGCGATCCCGTTCGCCGACCACGGCGCGCTGCTCGATCCGCCGACCGAGGACGTGTCGGGCCGCGTGCTGCTGTGCTTCGGCGTGACGAAACGCGCGGACGAACGCGAGTCGGTCGCGCGCTGCATCGACTACGTGAAGCGCACGCAGCAGCCCGACGGCAGCTGGTGGGGCCGCTGGGGCACGAACTACATCTACGGGACGTGGAGCGTGCTGGCCGGCCTCGCGCTCGCCGGCGAGGACAAGTCGCAGCCGTATATCGCGCGCGCGATCGAATGGCTGCGCTCACGGCAGCACGCGGACGGCGGCTGGGGCGAGACGAACGACAGCTACATCGACCCGAAGCTGGGCGGCACCAATGGCGGCGAGAGCACGTCGAACTTCACCGCGTGGGCGCTGCTCGCGCAGATGGCATTCGGCGATTGCGAATCCGATTCGGTGAAGCGCGGCATCGCGTATCTGCTGTCGGTCCAGCAGGAAGACGGCTTCTGGTGGCACCGCTCGCACAATGCGCCGGGCTTTCCGCGCATCTTCTACCTGAAGTATCACGGCTATACCGCGTACTTCCCGCTGTGGGCGCTCGCGCGCTATCGGCGGCTGGCGGGCGCGGCGGCCGCGCGGGCGTCGGCCGCGCACGGTGCGACGGCGGTCAAGGCAGCGGCCACGGTTCTCGCCTGAGCGGTAACGTGACGGCGCAAGGCCGTCACACGAAGCCCTCTTCGACCAGCGTGCAGCCGTGCGCCGTGATCTCGTGCCGCTGGCCCGAGCCGCCGACCACGCGGCTCCAGCTCTTCGACACGAGCACGGCCGCGGCGCCGTCGGCGTGCAGCGCATAGCCGAAGCCGCCATACATGCCCGGCACGCCGAACCATACGCTGTCGGCCTGCGCGTCGAGTTCCAGCAGCGGTTCGAGTTCGGGCAGGCGTAGCGCGTCGACGCGCAGGTGTGCGATGCGGCCGAGCATCATCGCGTGGAAGTGGCGCTGGATGCCGCGCAGCGTTTCGTCGGGCACGAAGCGTCGCGGCTGCGGCGTCAGCAGATCGATCAGGTGCCGATGCCCGCGCTGCGCGGCGATATCGACCGGGCGCGCGCCGTCTGCATCGCGCAGCATGCGCCACGCGCCGAGCTGCAACAGTTCGACGACGACCTCCTGCGGCGCGCCGCCATAGGCAGCCTGGTGCAGCGGGGTATAAAGCGACTTCCCGCCAAGCCGTGTCGCGTTGACGAGCTTGTACTCTTTTGCAATGCAGTCGAGCATCGTCGCCCAGTCGCCGTTGCGCGCCGCATCGGCCAACGCGTGCCGGCTCGCGACCTGCGCGTCGTCGAGCACCTCGGCGCCCGTGATTCCATCCCATGTGATGCCCAACCGTTTTCTCCTTTCGCCTCTCGCGCATCCGGCCGGCGCGTCGTCCGCTCATCATAAGCGTTCGTCACGGCCGTGCGTTCGCGACACGAGACGCGGCGCCGGCAACCGCCAAACCCGCCCGCAAGTATGGAATCATGCGAACGCGCCGTCGGCGCGTTCATTTCACAACGACTCAGCACAACGACTCAGGAGGCCAGCCGTGCTCGACATTACCGCCATCACCGATGCCCTCACCCCGAACGGCGAACCCGTGCAATACCGCGTCGCGCCCGAGAAGCTGCTGGCGGGCGACCCGCTGCAGACGCTCACGCCCGGCTTCACGAGCCCGTGCGGCCGCTTCTCGACCGGCATCTGGGAAAGCACGCCGGGCTGCTGGCGGGTCGCGTATACCGAAGCGGAATACTGCGAGATCCTGGCAGGCACGTCGGTGATCACCGACGAGGAAGGCAACGCGAAAACCCTGCGCGCCGGCCATCGCTTCGTCATTCCGCCCGGCTTTCGCGGCACGTGGGAAGTCGTCGAGCGCACGCGGAAGATCTTCGTCGCGTACGAAGCGCAGCCGACGGCATGAGCCGCACCGGCCCCGGCGTCGGAAACGTTACCGCCGGCCGTCGAGCGCCCCGAGGATCCCGTACGCGGCCTTCACGCGATCCTCGTTCGGATAGCTGCGGTTCGCGAGCATCACGATCGCGATCCGCTTCGACGGGACGAACGCGACATAGGTACTGAAGCCGTTGGTCGAGCCCGTCTTGTTGATCCACGTGTCCGCGCTCGGCGCGAGCGGCGGCTTGATCGCGGCGGCCGGTAGCCCGTCACGCAGCATCTTCATCGAGTTGCCTTCGAGCAGCGTCGGCAGCGCGACCGGATACGGATACTGTTCCCAGATCAGGTCCTGCGTCAGCGGCCCCGAGCGGAAATAGCCGGTGTGCGTACGTTCGAGCGCGCGCTGCAGGCGCGGCGCGGTTTCGATCAGCCCCATGTTCGCCTGCACGAAGCGCAGCAGGTCGGCCGCCGTGGTCCGCACGCCGTAGGCCGGCTGCCACAGCATGCCGCCCGTCATCCGGATCGGCTTGCCGTCCTGCGTATAGCCCTGCGCATAGTCGGCCTGGCGCGCATCGGGCACGTTGATGTACGTGTGCGTCATGCCGAGCGCGGGAAAGAGCCGCTGCTCCATCAGCACCGCGAAATCCTTGTGCATCGCCTTCGCGGTGAGCCACCCGAGCATGCCGACCGACACGTTCGAATACGTACGGTACGTACCCGGCGCGTGCGCGGGCCGCCACGCGCCGAGATAGCGGATCAGGCCCGCGTCGTCGCGGATGCTGTCCGGCACCTGCACGGGCATGCCGCCGGACGTGTGCGTGCCGAGATCGCGCAGCGTCACGACACCGAACGGCTTGCCCTGCAGCGCGGGCAGGTACTTGCCCACCGGGTCGGCCAGCGACAGTTCGCCGCCCTCCTGCGCATCGGCCGCGAGGGTCGCGGTCAGCGTCTTGCTGACGGAGCCGATTTCGAACAGCGTATCGCCGGTGACGGGCTTGCCCGATTGCGTCGACATCACGCCGTAGTCGAACACGTAGGGCTTGCCATCGGCGATGACGCCGATCGCCATGCCGGGAATCGCGTACTGCTTCATCAGCGGCGCGATGTGGCGGGTGACGGTGTCGTGGAGCGCGTCCTGGGTGACGGCGGCCGCGCGGCCGGCCGTGGCGGTGGCGCACGCGGCGACGAGCAGGGTCGCGGCGAAGCGTGTCGCGTTGAATCGCATGGTGGCGGTTCCTTCGAGTTCTGATGGTTGCGTTGACAACGGTCCGGCCACGCCATGCGGAAATCGCAGTGGCCGGCCGGCCGAAGCAGGACTATCCCCTGTCGATCCGCCGCCAACAATCGACGATATGTTGCGCGAGACGAAAGAAAATCTTTTGGCGCTGTCCCCTTCCGAACGGCAGGGGATTCCCATGCCTGGCGATGCACGTCCGCATCGGAGCATGTCCGACGCGGCGTTGGTATCTCGATCATGCGAGACACCGCATTCACTTCAGGCCCACGCTCTTGTTCGCAGCCCGGCGAACCTTTTCGGCCGCGTCGTGCCGTCTTTCGACCCGTACGCCGAACAGGGCCGGGTAGAACCGCTTTCGTCGAACGGATGAAATCGGCACAGCGATGGATAACGCGGCCGCCGGCGGGCCGCGCGACCATCACCCCGGCAGTCGCCCGAGAAACGCCAGCATCGCCGCGTTGAAGCGCTCGGGCCGCTGCAGCGGCGCGAAATGGCTCACGCCGGGCAGGGTCGTCAGCGTAGCGCCCGGAATCGTGCGCGCCAGGTACGCCGCATGCTCGGGCCGGATGAATTCGTCGTGCTCGCCCAGCACGATCGTCACCGGCACGGCGATCGCCGCGAGATCCTGCGCGCGGTAATCCGGTTGCGTGCGCATCATTTCGCTGACCGCCGCGACGAAGGCGTCGAACTGGTCCGGCGTCGCGGACAGTGCCGCGTAGTCCTTGCGGTGCCGCGCGAAGCAGCGGTCGAGCAGCGGGCTCGGCACGATCTCCTTCGTGCCGCTCGGGTCCATGTTGCACGCGAAGAAGAACACGCCGGCCGCCCGTTCCGGCGCGCGATCGGCCAGCACAAGCGCGATGCACGCGCCGTCGCTCCAGCCGACGAAGCGTGCACGGTCGACGTGCAGCGCGTCGAGGACCGCCAGCACGTCCGACGCCATGCGTTCGTAGGAATAGGGTTCGTCGTCGCGCGTGCTGCGGCCGTGGCCGCGGCTGTCGATCACGATCGCGCGGTAGCCGGCCGCGAGCAGCGCCGGCACCTGGTTGCCCCAGTTGCCGCTGTGGCCGAGGCCGCCGTGCAGCAGCACGACCGGCGGGCCATGGCCGAACGACGCGTGCCAGATGCGCGCGCCGTCGTGTTCCAGCCATCCTTGCTCATCGGCCGCCGGCAGCGGCGTGCCGCCTTGCGACTCGAAGCGGGCGAGGTCGTCGTCGTTGAATTCCGCATTCATCGTTCAGCCGTCCTGTCGAGGGAGACGTGCTCGCGATTGTAATGCGTGCGGCCGACACGGCCGCGACCGGTCAGGCCTGCGTCGACACCAGCCCGCCCGCCTGCGAGCCGCCCGATTTCTGGATCGCCGCCGCGAGTTGCGAGATCGCGGTCGAAAGCGCCCCCGAGATCGCGCTGGCTTGCGCGCTCAGCGACTGCTGTTCGATCGCCGCGGCCGGGTCGTCCTTCGCGCGCTGGCTCGCGCTCGCGATCTGCTGCTCCAGTGCCGCGAGCTGCTTCTGCAGCCGCTCGATCAGCGCCTTCAACTGGCTGACCGCCGGGTCGTCCGACGACGCGCCCGATGCGCCGAGCGTTTCGCCGGTGGCGCCGGTCGACGCCTTCGTGCCGGAGGTGGCGGTCGTACTCGCAGCACCCGAGGTACGCGTCGCGCCATCGGTGGATGACGTCGCCGCAGCGCCGGACGAAGCGTTCGCGTTCAGGTTGCCGTCCGCCAGCGGCGAGCGTGTGGTCGTGGAGAAATCGATCTGCATCGTGTCGGTCCGTATGTCGGTAAGCGAATCGTGACTGGGATAAAACTGCCTTCCAGAATGTTTACGGCATTCGTCACACGAAACTTGAGTATCGGGGACGGACTGATTTAGCCGAAGATCGACCGGGTTAGCCGCGAAAGGGCCAGATTGACGGCCCGGCGGCGCTGGTAAAATCGCGGCTTCGCCAGCGGGATTCGCGCGCCGATCGCCTCCGGGCATGACCGCGCAACGCCGCCGGCTTCGACTCCCGCCCTTCCGGGCGCGGCACGCGGCACGTGCCGGCGCCGCGGTCGCGGCTGCGCGGGTCGCCTTTTTCGTGCGCCGGTGTGCCCCGCTCGCCCTGTCGAGCGGCGAGCGCCATGCGGCACGCACGCACTTCATCACGTATTCGAGGAACCCACGATGGCCCGCATCGGCGCCTTCTGCATCACGACGTGGCTTGCCGCCGCGATTCTCTACTTCGGCCAGCACTCCGTCGCGATGATCGTATTGAGTGGTGTCGTCGTATTCGGCGGGTTCGATTTGCTGCGCCCGTAGGCACGCCTGGCGACGCCACCGCGCACGGCCGCGATGGCCGATGCGATTGTGATAGCCTCTCCCGCACCATCCGTCAGATGCACGCGCCGCTGGCGAGAACAGGAGAACGGGAATTGAATCACGACCTGAATCGCCACCCGGCGGCCCTTGCCTGCAAAGTGTGTGCTGCCCACGCGCCCATCTGCGGCCTGGTCGATTTTTCGCGCTGCGGCGCCGACTTCATTGCCGGGAAAAAGGTCGACCCGTATGCGGGGGTGCCGGTCTACTACCATGCATGCGAGCAATGCGGCTTCACGTGGGCCCCGATGTTCGACAGCTGGACCCACGACGATTTCGCGCAGCATGTCTATAACGCCGACTACCCGCGCCACGACCCCGAGTATCTCGAGATCCGTCCGCAACAGCATGCCGACCTGATCTGCACCAGCTTTCCGGAAATGCGGGAAGGCCGGGTGCTCGATTTCGGCTCGGGGCTGGGCTTGCTGGAACGGAAGCTGGCATCGCGCGGCTTCGCGGACGTGACGTCGTACGATCCGTTCTCGCACCCGGTTCCGCCCGAAGGCAGCTTCGATACGATCCTGTCATTCGAGGTGTTCGAGCATCATCAGGCGCCGGTCGACCTCTTCGACCAGATCATGCGCCACCGGAAGCCCGACGGCGCGCTGCTGTTCCAGACGTCGCTGATCACCCGGGACATCCTCGATCAAGGCATCGATCAGTGGTGGTACTGCGTGCCGCGCAACGGGCACATCTCGTTTCACACCGCCCAGTCCCTGACGCTGCTTGCCCAACGCCACGGGCTCGAATATGGCGCATTCGGTTCGTCGCTGCACGTCGTCTTCGATCGCGCGGCGACACCGCGCTGGCTCGACAAATTCCTCAAGCAGTAGCGGCCCGGCGGCTATCCGGCAGGCAACGAACACCGCGCGCATTCACGCGGCGCGTCACCGGCCCGCTCCCGCTTGGCGCGCCCTCATGCAGCACGCACCTGCGTCAGCAGGCCGCGAACGTCGGCACCGCCGGCGCGACCGCCAGCGCGCGCTCGTTGAACACGACCGGCACGCCGCCGAGCCCCAGCCGGCAGTTCGGGCGATCGAGCCGCCACCCGTCGACGCGCAGCGCGACGCGCGACACCGGCGCGCCCTCCGCATGCGGCAGGTCGATCGTGATCTGCCGCTTCCCGCCGGGTATCAGGTTCAGGTAGTTGTCGCTGTAGAACGCCGGCAGCACACGCGCGCCGGTCGACGGATCGAACACCTGCAGGTGCGTCATCAGCGCGACGGCGGCGCCGAGGTTCGCGACGTCGACCGTGATGCGCGTCGTCACGTCGTCGGCCTCGGCCGACGATGCGTGGACGGACACGGCCGCACCCGGCATCGTATCGAGCGACGTGTATGCGTCGTCGCCCCCGTCGCGCTGCCGCCAGTAGACGTTCTCGGCCAGCGCATTGCCGCCCGCATCGGTCAGCGCGAGCGCGACGATGCACACGTCCGACTTCGCGGCGGCCAGCGCCGACGCGAGGTTCGCCACCACGCGGTACGACGCCTTCGCGACGCCGCCGACATCCGCGCTCGTCCGGCTGCTCAGCGTGCCATCCAGGTTGTACACGCGCATCTCGACGCGGCCGGTGACGGCCGCCGCCGTGTGATTCGCGATCGTCACGTCGGCCGTGCTCGCATCGAGAATCGCATTGACGCGACGGCACCCGTGCCGCACTGCGAAGAACGACGCGTGCGCCTCGAGATCGTGGCTGTACATCTGCCACACGAAGCTCGGCTGCGCGGGGTTCGTCATCCACATGATCACGCCGGTGGCCGGCGACGTGATCTTCCCGGCCACCGGGCCGATCATCACGGCCGCGTTCGCCTCGTAGATCGAGCGGATGCATTCGTAGTTCATCATCTGCGCCTTGCGCACGAAATCCGCGAGATTCCGGATCGCGCCGTAGCGCAGCGCCGTCATCGCGATGTAGCCGGCGCCGCCCTGCTTGCCGACCGCCGGGTAGTACGCGCCGTTGCCGTTCATGTCGCGATCGGCCCAGAAGTCGTCGGGGCATTCGTACGAGGCGGGCGGCAGCATCGCTTCGACGCATTCGAGCGTCGGGATCGAGTGCGAACCGACTTCGTTGTGAAACGCGACCGACGTCGTGCCGTAGCCGCGGCTGAACGCGGCCTGCGGCGACGCCCAGTTGTACGGGCCGCCTGACGAATAGCCGTTCACCGCGCCGGCGCCCGTATCGCCGGCCGAACTCGTGAGGCACAGGCGCTGCGGGTCCAGCTCGGCGACGAGCGCGTCGAGCCCCTTGACGAGTGCCGGCGGCGGCGCACCTTCGTTGCCGCCGCACCAGAGCAGGATCGACGGTCGATGACGGTGGCGTGCGATCACGTCGCGGATGTCGTCGAGATCGCGCGGCACGTTGGCCGGGCCCGACCCGTCTCCTTCGGTCGAGAAGAAGAAATCCTGCCAGACGAGGATCCCGTAGCGGTCGCATGCGTCGAAGAAATCGTCGCTCGTGCTCTGCCCGTTCCAGTTGCGGATCAGGTTGAGGTTCGCGTCGCGATGGAGCCGCACCTGGTGGAACAACCGCGCGCGCGGAATGCGCTTCAGCGCTTCGTCGAGCCCCCAGTTGCCGCCCATTACAAGGATCGGCAGGCCGTTGACCGTGATGCTCAACTGCTTGCCCATGCCGATGTCGCGCGCATGGTCGATGCGACGCAGGCCGATGTTCAGCGTGCGCTCGTCCGACAGCAGGCGCCCGACCTTGACGCCGACCGTCACCGCATGAAGAGTCGGATCGCCGTACCCGTTCGGCCACCACAGGCGCGGTTGCTTGATCGACAACGCCGCGATCTCCGACGACGTGAGCGACACCTTCGTCGTCGTGCCCGACGCGGGAATCGCGATGTCGTGGCTGAACGGCGCGCCGTTGCCGATCGTGCCGACGAGCGTCGCGACGAGATCGGCGCCCGAGCCATTGTCCAGTTCGAGATCGAGCCGCAGCTCGGCGCGCGACAGGTCGGCGGACAGCGTGTGCGCGACGTGGATCGCCGCGATGCGCACCGCGCCGGTCGTGAACCAGGTCACCGGCTGCCAGATGCCGAGCTCGCGATCGGGGATCGTCGGCAGCCAGTCCCAGCCCGCCGAGCAGAAGAACGTCGGCCCGTTCTTCAGCGTGACGCCGGTCGGGCCGCCGTTGCGCCCGCCACGCGTGACGCCGCTCTGGTAGCTCGGCAGCAGCGGCCCTTCGGAGAAATCCAGCTTGACCACGCGCACCGCGAGATTGGCCGCGCCACCCGCCTGCGGCACGAGCCGCGAGACGTCGAACGCGCCCTGCTTGAACGCGCCTTCCAGCCGGCCGACGAGCGCGCCGTTCAGCCAGACCTCGGCGCAGTAGTTGACGCCGCCGAAACGCAGCCACAGCCGCTGCCCCGGCTGCCGCGCCGGCGCCGCGAAGGTCGTCCGGTACCAGTAGTCGGTGTCTTTCAGCGTATCGGGAATGGTGTCGGTGACGATGCGGCCGTAGAACGGATCGGGATACTTGCCGTTGACGATCATGCTGTTCAGCACGGTGCCGGGCACCGTTGCCGGCGCCATGCCCGCCACGCCAGCGGCGCCCGACAGTTGCGCCCCGCCGGCGCCCGGCAGGCTGCTCGCCGATGCGAACGTCCAGTTCGTGGCAAGTTCCTGCGTGGCCAGCAGGCTGCGCGCCGGGTCGTTCGGCACGCCCGGCACGGTCGGTGTGACCGTCGCGGGACCGTCGGCGCCCGGCGTGCCGGCGGTGCCCGATGCCGGATCGATATCGCCGTTGCAGCCGGCGAGCCAGCTCGTACCGGCGAGTGCTGCGCTGTAAGACAGGAATTTCCGGCGCGATGTCGATTGCATGGTGTCGTTCTCCCGGATGGCGTCGTCTCGACGGGCGCGCAGGGTGGCCCCTGCGCGTCGTGCCCGCTTGGGTTTATCGCGCGCCGGCCTCGCGCATGCGCATCGCCGCTGCCGACCCGCCGGCCGTCATCTGCGTGTAGTCCGCGTTCGGCCCGGACGGCGGCGTCAGGTTGTCGGCAGCCGCCCATTGCGTCGGCGTCGCGGACAGCGCGTAGCTCATCGTGCCGCCATTGGCGATCTTGCCCAGCGGCAGCCATGACCCCGCGTAGTCCGCGCCATTGACCTTCAGCGACTGGACATACGCAAACGACGGGCGCCCCGCGCTGTCCATCGTGACCTGCTTGTCGCTTTCGAGCCGCAGCGTCTTGCCGTTGCCGAACCACACCGTGATCCCGCTGAACTGCGGCGTGGACAGCGCGAGCCCCGCCTCCGACGGAATGACCGGGAACATGCCGAGCGCCGCCCACACGTACCAGCTCGACGTCGCGCCCATGTCGTCGTTGCCCGGCAGCCCGTCGCGGGCGGTCGTGAACGCCTTCGACATGATGATCGGGAGAACGTACTGTGCGCCGCTCGGCTGCCCGGCCCAGTTGTACCCCCACGGCGACTGGAACGACGGTTCGTTGCCGATGTACAGGGTGTTCGACGATTCGCCGCCGTTCAGGCTGCCGGAGGACGGCACGGTCGAGAACGGCGTCGTGATCGCGAACAGGTTGTTCAGCCGCGTGACGGCCGCCTGCTTGCCGCCGATCGCGTCGATCAGCGCGCTCCAGTCCTGCGCGAAGGTCCAGAAGTAGTTCGGCTCCGTCGATTCGTGGAACGCGCCCTGCACCAGCGTGCCCAGCGTGCCGGGCGCCGAGCCGGCCGGCGGCGCGTTGCGCGCGGCGATCACCTTGTTCGTGTAGTCGAAGATGTTGCGCCACCACCCGGCCCGCGTGTACAGCGTGCCGATGGTGTCCGGCGTCACGCCGACCGACGGCGCGTTCAGCACGCTGGCGGGCAGCGCCTGCAGGAACGCGGCCGCGGAGCGGTCGCTCAGCACGCGCTCGATGGTCGCCGACGACGAGTGACCGTCATCGCTCTGCGACAGGTAGTGGGCCGTCAGGAAATTGGCCAGGCCCGCTGCGCTCGTGCGATCGTTGCACGCGCTGGACGGATCGAACACCGACTGCTTCGTCAGGCGGGCGGCCGACACCAGGTCGAAATCGGTCGCGCCGAACTTGTACGCGCCGGCAATCACGTTCAGCGCGTTGTCGCCCGCCATCGGCGTCGAGTCGTCGCTGCCGTCGACCCAGTGCGGGAACGCGCCGCACTGCAATGCGTCGACGACGAGCGACTGCATCATGTCGCTCGACTCCTTCGGGGCGAGCAGCGCCAGCAGCTGCGCCTGCGACCGGTACGTGTCCCACAGCGAGAACCCCGTGTAGTGGTTGCCTGCGCCGCCCTGCGATCCATCGGCGCGCCGGAATGCGTAGTCACTGACCTTCGCCGTCGCACGCGCCGGGATGGTGCCGGTCTGGTCGACCGACTTCGGATAGCTGCCATCCGCGTTCCTGGGCTGGCGCATGCTGCGGAATTCGCCGTTCGTGTCGCTGTAGAGCGTCGGCGTGCCGAACACGCGATAGAGCGCGGTGTAGAACTTCGTCAGGTTCGCCTTCTGCGTCGCATTCAACGCTGCGGGCGTCGCGGCCTGGTCGATCTGGATCGTGTTGAGGCGGTCGTTCCACAGGCCGGACGCGTTCTTGCGTGCGTCGTCGAACGCGAGCGTCTCGCCCTCGGCCTTCAGGTTCGCCTGCGCATTCCGGACGCTGACGGACGAAACCCCGACTTTCACGGTGACGGTCCGATCCGCATCGGTCAGGTCGAACTGCAGCGTCGCCGCGCCATTGCTGGCGGTATTCACCGCCGAGGTGCCCGCCTGCTTGCGCAGCGGCTTGTCGAAGGTCGCGTAGAAATACACGGGCGCATTCCATACGGTGCCGTACGGCGTGCAGAACGCCGGCGCCACGGCCTGCCCGCTCATCGACTTGCCGTCGCTCGCGAGCGCCAGCGCGACGTTGTTCGCGGTGACCTTCGTGCTGCCCGAATCGCTGTTGCCGTTCAGCCTCGCGTCGATCGAGAAGAAGCCCTTGTCCTTGTTCGTGTACGTGAAGCGCGCGATGCCGGCGCGCGCGGTCGCGCTCAGCTCCGTCACGATGCCGTTCGCGAGACGCACCTTGTAGTACCCGGGTTCGGCCGTTTCATCCGCGTAGCGGTACCCGATGCCGATCGGCCGGCCGCCCGAGGCCACGGCCGTCGCCGCGTCGGTCGGCAGCATCGCGACCGTGCCCTGCCCCGGGCACCCGACACCGCTCAGGTGCGTCACGCTGAAGAAGTCGATGGTGCCGCCCGACCCGCCTGTCGACAGGTAGCCGCCCGAGCCGTTGAAGTCGTAGCGCGGCGTGTTCGGCCCGAAATTCACCATCCCGAACGGCACCATCGCGCCCGGGCTCACGTTGCCCGCGTAGCCGGAATCCGCATTGACCTGCGTGCCGATCAACGGATTGACGAACTGCGTCAACGCCATGTCGGTGCGCTTCGGCGGGGCCGGCTGATCCGGCCGGGAAGGTTGCGACGGCCCCGCCGTCGGCGGGACGGTCGACGGCGTGTCGCCTGCGCCGTTGCTGGCCGTCTGGACACTGTTCACGTCGTCGCCGCCACACGCGGCCAATGCCGCGCAAGCCAGTGCGGCGACGAGCAAGAGTCGTGGATTTTTCATTGTTTCGTTTAGTACCGTTAATTAAAACGATTGATCCGGCGCCGATGATCATCCGGCACGCCGCCCGGCTTGCGCCCCTGCGCGGCACATCGATGCCGCGCGGCGTGGCGTCGGCTGCCCCCCCAAACGACGTCACGCTGACTTTCAGATGCGAACACCCGGCGACGATCGTTGCCGCCGCAACCGTCTCCACCACCACCCTGCCTCCTGGAGCGTCACAGGCTTCCCAGGGGCTTACAGTGCCGCAACGACTGTTTATTCACTACAAGACGTTTCCCGAATTTTCAGTTTGTTTAACTAAACAATCCGGCGTTAAGTGGCTTTGGGTACAAAGTTCCGCCATTTGTTGCGTTGCAACGGCGGCGCACAGGAGGTGTGCTTTGACGGGCGCCCGGCGAATCCGGGCGCCGCATGAACTGGCGGAACGGAACGAACGAATGCCGTGCGCGTCAGCGCGGCAACGTCCTCAACGAAGAAGGCCCGCCCGTCAGTGCGATCCGCTTGCCCGTATCGTGCAGCTTGCCGCCTTCGACCGAATAGAGCGCCAGTTGCCGTTCGACGTTGAACTGCACGATCACGTGCCGGCTGTCGGCGGTGAACACGATGCCTTGCGCGGCTTCGCCGCCGGGCAACTCGCTCACCTTCACGGCCTGCCCGTTGCGGATCTCGAACAGCAGCACCTTGCCGATCTTGTGGCGGCCCGGGTTGTCGGCCGTCAGGTTCGAGCCGTCCATCGCCTGCACGGCGATCCACTTGCCGTTCGGCGAGATCGCGACGCCTTCCGGCAACGACGGCACCGTCAGGTACTGGACCGTGCGGAACGGCACGCGCGACACGTCGATCAGCGCGACGGTATCGGCGTCGCCCGCCAGCGTGCCCGTATAGCCCGGCAGCCCCGCGAGCCCGACGTTGCTGACGACGGCCCAGCGGTTGTCGCTCGACACGTCGATCGTGTAAGGCGCGACGCCGGTGCTCAGGCGCGACCCGCTGTCGGTCACCTTGCCGTCGTCGACGTTCAGCACCGCGATGCCCTGCTCGTCGCGCAGCGACACGAGCGCATGCTTGCCGTCATGGGTGAAGCTGATCCCCGCCAGCCGCTTCTTGCCGATCTTCAGGTTGCCGTCGAGCGTCACGTTCGTGCCGTCGATACGCAGGATCGACACGCTGCCGTCGACGTTCGCGACCAGCGCGAGCTTGCCCGAGCGGTCGATCGCGATCCCTTGCGGATGCGTGCCGAGTTCGATGCGCGTGATCGACGGCGGCGCGGCGTCGAGATTCACGACCTGCAGGAACGTGTCGAACACGAGCTGCTTCGCGGCCGTGTCGTAGCGCGTCGGCGCGCCGACGAGCGCGAGCTTCGCGTCCGGCGTGATCGCGACGGCCTGCGGCGGCCCCTGGATGCCGTTCTCGACGTCGACCTGCAGCGCGACCTTCGGCGGGAACGTGCTGGCGTCGAGCAGCGTCAGCGTGTCGGCGGGCGGTGAAGCCAGAAAGGTGTCGCGGCCCTCGACGCGCTGGTACTTGCCGTCGTTGCCGGACACGATCCAGTCGGCGGCGTGGGCGGCAACGGCCGTCGTGGCGAGGGTCAGCGCGGCGAGCAGGCGCGCACTGCGCGGGCGAAAAGGATTCGAATGCATGTCGGTCGATTCTCCGGATCGGTTGCGGACACAATGGATGGCATCGACCCTGCTGCTCGACGGGTCGGTGCCATCGCATGATGCCCGAAAGCCGGCAAATCCGGCGTTTCGCGCCCGGTCGGTTTCCGTCACGCCGTCCGGCGCGCGCCGGACGACGACCATTCGCGCACCTCGTCGAGCGGATACACGGGCCGCGCCAGCCGCTCGTATTGGAACAGCCCGTAGTCCGACCCCGTCACGCCGCGGCTGTCGCATTCGACCAGCGCGGCTGCGATCGGCACGAACACCGGCCGGCAATACATCCGCGACTTCAGCAGCAGGAAGCGCGCGCGGCGTGGATCGACGCCGACGCTCTCGAACACACCGAGATCCCACGGCTCCTGGGTCCGCTCGGTGATGACCAGCGTGGCCGCGCCGATGTCGAGCACGGCCGTGCGGCCCATGTACGCACGCTGGCCCGTGTACGTCGGCCCCGTAATCACGTATTCGCCGTCGGTAAGCGCACGCACGATGCCGGTCGCGCGGAACGGTGCGCGCCGCACGCCGCCGTGCGACGGCAGGCGGTTGCCCACCGATACCGTGACGGTCGCGCCGACACCCGCGTCGATCAGCGCCGCGACGGCCTGCGGGTCGCACAACGGCCCGCTGACGATACCGTCGAGCCCGTGCGCGAGCGCGGCCTCCAGCAGGTCCATCGTGTCGCACGGGCCGCCCGACATGCAGTTGTCGCCGTGATCGAGCATCAGCACCGGGCGATCCGCGCCGTGCGCGAGCGTCGCGGCCTGCGCAACCGATTCAGCGAGCGGCGCGCTGCGATAGACGAAGTCGTCGCGCGCGTCCCAGATCTGCCGTGCGATGCGCTCGGCCACCGCGTCGGCGGCGGCCCGGTCGCCATCGGCCACCACCACCACGCTGATGCACGGCGCGGGAATGTCCGCGAGCGAGAAGCCGGGCAGCACCGATACCGCGAGCATCCCGTCGGCCTCGGCGGCGCGCGCGGCCTCCACCGCGCGCCGCATGGCGCCTTCCGCGCTCGCGCTGCGCAGCGTCGACGTCATCAGCGGCGGCTGCCGCCACGCGAGCACGGGCCGCGCGCGACCGTGGAGCCGGTCGAGCAATAAGCGCGCCGCATGCTCGCCCGTCTCGACCATATCGACGTGCGGGTAAGTCTTGAAGCTGACGATCACATCCGCGTGATCGATCATCTTCTGCGTGACGTTCGCATGCAGGTCGAGCGCGACCGCGATCGGCGCGTTGGGCAGCGCCGCGCGCACGCGCTCGAGCAGGTCGCCCTCGCCGTCCGCGCTCTGCTCGGCGACCATCGCGCCGTGCAGGTCGAGCATCACCGCGTCGCAGCCGGGCGCCGCCGCGACGATCGCGTCGCGGATCGCCGCATACGCGTCGGCCGCGACCGGCCCGCTCGGGTTCGCGGCCGCCGATACGGGCGTCACGATCTCGGCCCCCTCACGTTCGGCCGCGTCGAGGAACGCGGCCATCGCGGTGCGCATCCCGCGATTCGCGCGATACGCGTCGTCGCCCCAGTCGGGGCCGTTGCGGCCGAACGCGGCAAGCGGCGTCGGCACCGGCGAGAACGTGTTGGTCTCGTGGTTCATCCGTGCGATCAGGATTTTCATCGTGCGCGGCTCTCCGCGCGCGTCGCCGCGCCGCGCGCGCCTTCGTTCATCTCCATCACCTGCATCGTCAACATCCTCCCGATCGATCCATCGATCCCTCGATGAAAAAGCGCGGCGGCGCCCATCAGGACGCCGCCGCCCGGTCAGCGCATCCGCGCGTCGCTCAAGCGTACCCCGTCGTGCCCTTCGTCTCCAGATACTCGACCAGGCCGAACTCCGCATACTCGCGGCCGTTGCCCGAGCGCTTGTAGCCGCCGAACGGCGCGGCCGGATTCCATGCCGGGTAGTTGATGTGGACGTTGCCGACCCGCAACCGCGCCGCCACCCTGCGCGCACGCTCGATATCCTTCGACTGCACGTAGGCCGCGAGCCCGTAGACCGAATCGTTCGCGAGCGCGATGGCTTCGTCCTCGGTCCGGTAGGTCATGATCGACAGCACCGGCCCGAAGATTTCGTCGGTCGCGATCGTCATGTCCGGCGTGACGTTCGAGAAAACCGTCGGCCGCACGTAGAACCCGTCGCCGAGCCCGTCCGGCCGCCCCGGCCCGCCGGCAACGAGCGTCGCGCCTTCTTCGATCCCGAGCCGGATGAAGTGCTGGATACGGTCGAACTGCGTGCGGCTGACCACCGGCCCGATACCGGTTTCCGTCGAACGCGGATCGCCGACGACCGTGCGTTCCGCCTCGCGCCGCGCGGCCTGCTCGGCCAGCGCCAGATGATCGGCATGCACGAGCATGCGCGTCGGCGCATTGCACGACTGGCCGCTGTTGCTGAAGCAGCTGCGCACGCCACGCGTGACCGCGTCCTCGATATCGGCGTCGGGCAGGATCAGGTTCGGGCTCTTGCTGCCGAGCTCCTGGTGCACGCGCTTCACGGTATCGGCGGCGGCCTTCGCGACCTCGACACCGGCGCGCGTCGAGCCCGTGAACGACACCATGTCGACATCCGGGTGGCGCGACAGCGCGTCGCCCACTTCGTGCCCGTAGCCGTGCACGAGGTTGAACACGCCGGGCGGCACGCCGGCTTCGTGCAGGATCTCCGCGAACAGGATCGCGCTGAACGGCGCGATCTCGCTCGGCTTGAGCACCATCGTGCAGCCGGCCGCGAGCGCCGGCGCGACCTTGCACACGATCTGGTTGATCGGCCAGTTCCACGGCGTGATCAGCGCGCACACGCCGATCGGCTCGTGCGACACCAGCAGCGAATCGGTCTGCGTGCTGAAGCGAAACGACTGCAACGCGCGGATCGTCTGTTCGAGGTGCGCGGTGCCGACGGCCGCCTGCATCGCGCGCGCGAATGCGATCGGCGCGCCCATCTCCTGGCTGATCGTCCGCGCGACCTCCTCGTAGCGGCGCTGGTAAATGTCGAGCACGCGCCGCAGCAGCGCGACGCGCTCATCCACCGGCCAGCGCGAATACGTGTCGAAAGCCTGCCTCGCCGCGCCGACCGCGCGGTCGACGTCGGCGGCACCGCCGATCCTGAGCTGCGCATACGGCCGCGCCGTGCTCGGATCGATCACGTCGATCAATCGTGCATCGGCCGGATCGAGCCACTGGCCGTCGATATAGGACTGTTGTGTCGTTCTCATCGAATGCTCCCGAAATGAAGGCCGCCGCGCTCAGTGCGTCGCCCGCGCATAGGTGTCGACGAGGATGTCGCGGATCTTCGCGACGAACCACACGATCTCGTCGCGCGACATCACGAGCGGCGGCGAGAACTGCACGATCGGCGTGCCTTCGTGATCGACGCCCGCGCGGCACAGCAGCCCCGCGTCGAAGATCGCGGGCGCGAGCAGCGTCGACACGAACGCCTGCGCGCTGATGCCGGCCGCCCAGCGGCGCGCGGCCTTGTCGGTCACGAGTTCGAGCGAATAGTGATAGCCGTCGCCGCGCACGTCGCCGACGCACGGCAGTTCGAGCAGGCCGTCGAGCGTCTGGCGGAACACCGCTTCGTTGTTGCGGACATTCTCCAGCACGCCTTCTCGCTCCATGATCGCGAGGTTGGCGAGCGCGGCCGTGCAGGCAACCGGGTGGCCGCCGTAGGTCGCGCCGTGCAGGAACATCTGCTGCGGGCCGTCGAGCACCGTGTCGACCACCGCGTCGCTCGCGATCACGCCGCCGAGCGGCACGTAGCCCGACGCGATGCCTTTCGCGAACGTGATGATGTCCGGCTTCAGCCCGTAGCGCGCGGAGCCGAAATATTCGCCGAGCCGGCCGAACCCGCAGATCACTTCGTCGGCGACGAGCAGCACGCCGTGCCGGTCGCAGATGTCGCGCAACCCGGCCGCATAGCCGGCCGGCGGCGTCAGGCTGCCGCCCGCGTTCTGCAGCGGCTCGACGACGATCGCGGCGACGGTATCCGGCCCTTCCTGCACGATCAGCGATTCGATCTCGTCGAGCAGGTGGCGCGTGAACTGCGCTTCCGTCTCGCCCGCCGGGCGGCCGTAGCGCTTCGTGTTGCCCACGTGCCGCACACCCGACATCAGCGGCTCGAAATGCTTGCGGAAGTTCGTCATCCCGTTCAGCGCAAGCGCGCCGAACGACGTGCCGTGATACGCGACGCGCCGCGCGATGAACTTGCGCCGCTGCGGCTCGCCGCGCGACTGGTGATACTGGCGCACCAGCTTGATCGCCGATTCGTTCGACTCCGAGCCACTCGACGTGAAGAACACGCGGTTCAGCCCTTCCGGCGCGAGCGCCGCGAGCTTGTGCGCGAGCTTGATCGCCGGCTCGTGGCCCACCCCCCAGTTGGTCGCGAACGGCAGCCGCACCATCTGCTCGCGGATCGCGTCGCCGATTTCCGCGCCGTGGCTGTAGCCGACCTGCACGCAGTACAGCCCGGCCAGCCCGTCGAAGTAGCGCTTGCCGTTGCGGTCGACGAGCCAGCAGCCTTCGCCGCGGTCGAACACGGTGAGCGCGTGGTCGCGATACGCATCGGCGTGCGTGAAATGCATCAGCAGGTGGCGTTTGCCGATGGCCTGCAGGTCCGCATCGAGATTGACGTCAACAGCGTTCATGGGTCGTTCCTCCTTCAGGGTTTTCAGAGCCGGCGGCCGGCAGTCGGCCACCGGTCATTCAATTCATCGACAGCGTCGGCGCCGGGCGCGTGAAGCCGCGCGTGAGCCACACGAGCTGGCAGAGTCCGAGCACGAGCCAGCCGATGCCGACGTAGAACGTCTGGCGCGACAGGCCCGACCAGAGCCACACGTTCATCGCGAAGCCGATCGCCGGCATCACGCCGAACGTGATCCAGCCCGCGAAGCGGCGATGCTCGGGCCGGCACAGATAGCTGCGCATCACGCACAGGTTCACCACCGCGAACGCGACGAGCGCACCGAAGCTGATCATCGTCGACGCGAGATCGAGCGTGATGAACAGCGCGGACAGCGACACGATGCCGACCGCGAGCGTCGCGCGCACCGGCGTGCGCAACCGTGCATGCAGGTGGCCGAAGACGCGTACGGGCAGCACCCGGTCGCGGCCCATCGCGAACAGCACGCGCGTCACGCTCGCCTGGCCCGCCATCGCGCTCGCGAAACAGCCGGCCACGTACACCGCGACGAAGAACGCCGACAGCGTGCCGCCGCCGATGCGCCGCATCAGGTCGAGGCTGGCCGAATCGAGATCCTTGAATGCGTGCCAGTCGGGAAACACCACTTGCCCGACGTACGCGACCAGCATGAACAGCACGCCGCTCGCCAGCGTGCAGAGCAGGATCGCGCGCGGCACCGTGCGCTTCGGCTCGCGTGTCTCCTCCGACAGCGTGGTGACCGCATCGAAGCCGAGGAACGACAGGCACAGGATCGCCGAGCCGGCGAAGATCGCACGCGCATCGCCCGACGACGGCAGCGCGACGGCCATCGACAGCCCCTCGCCCGAAGCGACCCGCGCGGAAGCGATGAAGAAGATCGCGATGAACACGAGCTGGCTCGCGATCAGGATCAGGTTCACGCGATTGACGAGCCGGATGCCGACGATGTTCAGCCCGGTGATCAGCACGATGCTGCCGACGATCCATACGCCGGCCGGCACACCCGGGAAAATCTGTTTCATGTAGATGCCGATCGCGAGGTAGCTGATCATCGGGATGAACAGGTAGTCCATCAGCAACGCCCAGCCGACCATGAAGCCGGCCGACGTACCGAAGTTGCGGCTCGCGAACGTATAGGCCGACCCGGCGCTCGGCATCAGCCGCGCCATGTGGCCGTAGCTGCGCGCGGTGAACAGCATCGCCACCAGCGTGACCGCATACGCGGCGGTCAGGTGCCCGTTCGTCTCGCTCGTGACGATCCCGTAAGTCGTAAACACCGTCATCGGCAACATGTACGCGAGGCCGAAAATCACCAGCGTCGCGAGCCCGAGCAGATGCGGCTTGCGGTGTGGGTCCGCGTCGCCTCGCATCGCGTGCGCGCCGACGTCATGCGTCACGGCGGCTGATGCGTATCGACCTCGGCTGTCGTTGTCCATGCTGTCCTCACGTGGGTGGCGTTCACGGCTGCAACACTCGTTCGCCCGGCACGACCGGCGGCGCACGACTGGGAGAAAGTGTGGTGCGCCAAAAAATCCGCCACGAATGAGAAAAGCGGACGTAATCAGGGGATATTTCCGGACACACCGCCGCGCGTCGCGCCGGCGAGCCATGCATGCTGCTGTGCGGCACTGGCGTTTTGCGGACATTCCGGCTATGTTCTACGCGACCCCGTCGCCCCTTCAGCACCATGAACAGTCGCCCCCATCCAGACCAGAGCCGGGCCGAGCGCAGCCTGCGCTCGTCGCTCGGCCTCGCACGCCCGGCCGGGCGCCAGGAGGACATTCCCGCCACCGTCCACGCGATCGCGGTCGCGCTGGACGAGTGCCGCGTGCGGCACATCGATGGCGCCGCGCTGCTCGAAGGCACGGGGCTCGGCGCGGACGAAGTCGCGTCGCCGAACCTGCACGTGAATCGCGGCCAGGAGCAGCGCTGCTTCCACAACCTGCTGCAGTGCAGCGGCGTGCCGTCGATCGGGCTGTCGATCGGCGCGCGACTGCATGTGTCGACGCTCGGCCTCGCCGGCTACGCGATGCTGATCAGCGGCTCGGTGATGCAGGCGTTTCGGTGCATGGGCCAGTTTCCGCTGTTCATGGGGTTGTATTTCGATGTACGTATCGATGCGCACGCGGACGGCATGAGCGTGACGATCAGCCGCTACAACGGCGAACCCGATCTCGAGGTGTTCCAGGTCGACATGTGCCTGTCGAGCCTGCGGCTGATCGTGTCCGATCTCGTCGGCAAGCCGGTCTGGCCCGAGCAGGTGCAGCTCGCGCGCCGCACGCCGCGCAACGCGGCCGACTACACGCGCCACTTCGGCTGCAAGGTCGTGTTCAATGCGGGCGACAACCGTCTCGTGTTCACGTCGGTGAACGGCACCGAGACGCCGCTGCTCGCGAACGAAGTCAGCTTCAATGCGCTGCATGGCCAGTGCGAGGCGCTCGAACGGCAGTGGGCCGCGTCGGTCGGCACGCGCTTCGCCGATCGCGCGAGGGAGCTGATGGCGCGCGACCTCGCGCGCTTCAAGTCGATGATGTCGCTCGCGGATGCCCTGCACCTGACGGAGCGCACGCTGCGCCGGCGGCTCGACAAGGACGGTCTCACGTTTCAGTCGCTCCTCGACGACGTGCGCCGCGACGAAGCAGTGCGGATGCTCGACGATCCCGAGCTGACGGTCGCGGCCATCGCCGAACGTCTCGGCTACAGCGAGCCGCGCAGTTTCCGTCATGCGTATCGACGCTGGACCGGCAGGGCACCGCGCGCCGATCAGGACGGCAGCGAATAGGCCGGGCGCGCCAGGACTGCGTGCGAATACGCGGTGGTGCGTGACGGTCGGGCACGACGCTGGGGCGCTCGCGAAACCCGCTTCAAGTCGACGGCCTCGTCAATCGATTCGGAATTCGAATCATTTTTCAAACACCTGATCCTTCCCCGTTTCATCGCCACCGCACGATCGTCGGCACGCAATCCCGATCGCCCCCCAAGGTAGACGCGATCATTCGATTACTCTATACTCAGCCCAACTTCATCACAAAATGCATGATCTCGTGTGCAACGTGATGTCATTTCGCAATTCGTTGCGCATGCATCCGTTTCGCCACGTCAAGGGGGCCTCCGGCTCCAGCGGCAGGTTTCATGCCCGCCGCATCCATGCCGTCTTCACGAGACGGTGCCCTGCTCGAACGCGCCTCACCATGACGGCGCCGCCGGGCTGAACATGACAATCAGACGAACGCAGCATTGCGTTCACTCGACCGCCAGTCGCACCTCGTTGCGGCCGGCATGACTGTTTCCGTCAGTTCAAATCGCGGCCATGCCGGGATCACGAACTTCCATCGCGGCGCCATCCGGCGTCCACGCGGCGCGCGCTCGTGCGTGTGCCGCACCGAGATTGAGGGGGTGTATCTTCATGACTCGACGCACTGTCCAGCTGGTGGGCAGCCTGATCGCCATCGTCGCCATCGCCTGGGCGCTCGCCCGCGGCATCGGCGCCGACACATTCAGCCAGCGCGCGGACGATCTCGCGTACTACGCGGGCCAGCACATGCTGCTGGTCGTCTATTCGATGGCGCTCGCGATCGCCGTGGGCGTGCCGGCCGGCGTGCTGCTGAGCCGGCCGCGCTTCCAGCATCAGGCCGAGCACTTCATGCAGGTCTTCAACATCGGCAACACGATCCCGTCGCTCGCCGTGCTCGCCATCGCGCTCGGCATCTTCGGCATCGGCAGCGTGCCCGCGATCGTCGCGCTGTTCCTCGCGTCGCTGCTGCCCATCACGCGCAATGCCTACGAAGGCATGAAGAACGTGCCGGCCGCGCTGCGCGAAGCCGCCAAGGGCATCGGCATGACGGGCTGGCAATCGCTCGTGCGCGTGGAGTTGCCCAATGCGCTGCCGATCATCGTCGGCGGCGTGCGCACCGCGCTCGCGATCAACGTCGGCACGGCCCCGCTCGCCTACCTGATCGGCGCGGACAGTCTCGGCTCGCTGATTTTCCCCGGCATCTATCTCGACAACCAGCCGCTGCTGCTGCTCGGCGCGTCGCTCACCGCGATCCTCGCGCTCGTGCTGGACGGCCTCGTCGCGGCCGGCAGCCGCCATTGGCTCGCCCGCCACGGAGGTGCCGCATGACGCTCCACCGCACCATTCGATCGCTCGCGCGCCTGTGCGCCGTCGCCGCGTTGTGCGTGGCGGCGAGCGCACCGGCCTGCGCGGCGAAGCTCGTGCTGGGCGCGAAGAACTTCACCGAGCAATACGTGCTGGCGGAACTCACCGCGCAGTACCTGCGCGCGCGCGGCTACGACGTGGAAGTCCGTTCGGGCCTCGGCAGCACGCTCGTGCGCAGCGCGCTGGAGAACGGCCAGTTCGATCTCATGTGGGATTACACGGGCACCGCCGCGCTCGTCTACAACAAGATCAACGACAAGCTGTCGCCCGAGGAAATGTACCGGCGCGTCAAGGCGCTCGACGTGCCGCGCGGGCTCGTCTGGCTCGACGCGTCGCCGCTCAACGACACCTACGCGATCGGCCTGCCCAGCCCGCTCGCGCGGGCCACCGGCATCCGGACCGTCTCGCAGCTCGCCGAGCACCTGAAGACCGACCCGGCCGCGAAGCACTACGTGTTCGGGATGGACGCCGAATTCGCGAATCGCCCCGACGGGCTGAAGCCGCTGCTCGCCGCCTACGGCATGCAGTTCAGCCGCGCGCAGCTCAAGCAGATGGACCCGGGGCTCGTCTACACGGCGCTGCACAACAACCAGCTGAAGATCGGCCTCGTCTACACGACCGACGGGCGCGTGAAGGGCTTCGGCATCGTGCCGCTCGAGGACGACAAGCACTTCTTCCCGCCGTACAACGCGACGCCCGTGGTGCGCAAGGGCACGCTCGATCGCAATCCGAAACTTGCGACGCAGCTCAACGCGCTGTCGGCCGCGCTCGACAACGACGTGATGCAGGCGATGGCCAAGGAGGTCGACCTCGACGGCAAGTCGCCGCGCGACGTCGCCGACGCATTCCTGCGCACGCACAAGCTGCCTTGAAGGAAAACCCATGAGCGTATTCGACTATCTCGCATCGAGCTGGCCCGAGCTGCTGCAACTCACGTTGCAGCACATCTGGCTGGTCGGCATCGCCGTAGGCTGCGCGATCGTGGCCGGCGTGCCGCTCGGCATCCTCATCAATCGCCACGACTGGCTTGCCGGGCCGCTGCTCGGCGTCGCGACCATCGTGCTCACGCTGCCGTCCATCGCGCTGTTCGGCCTGATGATCCCGCTCTTCTCGCGCTTCGGCCAGGGGATCGGCGCCGCCCCCGCGATCACCGCCGTGTTCCTGTACTCGCTGCTGCCGATCATGCGCAACACGTACCTCGCGCTGCACAACGTCGATGCGGGCATCAAGGAAGCCGGCACCGGCATCGGCATGACGTCGTGGCAGCGCCTGCGGCTCGTCGACCTGCCGCTCGCGGTGCCGGTGATTCTCGCGGGCGTGCGCACCGCGGTCGTGATGAACATCGGCGTGATGACGATCGCCGCCGTGGTCGGCGCGGGCGGGCTCGGCACGCTGATCCTGCGCGCCATCGGCCAGAGCAGCATGATGAAACTGCTGGTGGGCGCGGTGCTCGTGAGCCTGCTCGCGATCGTCGCCGACCGGCTCCTGCAGATGCTGCAGCGAGCATTGACACCGAAGGGAGTCCAGAAGACATGATCGAACTCGACAAACTGACCAAGACCTTCACGCGCAAGGACGGCCAGGCCGTGCGCGCCGTCGACGCCGTGAGCCTCTCGGTGGCCGAGGGGGAAATCTGCGTGTTCCTCGGCCCGTCGGGTTGCGGCAAGACCACCACGCTGAAGATGATCAACCGGCTGATCGCCCCCACGTCCGGCCGTGTGCTGATCAACGGCGAGGATACGGCGCAGCTGAACGAGGTCGACCTGCGGCGCCACATCGGCTACGTGATCCAGCAGATCGGGTTGTTCCCGAACATGACGATCGAGGAAAACATCACCGTCGTGCCGCGCCTGCTGGGCTGGGACAAGAAGCGCTGCGCCGAGCGCGCGCGCGACCTGATGGCGATGGTCGCGCTCGATCCGAAGCTGTACCTGAAACGCTATCCGCGCGAGCTGTCGGGCGGGCAGCAGCAGCGGATCGGCGTGATTCGCGCGCTGGCCGCCGATCCGCCCGTGCTGTTGATGGACGAGCCGTTCGGCGCGGTCGATCCGATCAATCGCGAATCGATCCAGAACGAGTTTTTCCAGATGCAGCGGCAACTGAACAAGACCGTGATCATGGTGAGCCACGATATCGACGAAGCGATCAAGCTGGGCGATCGCATCGCCGTGTTCCGGCGCGGCCAGCTCGTGCAATACGATCACCCCGACACGCTGCTCGCCCGCCCGCGCGACGAATTCGTCGCGCAGTTCGTGGGCCAGGACAGCACGCTCAAGCGCCTGCTGCTCGTGAAGGCCGGCGACGCCGCCACGCAGCCCGAAACGGCACGGGTCGATACGCCGCTCGCGCACGCGCTCGCCGTGATGGACGAAACCGACTGCCGCTACCTGACCGTGCTCGACGACGCGGGCCGCGCGCTCGGCTACGTGACGCGCCGCGCGGCGCGCACCGGCGGCGGCGTGTGCGGCGAGCGCGTGACGCCCTTCCCGGCCGGTGTCGCGGCGGACGACAACCTGCGCATCGTGCTGTCGAAGATGTACCAGTACAGCGCGTCGTGGATGCCGGTGCTCGACCCCGACGGCGCATGGCTCGGCGAGATCACGCAGGACTCGATCGCCGCGTACCTCAGCTCGGGCCGCTCGCGCCGGCAGACGGGCCAGCCGCCCGGCAGCCCGGCCGATGCGGTCGCGGCAAGCGCCACGCACTGATTCGTCTCCGTGCCGGTGCGGCGTCGCACCGGCACGGGCAAGCGAACCGATACCGTGCGCGATGAAAAAAAACGTGCGGCCAGGCCCGGCGATCAAACGCCGCCTGACCCGCCTTCAACTGAAAGCCGTCGAACCGGAACCGGCGAGCGGACGCCATTTCCATCATCCGTGTTTGCCGCAGACGTAATCCATGACCAGCGTCTGAATGGAGTCGCGCTCGACATACCGGTAATCATCCGAATTTTCGCGAGATATGTAGACCTCGCCCGGCTGCACTCCGACCATGCTGGTCTTGCCCATCGCCCAGGTCTTGTTCCCGCAGTCGAACGACCAATCGGAAACGAGGCGCTTCACCGGAAACGGCGCCGAGTAACGGCGCGGCTCGGCATAAACGATCTTGACCGTCACCCACGAATTGAGCGGATAACGCTCGACGGAAGCGGGATCCACATAGAGCGCGATGGCCGGGCCCGGGCCAAGCGTGATCCAGCTCTCGGCCCATGCCCCGCTTGCGACGAGCGCAAGGAATGCACCCGCAATCCAGCGTCTTTTCATTTTCATTCCTCGAATCCGGTTCGGTGAAATCCGGCGGCCTGATTCTACTTTCTCCGGTTGCGTGACGTGCGCGATTCAAACCGGATCATTCACCGACTTCAAATCATTTCTTCCAATCGACATCCGGTCACGCCTATCGAGCGCGTATAGAAAAATCCGAGCGCCGAATGCATCGCGAATTGCATGAATTCGACTCGCGTAGAATGCCCGCAACAATCGAACATCAAGCCGAGCGGGCCGCCCTTCCATTCCACTCGCACCGGCGCAACGCGAACAAGACAACACGGACACGACCCGTGGCATCCGCAAACGGCGCCGCCCCGACCGCGCGCCCTTGCGACGATCGCCCGCCGACGAAGCCTCCATGAGCAAACCGATCCTGTACCTCCTCGCCGGCAACGGCAGCGCGGCCGACTGGTGGGACGATGCGCTGCCCCACTTCCGGCATTACCAGCCTGTGCCGCTGGAACTGCCGGGGTTCGGCGACAACCCCGCGCCGCCCTGCGAGGATCTCGCCGCCTATGCACAAGCGCTGCTCGACATGACCGAGCCGGGCCACGCGATCATGGCGGTCGGCGTGAACGCGCTACTGGTGCTGCACGCCTTGCAGCGATGCCCCGGCCACTTCAGCCGCAGCGTGCTGCTCGCGCCCGTCGGCGCGTTCCTGTGGGAACGGCGCCTGCCGAAACTGATGGCGCCGAAGCCGCTGCGCAAGACCATCCACTGGCTGCTCGCGCACTACCCGACGCTGTTCGCCCGCAAGTTCTCGAACCTGACCTGGACGCGCGCGCAGTACCGCCGCATGGGCGCCGGCTATGCGCGCTGCCGTGCGTTCCTGCCGCACTGGGATCTCGTGCGTGCCGATACCGCGCTGCCGCTGCTCGAGTGGGTCGCCGATCGCATCGAACTCGTGTGGGGCGACCAGGACAACGTGCTCGGCGTGCGCCAGGCCGCCGCATGGTCGGCGATCCTCGCGCGCGCCGACCTCACCGTCACGCTGCAGGCCGGCTGGGGACACTATCCGTGGATCGACGCGCCCGCGGCATTCGTGCACTGGCTCGAAGCGGGCGATGCCGGCTTCGTCGCGCATACCAAGGGCGGGCGCCTGGCGCTGGCGACGATGGCCGGCCTGCCCGTGCCGCCCGCGCTGTCGCTGACCCGCGCCGACGATCCGCGCCTGCCCGGCTTTCTGGCGAGCCAGCCCGATGCCGAGTGGGCGATCCGCTCGTCGAGCCACGGTGAAGACCAGGCCGATGCGGCCAACGCCGGCCTGCATACGACGTTCCTGCGCGTACCGGCAGCGCAGGCGGCCGCGCGCGTGGCCGAGTTGCTCGATGGCGGCCTCGAGGAAGCGGTCGTGCAGCGCTTCATCACGCCCGTGCTGTCGGGCATCGCGTTCGTGCGGCATCTGGCGGCCGAAGTCGAATGGGTGGAAGGCCACCTCGAAACGCTCGCCGACGGACAGGCCAGCCCGCAACGCGCGATCCTGTCGCGGCTCGGCGAGCCGTGGCAGCGCGGTACGTTCCCCACCGCGCACGGCCTGGGCGCGCCGCAGCTGTGGGCTTTCCTGCAGCGCGTGCTGCGCGCGTTCCACTACGTGCCGGGCGACGTCGAATGGGCGTGGGACGGCCGGCAGCTGTGGCTGCTGCAATACCGTCCGATCAGCAGCTACGGCTGGCATCGCCACCTGACCGCCGCGAACATCGCCGAGATCCTGCCGCCGCAGCCGAGCCGGCTGGTCGAGTACGCGCAACGACGCGCGGCCGGCAGCATCCCGGCGATCATGGCGCGCTGGGATGCACGCGTACTGCAGGACAACGAACCATTTACCGCGCTCTATGGCGGCGCGTCGTACATCAACAACGACCTGTTCCTCGCCCGTCTCGCCGACTGGGGCGTGTCGGCCGGCAGCTACAGCGGCGAGATCGGCGGCGCGACCCCGCCGCTGCGCTGGCGCCCGCTGCGGCTGCTGCGTTCGTTGCCGGTGTTCTGGCGCATGCTGCGCGTCGCGCGCGGGCATCTGCCAACGCTCGAGCGCGGCTTGCAGCGCTTCGACCAGGAACTCGCGACGCTCGTCGAGCAACACGCCGACGGCCAGCAACTGGCCGACTGGTTCACGCGCTTCTACGTATTCGTCGTGCAGGGCAACCTGTGCATCGCGTCGTCGCTGGCCAGCAGCGGCGGCGCACTGTGGGGCCGTCCGCCGACCGCATACGGCCAGCTCGACGACAGCCCGCATCGCCTGCCGTGGGAAACCGATCCGGGCACCGCGCGACCCGCGCCCACCCGCCTGCCGTTGCAGGCGTTTCCCGACTGGCCGCTGCCGGTTCGCGTACTCCACACGCTCGGCGCGCCCGGCATGCGCGGCTGGTATCTGCAGGTGCGCGAGTGGTATCGCGACAACCTGATGCGCGTGTTCTTCCGCCTGCATCATGCGATGCCGGCCGCCGATCGCGACACGTGGTTCGCGCCCCATCCCGAGCGCCGCGAACGCAACGGCAGCTTCTGGCAGGACGGCGGCGAAGGCACCGACGAGGCGGCCGGCTTCATGATCTATCCGGGCCACACGCAAGGCGTGCTCGGCCACGACATCCTGCTGGAAGACACGCTCGATCCGGGCCGGCACGCGCAATATCAGGCCGCGCGCGCCGTGATCGCGCGCATGGGCGGCCGGCTGTCGCACGGCGCGACACTGCTGCGCGAACTGCGCAAGCCGTCGGCCGTGCTGCCGCGCGTCGATGCGGCGTGGATCGGGCGCGAGGTGCGGCTCAGCGACGGCCGGCTGACGCTGGTCGAATGAACGAGATGCGGTTGTCGTCCGCCTGCGCCTGAACTGCTTGCGGGTCAGCGCACAGGCGTGCGGACGACTCCGTCGACCTTCAGCGTGCGGCGGTCGTGCGCGGCTTCGTATTCGACCGTCTGCGCGGGCGTGACGGCGCCGTACGAACGGCCGTTCACATAGACGATGCCGTCCCGCAGCTCGACCCGGTCGCCATTGACCGTCGCGGTGGCCCGTTCGCCCTGCAGTACGGCGCCCGAGCAGCCGGCGGTCGAGAAGCTGCGTACCGACGTGCCCGGCATCGCGGCGATCCCGCCCGGATCCGCCGCATGCGCCGCGCTGCACGGCAGCGCATCCATGCTGCCGGCCGCGTGGACCGCGCCGGCGCTGATGCCGCATCCGGCAAGCAACGCAATCGTCATCGGCTTCAGATGGTTCATGGTGAGCTCCGTTGTCCGCCGCCGCGGATCGATGGCCAGCCGACGCCCGTGCGCGCATGGCAGGCAGGCCGGATGCACCCAGTATGCGTCCGGTTCGCGGCACGCCGCCATCCGCGTCAGTACCACTCGTCACCGCCACGGTTCGCGCCGACACCGGCCTCTGGAAAGACTCCGTCGGCATAACCCGTCCCCATGAAAATCCGCCTTGATCAAGTTGCGACCCGCAACTATTATTGATTGCGATCCGCAACCTTTCCAGGCCACCCATGGACCTCATCGACGCGCCCGCCAAGCCTCGCGAAGCCACGATCCTCGAGCTGCGCGACTTCTCCCGCAAACTGGTTCGCGAGCTCGGCTTCATGCGCGCGACGCTGGCCGACAGCGACTGGGCGCCTTCGGCCGTCCACGCGATCCTCGAGATCGGGATGGCGCCCGGCATCAACGCCCGCGATCTCGGCAACATCCTGCGGCTGGACAAATCGAACACGAGCCGGCAACTCGCGCGGCTCGAGGCGGCCGGTGTCGTCGAGCGGCGCGTGTCGAGCGACGATGCGCGCGCGATCGAGCTGTACCTGACCGCCGAAGGGAAAAAGCTCCAGAAGAGAATCGACACGTTCGCGACGGACCAGGTATCGAACGCGCTGCGCCGCATGGTGCCCGCCGACCAGCAGGCGCTGCTGCGCTCGCTCGCGCTGTATGCCGATGCGCTCGCGCAGGACAACGCCGCGAAAGCGCCCGTCGCGGCACTCGACGCGCCCGCGATCCGAGAAGGTTACCAACCGGGCTGCATCGGCGATATCGCGGGCCTTCACGCGCGTTTTTATGCGGAACACTGGGGCTTCGGCGCCTTTTTCGAAAAGCGCGTGGCGACCGAGCTGGCCGAGTTCGCCGGTGCGCTGCCGGCCGACGGCAAGGCGCTTTGGCTATGCCAGGAAGACGGCCGGACGCTCGCGTCGCTCGCGATCGACGGCGACCCGGCAACCGGCGTCGCGCACCTGCGCTGGTTCATCGTGAACGATGCGCTGCGCGGGTCGGGCATCGGGCGCCGGCTCATGACGGAAGCCATGCGCTTCGTCGACGCGCAGCGGTTTCGCGAAACCTACCTGTGGACGTTCAAGGGGCTGGACTCGGCACGCCATCTGTACGAGTCGTTCGGCTTTGCGTTGACCAGCGAATCCGCGGGCACGCATTGGGGAACCGAGGTGGTCGAGCAGCGCTTCAGCCGGCCGGGGCCGTCGGGCGATTGAGTGGGCGACGGGACGGCTCCGTCGCGCTACCCCATCCCGAAGAGCGAATCGAAGACGTTCTTGATTTCTCGATGAAATAGACGAACGCGCAGGATAACCGCACTTGAGCGGCCACGCGACACGTGGCCGGCGCATCACCTGATGCGCCGCACGCGCACGATGCCCCAGACGAGTACCACGGTCACGACGGCGAATACCGCACGCGTATCCGGATCTCGCGCACGCCGCTGCGACCGGGCGCGTGCGCGGTCACCTTCAGCGTCCGCGTCTCGAGAATGTGATCGTCGCGCGCTACGTGCCGAGGCGCTCAGTCGACTGCCGGAATCCATGCGGCAGTCGCCGCGTCGCTCGCGCGGAACGCCGGAAACTTCGCGGCGAGTTCGGCCACGGTATGAATGTCGTTCTTCACGAGATCGTCACGCGTGATCAGCGTCGGCTTCACTGCGATGCGCGCGCCCGGGTCCTGCCCTGCGACCAGCAGCGCGGCGGCCCGCACCGACACCGCGCCGACAACCGCCGGATTGGTCGCGGCCGTCGCGACCCACGCGCTGTTCGGCGCGCGGATGGCCTCGATGTCGGCCGTCGACACGTCCGCGCTGTAGATGCGGAGTTTCGACGAGAGCCGGGCCTCGTCCGCCGCGAGCTTTGCGCCGCGCGCGAACTCGTCGTACGGCGCGAACACGACGCGAATGTCGGGATTCGCGCGATACACGGCCGCCGCCTGGTTCGCAACCGATTGCGCGATCGGATTGTCGACGGTGCCCCAGCGCGCCTTTTCCTGCACCTTCGGGTGCGCACGCTTGAAATCGCGCCACGCGGCATCGCGCCGGTCGAGCGGCGCGAATCCGGCCACGTACACGTACCCTGCCGCGAACGCGTCGCCGTTGTCCTTCACCGCCTGATTCAGCAGCAGGTTCGCCAGGTCGCGATCGTTCTGCTCGATCTGCGGCACCTTCGGATTGGCGAGATCGACGTCGAACGCGACGACCTTGATGCCTTTGTCCAGCGCGCGCTGAACGACGTCCTTCAGCGATTCCGGCAAACCGTGATTGACGATGATCGCAGACACGCCGATGCTGATCGCCTGCTGAATCTGCTCACGCTGCTCGGCCGCGTCCTGCCGGCCTTCGTAGATGCGCAGATCGACGCCGAGCGCCCGCGCCTGCTTCTGCGCGCCGGCTTCGTAGGCCTGGAAGAAATCGCCGGTCGACAGGTAGTTGACGAGCGCGATCTTCACGCCGCCCTTGTCGAACGGCGCAGGCGCCCCCTTGAGCGGACCGGCGTGGGCCGTGGGCACACCGAACACGAGCGCGGTGCCCAGCACGAGTGCACCGAGTTTCAGTTCGATACGCGACTTTCGGCGAAGCAACGAGCGCATGGCGTGTCTGTCTCCATATAGGACGATATCGGCTCAATCTATCAGCGCACCGAGTGAATTCAAACCGACCGATTCGGCAATCGATATTACTTTGGATAACAAACCGTCCTGCGTGAAAATTCTCCGAACCGTGAGTGCCCGAGCCTGGTCTCGGCGAGCTCACGCATCACGCCCGGGCATCCGTACGGCGACCGATGCCGAACGTAAATGCAAGGGCCAGCACGAGCAGTACGCCCTTGATGAAATCCTGCATGTAGTAGGGTGCGTTCAGCATCGTGAGCCCGTTGAGCAGCACGCCGACGAACACCGCCCCGACGACCGTGCCGAATACGTTGGGCCGCTTCGCGCCCCACACCGCGTAACCGATCAGCGCGGCCGCCACCGCATCGAGCAGCAGCGAGTGGCCCGCGCTCACGTCGCCGCGGCCAACCCGCGCGGCGATCAGCACGCCGCCCAGCGACGCGATCGCACCCGACACGACATACGCGGCGACGCGGTAGCGCGCGGCCGGCGCGCCGGCCAGCCGCGCGGCCGCTTCGTTGCCGCCGATCGCGTAGATCACGCGGCCCCAGCGGGTCGCCTCCATCGTCACGCAGGCCAGCACCGTCACAGCCGCGAGCAGCAGCACCGGCAACGGTACGACGTCGAACACGCGCAACCGGCCGAGCGCGAGAAACGCATCGGGGAATACCCCCGTCGCATCCGTGCCGTCGGGCAGCACGGAGCCGGTCGCGAGCGAACGGCCGCCGGTCGGGATCAACTGCAGGCCGGCCAGCAGGAACAGCGTGCCGAGCGTCGCGAGCTGGTCGGGCACGCGCAGCCGCGTAATCAGCAAGCCGTTGAACAAGCCGGCGGCCACGCCAAGCACGACGCAGGCGAGCACGGCCGCCCATGCGCTGCCGTGCCAGACGACCAGCACGTAGCTCGCGGCCATTTGCGCGGTCGCGGCCACGCTGCCGACCGACAGGTCGAAGCCGCCGGCCGCGAGCGTGACCGTCACGCCGATGCCGAGCAACGCGACGATCGACACCGCCTGCAGGATGCTGAACAGATTGTCGACGTTCAGGAACGCCGGCTCCCTGAGCGCGAACACGACCACGAGGACGCCCAGCACGAGCAGGATGCCCGTCCGTTCAAGCACATCGCGGATGCGCGCCGGCCCGGGGCGCGACGACCGTTCGGCGGATGCGGCATGGCGGACAGCGGAAGAAGTCACGGGTTTCATGAGCAGGCACGCACGATGGAAGAAGTGGGAGGCACGCAATCAAGCGTCGCGCGGTCGAATCGCACGATACGATCGGCGATCTCGGCCGCTTCCTCGAGATCGCTGACGAACACGATCGTCGTGCGCTCATGCGCATGACGCCGCAGCGTATCGACGATATCGGCGCGCGCGCCCGCATCGATGCCCTGGAACGGCTCGTCGAGCAGCAACAGCCGCGCCGGCTCGGCATGCCAGCGCGCGAGCACGACCTTCTGCTGGTTGCCGCCGGACAGGTGCGCGACGCGATCGTCGGGCCCGTCGCAGCGAATGCCGAACCGCGCGATCGCCGTCGCGGCCGCCGCGCGTTCGCGCGTTCGGCGCACCGCGCCGCTCGCGAACCAGCGCGACAGGAACGGAAAGCCGATCGTGCCCGCGATCGACGCGAACGGAACGCTGTCGGGAAACAGCGACGTGCGCCAGCGGTCCTCGCCGGCCAGGAATACGCCGGCGCGAATCGCGTCAGCCGGCGAACGTGGCCGCCATGTCCGGCCGTCGAGCGTCATCTCGCCGGCCGCCGCCCGCACCGCGCCGAAGATCGTCCGCGCGAAGCGCGACTTGCCGCCGCCGACAGGGCCCGCGATCGCGACGATCTCGCCACGCCGGACATCGAGGTCGAACGGTGTACTGGTCGGCGTCAGCCGCATCTGCCGCACGCTGAAACCTTGGCCTGCCCCGGCTCCGGCCAGCCCGGCACGCTCCGGCACCGATGCACGCGTACGCGGCAACGGCCGGCCGATCATCGTTTCCACCGCCGCGTCGAAATCGATCGGCGCGGCCAGATCGGCGACGATCCGCCCGTCGCGGACGATCGCCGCGCGATCGGCGATGCGGCGCAAATCGCCGAGCCGATGCGACACCAGCAGGATGGCAACGCCGTCGCGGCGCAACGCGTCCACCAGCACGAACAGCCGCTCGGCCTCCGCCGCCGACAGGCTGGCGGTCGGCTCGTCGAGAATCAGCAACGATGGCTGCCCGGCCAGCGCACGCGCCAGGGTCACGCGCTGCTGGTCGGCCAGCGACAGCGAGGCGAGCGGTGCGGCCAGGTCGACGTCGAGCCCGACCCGTGCGGCGAGCGATCGCGCCGCCGCGCGCCGCGCGGCCGGCGGCACGCGCCACGGCGAGGCCGGATCGCACAGCCGGTCGAGCAGCAGGTTGTCGGCGATCGACAGCGTCGGCACGACGGCGTCGGCCACGGACTGGTGCACGGTCGCGACGCCGAGCCGCTTGGCCGCGTGCGGCGACGCCGGCCGATAGGGTTCGCCGCGTAGCGTCAGCGTGCCGCCGTCCGCTTGCAGCGCGCCGCTCAGGATCTTGACGAAGGTCGACTTGCCCGCGCCGTTCGCGCCCATCAACGCGACGACTTCGCCGGCGCCGATCGACAGGTCGAGCGCCGACAGCGCGACGGTCGCGTCGAAGCGCTTCGCGATGCCCGTGGCGCTCAGGACAGGTGGTAACGTCGACCGATGGGGCCGATCGTCGCGCGTCACGTCCATCGTCTCGTTCGTCGCGCTATTCATACCGAAGATTCCGGACGGCGCGATGCGCTTGCAGGAGAAACAGGTCGTCGTGGGTCATGTCACGCAACTCCGCTGAGGGTCGTCCGGTATTGATCGGCTCGTCAGCCCGCTTCCGGCACCGGAAACCGGAACGAAGCGCCATAGGCCGTGTCCGGCAGGCGGTCCCGCCCGCTCAGCCGTGAACGGAAGGTGCCGCTCGCCGGCGTCGCTCGGTACAGGCCGCGCTTTTTCAGTTCCGGCACGATCAGTTCGGCGAAATCGTCGAGCGTGCCTGGGCTGATGAGCGGATTGAGCATGTAGCCGCTCGTCGTCGATTGCCGCGCATGCTCGGCGAGCTGGTCGGCGACTTCGTCAGGCGAGCCGACGAGGATCAGGTCGGTGCCGCGCGTGACATTCGCGAACTTGCGCCGCACGTCGCCGGCGGTGAGCGGCTTGCCGCTGCCGTCCGGCCGCACCACGTAGGACGTGAGCCCTTCCGTTTGTGTCGTCAACGGCTCGTCGTCCGCATAGCGATCGATGTCGATGCCGGTATCGCCCGCATAGCTGACGAGTTGAGCCTGCAGGTGATAGTGCTGCTGCAGCACGTGGTACTTCTCCTTCGCGTCGGCCGACGAACGCGCCGTCACGATCCGCAGCACCGTGAGCGCCTTCACATCCTCCGCTGCCCGGCCGTTTTCGACCGCCAGCCGCCGGATTTCATCGAGGCCGGTGCGGATCTCATGCGGATTCGACTTCGCGACGAACACCACTTCCGCGTGCTTCGCCGCGAATTCGCGCCCCCGCCCCGACCAGCCGGCCTGGATCAGCACCGGCGAGCGCTGCGGCGACGGCGCGCAGACGTGCGGGCCATGCACGCGATAATGCGTGCCTTCGTGCGCGATCGGCCGCACACGGTCGCCGCGCGCGTAGCGCGGCTCGCGCTTGTCGGCGACGACCGCGTCGTCTGCCCAGCTCCCTTCCCACAGCTTGTAGGCCACGTCGAGAAACTCCTCCGCACGCGCGTAGCGTTCGTCGTGGCCGATCATCCGGTCGAGCCCGAAGTTGCGCGCCGCGCTCGTCAGATAGGAGGTCACGATGTTCCAGCCGATCCGGCCGTTGCTCAGGTGGTCGAGCGTGCTGAAGCGCCGCGCGAGCGCGAACGGGTGCTCGTAGGTCGTGCTCGCGGTCACGCCGAATGCGAGCCGCTCGGTCTGCGCGACGAGCGCCGGAATCAGCATCATCGGATCGTTCGCGGGCGCCTCGACCGCCCACCGGACCGCCGCGTCAGCCGACCCGCCATGGACGTCGTACAGGCCGAGCACGTCCGCGAAGAACAGCATGTCGAGATCGGCCTGCTCGGCCGTGCGCGCGAGGTTCGACCAGAACGCGAGCGTGTTCGCGCGCAACCGTTCGTCGGCGGGATGGGTCCACAGGCTCGGCGCACCGCCGCAGCCGACGCTGGCCTGTTCGTAAAGGGAAAACAGCAAGGGGCGGGGATCGGACATCGTCGTGTTCAGTGCAAAAGCAGGAATCAGTTGGGCGCCGCCCACGCGCCGGACGATGCGCGGCGGCGCCGTGCGGGCGGGCGATCGTCGGGCTCGCGCGTCAGGTAGCGGTTGAGGTGTTTCTCGAGACGGGCGGCGGGAATCGTCAGCAACGCGACCAGCACGACATAGACGATCGCCGCGCCGGCCAGCGGCTCATAAACGCGCAAGGTTTCGAAACGAAGCGTATTGGCCGTCCCCATCACGTCGAACACCGTGACGGTCGACGCGAGGACGGTCGACTTCAGCAGCAGGATCGCCTCGCCGGTGAGCGCCGGCAGCGCGAGTCGCCACGCACGCGGACCGACGATCCGGCGCAGTACACCCGCCCGCGTCATTCCGTATGCAAAGCCGGCCTCGATCTCGCCGGCCGGCACCCCGGCAATCGCGCCGCGCAGGATCGTCGCGACATAGGCGCCCTCGTTCACGCTCAACGCGACGACCGCATACCAGAACGCGTCGCGCAACAGCGGCGACGCCCAGCTGTCGCGCATCCATTCGCGCGGGACGATCTGGCCGAAGCCGTAATACAGCAGATAAAGCTGCACCAGCAGCGGTGTTCCGCGAACCAGCATGATCCAGCCGCGCGCGGGCCAGCGGCAGGCTGCGTGACGCGAACCCGCCGCCAGCGCGAGCGGAATGCCGATCACCACGCTGGCGATACCCGACAACAGCAGCAACGCCAGGGTCGTCGGCACCGCGGCGAGCAGCTTCGGCATCACCGTGTCGAGCAGGAAAGGCAGCGAGAAGATCATGTCGTCGCGCGCCTCGTGCCGCGGTTCGCATGCCGCTCCAGCGCCGCGAAGAGGCCGGTCGACGTGATGCTCAGCAGCAGGAACAGTGCGGCCGTGACCAGATAGAAGAATACGTAGTGCCGCGTCGCGCCGGCCGCGAGCTGGCTCGCCTTCAGCAGATCGGTGAAAGACCCGAGCACGCTGATGAACGACGCATCCTTGGTCGCGTTCAGCCACACGTTGCCGACGCCCGGCAGCGCGAGCCGCGCGGCGGCCGGGAACCGGATGCGCGCGAACGTCTGCCATGGCGTCATCCCGTACGCGTGCGCGGCCTCGATCTGGCCGACCGGCACGTTGACGAGCGCCGCGCGGAAGATGTCGGTGAGATACGCACCCTGGATGAAACCGAGCGACAGTGCGGCGACGACGAACGGATCGAACGCGAAGTCGCCCGATACGATGCCGCTGCCGCGAAGCGCGTTCTCGATGGCCGGTGCGACCGCGTAGAACGCGAGCAGCAGGCACAACAGCTCGGGCAGCGCGCGCACGAGCGTCGTGTAGAGGCGAGCCAGCCACACGAGCGCCGCGTATCGCGACAGCTTGCCGAGCGCGCCGGCGATGCCGAGCAGCACGCCGGTGCAGAACGACGCCGCCGCGACGCCGAACGTCAGCGCGAACGCGCCCGCGAACACGCGGCCATAACCGCCGTCGCCGAATGCGAGCAACGCGAGCAGCGAATCGTCCGCGGCCATGCGCTCAGCGCCCCTTCTCGATCGTGCCTTTCAGGTTCGGATAGCGGGCGGTGATCGCATCCCACGTGCCGTCCTGCTGCAGTTGCGCGATCGCGGTCGACAGCTTGCCGCGCAGCGCAGCGCCGCGCCGCACGCCCGCGCCGACCCCGAGGCCCAGCACCGGATCGTCCGCGCACGTGGCCTTGACCTCGAAGTCCTTGCCGTCGCGCGACGCGAGGAACGCCGTGAATAGCCCCTTGCCTTCCTGCACGTAGTCGACGCGCCCGGACACCAGATCCGCGAGCGCATTGTCGAACTTGTCGAACGCCTTGATCTGCACGTTCTGCTTGAAGCGGGCATCGAGGAACGCCGAGAAGTTCGTGCCGGCCTCGACGCCGATCACGCTGCCCTTGAAGGTCGTGGGCACCGCGCAGTCGACGCGGCGCCGGTCGCTTTTCGCGCCGACGAACACCGTCGGCGACTCATAGTAGGCACGACTGAAGTCGATCGCTTTCTGCCGTTCGCCGGTGATCGTCATCGACGACCAGATCACGTCGATCTTGCGGTTCTGCAACGCCGGAATCAGGCCGTCCCATGCAATGTCGGTGAGCTCGCACCGCACGTTCAGCTTGCCGCATGCGGCATCGAGCACGTCGATTTCCCAGCCCTTCCACTTGCCGCCGGCATCTTTCGAAAAGAACGGCGGATACGATTCGGCGTCGATGCCGACGCGCAACGTCGGCTGGGCCGCGTGGGAAATCGGCGCGAGGCCGAGCACGAACAGCGCGGCCGCGGCACGGCGGACCCTGGAACGCATCAAACGATTCATGTGGCGAATTTCTGAAATAACGTCGGAACGACCGGCGTTGCAGCCGGCAGGAGGCGTGACTGTAATGCGCGCCGATGCGTGTACCAAATGGTTATTTTTGCGATGGATATCTGATCGCGCGATATGCACGATATGCACGAAACTGCGCACCGTCCGACGTACGGCACGGTACGCGGTTCATCCGTCGTTCACGCCGCCACGGCCTCGCGCCGCACCGCCGGCAGTTCCAGGTTCGCGCGAAAATCGCCGCCCACGTAGTCGGTATCGAGCAGATCGCGCCGCCGCAATTCGGGCAGCAACCCGTTGAGCAGCAGGTCTTCCTGGTCCGGCTGGCCGAGCCCGTGCAGAGACAGCACGTCGACGAGCCCCGCGCGATAGCGCGTTTCAATCGCATCGGCGAGCTGTTCCGGCGTGCCGGCGACGGACCAGTGGCCCGTCTCCTGCGCACGGATGATCAGCTCGCGCAGCGTCAGCCGCTGGCGTGCGTAGCCCACGAAGATCGCGACGCGTCCGCGCCGGCGATGCACGCTATCGATCGCCGGCAGCAGCGACGCCGGCAACGGCTGGTCGAGCGGCAGCTCGCGCAGGTCGACGCCGCCGCCGAGCATGTCCGCGAGCTTCAGCCTGCCCTGTTCGTAGTCGATGCGTTCATGCTTGTCGCGCAACCGTCGCGCGACGTCGGCATCGGATTCGCCGATCACCGAATGGAACGAGTTCATCACGAGCGGCAGCCGGTCGGCGCGGCCGAATGCGATGGCCTGCCGATGCAGCTCGGCGACGAATGCGCGCGCATCGTCGTGCGTCGGCTGTGACGTATAGACGACCTCCGCGTACTTCGCGCCGAGCGATACGCCGCTGGCCGACTGCCCGGCCTGAAACAGCACCGGCCTGCGCTGCGGCGACGGCGGCACGTTCAGCGGCCCCTGCACCTGGAAGTGCGCGCCGCGGTAGTCGATCGCGCCGAGCTGGCGCGGATCGACCGAGATGCCGCCGCCCTGCCCGCGCCGCGTCGCGCGCGGATCGTTCGCGTCGAACAGCGCGTTGACGACTTCGACGAATTCGGCCGCACGCGCGTAACGCCGTTCGGGGTCGGGCAGCGCCGCATCGCCGAAATTCTCCTCGCCGACCGACGACGTGACCGCATTCCACGCGGCCCGCCCGCCGCTCACGTGGTCGAGCGTGCCGATCAGCCGCGCGAGGTTGTACGGATGGTGATACGTGGTCGACACCGTCGCGACGAGGCCGATCGCCGACGTCGCCTGGCTCAGCGCCGCCAGCGCGACGATCGGCTCCTGGCTGCCGGTGGTGCCCGCGAGGCCGGCCGCATCGGCCTGCAGCAGGTCGGCGGTAAAGAGGCCGGTGATCTTCTCGGCTTCCGCCCTGCGTGCGAGCGACGCCGCGCGTCGCACACCCTGTGCGACATCCGCATCGCCGGGCGCGTACAGCACGCTCGCCGCGCCGACGAGTGTCTTCAGCCGTCTGCGTGCGCCGCTCATGACGCGGCTCCGGTCGTCGCGCGATGGCACGCCGTGAGGGCCGTACGTCGTTCGCGTTGCTCGTTCATTCGCACTCCTCGTGATTCCGTTCGGTCTGAAAATCGGAGCGTGCCCGCGGGCATCGCGACGGCGAGCGTACTCGCGTCGGACCGTCGGTCAGGCTCCACGCACGCGCCGCGAGGCGCGCAGCCAACGACCATAACGCAAGCCCCCGGGGCGGCCGGAACGAATATTTTCGGCTTTCGATATTCTTCTTGATTGTTTGACCGTGCGAACGTCGACGCAAAATAATTCGGCATGCCAAATCCGCTGATCAGGCCGTTTCGACCCGCGCCGATCGCTTCATCATGACGTTCGACGCCCTCCGCTCCCACTTCGATTTGTCCGCTTTGTCCGCATTGCCGTTCCGCTTGAGCGTGCTCGACAAGAGTCCCGTCGCGCCCGGAGAAACCGCCGCCGACGCGCTGGCGCGCACCGTGTCGCTCGCACGCTTCGCCGATGCGGCCGGCTATCACCGCTACTGGCTCGCCGAACATCACAACACCGCCGCGCTCGCGTGCCCGTCGCCGGAAATCCTGATCGCGCACGTGCTCGCGCAGACGCGGCGCATTCGGGTCGGATCGGGCGGCGTGATGCTGCAGCACTACAGTCCGTACAAGATCGCGGAAAACTTCAACCTGCTCGCGTCGCTCGCGCCCGGCCGCGTCGATCTCGGCATCGGCAAGGCGCCGGGCGGCCTGCCGCTGTCGACCCGTGCGCTGCAGGCCGGCTACGATCCGGCGCGGCGCGCGTCGTTCGCCGATCTGGCCGAGGAACTGAATCGTCATCTCGAGGGCGACGATGCAACAGCCGACGCGACCGATCAGGATGGCGCTACGCTGCATGCGACGCCACGCCCGCCCGAGCCCGCGCAACCGTTCCTGCTCGGCGCCAGCGCGGAAAGCGCCACGCTCGCCGCGCGGCTCGGCTGGGCGTTCGTCTACGCGTCGCATCTGAATGCCTCCGCGACGGATCTGGAGCGCACGTTCGACACCTATCGCGACGCGTCGGGCGGCCGCACGCCGCTGCTGGCCGTCTCCGCGATCGTCGCCGGCACCCGCGACGCGGCGGCGCAACTCGCGAGCGGACATCAGGGCTTTCGCGTTCAGGTGGGCGACACGCCCGCCGTCAACGTCGGCAGCCTCGAACAGGCGCACGCGTACATCCGCCAGGCCGGCGGCGGCCCGCACCGGATCGACCCGCGCGAAACGCGGATCGTGCACGGCACGCGCGACGACGTGCTGCACGAGCTCGACGCATTGCATCGCCGCCACGGGATTGCCGAATTCGTCGTCGACACGCCGGTCGCCGACGCCGCCCCGCGCATTGCGTCGCTGCGCTTGCTGGCCGGCGCGCATGCCGACGATGACGACACGGCGGCGGGCGCGCGCGACGAAGCAAACGCGAACGCGCGAGATGCCGGCGCACGCACGATCGCACGCCAACCGGACTTCGAGGGCACCGCGCCATGACCGATACGATTCGCATCGCCAGCGCGGACGACGTGCCGGCCGTCTACGCGTTGCTGCAGGACGCCTACGCGCCGCTCGCGGCGCAGGGCGTGCACTTCACGATCACGCGCTCGCCGATCGAACGCGTCGCGCAAGCCGTCGCGCGCGAAACGACGTTCGTGCTGGAGCAGGCGGCACACGACGGCCGGCCGGCTCCCGCCGCCACGTTGACCGTGCGGTTTCCGTGGGTATCCGGCGAACGCCATCGCACGCCCTATCCGTTCCTGCACTGGTTCGCGGTTGCGCCCGCGTTCACGCGGCAAGGGCTCGGGCACACGCTGCTCGAACACGTCGAGACACAGTTCCTGGCCGCGCAGGTCAAGGCGCCCGCGACGTATCTCGCGACCGCGATCCACCATCCATGGCTGCAGTCGTACTACGAGCGCGGCGGCTACGTGCCGTTCGATCGCTCGACCAACGCGCTCGGCACGCCGCTCGTCTGGCTCAGAAAAATCCTGATCCCGGATCTCTACGAGGATCCGGCGACGGCCGACGCCCCGCCGGAGCGCCTGCCTGTCCCCGTGAACGCGTGACGCGCGGGCCCACCCTGCTTCGCGTAGTGCATCCCCTGCCATCCATCTCGTGAAAGGCTTCAACGCATGACTCTCGCATTTCCGGATTCCGCTTTCCGCGCGTCGCGCCACACCGTATCGGCTGCGTTGCTGCTCGCACTCGCGATGCCGTATGCGGCGTTCGCACAGGGCACACCCGTCTCCGGCGGCACGCTGACCTGGGGTGTCGAAACCGAGCCCCGCACGCTGAATCCGCAACTGAACGGCCAGGACAAGGTCGAGCTGCTGCTGCGCAACGCCTACGAAAGCCTGCTCGCGCAGAAGCCCGACGGCAGTTACGTGCCGTGGCTCGCGACCGGCTACAAGGTCTCGGCCGACGGCAAGACCTACACGTTCACGCTGCGCGACGGCGTGAAATTCACCGACGGCGCGCCGTTCGACGCGCAGGCCGTCGCCCGCAACTTCCTGAACGCGCGCGAACTGTCGTACTCGGCCGGCAGCCAGCTTGCGCGGCTGATTTCGCACGTCGCGGACGTGAAGACGCCCGACGCGCACACGGTCGTGATCGCGCTCGACGCGCCGTATACGCCGTTCCTGACGTTCGCCGGCCGTCTGCCGCTGCTGTCGCCGAACGCGTTCGGCCGGCCGAGCCTGAAGTCGGGCGGCACCGACATCGCGGGCACCGGCCCGTTCATCCTGAAGCGGTACGTGAAAGGGCAGGAAATCGAGTTCGCGAAGAACCCCGACTATCGCTGGGCGCCGCCGACGGCGGGCCACCAGGGCCCCGCGTACCTCGACCGGATCGTCTACCGGTTCCTCCCCGAATCGTCGGTGCGCACCGGCGCGCTGTTGTCCGGCCAGGTCGACGTGATCGAAGGCGTGTCCGGCAACGACGCGGCACTGATCCGCAAGAACGCCGATTTCACGTATCGCCGCGCGCTCAATACCGGCACGCCCTACTCACTGTTCCTGAACGTCGACTACGGCCCGACCCGCGACGTGAAAGTACGCCGCGCGCTGCTCGAAGGACTGGACGCGACCGGCATCGTGCAGTCGATCTACCGCGGCGAGCGCACGCGCGCGTGGGGGATCACGTCGCCGATCGATCCGCTCTACGACGCCGCTGTCGAAAAGACCTACGGCAACAATCCGAAACGGGCGAACCAGCTGCTGGACGAAGCCGGCTGGCAAGCACGCGACAGCAGCGGCTACCGGACCCGCGACGGCGAACGCCTGACGATCGCGGTGATCCAGGCGCAGGCGACGGTACGCGATCAGCGCGACGTGCTGCTGCAGGCACTGCAGGCGCAGGCACGGCAACGCCTCGGCGTCGACCTGAAGATCCAGTACGTCGACGACGGCACGTACGTCGAAGCGCGCAAGAGCGGCAAGTTCGGCTCGATCGCGAACTCCAACACGCCGCCCGACGGCATCGACATCGAGGGCCACTACCTGCCGGTCGATCGCGGCGGCGCGCTGAACTACAGCCGTGCGGCGGCGCCCGAACTGACGCGCTGGTTGCAGGCGGCCGCGCGTACGCAGAACGTCGCGCAGCGCAAGCAGTCGTACGGCGAGCTGCAGCGCTTCGCGATCAACGAACAGGCGTACGCGGTCCCGCTTTACGAACCGGAAGACCAGATCGCGGCCGCGAAGGCCGTCCAGGGGCTGCGCTTCCGCTCGTTCGCGCAGATGCCGGAGAACCCGTACGACGTGTGGGTGAAGCAGTAAGCCGGCGCGCAGCAGCCCGCTTTTGCATCACGGTTCGCGCCGACCCGACAGGAGATTTCCCAATGAGCCATTCGACCTCCGCTCCCGCCTCCCTCCCTGACGCACGGCCGGCCGCGCCGTCGCCGGCCGCATGGCGGCGCTGGCCGGGCTCGCCCGTCGTCACACGGCTCGCCACCGGCGTGCTCGTGCTGTGGGCCGCGATCACGCTGTCGTTCGCGGCCGTGCATCTCGCGCCGGGCGATATCGTCAGCATCCTGATCGGCGAGCAGTTGAGCACGCCCGAGATCGAGGCCGCGATCCGCCAGGAATGGGGACTCGACGAACCGCTCGCACTGCAATACGTGCACTACCTGTGGCGCGTGCTGCACGGCGAGTTCGGCCGCTCGTACATCCTGAACACGGACGTCGCGCCGCTCGTGCTCGGGCAGCTGTGGCCGACGCTGAAGCTGACGGGCGCGGCGCTCGTCGTGACGATCGTGTTCGCGGTCGGCCTCGCGGTGCTGACGGCCGGCCGCCGCTGGGCGGGGCGCGCCGCGTCCGGCGTCGAACTGCTGCTGGCCTCGACGCCGTCGTTCTGGCTCGGAATCATGCTGTTGTTCGTGTTCAGCTTCACGCTGAAGCTGTTCCCGGTGGCCGGCGATCGCGGCTTCGCGTCGCTCGTGCTGCCCGCGCTGTCGCTGGGGCTCGCGCAGGGCGCGGTGATCGGCCGCGTGCTGCGGCAAGGCATCGAGCGCGCGCTCGACGAGCCGTATGCGCTGACGGTGCGCTCGTGGGGGATCGGCGGGTTCGCGCTGCGCGTGCGCCATGCGCTGCGCCACGCGGCGCTGCCGGCCGTCACGCTCGCCGGCTGGCTCGTGGGCGGGCTGCTGAGCGGCGCCGTGATCACCGAGCAGGTGTTCGGCCGGCCGGGCCTCGGCAAGGTGACGGTCGACGCGGTGCTGTCGAAGGACATGCCGGTGATCCTCGCGATCGCGATCCTGTCGGCCGCGATCTACGTCGCGCTCAGCACCGCCGTCGATCTGCTGTACCTGCTGATCGATCCCCGCCTGCGCGAACGCCGCGCACGGCATTGAACCGGAGGCACCGATGTCCGTTCCCGTCGATCTCACGTTGCGCCCGAGCGCGACCCGCGGCACGGCCGGCTGGCTGTCCCGCCATCCGGGGCTGGCGCTCGCCGCCGTCTATCTGCTGCTGAACGTGGTCGCCGTCGTCGCGCCCGGCTGGCTCGCGCACGGCGATCCGCTCGCCGCCGATCCGCTGTCCGCGCAGCTCGGCAGCAGCGCCGAGCACTGGCTCGGCACCGACCAGCTCGGCCGCGACATCTACTCGCGCGTCGTGTATGGCGCACGCTACTCGCTGTCGATCAGCGTGGCCGCGATCGGCGTCGCGACGCTGTTCGGCACCGCGCTCGGGCTGCTCGCCGGCCTCGCCCGCGGCTGGCTCGACGAGCTGATCACGCGCGTGCTCGACGTCGTGTCCGCGTTCCCCGACCTGCTGCTCGCGCTGATGCTGATCTCGTTCACCGGCCCCGGCGCGGTGAACCTGGTGTTCGCGCTCGGCGTCGCGTCGGTGCCGCGCTTCGCGCGCGTCGTGCGCGCGCAGACCTTCGTCGTCGCATCCTCCGGTTACGTCGAGCACGCGCGCACGCTCGGCCTCGCGCCGGCGGTGCTGGTCTGGCGCCACGTGCTGCCGCACGCGATCGCGCAGGTGCCGGTACTCGCGACGATCGGCCTCGGCACCGCGATCATCGGCGCGTCGGGGCTGAGCTTTCTCGGCATGGGGCCGCAACCGCCGGCAGCCGAATGGGGGCTGATGCTCGCCGAGGGCCGCAACTATCTGTACAACGCGTGGTGGATCGCAGTGTGGCCCGGCCTCGCGATCACCGCGGCCGTGATCGCGGTGAATGCGCTCGGCGGCTACTGGCAGGCGCGCTTCGAGCGGCGGGAGGCAGCATGAGTACGATCGGCGCCGTGTCGCAGCCGACGCCCGCGCGTGGCGCGCCGCTGGTCCGCATCGAGCAGCTGACGGTCGGGTTCCGCGGCGCGCAGCCCGTCGTCGGGCCGCTCGATCTCACGCTGCATGCCGGCGAATGCGTCGCGCTGGTCGGCGAGTCGGGTTCCGGCAAGTCGGTGACCGCGCGCAGCCTCGTCGGGCTGAACGGCCCGCATGCCGCGATCGACGCAGCACGCTTCGACATCGCCGGCATCGACGTGCGCCGCCATCGGGAACGCGACTGGCGCGCCATTCGCGGCCGCCGGATCGGCTATGTGCTGCAGGACGCGCTGGTGTCGCTCGATCCGCTGTGGCGCGTGCGCGACCTCGTCGCCGAAGCGCTGCACGATACGCGGCGGCGCGACATCGCAACGCGCAGCGCCGACCTGCTGCGCTCGGTCGGCATCGACGACCCCGAGCGGCGGCTGCCGCAGTATCCGCACCAGTTGTCGGGCGGCTTGCGGCAGCGCGTGCTGATCGGCACCGCGATCGCGGGCGGCGCGGCGCTGCTGATCGCCGACGAGCCGACCACCGCGCTCGACATGACCGTGCAACGCCAGATCCTGTCGCTGCTGCGTGCGCGCCGCGATGCCGGCGACGCGGTGCTGCTGATCAGCCACGATCTCGCGGTCGTCGCCGAACTGGCCGATCGCGTGCTCGTGATGCGCGGCGGCCGGATCGTCGAGCAAGGGCCGGCACGCGACGTGTTGAGCGCGCCGACGCATCCGTACACGCGGCAGCTGCTCGCGGCGATTCCCACTGCCGCGTCACGCGGGTTCCGGCTCGCAGCCACCCCGCGCGTGCCGCTGCCGCCGAAGCGCATCGATACGGGCACGCCGGTGCTGGCCGTCGACGCGTTGACGAAACGCTACGGCGGCCGCGACACGCCGGCCGCGGTCGACGGCGTGTCGTTCACGCTCGCGCGCGGCGAGACGCTCGGCATCGTCGGCGAATCCGGCTCCGGCAAATCCACCGTCGCGCGAATCGTGCTCGGGCTCGTCGAACCGGACAACGGCACCGTCGCGCTCGACGGCCAGCCGTGGAACGGCGTGCCGGAAGCCGCGCGGCGAGCGCGCCGCGCGCGGCTGCAGTTGATCGCACAGGATCCGTACAGCTCGTTCGACCCACGCTACTCGGTCGGGCAGATCGTCGGCGAAAGCCTCGATGTGGCCGGCATCCGTGGCGACGCGCGGCGCCGCCGCGTCCTGCAGCTGCTCGACGAAGTCCAGCTCGGCGCCGGTTGCATCGACCGGTATCCGCGCGAACTGTCCGGCGGCCAGCGGCAGCGCGTCGCGATCGCGCGCGCGTTCGCGTCGAATCCGGCGCTGCTCGTCGCGGACGAGCCGGTCAGCGCGCTCGACGTGTCGATCCAGGCGCAGGTGCTGGACCTGCTCGCCGACCTGCAGGCCGAGCACGGCACCGCGATGCTGTTCATCTCGCACGATCTCGGCGTGGTGCATCACGTCGCCGACCGGATTCTCGTGATGCGGGGCGGCCGCGCCGTCGAAAGCGGCCCTGTCGACCGGGTGTTCGGCGCGCCGTCGCACCCGTACACCGCATCGCTGCTCGACGCGCTGCCGCTTCTGCCCGACGCCCGTGCGGCGTCGCCGCTGCCCGCCGTCGCCTGACCATGGCTTTTCACCGAGCCGCTGCCATGCGCCGATCGACGCCCGCCTCTCGCCGCCGGATCCATCCCGGCGCCATCATCCAGCGCGCGGCCGGCAACATGTCTGCGTAGCGGCACCCGGGTGCGGTCGCTGACGCGAGCCTCTCGGGCTTCCGTATCCGCCGAACCGGCACGCACGCGCGGCAGCGAGTCGTGCGCGTGGCCGGGCCTTGCGTGACGGTTCCGTGCGCAGTTGCACGGTACGAATCTTTCGCCCGGGAATATCGAGCAGGATCGGGAGATCCGGCAAGGGCCGCCAGATCAGCTCGATGGTCGCCCGATGCCAGTCGAGGGAGCCGTGCGAACCGTTCAGGCGCGCGACGGTCATCCCGCACGGTGCAGCGCGAGCAGCGCTTCAGCGGTATTCGACGCCGGCCCGATCGACCGACTGACTGCGCATGGCCATTGCCACGGCCCACGGCCCACGGCCAAACGCATGTTCAACCGACAAATCGCGCTTCGACACCGCTGCGCACCACCAGGTCGAAGCGCTCCGGACGAATATGAAACACGGTGGATTCACACGTGCGGCCGTCGGCCAGACGTGACGTGCGCCGCAACACGAGCAGCGGCGCCTGCCTTGCAGTCTTGAGCCACACGGCGATATCGTCGGGCGCGGCCACGGCCGTCACCGACATGTCGGCGTCGGCAATGCGCCAGCCGAGCAGTTGCTCCAGCAGCTCGTAGGTCGGCAGGCTGTCGGCCCGCGCAAAAGCGACGTCGCTCGCTTCGGGCAGCAGGCAGGTCTGCGCGAGCGCGATAGGCTCGTCGTCGACCCAGTGCAGGCGTTCGAGATAGACGCAGCGCGTGACGTCGGCGGCGAACGCGTGTCGCAGGCCGGGCGGCACGTCGCACGCCTCCATGCGCAGCAGTTCCATCCGTGCCTTGGCCCCCTGTCCCGCGATCGAATCGTGCAGTCCACGCAGCACATCCAGTCGATGCCGCAGCCGCTGCTTGGCGGCGAACGTGCCCTTGCCCTGCTTGCGCTCGACGACTCGCGCGTCGGTCAGCCGGTCGAGCGCGAGCCGGACGGTCACGCGACTCACCTGAAAACGCTCGCTCAATTGCGACTCGGACGGCAGCTTGCCGGTCGGCTCGTACGCGCCTTGCTCGATCTCATCGCGCAGCGTCGTCGCGATCTGCTCGTAAAGCGACGTCGCATCATCACGCAACAGCGTCATCGAATCTTCCTCTCCGTGCCCGGCTCGCGCTATGCGCGAATCCTGATTTCGATATGAAAAGCAATTGGATCGACCAACTTGTATTAATACGTATTATGACATCTCGATAGACGATCGGGCCTGCTGTCCCAGGGCCCGACGCACGGGGAGCATACCAGTGACTGAAAACGCAATCGGCACGCCGCCGCTCGACAGCACGCACGCCAGCCGGCCGCCATCGGCCGGATCGCCGGCGACGCGACACGCCGATCCGCACGCGGCCGGCCGATCGCATCGCGCGCACTGGCGTGCCGCGATCGGCTTCGCTGCAGCGTGGCTCGCGTTCTTCGCGATCGCCTGGTGGCTGCCTGCCCCCGCGCATCTGTCCGCGGAAGGCAAGGCGACACTCGCGGTGGTTTCGTGGGTCGCGATCGTGTGGATCACCGACGCGGTTCCGGTCGGCGTGAGCGGCATCCTGTTGCCGATGCTGCTCGTGCTGTCACACGCGAGCCCGTCGTTTCCGAAGGCGGCCAGCGGCTTCGCCGCGCCCGTCGTGTTCCTGTGCCTCGCCGCGTTCCTGTTCTCCGCGATCATGCAGGCGTGTGGACTCGACCGCCGCATCGCCCTGTTGCTCCTCGATCGCCTGAAGGTGCGAACCGCCAACGGCGTGATCTGGGCCATGTTCGCGGTGAATTGCGTGATGGCGCTCGTCGTGCCGGCCGCGAATGCACGGGCCGCTACGCTGCTGCCCGTCACGAACGGGATCGTCCGGCTGTTCGGCGAGTCACCGCGCGAGCGTGCCGCACGCAAGGCGATCGTGATCCAGACGCTCGTCTACGGCGCGATGATCAGCGGCATGTGCATCCTGACGGCCCACCTGCCGAACATGGTCGTGTCCGGGCTGCTCGAGAAACAGCTCGGCATCCGGATCTCGTATCTGACGTGGCTCAAGCTCCAGTGGCCGTACCTCGGGATGTTCGCGATCACGCAAGCCTGGGTGCAATTCCATTTCCGCTCGCGCGCCGTCGCGATTCCCGGCGGCCCGGGCGCAATCGCGGCCATGCGCCGCGCGCAACGACTGGGCCGTGCTCATGCTGTTGGCCGCCGTCGCCGTGTTGTGGGCGACCGAGCCGCTGCATCACCTGCCGTCGGAAATCGTCGCGCTGATCGCGCTGGCGCTGCTGTTCGCGCCCGGCGTGCTGCGCTTCGGCTGGGCCGAAGTCGAACAGCGCACGATCTGGGGCACGCTGTTCCTGCTGGCCGGCGCGCTGTCGCTGTCGTCGGCGATCAGCGCGTCGGGGCTCGCGAGCTGGGCCGCCGATCACATCTATGTCGCCGCGCGCGGTCACGGCTGGTGGTTGGCGATCGCGATCGTGATGCTCGGCACGCACGTGATCCGCATCGGCATGCTGTCCAACGTCGCGGCCGTCACGATGATCGCGCCGATCGCGCTCGCACTCGCGCCGCGCCTCGGGCTGCATCCCGTCGCCTTCACGATGCTCGTCAGCGACACCGACAGCTTCGCCTATCTGCTGCCCACGCAGATCACCGCGGGCGTCATCGCGTACAGCAGCGGCGCGTTCTCGACGGCCGACTACGCGAAGGTCGGCGCGGTGTCCGTGCTGATCGCGATCGTCTACGGCCTCTGCGTGATTGCACCGTGGTACGCGTACATGGGCATTCCCGTCTGGGACGCGAGCGCGCCCTGGCCGTTCGCGCATTGAAGCGCCCGAGTTCCATCGCCATTTCTTCCGGATTGACCATGAACGAATCCAACGACGCCCTCGATACCGTCGATGCCCGCGCCGCCGCGCTGCGCGACCGCCTGGGCCCGCACGTCGCGCCCGAAGGCCTGTATGAGCGCCACAAACGCCTGCCGTTCGCCGGACGCGTGCGCTGCAACGTGGCACAGCTCGAAGCCGGCGCATGGAGCGAGATCGTGCTCGATTACGAAGTCGGCTCGTCGGGCATCGCCGACGGTGGCTGGCTGAAGGCCACCTTCAAGTTCTATTCGGATTGGGCGCTGTTCCAGACCAGCGACCCGGGCGCCGCCAACTACATCAGTGCCGAGTACCATGCCGCACCACCCGTGCCGGGCCAGAGCCCGGCCACCGTGCAGGCGCTGAACGTGCGCTTCGACCAGAAGGGACACGAGCGGCCGTTCCAGAAAGCCGTGATCGTCGACGTCGTCGACGGTTACGTGAATGCCGGCGACCGGATCGTGATCCGACTCGGCGATCGCCGTCGCGGCCCCGGCACGCGCGTGCAGACCTTCGCCGAGGACAACTTCCGGTTCCGGCTCTACGTCGATCCGCTCGGTACGTCGCGCTTCGTCGCCGTGCCCGGAGACATCTCGATCGACATCCGTGCCGGCGCACCTTCCGACGTACTCCTGAACGGCCCGCGCTTCGTGCGGCCCGGCACGCGCGCGCCCTTCCGGCTATCGCTGCAGGACCGCTGGGGCAATGCGTGCCGAGACGCAGGCGGCACCGCGCGCGTCGTCGCATACGACGCACGCGGCGAAGCCGTCTACCGACGCGAGCACGCGCTGCCCGATGCCGGGCTCGCGACCTGCGCGGTCGACGACCTGCCGGTCGATGCCGGCACGCTGCGCATCGTGGCCGACATCCCCGCCCGCCCGGACGTGCGCACGGCCGAAACGTGGCTCACGAGCGACGCGTCGCTGCCTGCGCCCCGTGCGTGGTACGCCGACCTGCACGTCCACGCCCACGATACGGTCGGCACCAACAGTCCGGCGTACAACGCGCGCTATGCACGCGACATCGGCGGCATCGACGTGCTCGGCTATACGGCGAACGATTTCCAGATCACCGACGAGAACTGGCAACTCGGTGTGGATGCGGTCGAGCAGTTCAACGACCCGGGCCGCTTCGTCGTCTATCCGGTGCAGGAATGGTGCGGCAGCTCGACCGCGGGCGGCGACCACAATGTCGTATTTCTCGGCGACGCGCGGCCGGATTTCCCGTACAACGCGCGCGGCGAGCACAACCGCACGCTGGTCTGGAACGAGGACATGAAGGGCAATGCGGTCGAGCTCGGCCGCTGGCCCGTCGAGGAACTGTGGGATGCGTATGCGGACGATGCCGCGCATCATCTGGTGATGCCGCACGTCGGTGGCCGCCGCTATATCCCCGACTGGCACCATCCCGAGCTCGAACGGCTCGTCGAGATCGCGTCGTCGTGGGGGCACTTCGGCTGGCTTTACCAGGACGTGATCGCGCGCGGCTATCGGCTCGGCGTGGCGGCCAGCGGCGACGAGCATCGCGGCCGGCCCGGCGGTGGCGCGCCCGGCGTGCAGGTGTTCGGCGTTCGTGGCGGCCTGACCGGCGTGCTGGCCGAATCCCTCGACCGCCGCAGCGTCGGCGAGGCGCTTCGCGCCCGTCATACCTGGGCGACGACGGGAGAGCACACCGCACTGCTCGTTCAATGCGGCGAATTCCGGCAAGGCGACGCGTTCCGGCATCGCGGGCCGGCCACGCTCGATTACCGCCTGCTCGGCAATGCAGGCTGGGAATACGTGGCGGCCTACGACCATACCGGCGTGATCTGGGAGCGCGATCTTCACGCGGAGCTGGGATACGCGCAGCGGCACATCCGGGTTCGCTGGGGAGGTGCACGCATTCGCGATCGCTATCGCTGGGCCTCCTGGCGCGGCACGATCCGCGTTCTGAACGGCACGATCCACAATTTCAGGTCAAACGGTTTCGAACACCTCGAGGAGGCGGCCTGGCGTTCCGGAACGACCGACATTGGCTTCGCAAGCGATACGTACGGCGATGCCGACAGCGTCGAGATTGAAGTGGGCGGCCTGGCCCATGCCACGATCGTCGTCGAAGGCACCATTGACGGTTTCGTCAAGGTAGGCGATCCGCTGGCCGGCAATCCGTTTGCGCATGCGCCGACGTTCCGTCATGAGATTCGTGGCGCGGATCTGCTGGCAGCCGGCTCCGCGACGCACCAGCTCGGTGGCACCGAGCTGTTTCTCGCCATCGAACGGCTGACTGAGCAGACGTTGCCGACCGACCTCTCGGGAAGCATCGAGATCGCCCCGGCCAACGCCTCGTTCGGCCACCGTCCCGTGTATTTCTTCGGGCGGCAACGTGATGATGCGAAGGTCTGGTCTTCGGCGCAGTTCATTACGTTCGACGATTGAGCGCGTCCGACTCGACCCACCTTGTCACCGGGCTCTTGCGACGGTCTTTCCGACGCTCGCCCGGTGACGATCGCGCCAGCAAACCGTCGAATATTCTCATCACTTCGAGCCTGTCTCGACCGGCAAAGCGGCCTCACGCGCGCCGTTCACCCACCATCGCCACCCCACCCGGACGCATTCATCGGCCTTCGAACGCCTAGGGAAAATCCGGAGACATCCTTACAGCGATTTACCTGATGATTCATGGAAGCGTCATGTTACGGCGATTCAGGTGTCCGCCAAGCTTTCAATTCGCGTCACGAAACCGATGCCGCCGCGCGGCGCATGCGATGACCGAAACCTGAAACGGCAGCCGCCGGCGAATCGTCAGGTGTTCAATACTTTCAACAACCCGGTCGAGAGTAATCGTGAGATTCCGTGGCCCGCTGGTGCGGTGGAGACGAGGCGATGCGCGAAACCTGCGCGCTACGATCGCGTCCTCCGACGACAGTGGCGGCGGCCCAAGCCCTCGCCTGCCGCTGTCGATCTACACCATCCTGTCCCGCCGCTCCGTTCGCCGCCACAACGCCGTCGCCGCGCGTGCGTACGTCGCGATCCATACCGACGACGTGGCATCGCTGCTGCCTTAGCGCCCCGCCACTTTCCCTGACTCCGTTCGACCCATTCGCCGTGTCACCCGACCGGTGACGGGATCGGCTCGCACTGCGTTTCCTTGCAAGCCGGCTCCTGATCGAACGGACTCCTGATCGCCGCGCACCACGCTCGCTCGCCGCGAGCGACGGTTGCGCACGCCCGCTTCATCCGATGAACCATCGCGCCACGACCCGCGCCTTGCGGCTCGCTACGCGCACCGAAATGGAAGACTCCGTCATGCGAATCCGCACGCTTCGCCGCGCCCTTGCAACCGCCGCCATCCTGTCGGCCGCCGCGGCTGCCGGCACGACCGCCCACGCGGCCGGCGAACTGAACATCTACAACTGGTCCGACTACATCGCGCCGGACACGATCCCGACCTTCCAGAAGCAGACGGGCCTGCACGTCCGCTACGACAACTACGACAGCGACGACACGCTGCAGGCAAAGCTGATGTCGGGGAATTCCGGCTACGACGTCGTCGTGTCGACCTCGAACTACATGGCCAAGCAGATCCAGGCGAGCGTCTACCAGCCGCTCGACAAGTCGAAGCTGCCGAACCTCGCGAACCTCGATCCGCTGCTGATGAAGATGGTTGCCGATGCCGATCCGGGCAATCGGTACGGCGTGCCGTGGGCGTACGGCACCGACGGCATCGGCTACAACGTGCAGGCCGTGAAGAAGGCGCTCGGCGACAAGGCGCCGGTCGACAGCTGGGCGCTGGTGTTCGATCCGGCCAACATGGCAAAGCTGAAGAGTTGCGGCGTGTCGTTCCTCGACCAGGCCGTCGACGTGTTCGCGGCCACGCTGCAGTACATGGGCAAGGATCCGAACAGCACGAATCCGGCCGACTACCGCGCCGCGTACGAGGTGCTGAAGAAGGTGCGCCCGTACATCACGCAGTTCAACTCGTCGGGCTACATCAACGATCTCGCGAACAACGACCTGTGCGTGGCGTTCGGCTATTCGGGCGACGTCGGCATCGCGCACCGTCGTGCCGCCGAAGCGAAGCGCCCGTACGAGATCGGCTTCGCGAACCCGAAGGAAGGCGGGCTGCTGTGGTTCGACATGATGGTGATCCCGAAGGATGCGCCGAACCGCGACGCCGCATTGAAGTGGATCAACTACGTGCAGGATCCGAAGGTCAACGCCGGCATCACCAACGCGGTGTTCTATCCCACCGCGAACAAGGCCGCGCGCCAGTACGTGAAGCCCGCGATCGCGCGCGATACGTCGGTCTATCCGCCCGACGAGGTGCTGAGCAAGATGACGCTGCTCAAGCCGATGCCGCCGGAGATTCGCCGGCTCCAGAACCGGCTGTGGGCGCAGTTGAAGACGGGGCGCTGAAAGATGAGCAATGAACGTTGAACGGCGCGCAGCCAACCGCGCGACCGATCCGCCCTGCCGGCCGCCTGCGCCGGTAGGGCGCGCACCACGCCGCAACGTTCAGCCCGACGACGCGTCCCGTTCGTTTCCACGGCAGTACTGCGGCTCCGGCAGCGTGTCCGCCGCCTGCCGCACCTGGTCGACGAGCCGGGGACCGAACAGCGCCTTCTCGAGGAGCAACCGAGTGACGGGCGACACTGCGATTTATCTTTTTCCACCCCGTGGCACCGCGAACCGCAGCAACGCGACGCATATCGACACGATGCCAGCAAACATCCGCCATATGTTTCGCAATCCTTTCAAGGTGACCTGAAAGAGGCGGCGCATGAAGTGCAGGCTACGTCGTTTCTCGGGCGGCAGGCGCTTGTTCATGCCAAACGACTTGGCCGTCGTTAGTGCGATCTTGCCGCCGACGACAACGGAAAACAGGATGTAATAGATCCATCGATAGTGCTTCGCCCTTTGATCATCTTTGATCTTCGCCAGCAATTTCTCCTGCTGGCTGCGAGATGCAACGAGCGCTGCGACGACACATTCGCTGGCAAACCAGGTCGGATTCAACGCCTCGTGCCGGATGTCCCGCCCATCGAGCTTATCGGGAAACGCGCTACAGAACGCTATCGGCGTAACCAGGCACCGCGACGAAGGTAGCGGCAGTCGGCTGACCTGGTCGTTGATCCGCGTGATCGGGCACATGCCCTCGTTGCGCGTGGCAATCTCGGTTCGCAGTGCCGTGATCTGCTCCGCCGTCAGGTGCTGCCCGTTGATCCTGTACAGATCAGCAGCGTCAAGCGGCCCCACCTTGGCAAATACAGCCGGAACATATGTCGAGTAATCGAGCAGGGTTTGCTGCACACTCGAAGCCCAGCGACAGGACAAGCGATCGCCCTGTCCGCTCTGCTCGCACCATGACTCGTACCGCTCTGCCTGCTTGAGCAGATAGGTACTCGCTTGCTGCATATCGCGCGAATGCTCCTGTAATGACTGGGCATGCCGGTTCGACTGCGAATCGGCCACAAAGAAAATCCCTGCCAGCAGCGCAGCCGCGTACCAGACGTGATCGTAGACATGCCCGAAGCCATCGCCGAGCGACAGCAGGTCGGCGAGCACCAGCACGCCGCACCATCCCGCGACGAGCCCCAGCCCCACCAGCGCCAACATCCCCCAGCCGCTTCCCAGCACACCGCTTCCGCTGATGACAAACGAATCGGGTGCAAACGAAACCGCAGGCCACCAGCCCAGTAGCACCAGCAAGCCCGGCAGCACGAGGATCGACAACGCAAGGAATGCGCCCTTCTTCCGGCCGAGGACATACCCTGTCGTCACATATAAAAGTGCCAGCACCAGCAGGAATATCCAGAGCATGGCCAGAATGGGTAACATCGCTTCACCTGGCGACCAATAACTCGATACGATCTGCCCCTGTGCGTTCTGCTCCACGATATTCGACGATGCGAGCCCGAGCCCTTCAAGACTTTGCTGGATATTCCAGGCACCGCCTTTCAATATCACGTAATACGGATATATCAGCCAGCCCAAATATTTACCAAGAAAATACCCCAACTGCTCCGCCACAACATAAGCAATATGGTCCATTTATTCAATCCATAAAATTATCACAACCATCGATCCGGAAAATTCGATTAAATTCGAACCCATTCTAGACTCGATAAGTCGAAAATAACAATATATGGAATTTTTTAATATCTGAAATAACCAGATGCTTTATTCGCATTCACCGCCGCGCAAATTATTTCCGGCTGGCGCGCGGCCATGGGAAACGGGCCAGCCAGCCCGTTCTCGGCGCCTCTTCAATATTCGGCAGCGCCACCTCGAAACGACCTCAGAACCGGTGAATGATCCCCGCACCGAATGCGAACTGGTTTCCGGTTGACGACGGCACCGTATTGAACCCGTCGCCCAACGTCGCGGTCGCGTCGACGATGCTGCCCGCGCCGCTCGTACCGAGCGTCTTGCCCTTCGCGTGCTGGTACGCTTCGAGCAGGTACAAGCCCGTGCGCTTCGACAGCGAGTAGTACTGCGACAGGTTGAACTGGTGATATTGCGCGCTGTCGGTGATGCCGTTCGATTCCGTCGCACGCGTGTACGCATAGCCCGCACCGAAATCCCAGATCGTCGACGGCTTCCAGTGCAGCACCGCGCCGGCCGTGTTGAACACGGCAGTATTGAAGAACTTCGACGCCGCGCCCGGAATGTATTCAGTGTTGGTGTAGGTCGCCGTCGCATCCCATGCATCGCTGAACCGGTAGCTGAGGCCCACCGCGAATCGCTGCTGCGCCTTCGCGGTCTGGTAGCCGTTCGTGACCGCCGACACGCCGATCTGCGAGCCGCCGTTCGATGTCGTCGAGTTCGCCCCCCACGTGCCGCCGGCCGTATTCGAGTTGTTCACGCGCTCGAACGCGACGCCGGCACCGAACGGGCCGGCCGCGTACTGGATGCCGGCGGCCCATGTCGAGCCCGCGTTCGTGCTGCCGGCCACGCCGCCGAGCGAGTAGGACCCGCTCAGCGTCACGCCATACCATTTCTGCGACGTGTACTCGATCGTGTTGTTCGCACGGTAGATCGTATCGAGCCCATCGACATCGCCCGGATGCGCGCCGTAGTAGCCGGTGATCCACGTGGTCGGGCTGAACGGCGACATCGTCTGGTAGTACGACGCATATTGCCGGCCGGCGGTCAGCGTGCCGTACGTCGCGTCGGTCAGCCCGACCCACGCCTGGCGCCCGAAGATCGCATCGGTGTACTGCGCACCGCCAGTCGCCGAATTGAAGCCCGATTCGAGCGTGAAGATCGCCTTCGTGCCGCCGCCGAGATCCTCGCTGCCCTTCAGCCCGAAGCGGCTGCCGGCCCACACGCCCTGGTTCATCCTGACGACCGACTTCCCGCCGCTCGTCGAGCCGACCGTCGTCGCGTTGCTCTGGTAGCCGATGCCGTTGTCGACGATCCCGTACAGCGTAACGCTGTTCTGCGCGAACGCCGGCGCGACGACGGCCAGCGCGACGCCGGACGTCAGCGCCATCCGCAATGCCTGTTGCTTCATGTATCTGTCTCCTTGCTTGTTTTCTCGAGTGGATGCGTTGTCTTGATGGCTGCGTGCCGCCCGCTCGGGGACGTTACGGACGATAGGCCCGCCAGCCGTTGCCGCCCGTACAGACGAGCTGCGCGCCGCTGACCCGGCACTGCGCCTCGTAGCCCGACGAGTACAGCCATTCACCGGCCCAGTGCAGGTCGACGCTCGGGTCGGCCTTCGGCGTATCGGCGACGAAGTTCGCCGCGTCGTCCGTGCTGCCGCTGCCCGTGTAGCGCGCGGTGGCCGGGTACGGAAACACCGGGCGCGTGCGGGTCGTATTGCCGTTCGCATCGACGATCGACGCGACGATCCGGCCTGGCGTCGCGCCCGTCTCGGTCCACGTCATCAGCGGCGTGAGGACATCGAACACGTCAGGCCCCTGCCCGCCGCCGCAGTGCGCGACGCCCGGGAACAGGTAGAAGCGGGCGAAACGGTCGACCTGCGTGTCGCCCATGGTCTTCTTCATCGCTTCGTAATACGCGATGCTCGAGCGCGGCGAGATGTGCTGATCCTCGAGGCCGTGCCACAGCAGCAGTTTGCCGCCGCGGCCGGCGAAGCGGCCCAGATCCGGGTCGGTCGCGGCCAGGTAGTTCGACATCGGCACCGTCTTCGCGAACGCGTCGAGCGTGAACTTCAGGTCGCCGATCGTCGCGGACGGATACGACGCGTTGTCGTAGTCGAGATAGCGCAGGAACGGCAGCACGAAGTTGATCGTGCCGCTCGGCGCGGTGGCGGTGGCCGGCACGAACAGGCTCCAGTTCAGCTCCGAGCCCCATTCGCGCGACACCAGCGGTTCGAGACGCGTGCCGTTGGCCGTGGTCGCGCCGTCGTGGATGCGCCCCACGACGTAGGCTTCCTGAGGCGTCAGGCACGTCGCGGTCGATTGTCCGGCCGCGCACACCAGCGTCGCGGGATCGAACCGGCACGCGCGCGGGTTGTCGATCACGCCGTCGACCACGCCATCGAGCCCGTCGCACGCCTTCAGCACCGCGGCATGCAGCATCGGCAGCTTGCCGGCGAGCAGGATCGCGTTGCCCGTCTTCGGGTCCGTGTTGACCGCGGCCGGCCACGCGTGATGGAACGTGTTCTGCACGATCAGGTCGTTCGCGGGCGCGCCGGCCGCGATGCCGTCGAAGTCGTCGGGAAAGCGCTGCGCTTCCATCAGCGCTTCGCGCCCGCCGTCCGAGCAGCCGTCGAAGTACGCAAAGCGCGCGGGCCGTGCGTAGAACTTGCCGATGATCGCCTTGGCCACCTGTGCGGTGGCATGCTCGGCGCGATACGCGAAGTCGAGCTTCGCTTTCGGGTCGAGCGCCCATGAGCCATCGTTGCCGCCTTCGTGGCCCATGTCGGTCGCGGCCATCGCGATCGTCCCGTTGGTCACCGGCACGCAGGTCGACGCCATCGGCGCGTTGACCGACAGGTTGCCGCACAGTCCGCCGCAGCCCGTCTGCAGATAGCGCTGCGTCCAGCCCTGCGTCGGCAGTTGCAGTTCGAACAGCGACGCGCCCGGGCCGATCGTGCCTTTCACGTCGCACACGGGAGCCGGCAGCGTGTTGTTCCCGACGACCGTGCCGGCGGGCAGCAGCACCGCCGACGTGATCGTGACGGTGCCGTCGGTCACGCCGCTCAGGTCGAGCGCCGCGACGGCCGGGCACGACATCGCCGGCATCACTGCCGGAAGACTGGCGAGGCCACCGGCCGCGCTCGCGGCACTGGCCGCATTCGACCAGCCGGCCAACATCGCGCACAACCCCATCACGCCGATCGCCAGCATCCGGATCAGCGCATCGCGCCGCATGCCTGCCGCGCGACGCCACGCGCGCACGCTCCACCCTGCCCTGCAGTTCGTCTGCATTCCTGTCTCCTGTCGTTCTGGTTGGCTTGCCGCATCGTCGTCACGCGGCGATGCGGCGACTTCACGAAACGTCTGCGATACCTCAGGTGAATCGAATCTTCATGCGACCACCCTCTTCATCAGCATAACTAAGCTCACCGCGTACATGCGTTGCGAAGAAGACCGATTCCCATCTGATCCGTTTATCGACTCCAGCGCGCCACCTCCGCGGCCGCGCCCGTTCAGCCCTACGCCGGCTCCATCCCGTGTTCGCGCTTGACGCGGTCGGCGTGCGGCGACGCCACGCAAGCAAGAAACCGCACAGCCGCTGCACGATCGTGGGCCGTGCGACACACCGCCGCGGAAAATACCGTGACGAACTGAACGGCTTCCGGCAGCACGCCGACGACGTCGATGCCCGGCACGTGCATCAGCTCGCTCAACTGCTGGAAACCGAGATCGACGTCGCCTGCCGCGATCAATTCCCCGACCGGCATGCCGGGCGGCGCCTGGACGATGCGCGGCGCGATCGCCTCCGCGATTCCCCAGCGCTCGAACAGGCGATTCAGATGCGCGCCGCTCGGCCCCGTCGAATAGCCGATCCGGCCCGCGCGCAGGATCGTGTCGCGCACATCCGCTTCGGTGCCGATCTCTGGCCGCGCCGCGCCTGCCGGCACCGCGACCGCGATGCCCGAACGCGCGACATCCACCCGGCTGCTCGCGTCGACATGACCATCGGCCGCGAGCCGCTCGATCGCATCGGCTGCGAGCACGACGAAATCGAACGGCTCGCCGGCCCGCACGCGCCGTGCGGCGTCGACACCGCCGACGGACGTGATCGACACGCGACACCCTGTTTCGTCCGCATGCGCGGCCGCCAGTCGCGCCAGCACCGCCCGCGTCGCCATCGACGAAATGCCCGTGATGGCCGTCGCCGCGCCTGCGGTCCGCATCATCTCCACCGCCCGCATCAGTCGATATAGCGCAGGCCGGCCTGGCGCAGCGGCTCGCGCATGTCGTACATGTCGAGGCCCAGCACGCCCGACGCGAGCTTCGCGCGTTTCGCCGCTTCGTTCGTCTCGCGTGCGACCGCCTTGTCGAGCACGTCGGCGGCACGCGCGGCCGGCACCACGACCACACCGTCGTCGTCCGCGACGATCACGTCGCCGGGATGGACGAGCGCCCCCGCGCACACGACCGGCACGTTCACCGAGCCGAGCGTCGCCTTGATCGTGCCTTTCGCGGAGATCGCCTTGCTCCACACCGGGAACTGCATCGCGTCGAGCACGGCGACGTCGCGCACGCCCGCGTCGATGATCAACGCCTGCGCGCCGCGCGCCTTGAAGCTCGTCGCGAGCAGGTCGCCGAAATAGCCGTCGGTGCAGTCGGCCGTGATCGCCGCGACGACCACGTCGCCCGGCCGGATCTGCTCGGCCGCGACGTGCATCATCCAGTTGTCGCCCGGGTGCAGCAGCACGGTGACAGCCGTACCGGATGCCAGCGCGCGCGGGTAGATCGGCCGCATGTACGGCTTCATCAGGCCCGTGCGGCCCATCGCCTCGTGTACCGTCGCCGAGCCGAGCGCCCCGAGCCGCGCGGCGACGTCCACGTCCGCGCGGTGGATCGTGCGGTAAACCACGCCGAGTTCGTTCATGATCACTGTCCCTTCGCTTTCAGTTGTGCATCCAGGCGCGGATAGACGCGCCGGGCATTGCCTTCAAAGATCTGGTGCCGCGCGTGCGCATCGAGCGACGATGCATCGATGTAGCGCTTCGTGTCGTCGTAGTCATGGCCGGTGTCGGGATCGATCCCGCGCACCGCGCCGATCATCTCGCTCGCGAACAGGATGTTGTCGACCGGAATCACGCCGGTCAGCAGGTCGATACCGGGCTGGTGATACACGCACGTGTCGAAGAACACGTTGTTCAGCAGGTGATCCTTCAGCAGCGGTTTCTTCAGCGCCTGCGCGAGCCCGCGGAAACGTCCCCAGTGGTACGGCACCGCGCCGCCGCCGTGCGGAATCACGAAGCGCAGCGTCGGGAAATCGCGGAACAGGTCGGAAGTCAGGCACTGCATGAAGGCCGTCGTATCGGCGTTCAGGTAGTGCGCGCCCGTCGTGTGGAAGCACGCGTTGCAGCTCGTGCTCACATGAATCATCGCGGGGATGTCGTACTCGACCATCTTCTCGTAGACCGGGTACCAGTAGCGGTCCGACAGCGGCGGGCTGGTCCAGTGGCCACCGGACGGATCGGGATTCAGGTTGAGCGCGACATTGCCGTATTCGTCGACGCACCGGACCAGCTCCGGAATGCAGGTCGCGACATCGACGCCCGGGCTCTGCGGCAGCATCGCGGCCGGCACGAAGTGATCGGGAAACAGCTGGTGCACGCGGTGGCACAGCTCGTTGCACACGGCCGCCCACGTGCTCGACACGCTGAAATCGCCGATGTGATGGGCCATGAAGCTCGCGCGCGGGCTGAAGATCGTCAGGTCGAGGCCGCGTTCGCGCATCAGCCTGAGCTGGTTGAGCTCGATCGATTCGCGCAGCTCGTCGTCGCCGATGTGCAGCTCGGAGACTTTCGGCCGCTCCGACGGGCTGTTGATCGCCGCGACCTGGCGATTGCGCCACGCCTCCAGCGCCTTCGGCGCGGTAGTGTAGTGGCCGTGAATGTCGATGATCATTGCAACTCCTGCGTGTGAATACGAGTTCCGCCGGCTGTCGCCTGCGCCTGCCGCGCCGGTTCGGCGCGGCGCGGCGCGCTCAGTGCGCCGGGTTTTCCAGTTCCTGCGGTTCGGGCGCGGGGGCCCGCTGCGACGTCATGATCGCGATCGCGGCCAGCGTGGCGGGCACAGCGAGCATCGACAGGATCGCGTCGAACTTCCAGCCGAGCCCCAACAGCGCGCCGCCGATCGCGGAGCCGAAGATGCTGCCGAAGCGCCCCATCCCGAGCATCCAGCTCACGCCGGTTGCGCGCGCAACCGTCGGGTAGCGTCCCGGCGCATACGCGTTCAGCCCGGTCTGCGCACCGCTCATGCAGAAGCCGGCCGCGAACACCAGCAGCGCGAGCGACGACGACAGCGCCCCGGCCCACGCAAGCACGGCCACGCACAGGCCGCCGCCCAGATACGCGGCGCCGATCACCGGCGCCGGCCGCACCTTGTCCATCAGCCAGCCGACGCCGATCGCGCCGATCGTGCCGCCGATCTGGAACATCGCGGTCACGTTCGCAGCCGCGCTGACGGACAGCCCCGCGTCCTTGATCAGCGTCGGCAGCCAGCCCGTCAGCAGGTAGATCACGAGCAGGCCCATGAAATACGTGATCCACAGCGACACGGTGACGAACCCGTAGCCCTGCGAGAACAGCACGCCGATCGGCCTGCGCGTCGGCAGCGGCGGCTCGTTCGACACGAACGTCTCGCTGCCGGCGAACTGCCCGCCGCATACGCGGTTCAGCAACGCGGCAATGCGCTGCGACGGCGCGCCGCGCACGGCCAGCAGCCGGGCCGATTCGGGCAGCAGCCACAGCTGCAGCGGAATCAGCAGCAGCGGCAGCGTGCCGCCGAACAGCAGCACCGCGCGCCAGCCGTGCAGCGGAATCAGCCAGCCCGCGACGAACCCGATCAGCGCCGAGCCGAGATTGAAGCCCGTGAACATCACGGTGATCATCAGCGCGCGCATCCGCTTCGGCGCGTACTCCGACAGCAGTGTCGTCGTGTTCGGCATCGCCGCGCCGAGGCCGATGCCTGTCAGCAGCCGCAGCATCGCCATCTCGAACGGCGCGTGCGCCTGGGCCGTCACGATCGTGAACACGCCGAACAGGAACACCGACGCAATCAGCACGCGCTTGCGCCCGAACCGGTCCGCGCTCGGGCCGGCCACCAGCGCACCGATCACCAGACCGATCGGCGCCGCGCTCATCACGAGCCCGAACTCGGGCCGCGAGATCGCCCAGTCATGGATGATCGACGGCGCGACGAAACCCATGATCGCGACGTCCATCCCGTCGGCGATCACGACGAGGCAGCACAGCACGACCAGCAACCACTGATAGCGCGTCACCGGCCGGTCGTCGATGAACGACTTGATGTCGATTGTCTTCCCGCTTCCCATCATGTCTCTCCTGTCTCCGTGGCGACGATCGCTCATATCGATTCGTCATCCTATTTGTATGGTCGGGTACATCGCCGCAAGCGTCGAACGAAGGCGCGCGTCGTGTCGCGCCTTCGCCACCCGTCACGTGTTGCCCGGCTGCTCCGCGCCGTCCCAGCCGAGCGGCCCCGCGCTCTTGCCCGCGACCGAATACAGCGCGCCGGGCGCGTTTCGGGTGCGCTGGAACGCCTCCAGCGATTCGCCGCGCATCGCCGCGTAGATGTGCAGGTTCGATACGCCCGTTACCGCGCCGAGCTTCTCCAGCAGGAAGAAGATCACGCCGTAGCGCAGCAGGCCCGGCCAGTCGCGCCGGCGGATCAGGTCACGCTCCTGCGCACTGAGGCCGGCCGCGTCGAAGCTCGCTTCGGGGTCGCTCAGGAACTGCGTGCGATGTGCGGGCTCGATCATCCGGTGCAGATAATCGTTGATCCGGTACGCGTCGACGGCCTTCGCGATCGTGAACGGATAGGTGCCCGGCAGTTGCTCGACGCCGGCGAGCTCGGCCGCGATCCGCTGCCGGTGCCGTTCAGCGGCTGCCGTGTCGATGTCGGTGTCCGCCGGCTCGTAGACGGCCGTCGCGATGCCCGTCATCGACGGCAGGTAGTAGCTGCGGTGCCGGCACACGACGCCGGCCGGCAAAGCGCCGCGCATCGTGAGCCACATCACGACCTCGGCACCTTCGTAGCCGCCGAGCGTCGCGTATTCGGCGAGCGGCATGCCGGCGAGACGTTCGGGGTCGCGTTCGAGCAGGTCGAGAAAGCGTTGGTCCCATTCGTGATGGTTGAAGCCCGCGCGTTCGCCGTGCACCTGGTGCGACAGCCCGCCCGTCGCGACGATCGCGACGCGCAGGTCCTCCGGATAGCTTTCGATCGCACGGCGCAACGCCTGGCCGAGCCGGTAGAAACGGCGCGCGGACGGCACCGGCAACTGCAGCACGCCCATCTGCAGCGGCACCAGCCGCACCGGCCAGTCGGGCTGATGGGGGCACAGCACCGACAGCGGCGAGAAGCAGCCGTGATCGAGCGGCTTGTTCTGGAAGAACGACATGTCGAACTCGTCGGCCATCAGCGACTGGCCGATGTGCGCGGCAAACGCCGGATGCCCGGCGATCGGCGGCAGGTCGCGCGCGCCGCCGCCTTCGTCGGCCGGATGCCACTGCGGCCCGACGCCAAGCGCGAACGCCGAGTAGTGGTCGAAGAAGAACGACGTGACGTGGTCGTTGTAGATGAACAGCAGCACGTCGGGGCGCCGGTCGGCGAGCCACGCCGCCAGCGGCGCGAAGTTCTCGAAGATCGGTGCCCACGCGGGGTCGTCGCGCTTGTTCTTGTCGAACGCGAACCCGATCGTGGGCGTGTGGGAGGCCGCGATGCCCCCGATGATCCGTGCCATGCCAATGCTCCTTCGTGTTGCTCGATTGCGGCGCGGCCCGCCTGGCCGACCGCGACAGGGTGAATGGTGTGCGCGTGGCTTACGCGTAGCCGCGCGGTGGCGCTGCGAGGCTGCGCTTGACGACCAGCGCGAGCGGGACGGTGAAGACGAAGTGCGACATGAACCCGCCGATGATCACGTTCGGATCGAAGTAGTTCGGATGGCTGCTCGACGCGATCATGATCATCGCGTGCATCACGATCCACGCGACGATCGCGAAGAACAGCGCGACGAACGTCGCTTCGAAGCCGCGCCGGCGGAACCACGGCCAGATTGCCGCGAACACGATGCCCCAGGCCATCGCAAACGCGAAATGAATCGCGGTGCCGATGAAGTACGACCCGACGCCGAGCGCGTCCTGCACGCCCTTGCCGAACACGAGCCCCGTCGCGTTGCGCGGGATGCCGGTGAGCGGCATCAGGTGCTGCGCACCGACCCAGACCAGCGCCTCGTAGACCCAGATCAGCACCGCACCTGCCACGCCACCGCGTATGCCCGCGCGCACCGTATCGGCCCACGCGGCCCGGCCCGGTGATGCATCGGCCTGCATGCCGCCCGCCGGCTTGCCGGCTCCCAACGTCTGCTGTCGTCCCATTGCGCTGCCTCGCTCGTCAGATGGGCGCATCGCTTGCGGAACGCCCTGGGGGAAATCGGACAAACAATGAATCAGATGGCGGTCCGCTACGCCGGCAACCGCGCCGATGCAGCTGCCGGGATCGAAAGTACGCAACCGGCGATCGCCCCACGTAGTCGGGGGAAACCCTTAAATTTCGTCGAAACGGCATGACGTCCCGATCGTTCGGCGCGACGCCATTCATCCGACGGATGGCCGGAACGCCCGCCGGATATGGCGCCCACGCCCGGCTGCACACCGGGCCGCCGGCACCGCCATCGATTCGCGGGCGCCGAACCCGATAAACAAAACAGATAGGCCGATAAGCACGTTGCAAGCTGCTGCGCCGCCGTTCCGGTAAAGTCGTTCGACATTGGCCGCCGGTGCATTGCGCACTGGCCGGCATGCCACGCGGCCCGTCCGCACCCGACCGCACCATGGACGACACCGAACTCCCGAACCTCGCCTGCCTGTATGCGGTGCAGCGTGTCGCAGACACCGGCAGCGTGAGCCGCGCGGCCGCGACGCTGTTTCGCGCGCAATCGGCCGTCACGCGCGCCGTGCAGGAAATCGAAGCGGCACTCGGCGAGCCGCTGTTCGACCGCAAACCGTCGGGCATGCTTGCGACGCCGGTCGGGCGCGCGGTATTGAAGCGCGGCGAGCGCGTGTTCGCCGAACTCGGCGAGCTGGCCAACTGGTGTGCGCTACGTCAGTCGCGCCGGCGTGCATCGGCCGAAGGCGGACTGCCCGCCTACCTGCTCAATACGCGGCGGCTGCAACTGTTCTCGACGCTTGCGCGGCATCGGCACATGCCGAGCGCCGCGCGCACGCTCGGCGTCACGCAGCCGGCCGTCAGCAGCGCGATCCGGATTCTCGAAAGCGGCGCGGGATTCTCGCTGTTCCATCGCCATCCGCGCGGCCTGCTGCTGACGACCGACGGCGAAACGTTCCTGCTGCACGTGCGCCGCGCGCTGAACGAACTGCGGCACGTCGCCGACGACGTCGCGGCGCTGCACGGCAGCATCCAGGGCGTCGTGACCGTCGGCGCGCTGCCGCTCGGCCGCACGCTGATGCTGCCCGAGGCTGTCGCACGCGTCGTCACGCGCTTCCCGAAGGTGCGCGTGATCACCGACGAAAGCGCATACGAGGCGCTCGTCGCGGGCGTGCGCGCGGGCGATATCGACTTCATTCTCGGCGCGCTGCGCGCGAGCGACCCAACGAGCGATCTCGGCAACGAACGGTTGATGTCGGAGAGCCTCGTCGTGCTGGCGCGGCGCGATCACCCGCTCGCCGGCGTGCGCAACCTCGGCATCAAGCGCCTCGCCAGCGCGCAATGGATCCTGCCGCGCCTTCATTCGCCGGCACGTGGCCTGTTCGAGGCGCAGTTCCGCCGGATGAAGCTCAGGCCGCCGATGCCGACGGTCGAGACGGCCGACCTCGCGGTGATCCGCGGCCTGCTGCTGCACACCGACATGCTCGCGGTGCTGTCCGCGCAGCAGCTGCGTTACGAGTGCGATTCGGGTTTGCTGGCCGTGCTCGACGTCCCGCCGATGCGCGAGACGACGCGCGATATCGGGCTGATGACGCGCACCGGCAGCCCGCCGTCGCCGGCCGCGCGCGCATTGATCGACGCGATCCGCATCGTGGCGACCGAGGTGGCGCGTGCCCCGCATACCGGCGTCGGGCGATAAGGAAACCGCATGGCGTTCGCGGCGGGTTCGCATGGCCTGCGCGTCGGCCATGAACCGACAATATCCCGCAGCGGCCGGTCGAAGCGGCATCGATTCACGGTGTCGTCATGAACGCATCGGATACCGTCCGTCGTGACGGACGCCGCCCCCTATCGTGAAGGAGCGACACGCATGAACGATTCGACGATCGCATTCATCGGATTCGGCGAGGCCGGCGGCCTGCTCGGCGGCGCGCTGGCCGCGCGAAACGTGCGCGTGACGATGTACGACCGGCTGCTCGACGACACGCACGCCGCACCGGCGATGCGCGACAAGGCCGCACGCCTGAACGTGCGGGCCGCGCCCACCGTCGCCGATGCAGCGCGCGAGGCGCGGTGGATCATCTCCGCCGTCACGGCGTCGTCCGATGCCGAAGTCGCCGGCGCCGTGGCCGCGTGCATCCGGCCGGGCCAGGCCTTCATCGACATCAACTCGGTGTCGCCGGCGATGAAGCAGCACGGGCAGCAACGAATCGAAGCCGCCGGCGGCCACTACGTCGAAGCGGCCGTGATGGCGCCCGTGCCACCGTACGGGCTCGCCGTGCCGATGCTGCTGGCCGGCCCGCAGGCCGACGCAGTCGCGCACGAACTGACGGCGCTCGGCTTCGATGCCCGAGCCGTGTCGCCGCGGGTCGGTGTCGCGTCGGCGGCCAAGATGTGCCGCAGCGTGATGATCAAGGGCATCGAGGCGCTGACCGTCGAATGCCTGGGCGCCGCCCGGGCGTACGGCGCCGACGCGCTCGTGCTCGCGTCGTTGCGGCGGACGTTCGACCAGTTCGCGACGTCGCCCGACCTGCCCGGCTACCTGATCAGCCGCGTCGCCGAACACGGCCGCCGGCGCGCGGCGGAAATGCGCGAAGTCTGCGAGACGTTGCGCGAAGGCGGCATCGCGCCGGAGATGAGCGCGGCGTGCGCGCGCGTGCAGGATCGCTTCGTCGACAGGATGGCCGAGCACGGGTTCGACCATGACGCGCTGCTGCCGTTCGACTGGGCGCAGACGCTCGACCTGCTTGACGGCCGGCAACGCTAGGGACCGGCCATGCCGCCGCGCCGACATCGCGACGAACGCGGTCGACGCCGTTCGATGTGCTATCGAAGCGCCGGCTCCGCCGAAAACGCGTGTTCCACGAAGCGGATCACGTCGTCGAACGACGACGTGCACGTGGCCCCCGCCGCAAGCTCGCGAAACGCACCGTCCGGCCCGAAGCAGATGAGCGGCTTGCGCCAGCGCCGCGCGAGCGCGATCTCCTCGGCCGTGCCGGGCCCGCCCGGCAGCGCGACGATGAGGTCGCTGCTCAGCACGTTCACGTAGTTGCGGTTGATCGTGTCCGGGGCGGCGTCCGGCTCGCGGCGCGGCAGCGGCGTGAGGATCGGGATGTCGACGAACGGATGCGGATAGCCGTCGAGCGGCACGAAGCCCGCGAGCGGATCGGCCTGCGTCGGCAGGATGCCGATCGACCGGCCGGCCCGCCCCGGCACGCCGGCGAACGCACGTGCGACCGCCAGCATCACGCCCTGCCCGCCGCCCGTCAGCAGGTTGAAACCGGCCTGCGCGAGCCAGGCGCCGAGCGGCTCCGAAAACGCGAGCCACGGCTCCTTGCCCGAGCCCATCACGCCGATCGTCTTGTTCTTCTGTTGCATCGAAATTTTCAGTGAAGTCGTTGTGTTGCGCGCGATGGCCGCGCTCATTCGAGCTCGACGCCCTTGAGCTCGGGAATCAGGAACAGCGTCGCGACCATGTCGAGCACGTAGAGGCCGGCGAGCAGCGCGATGGCCGTCTGGAACGAGTAGTGCGCGGCCAGCGCGCCGACCGCGACCGGGCCGAAGCCGCCGACCGCGCGGCCGATATTCCACAGCACGTTCTGCGCGGTGGCGCGTGCGGCCGTCGGATAGCCTTCCGACATCAGCGTCCCGTAGCCGCCGACCATCCCGTTGACGAACATGCCCATCAGCGCGCCGGCCCACAGCATCGCGGTCGGGTCCGACAGCCGCGCATACGCGAGGACCGTCACGACCGCGCCGAGCTGGTACAGCAGGAACGTCGGCTTGCGCCCGATGCGGTCGGCCAGCTGCCCGAACACCCAGACGCCGATCATCATCCCGACGACCGTCGCCGCCGTCCACAGCCCCGACTTCGTCAGCGAGAAGCCCATCTGTTTCGACAGGAAGGTCGGCAGCCAGATCATGATCCCGTAGTAGCCGAAGTTCTGGACCGAACACAGGATCACGATGCCGACGCTCGTGCGCGCGGTGCGGCCGTCCGCGACGAGCAGGCGGAATGCGTTGGCCTTCGGCTGCGCCGCGCGCTGCACGAACGCTTCAGGCTCGTGCAGCCGGTTGCGCATCGCCCAGGCGAGCAGCGCGGGCAGCACGCCGACCACGAACATCCCGCGCCAGCCGATGTGCTGCAGCAGGAACGGCGTCAGCAAGGCGGCCAGCAGCACGCCGGCCTGCCAGCCGAGCGCGACGTAGCACGACACGCGGGCGCGCTTGCTGGCCGGCCACGCTTCCGCCGCGAGCGCCATGCCGATCCCGAACTCGCCGCCGAGCCCGATGCCCGCGATGGTGCGATACACGAGCAGATCCTCGAAGCCCTGTGCGAACGCACACAGCCCAGTGAAGACCGCGAACAGCAGGATCGTCCAGGTCAGCACACGCACCCGCCCGTACCGATCGCTCAACGCACCGAACAGGATGCCGCCCGCGACGGCGCCGATCAGCGTCCACGTGACCAGCGCGCCGCCCTGCCCGGGCGTCAGATGCAGCGCCGCCGTGATCGCCGGCAGCATGAAGCCGAGGATCAGCAGGTCGAAGCCGTCCATCGCATAGCCGATCGCCGATCCGGCCAGCGCTTTCCACGCGTACGCGCCGACCTGCTCCACGCGCGGGGCCGGCGGGCCGCCGAGCGTCGAAGATTCTATGTTTGCTGCCATGGTGTCCTGCCACGATTGTCCGGCGACATTTTAAAGCCTGTGCCCGTGAGCGACGGGCCGGCAGCCCCCCCGGTGACGATGGTTCACGCGTGCGTCGGCGCCCGCTTGCGGGACGGCGTGGCGGAAATCTGCAGACAATGAACGGGAGGGGAAAAACGGCGATCCGGTGTCGTCGGCGAGGCCGGCGATGCCGCGGTCAGGCCGGACACCGAATGAAAAGCAGCATGCTTGCGGAGTGTTGCCGTCCGGCCCGCTGGCGCGAACCGGACGGCGCCGGGTGGCCTGGCGGCCGGGCCGGCTTCAGCCCTGATCGTCTCCGGGCCACCAGGTCTTGGCCTCGCGGTCGACGGCGAGCGCATCGAGATCCTTGCCTTCGAGCCATTTCGGGCGCGGGCCGCGGCCCGACCACGAGCGGCCGGTCGTCGGATCGTAGTACTTGGCAGGCGCCTTGCGTTTTCGCTGGACGATGTAACCGAGCGCGCTCAGCACTTCCTGCTGCGAAATTCCCAAAAGCTCGACCTGTTCCTTGAATGCCGCGAGCGCGGCCTGCTTCTCCTTCTGCTTCGCATCCGACAGCTTGATGTTCAGGTCCCGAAGTTGTGCTTCGAGTTCCTGCAGGGCCTGGGTCATGTATTCATCCTCTTTGGGCATGTTTTCGCAAAAAGCTCCGATGGCGGAACCTACCACGAAGTTCCGCCGATGGGGGCTGTCAAATGTCTGAATCGGTTGCCGGAGCCGGCATGGCTTGCGCGATACGCACTAAACGACGTCGTGCGTCAATCAATGGCAGACAGGACCGGGCCGGCAACGCGCAGCCCGCCATGGTCGAAGGCACGGCGAACGGCTGCGGCAAGTAAGCGTCGCACCATGGCACTGGCGCGGCATGGCGCGAATGATAGCAGTGCTCGGCGTCGTGTTGCAGATGTCGTCGGCCGGCGTCGATGCGGATACGTCGGATTACTGGCCGACGTCGCGGGCGTCCCACTGGATCCGGTCGAACAGCGCGCGCAGCTTCGCGCCGCGCGCCGCGTTCAGCGCGGCCGCATGCGCGACACGCCCGGCGAGATGCGCGCGGAAGTCCGGGTGCGCATCGCGATTCTGCGACGCCGGGCCGCTGCGGATGCAGTTGGTCAGGATGGCCTTCAGGAGATCGAACGCATCGCGCGCCAGGTTCGGATGACGATTGACGACCACGCCGGCCAGTTGCTGCCGCGTGCCGCGCCGCATCACGCGCGTCTTGCGCAGTTGCAGCGCAAAGCCTTCCTCGAGCGCGATCGCGGCGACCCGGATCTGCAGCCGTTCGACGTCGCGCGCCAGCGTGCCGCCGCCGGAGAAGGCGAGATCGTCGGCATAGCGCGTGTAGGTTGCACCGAGCGAACGCGCGAGCGCGGCGAGCCGCATGTCGAACCGGAACGCGCTCAGGTTCGCCAGCGCCGGCGACGTCGGCGCGCCCTGCGGCAGATGCCGCTCTCGATAACGCTGGCGGCCGATCCAGTCGAACCGGTCGCGCAGGTCCGGTGCGAGCAGCCGTGCGGACGGCACGCGGTTGGTGCACAGCCCGGTGAGCATGCGCGCGACTTCGACCGGGTACCCGAGCGTGACGAACAGCGCGTGCACGCGGGCGGCGCGTATCGATACGAAGAAATCCGCGAGATCGAACCGGACGACGACGTCGCGATCCGCATGGGGCGCCGCGAACGACACGATCCCGTGCCCCTTGCGAAAGCCGTGTACCGCACCGTGCGGCGCGACGCGATCGAGCAGCCCGTGCAGGATGCGGCGCTGCGCTTCGCGCAGCCGGCCTTTCGGGATTTCGACGAGGCGGCTGCCGCCGCTGCGCTTGTCGTGCGCCGCGTACGTGTAGTGATGCAACGGCGTGGCGCTGCCGCGCGCGTCGACGCGCCAGTGGTCGGACAGCCAGTCGAGCGCCGGCGCGCTCACGCCGAGCCAGCCGGCCAGATCGCCGGGCGTCGCCCATTGCGGCACGTCGCAGCCGGCGAGCGGCGCCGGCAATGGCCGCTGGACCAGCGGGCGCCGTACGGCGCGAATCGCGACGGGCCGATCGCTGCCGTACCACGCGCGCACGAAAGCCGGCGCATCGGCGAGGTCAGCCGCAAGCGTATCGATGTCGATGTCGGCCCAGCGCGCACCGAAGCGTGCGAGCGCGGCATCCGCGACTTCGTGAGTCCACGGTGGCGCGCCGCCGAGCACGGCTGCCATCCGGGACAGGACGCCGGGGCGTTCAGGTTCGCCGGCCAGCATCGCTTCCGCAATCGTGCGGGTGGTGTCGAACAGGGAGCCGGACATGGGAATCGATAGGCGGGACGATGAGCCAACGTGACTGGTGCTGCGAGGAGTCGCGTTGCGCAACGCGCAACCGTGCTCCTTGCGACGCATCGGGGTGTCAATCTCATCCACGGGGTAGCCCCGTAGTCCTGGAACATCGGCTGCCTGTTCCGGGCGTGTGCTTGACCCACCGGCCCGCGATGCGACTTTAATGGCCGCGAACGCGGCGTGTCAAACCGGGTGGCGATCCGGCGCCACGGCGACGCGCCGGATCGCGACGCGCAACCTACGCGTGCCGGGAAAACAGTTCGCGGTACGCGATCGGCGGGACGCCGACGCCGGCCATGTTGTTCAGCATCGTGGCCCAGGTCGCGTTGTCGACGCTGACCGGAAACGACCGCACGCGGTTGGCGAGCAGCCAGAAGGTGCGCGTCATGCCGTTGCTCATCGCGACTTCGTACCCGCTTCCCTCGAGCCAGTACCCGACCGGCGGCAGCGCCACCGGTTCGAGGCGGCCGGCCCGGAACGCGGCGGCGGCCGACGCGTATTTGCTGTCGAGCGGCATGATGCGACGCGGCACGCAATCCTGCGAATTCAGTTGCGGAAACGCCGGGCTCGTGCCGAGCCACAGGCCATAGAACCTTTGAGCGTCGAGATGCACGACGAAGCGCTCCGTTTCGGCGGGCGTTGCCGCCATGTAGCAGTCGGCCTGGCCGGGGACGACCACGCGCCACGTCGCGCGCTGCGCGCTCAGGTCGACCAGCTCGCTCGGCAGCGGCCGCGGCTGGATGGGAGACGGTCGTCCCGCTTCGCGCAGGTCGCGCGCGCGATCGAGTCCGATACGAAGACGTGTCAGCATGGGCCCTCTCTTTCTCTCTGGATTTGTTTGAATGCGTCAGGGGGCGGGCGATTACATCGTCGCGTGTATGCAATCCGTGGGCCCGGTGTCCTGGCGCTCCCGGTGTGTTCGGGAACTGGCGCAGTGTAGCGTCTTTCCGGGTCGGCAAGAATCAACCCGGCAGGCGTCGACTGCAGCATCGACGGATGTGCGCTGCGCCGTTCGCACACTGGAAGACCCACACGCTCGAATGCTAGAACCCTCATGAATGCTCATGCGCTTCGCCCGCCACACCATCAACCATCGGATCAATATTCGTCGCAGATAATTTAAATATCGAAATAATCAAAAAACAAAAACAACAGCCCGCAGAATTCAAGAAAATCATATTCAAACAAAAAATTATCGAATTTGATTAACGATAAATTAATACGATTGGCGCCCTCAAAATCAAATAAATAGTCTGTGTTGTGCGCCGCAACACCGTGATTCAAAGATCAACGAGATACGGAGGCGCAGCATGAATTACTTCATTCATGCTTGGTCGCAGAGTTTCCCCCTTATCAGGCCACCGTTGATTTCCAGACATTTGTGAATCAGCAATCCGGAAAGACAGTCACGTCTTCCCGGACGTGACCGACGTCGTCAGATCGCATCAATTCATTCAATACCAAAGGAAAGTCATGAAGAAGATTGCAACCGTGCTGTTTTCAGCACTGATGCTCGCCTCCACGTGCGCGTCCGCGCAGGCGCTTTGCAAAGCCGGCAAGATCGACAAGATCGAAACCGACACCACCGGCAACCTGCTGGTGACCATTAACGACGGCGTCTATTCGTTCAGCGCGAAGGAAGTTTATTCAATTATTTACCAGGCCTATTCAGAAAACAGGAATCTGTTTATCTATGGAAACAATTGTGCGAATGGCTCGCCGGCAACCCGCTTTGCGATTCGCTAATCGACCTTAAACGCTCGACGATCATCAATACGTGGAGCCCGGGGCTGGATTGACATTCCGAATCCAGCGCCATCGCGGGCTGGGGTGTCGGCGCTGCGCGTCATGACGCCCGGCCCGCCCCCTGCCGTCCCGGTCCCCATGGAGCAGCCGTGCTTGCCGCTATAAGCCAAACGTTGTCGGGTATTTTTCATCCCGACCACCTCGGGCGCCCGCCGGCCCGTAGTTCACCATGCAACTCGATGCCGGACATCCCCGGCATGCGGACATCCGCAATCAAAAACGCGATGACGCGAACGTGGGCAGAATCGAGAAGCGACCGCGCCGAATCGAATGTATTCACGCGCCACCCCGACGAACGCCGAAAGCCCGCGATCGCGGGAAACTACCGCAGAAACGGCGCCAGCGTGTCGGAAGCTTCGGAGAACCGCTGCTCGAGGAAGTCGAGCAAGGTGCGCACGCGTGGCGCCATATAAAGCGTTCGTTGAAACAGCGCGTTCACCGGCACGTCCGGGCAGCGCCACTCCTGCAGGAGCAGCTTGAGCCGCCCGGCCTGAAGATCGGCGCCGATGTCCCAGATCGATTTCATGGCCACCCCGCGCCCCTCGATCGCCCATTCGCGGGCAAGCGCACCATCATTGGTCTGACGGGAACGGTCGAGCGGCGCGGTGAACGACGCGGTCTCCCCGTCGCGCGCGAAACGCCAGTTGTTCGCCGCGCCGGCCGCGGAAGAAAGGACGATGCATCGATGCTCACGCAAATCGTCGGGATGGCTCGGCATGCCGTGCTCGGCGATGTAGTCGGGCGACGCGCAAAGCGCGCGGCGATTGTCGGCCATGCGCTTGGCGACCATCGCGCTGTCCGCCGGCACGCCGAACCGGATCGCGAGATCGATGTCGTCCTGCAGCAAGTGTGACAGTGAATCCGAGAGCACGAGCGTCAGTGTGACGTTCGGATGGCGTTCGTTGAATTCGTCGAGCCATCGACGCAGCACGGTGCGCCCGAAATCGGAGGTGGCCGATACGCGCAACGCCCCGCTCACCGATGCACGTCCGGCCTGCAACGCCGCGCGCGCATCTTCCAGCGTTTGCAGTGCATGCTGGCAATGGACGAGATACAGACGACCTTCATCCGTGAGGCGCAGCTTGCGGGTCGAACGCTCGAACAGCTGCGTGTGGAGTTCTCCCTCGAGCTTGACGAGCCGGGCGCTCGCCGCCGCGGGGGACAGTCCGAGCTTTCTGCCGGCCGCCGAAAGACTGCCCTGGCCTGCTGCTTCGACGAAAAGACGAATGTCACCGAGATTGTCCATGGTCGCGTCACGCGAAAAGAGTGTTGGGTCGTGCCGCGCGATGCGCCGCGAAGGCCCGGGCATGGTAACGCGATGCGGACGGACGAAGAAAAGGCCGATTGGCAGGATCGGCCCCCGGGCCCGCTTACTTGGCGACCACGCCGAGCTGTTGCAGGAACGTCAGGTTGTCTTCGAGATGCCAGTTGTCGGTGATCTTGCCGTCGCGAATGCGATAGATGTCCGTGGCGATGAAGTCGACCACCTGCCCCTTCCCCTGCACGCCGTTGAAGGTGCCGGTGAAGTGACCGGTGAAATGCAGATGGGTGACGACGCGGTCGCCGGCGACGATCATCTGTTCGACTTCGGCGTGGACGTCCGGCACGGCGCGATGGAAGCCTTTCGATGCAGCCAGCGGCCCGGCGATGCCCTGCGGCCGACCGGCGGGCAAGGTGCGGTCCGTGAAATCGGCCGCCAGCGCCTCGCGGGCCTGGGCCTCGTCGCCCGTGCTCCAGAAGGTGTCGTAAAGACGCGCCGCGCGAATCTGTTGCTCGGCCTGCTGCTTCGAGAGGGTCTTGTCGACGATCAGCGTTTTCGGCTGCACGAGATCGTCGCCGGTCGCGGCGACGGCAGGCAACGCGGCAGCAGCGGTGGCTGCGGCCAGCGCGATGCGGGAAACGGCGGAAAGGACGGTGCGGGTTTTCATGACGGGCTCCTTGAGTGTGTACGCGATGCTCGATGAACGGATTGAATCCGGCAGTGGTGCGACTTGGGTCATTCAGGCTGGAAAGCGGGCGGTGCGATTCGCTTGTGCGGTCTCGCGTCGATCAAGCCGGGACGCGAAAGCGGTCACCGCAATCGCCATCAGCGTCATCGCGGCGGCCACGAGCGGCAGCGTGTCGAGTGCCTGCCCGTGCGAAAGCGCCATGCCGCCGAGCCATGCCCCCATCGCATTCCCCACGTTGAACGCGCCGATGTTGAGCGTCGATGCGAGGTTCGGTGCGCTCGCGGCCTTGCTCAGCACGCGCATCTGCAGGCCCGGGACCGTCGCGAATGCCGCGACGCCCCAGACGAAAATCGTCAGGACCGATGCCACGGGGTGATGCATGGTGCGACTGAACACCACCATGATCGCGACCAGCACGACGAACACGCCCGTCAGCGCCCGCATCACGCCGCGATCAGCAAGCTTGCCGCCGAGCGCATTGCCGATGGCCAGACCGATGCCGAACAGCACGAGAATCTTCGTCACGCCGCTCGGCGCGAATCCGCTCGCCTGCTCGAGCACGGGGGTGATGTAGGTGAACACCACGAACATGCCGCCAAAGCCGAGCACGGTCATCAACAGTGCGAGCCAAACCTGCGGGTGCTTGAGCACGCCTACTTCGTGCGCAAGGCTCGCGGGTTGCGCTTCGCGCGTGTTCGGCACGAGCGCCACGAGGGCCAGCGCGGCGAGCACGCCTGCGCCGGCGACGGACCAGAATGCGGCACGCCAGCCGAGCATCTGGCCGATGAAGGTGCCGAGCGGCACGCCGAGCACGTTGGCGAGCGCAAGACCGGTAAACATCAATGCGACGGCACTCGCGCGCTTGTCCTGCGACACGAGCGACGCGGCAACGACCGACCCGATGCCGAAGAACGAGCCATGCGCGAACGACGTGACGACGCGGGCGATCATGAGGCTCGTGTAGCCCGGCGCGACCGCGCACAGAACATTGCCGACGATGAAGATGCCCATCAGCAGCAGAAGCGCCCACTTGCGCGGCATACGGCTGGTGAGGATGGCGAGCAGCGGCGCGCCCACGGCGACGCCCAATGCATAGCCGCTCACGAGCAGCCCCGCCGACGGGATGGAAACGGAAAGCGACTGCGCGACATCGGGCAGGATGCCCATGATGACGAATTCCGTGGTGCCGATCGCAAAAGCGCTCAGGGCCAGCGCGAGAATGGGAAGTGGCATGGCTGTCTCCGGGAAAGCGGCAGAGCCGCAGGGGATGTGCAGCGATTCTGCTTGCCACCGTGCGGATTGATAATTGGCCTCCGTCTTGAATCATTTTCAAGCCAGACAAGAAAATCAATGCAAGGGGCGGCGCGTGCCTGATCAGCACTCCATCATTCGTCGCCGGTCAACGCGCCGATCAGCGCGCGCACGCGAGCCCGGCATCACGAGATTGACGGACAGCGGCGCGGGGCGACCGGTCGGCAACACTTCAACGAGCGTGCCGCTGCGCAGGTGGGGTTTGGCGAGAAACGCGGGGAACTTGTGCGAGGCCCGCGCCAAGCGCGGCAGCTTCGGCGAGCGCTTCACCGTGGTTGATGCGGAAGCGGGCCTCGATGGTCAGCATGACCGTTCGCCCGTGTTCGACGAACTCGATTGGCCGATCACGGCCCGTGATTGGTATGCGAAACGCAACGAGGCGATGCTTTCGCAAATCGCCAACCGAACGAATCGTCGGATTGGCCGCCAGGGAATCCGGATGCGCGCACAGGATCAGCGTCGCTTCGCCGATGCGACGGGCGACAAGCGAAGCGTCGTCGAGCGCCTTCGCACGATCGCACCGGTGCGAAGACGCTCGGGCAATCCGCTAGATCGTCTCGCTTTCGCGCACCGTAATCGGGCTTTGCAGCACGAACCGCGCAATGTCGTCCTTGCGCATGAACGCAACGCCGGGATGGCTCTTTGCATGACGCAGGAACGCGTCCCATGCACGCGTCATCTGCGGCGTGCCGCTGATACGGTCATGCGCGCTGATCGACATCATGCGCCGACGCGTACCCGCTTCCTCGTACAACTGATCAAAATCGAACTTGATCTGTTCGAGGAACTTGTCCGGCGAGTAATTCCGGCCCTCCACCAGCAGGATGTCGTTATTGCGCAGCGTATACGGAACCACGACGAAATCCTTGCCGTTGACCTTTTCGATGAACGGCTCGTCGCGGCTCGTATCATCGATGTGATACACGTAGCCCAGCTCCTGCAGCAGCGACAGTGTGTTCGGCCCGCGTCGCAGCCAGTTCGCGTTGTAGCCGATCGGACGTTGGCCCGTCACCTCCTCCACCATCGATCGCGCCTGGATCAGAAACTCGCGTTCCTGCGGTCGCGACATCGCATACTGCGAGTTCCAGGTCGGCCCATGGCCCGACGCTTCGTGGCCGCGCGCCACGATTTCGCGCGCCACCTGCGGATGCCGCTTCGCCGCCTCGCCGATCATGTGAGTCGTCACCTTCACGTCATGCCGATCCCACAGATCCAGCATTCGGGGAATGCCCTCGCGATACCCGTACGCAAACCATGCTTGCGCGGCAAGATCGGCGGGCACGCTCGCCGGGAAATCGACTTTCGGAAACGGATTGTCGGCGCCCTTCGGCGGCTGTCCGCCCGCCTCGAACTGCATCGAGATCGAAATGACCAGCCGTGCACCGTTCGGCCAGAATTCACCCTGCACGGGCGCGGCTACCGGGGTCGATCGGGGGCTGCCCGTTTGCGCACCGGCCAGGGTGGATTGAAGCATCGCACCGACGGCGAACGCGCCCGCGCCGATTCCGGCCTGGGTCAGGAAGGAACGGCGCGTCGGTTGATCGGGTGCCTGCTCGGCCGGATCGCGATCCACATGATCGATTTGAATTGCCATGGACAATCTCCTCATGACGCGCAAGCGCGTCGCTCGCACCGCAACGCGATGCATGATGACGAATGAACGGGTATGGAATGTCACGCAGATTGGTGCGTGTACAACCCATTTTCAGAAAACGGTCCCGCTTTGAAAATGGGCCTTGAAATAAATAGACTTTCAATCCAGGCCAAAAAATCGGTGTTCCATCCGGATACGGCAAGCCCGCTCGGCCTACCGCGCTTCAATGCGTCGACACCCTTCGATAAACGACGGTGAGCGCCATCGCATCGTGATGACGATCCTTCAACCATCCGAACACGATCGGCCCCGCAAAACCCATCAGGTTTCCGAAACAATTGATCGTCGCGATCCCCGCCGCCGCGGCCGCGCCGGTCATTCGCATGGTCGGCAGGTGCCGGAACAGCGGCAATCGGTGCGATCGACACGTACGCACGATCGCTCGTCGTGCAGACGATATCGGCCCGGCTCTCACGACACACGCAGTTGTACGTGTCCGTTCAAGCCCTTCCGGCTGCGGCGATCGACCAGGGGCTGGTGGAAAATAAACTGGACGTCGGCGTGTCGCTCTCCCATCTGTCGCATGCGGACGTCGAGCAGAGAACGTTGTGCATCGAACGGCTGGCGCGGGTGCGTCGATCCGCCAGTCGCAAGGTCCGGAAGACCGCCAGCCTGCGGGAAGTGGCGACGACGATCGCGGACGATGGCCTGTCGCGCATCGCCGCGTCGCGCTGGCGTCGCGGCAAGACCTTCAAGCCTGCCAAGGAGCGCTTTGAAGAAGCGTTGTCGCGAACGATCCGCTCGTCCGGCCTCGACATGCCGGACAACGATTCGGTACGCACATCGGAGCCATCGCGGCTTGCGGGCACCAGAAAGCGCTAACGGCATCCTGAATACGCGTGCGCCCCGAAACAAAGGCGGCGCAGACGCTCATGCTCGCCCGTGCACCCGGGATCATCCGACGCCGCACACGGCACGCGGAATTCGGGCACGGGCGCTCGGACAACGGCGACGCATCGCGGTTCGACCTTCAACCAACCCGGCCGCTACGCGATCGCACCGCCACCGTCGACCAGCACCGTCGAGCCGGTCGCGTACGGGGTCGATGCAAGGTAGAGCACCGCGTTCGCAACGTCCTCGGGTTGACCGACACGGCCCGCCGGCAAGCGCGCCGCGGCGCCTTCGTACATCCTGTCCCGCGCCTGCGCATCGAGCTTCGACCAGAGCGGCGTCGCGATCAGGCCCGGGGAAACCGTATTCACCCGCACGGGCGACAGCTCGAGCGCCAGACCCCGCGCCAGCGATTCGAGCGCCGCGTTGATCGCGCCTTGCAAGACCGAGGTCTTGCTCGGCCGCACGCTCAGGAAGCCCGACACGAACGTCAGCGATCCGCCCTGCCGAATGCGTACGGCCCGCGCGACGCGATAGGCGCCCCAGAACTTGCTGTCCATCGCCGCGTAGGCATCGGCGAGCGCGAGACCACGCACCGGCCCCGTGGGTGTCTGCGCGGCCGACACGACAACGTGGTCGAATTCGCCCGCCGATTCGAAAAATGCACGTACGCTCGTGTCGTCGGTCGTGTCCATCACACCGGTTCGCACGCCGTGACCGATCCTCGCTGCGCTCGCCGCCAGTTTGGCCGCGTCGCGCGACGCGATCGTCACGCTCGCCCCGGCCGCCGCAAAGGCCCGCGCGGCCGCTTCGCCGATTCCCGAGCTTCCGCCGACCACCAGCACGTCTTGTCCATCGAATTTCATCGTTCGCTTCCTCCGATCAAAAGCGTGCTCGCGAGCGTGAAGCCGTGCCCGTCGCACGCACCAAATGTTCTGAATACCGCTTGCGGCCAAGGATGGTCGGCCGCCACGCCGAATCGCCGCTGTCGCCGGCGAAGCCGGCAAGCGTCATGGGTTTCGCGAGACGATTCGGCAGATCCGGTCATCCGTTCGGAATCCCAGGCTGCTCATCCGCTCCGAGCGTCGTCACAAATTCGACGGAAACCCCCGGGGCAATGGACACGAACAACTGAAGCTCATTGGACAACGGCACTTCACTCAGCGAGTAGTCGATCCGACTGCCGGAGAGTCGATCGATCAACGTCGCCCATTCGCGGTGTGTGTCGACGCGAAGCGCAATGTGATCGATGCGCGGCGTGCTACGGCCGGCGTGCGCCGGTAGCGTTGCACGCGTGACATGAATCATCGGGCGGCTATCGAGGTACAACCAGTAGCCATCCACCGTGAACGGCGGTCGAGGCCCGGTATCGAGACCGACGACCTCATCGAAAAAGCGGCGTGTACCGTCAATGTCATCGGTAACGATGGTGGCGTGGTCGAAATGCATGCTTCGTGTCCATGCTGGAAAGCCTGGTACGCATTCTGTCGCACGTCGGTCGGTCTTGATAATTGGCTTCGCCATTGAATGATCTTCAATGACGACAAGAAGATGGGGGCCGCTGGTTGCCTGGGGGTCCCGGTTTCGTCGCACGCCAGCGGATTCAAGAGACACGATGTCACCGCGACGCCATGCGTGCACGTCTTCGGCAATGTCGCGAACGGCATTCATGGCGCGGCCGGCGCAATGAGCGCATGTGCACGGGCCGCGCGGGGCGCCCGATCCTACAGCCCCTGCGGCGCATCGCGCAGCACGGCGCGCAGCGCGGTATCGAACGGCGTCGCGTGATCGATCCCCGCGGCGCGCACGCTCGATGCGTCCAGGTGGCAGTCGTACGGACGCGGTGTCGCGTCGGTCGGCTGGTCGATTCGCTTGAGCGCGGCGTCGATGCCGAGCGCGGCCGCGATCCGCTGCGCGATGTCGTACTTCGTCATCGGCTCCTCGCCCGACCAGTGACGAAGGCCCGTGATCGACGCACCCGCGAGATGGCGCAGCGTCAGGTCGCGGATGACGTCCGCGACATCCGGCGTATACGTCGGGTACCGGATCGCCCATGCGTCCATGCCGACCGCGTCGGCGCCCGGCCGAGCGGAAGCAACGATCGCCGGCACGAGGCTCGTGACGGCCGATTCGCTCCAGTCGACGATCGGGCCGAAGAGCAGCGGCAGGCGCAACACACACGACAGCGGCGACGCGGCGAGCAGGGCCGCCTCACCTTCCAGCTTCGTGCGGCCGTAGATGTTCAGCGGGTTCGGTGCGGCGTCCTCGCGGTACGGCGCCGCCTTGCCGTCGAAGACGTAGTCGGTGGAGATGCCGAGCGTCCATGCGCCGTGGCGCGCGGCGAGCGCGCCGATGCGGGCCGGGGCCGTGACGTTGATCGCCCGCGCGCCGGCAGGGTCGCGTTCGCAGACATCCGGGCGGCGTTCGGCCGCGCAGATGATCACGGCGGCCGGTTGGCGGACGGCGAAGAGGTGTTCGAGGGCCGGCTCGTCGAGGACGTCGAGTTCGGCGAGGTTTTCCGGTGGCAGCGCCAGGCGTTTGGCGCCGGCGCCTTGCGGGTTCCGGATCGTTGCGACGAGGTTCAGCGACGATTCACGGGCCAGGGATGCGGCAACCGCGCGGCCGAGGAGGCCGGCGGCACCGATGAGGAGGACGGTCGGGAGGTCAGTCGACGAGGTCGGATTTGGCATGGGCGGTGATTCGGGTGACTGGGAAGTGCCCGAGGTCGCGTTCGACGTTCGGGCCACGGTCGCGGGGAGCATAGCCGAGTATGACAGCCAGTACATCGTGATGGCAGATCGGCAACCCCGCGACGGGCGCGCGTCACGTGCATCACGTGCATCACGTGCGCCGCGACCGGCGGCCGGCGCTCGGCACGGCGCCCCCCGTCCACCGGGATGACGCCCGTCCTGCCGACGACATCGGCACGCCGCGCGGCCGCCCGCGCGCGCGGGCAATCCGCGGCGGCGCCACCTCACGCACCTCGCCCAAAAGCAAAGCCCGGTGCGCTTGCACGCACCGGGCCGTCACCTCTGCGGAAAACCGCGTCCCGCGTTACTTCCGGTCGAGCGAATACCGCCCCGGCCCGGTCAGTGCGAGCAACAGCAGCCCGCCGATGATGCTCACGTTCTTGTAGAAGTTGATCATCGCCATGTATTGCTCCATCCCCTGCAGCGCCCAGTAGCGATGGCCGATCAATGCGGTCGCGAGCGTATAGGCGGCGAACACCAGTGCGAGCGGACGCGTATAGAAGCCGATCGCGATCAGCAAGCCACCGGCCAGCTCGACCGCCACCGCGATCGCGGCCGCCAGCTCGGGCGCCGGGTTCCCCGTCGACGCCATGTACGCGACCGTGCCCGAGAAGCCGCTCAGCTTCTGCCAGCCGAACAGCACGAACAGGATCATCAACAGCACGCGAGCCGCCAGCAACAGCTCGTCCTTCTTCGACTCCAGTGAAACGTAACGCATGACAATCACCCTTGAATTGACGGTTTGATGCGTCCGGTGCCGATACGCGCCAGATCGGCGCGCCAGGTCGGCAACGAACCACTCCTCGCACACTCGGACAGCAAGCCGGCTGGCCCGCCGCCGAAGAATCCGCCTGGTCGCGCCGTTCCCGGCGCGCCCCGGATCGGTTCTGGCGAAGCACGGGTGCAGTCTACTGTCTCCCCGAGAATCATCAATCCGTCAAAACAAGATTCGCCGTCACACTTTAGTGGACAATCGCGCGAAACAAGGCCGCACGCAGCAGCCATCAATCCGATCAAATGAATCTGCCGTTGTGTTTCAAGGACATGAAAACCGCCCACTCATATCCCGCCTCCGTATCCAGTCGATATTGAAGCGCCAATTCGCGCTCACAGGCCACATCGAAATATCGCAATCACGGTTAGACGATACGTTATGTGTACAAACCTGCCATCAGTGAATTAATTTACAAACTCGACTTTCTTTCCCATCGGCGAAGGCCCTCCGTTTGGGGCAAAGACGTCCGGCCTGGAAATGCGTTTTGGCAAACGAAAACGTTTCACGGGCAAGCGGGTTGATGTCGTCCGCGGCGGATGCCGTCCCGTGGGCAAGGGTTTCAGCCCGATAGCTGCCGGGAAGAACACCTTCCGTGCACTGTCGATCGATCCGGTGTTTAGCCGAGCGAGCGAAAAAACCGATCGAACATTCACGCTCCCGGCAAGTTCTCAATTCCAGTAAAAACCAATTACTAAATACAATAAAAAATGTTGCGTCGTTTACGGCAAAAAATCGCAAACCTTTAATCCCGCTCCACTACCGCATTTCCGCTCACACTTTTCCCAACAATCATTACAAAAAATTACTAACAAATACGGATTTAAATATACGATAGCGCACGTCCTTACATTTCCCCGACATTCCCGTGACTCCCGGAACGCGCCGCTCCGGACACGGCCCGCAGGCCGTCGCCAGCCGCTCGTCACGGGATCGCTTTTCAACCGGAGACCACCCATGGCAACGAACATGTCTGTGAACAGCAGCGCGAACGCGAACAGCCTGTTGCAACAGGCGGCGCAATCGATCATCAACGGCTCGACCGGCAATGGGTCGATGGATGTCGGCTTGCTCGTCACGACGCTGGTGAACGCGAAGACGGCGGGCCGGGCCGCGGCGCTCGCCGCGTCGCAGCAGACCGGCACCACGCAGATTTCCGCATTCGGCGCGCTGTCGTCCGCGCTGGGCGCGCTCGAGACGGGCCTCACCACGCTGGCGAATGGCGCGCTGCAGTCGACGTTCACCGCGGTCGCGAGCGGCAAGGGCCTGACCGCGACGCCGGGTGCAGGCGCGGTTGCCGGCACCTACACGGTCGGCGTCACGCAGATCGCGACCGCGCAGGCGCTGGCTTCGTCGGGCTTCGACGGGAAGAAGGCGCTCGGCACCGGCACCCTGACGCTGTCGCTCGGCAACCAGTCGTTCAAAGTCGACGTCAACGGCACGAACAACACGCTGTCAGGCATCGCGGCCGCAATCAACTCCGCATCGAACAACCCGGGGGTCAGCGCGACGGTCATCAACGGCACCGACGGCGCGCACCTCGTGCTCGCGTCGTCGAAGACGGGCTCGGCGAGCACGATCAGCGTCGCGGTCGGCAACGTGGCCAACGACAACGGGCTGTCGAACCTCGGCGTCACGTCGACGGCCGACACGAAGGGCGGCCCGTCGAAGATCGACTCGGCGAACAGCGCGGCCGCGTGGCGGCAAAGCGCCGTCGCGCAGGACGCGAAGTTCACGGTCAGCGGCATCGCGTCGACCAGCGCGAGCAACTCGGTGTCGGGCGTGCTGAACGGCGTCACGCTGAACTTGTCGGCGGCTGCGGTCAGCGCAACCGATACGCAGACGCTGACGATCAGCCCCGACACGAAGTCGCAGGCGGCCACGATCACGAATTTCGTGAACCAGTACAACGCCGTCGTCAAGACGATGGGCGCGCTGTCGAGCTACACGCCGGGGGCGAGCGCGCAGGGCGCGCTGATCGGCGACTCGACGCTGCACACGATCCGCAACGCCCTCGCGTCGACCATCGCGCGCGGCGTTCCCAACAAGAACGGCGACGGGCACACGAACCTGGCAGCGATCGGCGTCTCGCTCGAGAAGGATGGCACGCTGAGGGCCGACAGCGCGAAGCTCGACAGTGCGCTGACCAACAACCCGTCGGGGGTCGCGCACCTGTTCAACCCGACGAACGGGGTAGGCAAGCAACTGACCGACCAGATCGCGACCTTCACGAAGCGGGGCGGGATGATCGACCTGCGCACGAACGCGCTGGGCGCCGACCTGAAGCGCGTCACGCAGCAACAGACGAATCTGGCCGACTACGCCGCGCAACTGACCAAGCAGTACCAGGCGCAGTTCACGGCACTCAACGCGCTGATGGCCAAGATGAACTCGAACACGCAGTACCTGACGCGGCTGTTCGGCGGGGCCAACAGCAACGGCACGCTGGCGAACAAGTGAAGAGCGTCCGGGCCGATTGACGATCATCGCGGCGCGAGCCGGTCAATGGATCGACCGGCTCGCGCCGCCGCGCACGGTGTCCCGCGTGGAAGCCTCACTCACGCCCGCCCGGCAGTGCGCGAGCATGCGCCGGGTTCGGTTCCCCGTCCCGCACCGTCAACCCCGGACGGCCGCACGCGCCCGATTACGCGGCGATCCTTCGCCGGAAATGCTCGGTTCCGGCCACGATCTTGTCGAGCACCGCATCGAGCGCCCAGAACCGCTCACGCACGTCGTAGTCGATCACGCGGCAACGGATCGACGCGAAGGTGCCGATTCGCTGGTGATAGAGCTTCGCGAGCGCCGGGTACCCCAGCGCTTCCGACACCGCCGACACGACGAGGAACGTCGATAGCTCGTCGGCCAGCGCCGGATTCGACGCCCCTTGCGTGCGCAACCACCGGTACAGGTCCGGATGGAAGTTGGTGAACACACCGTTGAAGCCGGCGGACCCCGCCTTCATCGCGTCCCACGCAATCGCGGCGTTCGCGTTGAGGATCTTCAGCGGCGAGCCCTCGGCGAGCGCGACGCGCCGCTTCACCGTCTCCAGGTCGCAGCTCACGTCCTTGAGCATCACGAACCGGCCCGTGTCGATGCACGCACGCAGTTCGTCATCCGACAGCAGCCGACGGTAAGGCGCCGGGCACTCGTACAGCCCGAGCGGCAGATCCGACGGCAAGCGCGCGAGCAGCCGGTGCAGATGGTCGAGCAGCGCGGCGCTGCCCTTGCGCTGCGGATCGAGTCGATTGGTCACGAGCACGACGCCCTGCGCGCCCGATTCGGCCGCCGCGCACAGCTCATCGGCCTGCGCGTCGAGATCGTCGCTGATGTGCCCGGACGCGACGACCGGCACGCGCCCGGCCACCCGCTCGACCACGAAGCGCGCGAGTTCCGCGCGTTCGGCCAGGCTCAGGAACTGCATCTCGCTCGACTGCGCGACCGCGAACAACGCATCGGCGCCGTGCGCCAGATACCATTCGATGAGCCGCTCGAGCCCGGCGTAGTCGATCGCGCCGGCGTCGTCGAACGGCGTCAGCATCACCGGGACGATGCCCTCGATGGTCACGTTCGATTGCTGCGGGTGTTGCATCTGTTTCTCCTTGCTTCAGTGAATGCGTGGCGCATGCCGCGTGCTCAGGCCGGCAACGGCCCGGGCGCGGCGTTCGCGGCCTGCTCGGGAATCGGCTTGCGCACCAGCAGCAGGTACGCCATCGCGCCCGCGAACGCGATCGCCGCGGCCGTCAGCAGCGCCGGCACGAATGACCACTTCTGCGCAATGATGCCCGTCAGGATCGGCGCGAGCGCGCCGCCGATGAAACCGCCGAAATTCTGGATCGCGCCGAGCGACGCAATGCGGCTCGGCGGCGCGGCTGCCGTCGCGAGCGCCCACGAGCAGGCCGACGCCGCGTTGGCGAGAAAGATCACGACCGAAATGCAGGCGAGCGCCACCGTGTTGCTCTGCGCGAGCGCGGCGGGAATCGTGAACGCGACCATCCCGAGCATCGCGACCACCACCGCATTGCGCCGGCTCACGACCGGCGAACGGCTGCGGCGCGTGACCAGGTCCGACAGCCAGCCGGCCAGCAGCGAGCCGACGAATCCGCACAGGAACGGCACCGACGCGGCAAAGCCGGTGCGGATCAGGCTCATGTGCCGCTCCATCGTCAGGTAGCCCGGCAGCCAGGTGAGGTACACCCAGTTCAGGTACACGGAACCGAAATAGCCGATCAGCATCCCCCAGGTCGTGCCGTGCGAGAACAGGCCGCGCCATTCGGCGAACGTCAGTTTCGGTGCCGCGACCGTGCTTTGCGCGTCGGCGTCGAGGTAGTTGCGCTCGGTGGCAGTCAGTTGCGCGCGCACCGGATCGCGATACAGCGCGAACCAGACGACGGCGACGACGAGACCGGCTGCGCCCGTCGCGATGAACGCCCAGCGCCAGTCCAATGACGCGACGAGGATCGACAGCAGCAACGGCGCGAGCGCGGTGCCGAGCGGCGACGCGGCGTTGAAAATGCCGGTCGGCGTGCCGCGTGCGCGCAGCGGAAACCAGTTGCTCACCACCCGCGCGGCCGACGGGAACTGCGGCGCCTCGCCGATGCCGAGCACGATGCGCGCGACGATGAACCAGCCAAAGGTCGACACGATGCCGCCCGCCGCTTGCGCGATCGACCACACGATCAGGCCGATTCCGAGCAGCCGGCGCGGCCCGATGCGGTCGACCAGCCCGCCGACCGGGAACTGGCACAGCGCATAGCTCCACGAGAAGGCCGACAGCAGCAGCCCCATCTGCGCGAGCGACAGGCCGAGATCGGCGCGGATCGCCGAGCTTGCAACGGCCAGCGTGCCGCGATCGAGGTAGTTGACGATGCCGCTCACCATCAACAGCGCGAGCGCGATGCGTTGCCCGCGCCGGATACGCGGCGGTGCGGGCGGAACGGTCGGGGTTTCGTTCATTGCGGTTGTCTCCATGTCAGTGATATCGGCCGGTTCCGGCCTGTCCGTCTGATGCGGAATTCAAGGTTCCAGGCATGCCACTTCGTCGCGCGTCGGAATCGAGGTCTGCGCGCCGTGGCGCGTCACGCTGATCGCGGCGGCGCGCTGGCCGAAGCCGATCGCGTCGTCCATCGACGCGCCGCCCGCGCGAGCGGCCGCGAAGCCGCCGACGAAGGTGTCGCCGGCCGCGGTCGTATCGACGGCGACCACCGACAGCGCCCGCAGGCGGCCGTTGCCCGCACCGCCGCGCCAGCACACGCCGCGCGCGCCGAGCGTGACCAGCACGTTGCCCACGCCCTTCGCGCACAGCGCATCGGCGGCGCGCACGGCGGACGCATCGTCGCCGACGGCGATGCCGGTCAGCGACTCGGCCTCGGTTTCGTTGACGACGAGGTAGTCGACCCGTGCGAGCAGCGCGTCGAACAGCGGCTGCGCGGGCGCGGGATTGAGCAGCACCGGCGTGTGGTGCGCGCAGGCACAGGCGATGGCACGCGCGACGGTAGCGACCGGCACTTCGAGCTGGCTCACGAGCATCGCCGCCCCGGCGATCGCGTCGCGCGCCGCGTCGATCCGGTCGGCATCGAGGCGCGCATTCGCGCCGGGCACGACGACGATGCTGTTCGCGCCGCCCTCGTCGACCGTGATCGTGGCCACCCCGGTCGCGGTGCCGCCGATCCGCGCCAGATGCGTCACGTCGATGCCCTCTGCCGACAGCGCGTCGTGCAGGCGCGCGCCGAACGCGTCGTCGCCGACGCAGCCGATCATCGCGACCGACGCGCCCAGGCGCGCAGCCGCGACCGCCTGGTTCGCGCCCTTGCCGCCATGGACGGTATGGAAATCGGTGCCGAGCAGCGTCTCGCCCGGCACCGGCAGGCGCGGCGCGCGTGTGACGAGGTCGATGTTGACGCTGCCGACGACGGCGATGCGCGGGGAAGTGGTGTCTCTCATTTCCGAATGTAACCGCTTACATTTACGACGGACAAAAAGGCCGGAATGGCCGTCGTCGATGAAAATTTCACGATCTGGATAGAATATGGGTCTGACATAATACGTAAGCACGTCAAGATAGCGCTTACATTCTCACAGGGTCGAGCGAGAATGCAAGCGTCGCCACCACGAATCGAGGGTAAACATTGACGCATTTGACAACTTGTAGCGCTGCCATCGCCGCTACGCCTGGAGACAGCCGATGAGCTCGCCCCCTTCCCGCGCCGGCGCGCCCCGCGCGCGCCGCGGCAGCGGCCGCTCGGTGCTCGGCGATGTCGCGAAGCTGGCTGGCGTGTCGACCGCGACCGTTTCGCGCGTGTACAACGATCCCGGCAAGGTGTCGGCCGACGTGCAGCAGCGCGTGCGAGACGCGGCGCGCGCGCTGAACTGGATCCCGAATGCGGCGGGCCGCGCGCTCGCGTCCACGCGCACCCACATCACGGGCGCGATCATTCCGACGCTCGACGACCAGGTGTTCGCATCGCAGGTCGCGGGCATGCAGACGGTCATGGCCGAGCACGGCATCACGCTGTTCCTCGGCTGCTCGAACTACGATCCCGCGCAGGCGCTGGACCAGGTGCGCGCGATGCTGTCGCGCGGCGTGGAAGCCGTGTCGCTCGTCGGCGAAGCGTATCCGCCGGAACTGTTCGAACTGCTTGCGATGCACCGTGTGCCGTACGTCGTCACCTATGCGTATCGCGACGACAGCCCGCACTGCTGCATCGGCTTCGACAACCGCGCGGCGTTCGCGCAGCTCACCACTCACCTGCTCGACCTCGGCCACCGCGATTTCGCGATCATCATGCAGCCGTCCGCCGACAACGACCGTGTGCAGGCGCGCCTGCGCGGCATTCACGACACGCTGGCCGCGCGCGGGCTCGCGGTGCGCCCCGTCCATCAGCACGAAGGCGCGGCCACGATCGCGTTCGGGCGGGCGAGCCTGCGCGCGATCGCCGACAGCGACGCGGCCACGCGGCCGACGGCCGTGATCTGCGGCAACGACGCGCTCGCGCTGGGCGCGTTGCTCGAGGCGCAGGCGCTCGGCATCGACGTGCCCGCGCAATTGTCGATCACCGGCTTCGACGACATCGCGCTCGCGCGCGAGATCCAGCCGCCGCTGACGACGATGTGGGTCGACACCCACGCGATCGGGCGCCAGGCCGCGCAGGCGTTGCTCGACGCACTCGAGAACGGCGCAACGGGGCCGGGTCATGCGGTGCTGCCGGAGTTGCGCACGCGGGAATCGGCTGCGGCGCCGGCGCAGGTTCGGGCAGGACGTAAAAAATGACGATGCGCCGGGCGGCTTCGACTGCCCGGCCCACCTGTCACTGCATCACGTCGACCGGCAGCGTCTTGTCGAGCTTGTCGTGCCACGCCTGGATGGTCTTCGGCACGTTTTTCTTCCACGCCGGCACGTTCGTGTAATAGCGCATCCGGACGTTGTTCTTCGCGTCGAACACGAGCAGCCCGATCCACAGGTCGTTACCGCGGCGCATCACGATCGCTGCATTCGTCGTCGCGATGCCGCGCACCCAGTACGCATTCACGTGCGCGTTCAGCCCGTCGAGATCCTTCTCGTCGGCGCTGTAGTTGACGTTGTCGACGAGCGTCTGATAATCGGCGCCGAGCAGCTTGTGCGCGGTTGCGTTCTGCGTCGCGTCGTCGACGACCTTGAGGCTCAGCAGGTCGGCCGCCGGTTTGGCCTGGAACTGCGACGCGGTCACATATTGGCCGTCGTAGGAGACGCCCGAGCCCGCACCGCAGTCAAAATCCGCGCCGTGTTGCGTGACGCCGATGCGCCCGCCCTTGCGTTCGAAATCGAGCCGGCATTTGTCCTTGCGGTAGGTGCCGCTGTCGCCGTGCAGCATGATGTCGCCGTCGAGGCCGCCCGTATTCGCGCCGTTGTTGCCGCTCAGCTCGAAATGCAGGCGCGGCGCCGTGCCGGTGAACGTCAGCTCGCCGCCGAACGACGGGTTGTCGCTCGTCATGTACCACGTCTGCTGCCAGCGGTCGGCGGCCAGCGGCTTGCCGTTCAGGCTCGCGAGCCGTTCGCGGTAGCGATCGCCGAGGCACTGCGCGTCGCCGCCGCACCGGTCGCGCTGCTTGAGCCACTTCAGCTGCGCGGCTTTCAGCGCGGCCGTATCGCCGCCTTTTGCGAGCGCCTGCTTCCACGCCGTCGCCAGGTCGCCATCGAGCTTCGACAGCGCGGCATCCGCGCAGATTGCCTTCTCGGTGGACGAAGCGGCTTTCGCACAGTCGAAGCCGGCGGCATGCGCGGTGAGCGGCAGCATTGTCAGCAACGCGGCGGCCGCGACGGATCGCAGGTGCGTGTGCCGCACGGCACTGGCGGAAATCGCGGTTTGCCCGCGCGCATTCTTTTGGTTCTGGAGGGTCATCGGCTTGATCGTCGCTGGATCGCGCGCCTGTAGAAGCTACCTGCACGCGGCATTCGAGGTAAAAACGCCCGGCCCGGCATGCGGCGCATGCCGTTGCTCGCCGAAGCCTAACCCGAATGCGCGGCGCCGATCAATCGACGTTAGATGTCAGCGCAACCGTCGACGTCGCCACGCTGCATTGCACGATGCCGTCACGCAACGCGGCTTCCACGGCGGCATCGATGAAGCCGATGAACACCATCACGCCGTCTCCTTCGTGCACGGCCAGCCCTTCGTCTTCCATCGACGAAAACCGGATGCGCCGCGCGGCGACCTGGCACACGCGCGTGGCGACCGCGCCCTGCGCATCGGCGACGCGCACGATGCCCTTCGCGCGCAGGATCGTGCGCGGCAACGCCTTCAGCCATGCACGCAGCCGCGCCTTGTCGAGCACGTCCGGCGCGGCGACGGTAACGCTCGCGAACGCCGGCATCGCGTCATGTCCAATCGCCCGGTGCAAGCGCGCGAAACCCGCCGGCATCGCGCCACGCTCGGGCACCGCCGCATCGAACAGCAGCGCGAGCGGAATCTCGCCATGGCGCGCGGCGACGACGATGTCGGTCGGCGCCCACGCGCGCACGTCGTCGAGCACCGCGTCGCGCCGTTCCGGCGCAACGCGGTCGAGCTTGGTCACGACGATCGCGCCCGCGCCGTCGAGCTGGCGCTGCGCCATCGCGCCGACGAGCGGATCGGCGAGCGTGTCGCGCCACGCGAGCGCGTCGGCGACGACGAGCACCGACGTCAGCCGGAACGCACCGTTCAGCAGCCCGATCTGCGCGATCTTCGCGGGATCGGCCACGCCGCTCGCTTCGACGAGCAGCAGGTCGGGCCGCACGTCGCGCGTCGCGACGCGCGTCAGCGCATCGACGAGCGCGCCGCCGATCGTGCAGCAGATGCAGCCGTTGTCGAGTTCGATCACGTCATCGCCGCGCGCCCGCACGAGACGCGCATCGATGTTCACCGCGCCGAAATCGTTGACGAGCACCGCGATGCGCCGGCCATGCGGCGCCTGCAGGATCGCGTTGACGACCGTCGTCTTGCCCGCGCCGAGATAGCCGCCGATCACCGCGAGGTCGATCGGTGCGGGCGCAGCCCCGGCGGGCACGACGGCGTCGCCTTGCGCACTCATCGCGGCGACCGGAACACGCGCCCGCCGAGCACGGTGCCCCACACGGCGAGCTCCTTCAAACGTGCGGGTGCGCAGACCGACGGATCATCATCGAGCACCGCGAAATCCGCGAACTTGCCGATCTCGATGCTGCCGACGAGATGATCCATCCGCAACGTATAGGCCGCGCCGAGCGTGATCGCATGCAGCGCGTCGTCAACCGCAAGCCGCTCGCCTTCGCCGAGCACGCGCCCGGACGCCGTCTCGCGCTGCACCGCGCACCATGCGGTGAACAGCGGATTGAGCGGCGTGATCGGCGCATCCGAATGCAAGGCGAACGGAATGCCGAGCCGCTGCGCCGAGCCTGCCGCATCCATCCGGTTCGCGCGATCGGGGCCGATGGTCTGCCTGTAATGCGCGTCCCCCCAGTAGTACAGATGATTCGCGAAGAAGTTCACGCACATCCCGAGCGCGCGAACGCGCTTCAATTGCGCGACGTCCGCCATCTGGCAATGCTGCAGCGTATGGCGATGATCGGGGCGCGGATGGCGCGCGAGCAGCGTCGCCATCGCGTCGAGCACGACGTCGGTCGCTTCGTCGCCGTTGGTATGCACGTGCAGTTGCAGCCCCGCGCGATGAAACGGTTCGAACACGTCGACGAGCTGGGCGGGCGGAATCAGCCACAGCCCGTTCGGCTGCCCGCCCGCGTAGCCGGGCCAGCGCACACGTGCGGTGAAGCCCTGGATCGAGCCGTCGACGATGAACTTCACCGGCCCGAAATGCAGCTTGTCGGTATTGCGCTCGATCTCCGCGAGCACGCTGTCGGCCGAGCGCGCCGGATTGCGCTGCGGCGCGAACGCCGGCACGATCCGCACCGGGTAATCGGAATCGGCGGTGACCTCGCGCAGCGTGCGGTTGCCGTCGGCCGACAGGTCGTTGACGAGATCGGTGGCCGTCGTCACGCCCGCGAGCTGCGCGACGCGCCCGAAGTTCCAGACGGCGTGCGGCTTCTCGCTCGCGGAAATCGCGAGCTTGCCGCCGATCGTCTGATACACCGGCAGCATCGCCGCGAACTCCTGCAGCTCGCCGGTCGGGCGGCCGTCGGCATCGCGCGTCACGCCGTCGATGTCGGTGTCCTCGTCGATGCCGGCGCGCGCGAGCATCGCGCCGTTCACGTTCATCAGGTGCACACTCGCATGCAGGATCGCGATCGGCCGCTGCGCCGACACGCGGTCGAGTTCGTGCGCGGTCAACCGCGCGGTGCCGAAGAAGATCGGATCGAAGCCCCACGCGAGCAGCGGCCCGTCGTCGGTCATCGCGCGCTCGGCTTCCGCGAGCCGTTCGAGCACCGCGTCGAGCGAGCGCAGCCCCGGCCACAGCGTGCCGTCGGGGCCGCGCCGGTCGTAGTAGCCGACGTACACGGCGTCCCACATCGCGCCTTCCATCAGGTGGCAATGCCCTTCGACGAGCCCCGGCATCAGTACCTTGTCGCGCAGCGTGTCGTCGGTCGTGCACGCGCCGAACCGCGCGTGCCACGTGGCCGCGTCGGCGGCGTCACCGACCGCGAGGATGCGGCCGTCGCGCACGGCGACGTGCGTGGCCGACGGCTGCGCCGGGTTCATCGTCAGGATGCGGCGCGCCGTGAACACCGTCACGGGTGCGGCCGGGGTTGCGGATGCTGGCATGGGATGCGGTTCTCCTTGCGGCGGAACGCCGATGCGTCAGGATACGGCGTATTGCTTCACGGGACGGCCATGCAGCATCACATGCACGGCCGCGACGACGAGCACGTTGACGACGAGGCACACGAGGCCGAGGTTGATGCCGCCAAAGTCGACATGGAGCACGTAGAAGATCATCGCGAGCACCTGGCCGCAGATCATCCCGGCCCCGACCGCGACAGGCCGCACGCGGCGCCCCGCGAGCAGGATCAGCACGCCCGGCAGGAACTGCGTGACGCCGTAGTACGTGGTGTTGATCAGCGTGAGCATCAGGTTCGGCGTGAGCATCGTGGTCGCGATCGACAGCAGCAGGTAGCCGACGATCACGTATTTCGCCGCACGCTTCTGGCGCGACTCGGGCAGGTTCGGCATCAGGTTGCGCGTGACGATCGGCCCGATCGCGAGGCAGATGCCGGCCAGCACGAGCAGCCCCGACAGCGCGGCGCCGGCCGCGACGAGGCCGATCAGCCAGCCGGGCAGCAGGTGCGTGACGGCGGCGAAGAACGCGTCGTTCGGCGACGCGAGCGTCAGGTTCGCGGTGATCGCGTAGTACGACGCGATCACGAGGAACGGATACATCAGCATGTACAGCGGCATCACGACCTGCGTGCGCCGGATCGCGTGCGGCCCGCGCGCGGTGAAGAAATTCTGCGCGGCGAACGGCATCAGGTAGAAGCCGAGCGACTGGAACAGCATCGTGCTCATCGAGAAGCGCAGCTGCGATCCGCTCATCGTGTTGCTGACCTGCCGGCTCGCGGCGTCGAACACCGGATGCACGCCGCCCACCTGCCATGCGACGGCCACGCCCGTCACGACGATCGCGAGCAGCATCAGGATGTCCTTCAGGATCGCGATGTACGCCGATGCGCGCACGCCGGAGATCGCGATATAGGTGAACGCGAGCGCCGCGCACACGAGGATCAGGTACAGCGGCTCGACGTGCCAGCCGAGCCCCTTGAGCGCCGCGACGAGGCCGGTGAACTGCAGCTGCCCCCACGGGATCAGGAACAGGATCGATGCGCACGCAACGACCAGCTCGAGCCCGCGGCTGCGGTAGTGGCCCTTGAACAGGTCGGGCAGCGTGATCGCGTTGTGGCGCTTGCCGGCCTCCCAGATCTTCGGGCCGACGAAATAGCCGATCGGGTAGGCGAGCAGGATGTAGCCGAGGAACCACACGCCGTAGGTCGGCCCTTTCGCGTAGATGCCGCCAGGGAAGCCGACCATCGTGCCGATGCTGTAGATCTCGCCGGCGGTCAGGAAGAACACGAGCGCCGTGCCGAACTGGCGCGACGCGACGAAGAAGTCATGCACGCTCTGCTTGCCGCGGCCGCGGCCGGATCGGATGGCGAGATAGAGCGACAGCGCGATCAGCGCGGCGAAGACGACCGTGGACATGCGCACCTCTGCGAAGGAAAGGAATGCGTAGGGTTCGCCGGAAAGCGCGGGCGGCCGGCGGTCCGCGAGAAGCGGATGCGTGCGCTAGGCAGCGCCGCTCGCGCGGCGGTCGAACAGCATCCAGCATGCGAACAGGCAGCCGGACGTCAGCACGAACCACGCGAAAATCCACATGAAGATGAACGGCACGCCCAGCACGTAGCGATCCTGCGCAGCCGCCCAGGGCAGCACGCCGATCACGCCGAGATACGGAATACCGATGCCGATCAGGTACCTGAGCATGCGTGTCTCCTTGAAAGCGGGTTCGTACGGAAGGGGCGTACGCGGGGGCGGCGGATGTCGCCTGTACGACATCCGGGCTCGAATCCAGTATTCGAAGACAAAAAGGCGCGGGATAGTGCCAGACGCGGGCAATCGCTTGGGCCAGTGGTCCATTGCCCGGCGCGGCCCGGTCAACGCGGCAACGCGGCAACCCGACTGCGCTCCGTCGCGGCCAGCGCCCACCGGTCATGACCCGGGCCGGCGTCAGCCGCTAACCGGCATCAGCTCGTAACTCGTGCTTCGGCCGCCGGACGACGAGCGACGCAGCACGCCGTGCTCGACGAGCTCCGTGATGTCGCGCAGCGCGGTGTCTTGCGAGCACTTCGCGAGCGCCGCCCACTTGGTGGAGGTCAGCTTCCCCTCGAAGCCGTCGAGCAGGCGATTCATGACCTTCACCTGGCGTTCGTTCATCGCGAAACCCGCGCAGCGCTGCCAGAAGCGCGCCTTGACCAGCACCGCGTCGAGCGTCGTGTGCGCGTGGTCGATGGCCCTGCCGAGCGCGGTCAGGAACCACGCGAGCCATTCCGTGACGTCGAGCGAGCCGCGCTGCGTCCGCTCCAGCACGTCGTAATACGCGTTGCGCTCGCGCTGGATTTGCGCCGACAGGCTGTAGAAGCGCTGCGGACTGCGGTCGGCGCGCGCGAGGACCAGATCCCCGAGCGCGCGTGCAATCCGGCCGTTGCCGTCATCGAACGGATGGAGCGTGACGAACCACAGGTGAGCGAGGCCGGCCCGGATCAGCAACGGCTCGACCGGCTCCGCATTGAGCCACGCGAGAAAGCGGGCGATCTCGCCGGCGAGGCGCGCGGCGGGCGGCGCCTCGAAATGCACGCGCTGCCGCCCGATCGGGCCGGACACGACCTGCATTGGCCCGGTGGCGTCGGTGCGCCAGCCGCCGACCGTGATCCGCGACATCCCCGAATAGCCGGTCGGAAACAGCGCCGCATGCCACCCGAACAGACGGGCGTCCGTGACCGGTGCCGCCGCGTGGGCGGTCGCGTCCAGCACCATGTCGACCACGCCCTCGACGTGACGATCGACCGGCGCCAGCGCGCCGATATCGACCCCGAGCCGGCGCGCGATCGACGACCGGACTGACGCCACGTTCAGGCTTTCGCCCTCGATCGCGCTGGTCTTGACGACGTCCTCCGTCAACGCGGCGAGGCTGGCCTCGTCGCGCAGCGCCAGGCCGACATCCGCCAGCCGCCCGGCCAGCATGCCTTGCGCCCGGCTGACGTCGGCGAGTGGCGTCGCCAGTGCAGGGAGGTCGAAGCGCCACGCGGGCCAGTCGGCCGACTCCCAGATGTAGGTGTAATCTCCGCTCATGATGCGGAGATTATCTCACCGATTCACCGCATGACTCAATATTCTCCGCAAATCATGCGGAGAATAGCACCCCTATTCCCCGCAAACCGGCCCGCTACCGCGCCCGGCCCGCCCCGCCCTTCGCGGCCGGCGCCGCGTCGCCGAGGCGTTCCGCGAGAAACCCGATGAACGTGCGCAGCGTGACGAACCCTTCCCGATGCTGCGGAAACACCGCATTGAGCGTGATCGGCGACGGCGCGTACGCGTCGAGCACCGGCACGAGCGCGCCGCTGTCGAGCGCCCCGCCGACGATGAAATCCGGCAGCAGCGCGATGCCGAGCCCCGCGATCGCCGCGTCGCGCACCACCTCGCCGTTGTTCGCGACGAGCGGCCCCTGCACGTCGAACGTGCGCGCCGCGCCGTCGACCCGGAATTCCCAGCCGATGCGCCGCTCGCGCCCGTACAGCACGCACGTATGGCCGGCGAGGTCGGCCGGCGTCTGCGGCGTGCCCTGCCGCTTCAGGTAGGCGGGGCTCGCGCACGCGACCATTCGCCACGCGCCGAGCGGGCGCGCGATCAGCGTCGAATCCTCGAGCGAGCCGATCCGCAGCACGAGATCGAAGCCCTCGCCGATCAGGTCGACGCGCCGGTCGGTCAGGTCGAGGTTCAGCCGCACGGCCGGGTGCGCGGACAGGAATTCGGCGATCAGCGGCGACACGTGGGTGATCCCGAACGACAGCGGCGCGCTGATTTTCAGCGACCCGTGCAGCTCGGTGCTGCGCACCGACATCGCCTGCTCGGCGTCGGCGATCTCCGCGAGGATCCGCTGCGCCCGCGCATAGAACTCCTGACCCGATTCGGTCACCGCGAGATTGCGCGTGTTCCGGTGCAGCAGCCGCACGCCGAGCGACGCCTCCAGCGCCATCGTGCGCCGGCTGACGAACTGCTTGGACAGCATCAGCTGGTCGGCCGCCGCCGTGAAGCTGCCCGCATCGACCGTCGCGACGAAGATCCTGAGATCGTTCAATTCCATATTGTCCACTCCATAGCGACAGTCATTATCTCTACAGCCATTTATTTGTCAAATCGATTGACCTAAGATTCATCTCAACGAACGGCCGGGCCCACTTCCGAGGTCCGGCGTCTTGAGGAACAAAAATCATGATCGAAATCCGTGCAGCAAACCAACGTGGCCGTGCGGAGCATGGCTGGCTCAGCTCCCGTCATACGTTTTCGTTCGCGAACTACTACGATCCGAAGCAAGTCGGCTTCTCCGACCTGCTGGTGATCAACGACGACCGCGTCGCCCCGGGTCGCGGCTTCGGCACGCACCCGCACCGCGACATGGAAATCCTGTCGTACGTGCTCGACGGCGCGCTGGAACACAAGGACTCGATGGGCACCGGTTCGGTGATCGTGCCGGGCGACGTGCAGCTGATGAGCGCCGGCACCGGCGTGCGCCACAGCGAGTTCAACCACTCGCCGGAACTGCCGGTCCACTTCCTGCAGATCTGGGTCGGGCCGGCCGAAAAGGGTGCCGAGCCGCGTTATCAGCAGACGAACGTCACGGCCGACGACAAGCGCGGCAAGCTCGCCCTCGTCGTCTCGCCGAACGGCGACGCCGGTTCGCTGAAGATCCGGCAGGACACGCGGATCTACGCGGGCTTGTTCGACGGCGATGAACGCGCGACGCTGGAACTGGCGCCGAACCGCTTTGCCTACGTGCACGTGGCACGCGGCAGCGTGACGGTCAACGGCGTGACGCTCGGCGAAGGCGACGGCGTGCGCATCCGCGACGAACAGGCGCTGACGTTCGCCGACGGGAAGGATGCCGAAGTGCTGGTGTTCGACCTGCGTCCGGTCGAAGTAACGGCCGAATGGGCATGACGCCCGTTCGGGAAACCGGGCCCCGCTGAACGCGGGGCCCTTTTAATCGGAGATTCGCAACATGGCCAAGGTACTCGTTCTTTACTACTCGTCCTACGGGCACGTCGAAACGATGGCGCAGCACATCGCGGAAGGCGCGAAATCGGTGGCCGGCGTCGAGGTCACGCTCAAGCGCGTGCCGGAAACGATTCCCGTCGACCAGGCCCGCGCGATCGGCGTGAAGGTCGACCAGGCCGCACCGGTCGCCACGGTGGACGAACTCGCCGACTACGATGCGATCATCTTCGGCACGCCGACCCGCTTCGGCAACATGGCCGGCCAGATGCGCACGTTCCTCGACCAGACCGGCGGCCTGTGGATGAAGGGCGCGCTCGTCGGCAAGATCGGCAGCGTGTTCGCGTCGACCGGCACGCAGCACGGCGGCCAGGAAACGACGATCACGTCGTTCCACACCACGCTGCTGCACCACGGGATGGTGATCGTGGGTGTGCCGTACGCCTGCAGCGGCCTCGTCAACATGAACGAAATCACCGGCGGCACGCCGTACGGCGCGACCACGCTCGCGGGCGCGGACGGCAGCCGCCAGCCGAGCGCGAACGAGCTCGACATCGCGCGCTACCAGGGCAAGCACGTCGCGGAAATCGCGAGCAAGCTCGCGTCCTAACGCGGCGGCCCGGCGGTTCAGGCCGCCCCGCACATGCGCGAACGGCGCCGGTCGATCCGGCGCCGTTCGCGCTGTGCCGAGGTTCCGGCCGTTACTGGCCCGATGCCGGGGCGGCCGGCGCCGCCTTCGTCGCGGGCGCCTTCTGCGCGGCGTTCTGCGGATAGTTGCTCTGGTCGTTGGTCAACCGGTAGCCGCTGCCCGTGCCGATCGCCTTCAGGTCCGACGCATGCCGCGCCCGGGCGGCCTTGCGGGCCGCCTTCTTCTGCGCCTTGTCGAGCTGCTTCTGCGTCGGCGCGGACGCCGGATCCTGCGCGTATGCCGCCGGCGCGGCGGTCAACAGCAGACCGAACGACGCCGTTACTGCTACTGCCACCGATACCACGCGAGACTGCTTCATGGCCGGATCTCCTTGTCGATTGTTGATAGTGGGTCGAACACCGGCGCGCACGCGACCGCTTGCGACATCGGCGCCGTTGCAACGTTAGCCGATCAGTATTCCGTTGTCCGTGTGCGTTCCTGAATTCTCCTGATAACGGCCACGATACATGCATACGGCGTGCACCGTCGTTTCGACGCCGCGCCGGCGCCATCAGGGAAACCGATAACCCGGCCCGGCCGGCGCTCAGATCCAGCGCGACAGCACCGGCAGCAGGATCGGCACGACGAAGGCCGTCAGCACGCCGTTCAGTCCCATCCCGAGCCCGGCGAACGCGCCGGCCTCTTCGCTGACCTGGAACGCGCGCGCGGTGCCGATCCCGTGCGACGCGACGCCGAGCGCGAAGCCGCGCACGGCCGGTTCGTCGACCCGCAGCGCATTGAGGATCCCGCGTGCGCACACCGCCCCGAAAATCCCGGTCGAGATCACGAGCACGGCGGTGAGCGACGGAATCCCGCCGATTTCGGCCGCGACGGCCATCGCGATCGGCGTCGTCGCCGATTTCGGTGCAAGCGACGCGATCGTCTGGTGCGACGCGCCGAACAGCGCCGCGATGCCCACCGCCGACACGATCGCGGTCAGCGAACCCGCGAGCAGGCCGACCAGCAGCGGCACCGCGGCGCGCCGCAGCTTCGACCACTGGCGGTACAGCGGCAGCGCGAGCGCGACGGTCGCGGGGCCGAGCAGGAAGTGGACGAACTGCGCGCCTTCGAAATACGTCGGATACGGCGTGCGGGTGATCGTCAGCAGCACGACGATCAGCGCGACCGCGATCAGCACCGGGTTCGCGAGCGGGTTGAAGCGCGCCCGCGCATAGACGGCCTGCGCGAACAGATAGGCGATCAGCGTGATGGTCAGGCCCAGCAGCGGGGTCGCGGCGAGATAGACCCAGATCGCGCCGAGTGTCGGGAAGGCCGTCATCGCGTGCCCTCCGCCGCGCCGCCCGCGCGCCGCTGGCGCCGCAGCAGCGCGCGCGTGACGAGCGCGGTCACCGCGATCGCGAGCGTGGTGCTCACCGCCAGCGCGACGACGACCGCGACCGCATCGCCGCGCACGCGGTCGGCCGACACCATGATGCCGACGCCGGCCGGCACGAACAGCAGCGACAGGTGGCGCAGCAGTTCGAGCGCGGTCGGCTCGATCGCGTCGGCCACTTGCGGGCGCAGCATCACGAAGCCGAACAGCAGCAGCATGCCGATCACGGGGCCCGGCACCGGCAGGCCGAACAGGTAGGACACGCCTTCCCCGAGACACTGGAAGGTCAGCAAGACCGCGAACGCCTGCAGCATGAACCGCTTCTCCCGAACGGGGCCGCGCTGCCGGGCGGCCGCGCGACCGATGGCCGGCGGCTTGCGGCGCCGGCGTGAACGATACGCGCGATCGTACCAACTTCACGCGCCATCGAACATCGCCGCGTGCGGCTGCGGGAAGACACCACCGGGTGCACGGCGTGCGGCGTCCCGCCGCCACGCATCATCCCGGCACCGGTTCGGCCGACATCGCCCTGCCCGGGTCGTGCGCGTGGCCGGCTACGCCGGCCACGGGCAGCGTGATCGTCACGGTCGTGCCCCGCCACGGGGCGCTGCGCACGTGGATCTCGCCGCGGTGCCGGTCGACGACCGCCTTCGCGAACGCCATGCCGAGCCCGACACCCTTCGTGTCGGGCTGTCCCGGCAGACGAAAGCGCCGGTAACGCTCGAACAGGCGCGCCTGATCCTCGGCCGCGATCCCGTAGCCGTCATCGCGAATCACGCAGCGTACCGAAGCACCGTCGTCCGCCAGTTCGACGCTGCACGCGATGCGGGTATGCGCCGCGCTGTAGTCGACCGCGTTCCCCAGCAGATTGACCAGCGCACGCGACAGCAGCGCCGGATCGCCGTGCACGAGCGCGTCGTCGCACGACGGGACGTCCTCGATCGCGATGTGCTTGTCCCGCGCGCGCGGCCAGATTTCGTCGCGTGCGTGATTCATCAGGTCGGCCACGTTGACGAGCTCCGACGCGTACTCGCCCGCCTCGGCCCGCGACACCTGCGCGAAACCGTCCGCCATCGCGAGCGTATGACGCGCCAGCCCGCCGATCTCGTGAAGACGCTCGCGCAGCGCGCAGTCGGGCGGGCACGCGGCAGGCGCGTTCACCAGCACGATGACCGACGTGAGCGGCGCACGCATGTCGTGCGAGAACAGCGTCAGCATGTCGTTGCGCTGCCGCTCGAGCAGCGTGCGATGGACGTAGGCGCCGCGCAGCGCGTCCAGTGCATCGTTCACGTGCGCGATCTCGGGGCTCGTGCCCGGAATCCGGACGATCGGCGATACGTCGCCCTCGCTCAACGCGACGATGCGCCGGCTCAGCGCATCGAGCGGTTTCGACAGCGTCCGCTGCGTGCCGCGCACGAGCAGGAACAGGATCGCGATGCAACACGCCGCCTCGGCGCCGGACAGCGTCATCCGGACGCGCGCCGCATCGCGCAGCGCCACCGCGCGCGCCCGCGTGAGGTCGAGCACGTGGTCGCGCAACCGCGCCGCTGCGTCGAGGTCGCGCATGATCCGCGACGCGAAATCCTCCGCGTTCATCGCATAGGTGCCCGTGCGCCCTGCGCGAAGCGTCGCGGCCACGAGCGGCAGGAAGCTGCCGTCCATCGTGTCGTTCAGCCGGGCCAGGTCATTCGACAGCGTCGCGTCCTCGAGCGCCGGTGCGATCGCGCCGGCGATCAGTGCGCGGAGCTGCACGATGCGCCCGCGCATCTGGAGGATGCGCGCCAGCCGGTCGTTGTCGAGCGCCTCATTCCTCACCAGCGGCGCGACGAACAGCGCGCCCAGCCGGCCGGTGTATTCGCGCAGGTCGCCCAGCAGGCGCGCGAGGACCAGCGCGCCGGCCGTGTCCGGATGACGCATCGCCGTCCCGGCCATCACGACGCCGGTCAGCGCCGCCAGATCGTCGGCGGCCGCGAACATGCGGTCCTGCGCGGCCTGCACCTGCCACGTCGCACGCGCCGCCGCGGGCCGCGCGGCGAGCGCATCGACTTCGCCGCGCGCGCCGGCCAGCCCGGCGCGTAGCGACGCGAGCGCGTGCAGCGCGGCCCCGCGCTCGGATGCCCCGAGCGCCTCCGCCCGCGTGAGGTCGTCTCGCAGCGCATCGAGCGCCTGGTCCGTCTGCGCGCGCGCATCGCGCACGGCCTGCGCCTCCTTGGCCGAATCGCGCCGCCGCAGCGCCAGCAACCGGTTGGCGGGCCAGCGTTCGGCCGAGATCCGGTTCGACGCGATCATCACGCACTCGACCAGCGCGAAATCGCGCAGGTCGAGCATCCCCCGCCGATACTGCCGATAGCTTTCCCACAGATTCGTGCCGCACGCGACTGCCGTCAGCATCACGACGAGCACGAAGCCGGCCCGCATTCGCTGCCGGATGGAGAGGCCGCGGAGGTTCACGATGCCGGCTCGATGCGCACAGGATGCGCACAGCCTTCTCCATCGGACGAACGCGCCGCCCCGGCCGACGCGAGGTGCTGGCCGGCGTCATGCGCCGCGGACCGCGTGGGCCCTGCCGCGGCCGCCCTCGCCCCGCTAGATCGCACACCATTCTCCCGATGAATCGTCCACGGCGCTCCCGCTGCCGCGACAGGACGCGACGGCAACCTGTGCGTCGTGCCGTCGCGCATGACGCGTGTCGGGCTCCGCGCGCGGCGACGTCGCGACCGCGCGCTTGCCGGCACGCGCCGGCAGCCGGCAGGCGACGCACACGGGATGCCGGCGCAGCGCGTGGCGGTAGGTGATGAACGCCGCGCCGCAATCCCGGCATCGGGCGATGTCGAGCACCCCGGCGTCGACGAAGCGCACCAGCATCCAGGCGCGTGTCAGGTCCAGCGGCAACGCGCGGCACGCGGCATCGCCCTGTTCGGCATACAGCGTATAGGCCTTGACGAGCGCCTCGAGTCGCGTGCAGCCCGCCTGGTTGCGCAGGAAGCGATAGATGCTGTGGAACAGCGATGCATGAAGGTTCGCGAACCACGTCATGTACCAGTCGATCGACGACGGCAGCAACCCCTTCGGCGCGGCCACGCCGCGCACTTCGCGATACAGCCGCACGAGCCGGTCGCGCGGCAATCCGCACTCGATTTCCAGCATCTGCAGCCGCGCGCCGAGCCGGATCAGCGCCGCCGCGTGCATCGTCAGTTGCGCGTCGTCCGCGAGGCCATGTCGCCCTGCCCGGCCGTTCACGATGTTTCCTCGTCGGGTAGCGCAAGGCCGGCCAGCACCATCGCGGTGTGCACGCGCACGAGATCGACCGGCGGCGTCGCGCGGGTCAGTGCCGACAGCACACCGTAGCGGCCCGGCCGCAATGCGCAGATCAACTGCCCCGCGGACGCGAGCTCGTTCATGTGCTTCATCGACAGCGCGGCCAGCGCGGCGGCGACATCGGCGGTCACACCCAGGCGGAACATGCCGGTTGCGCGATCCGACTGCAGCAGTCGCTGCGCAAGCCAGAGATACGACATGTTCAGTTCCCACATTGCATCGCTGTCGTTGGCAACCTTCATCGTTCACCTCGATTCATGCGCGATCAGGATCAATGATTCATCGTCAAAATGCGTGCCGATAATCCCGTTATTACGAACCGTTAATTTTTTCGTTCGGCATGAATAACCGAAATTCATGGTTGCCGAACGACGCACATCGTGTGCGTGCAGCGCGCCGTCATTCAATCCTGTAGAGGGCCGCTTGCTTCGTCGCTCGCATCGCCGCGATGCCGGCGACGCATCGAATGGCGTGCCTGCATTCACCTGCATTGCGAACTGTCGTGATTGAGTCTCGGCGATATTCCGCTGAATGTAAATGCGACGTTAGACGCAAGACAGATGCAGGACAAAAGCGACTTTAGTATTAAGACTTTCGTCTTGTACAATCCGGTTCGTTCGTGTCGGCCCGACTCCGGATTCACTTATTCAAGCGTCCTCATGAAAATTCTGATCGTCGACGATCACGCGATCCTGCGGGATGGCGTGGAGATGCTGCTGCGCCAGGGTGACGACGACACGGTCGTCGTCCAGGCGAGCAGCGCCGATGATGCGATGCGGCTGCTCGACGATCACACCGACCTCGACGCCATCGTGCTCGACCTGAAGCTGCAGGGCATGGACGGCCTCGACGCGCTCGCCGTCTTCGCGACGATGCGCCCGGGGCTCCCGGTCATCGTGCTGTCGTCGTCCGAGGATCCCGGCGCCGTGCGCAGCGCGTTCGCGCAGGGCGCGATGGGTTACGTGCCGAAGTCCGCCAGCCCGCGCACGCTGCTGTCCGCGATCCGGATCGCCCTCAACGGCGAACGCTACGTACCGCCGCTCGTGCTCGACGACCCCGCGCTGCAGCATCAGGACGGCGCCGCTGCGGCACGCGGATCGATGCTGACGCAACGACAGATCGAAGTGCTGCGCTATCTCGCGGAAGGCGTGCCGAACAAGGTCATCGCCGACAAGCTGGGCCTGTCCGAAAAGACCATCAAGGCGCACATCACCGCGATCTTCAAGGCGCTGAACGTCATCAACCGCACCCAGGCAGCGGCAGCCGGCAGGAAGGCCGGCCTCATCTGATCCGACGGCTGCTCGCGTCGCGACATTGCCATGCCGGCGCGGAACGCCTAAATTTTCCTCATCTTCCCCGCCCGTTCGAGGAGCGTGCGCATGACGCATGTCGACGAGCCGCCCGACGCGCCGGCCGACCATGAAGTCCCGTTCGACCTCGCCGCCGACGTGATCGCGCGCTGGCAGCGCCTCGTCGACCTGATGGCGGAAATCGTCGGCGTGCCGGCCGGGCTGATCATGCGCAACGTCGGCCGCGACATCCAGGTGCTGGTGGCGAGCCGCAACACCGGCAATCCGTTCTATCCGGGCGAATCGGCCGAACTGCACGGCTCGGGGCTTTACTGCGAAGCGGTCATCGCGAGCGGCGATACGCTGGTCGTGCCGGATGCGCGGCAATCCGCGCAGTGGCGCAACAATCCGGACCTGCGCGTCAACATGGTCTCGTATCTCGGCCTGCCGATCCGCTGGCCCGACAACACGCCGTTCGGCACGATCTGCCTGCTCGACTGCAAGGAGAATGCGTATTCGGAGCGCTACATCCGCCTCGTCGAGGAATTCCGCGACCAGATCGAGATGCAGTTGCAACTGATCCGCGCGCAGCGGATCGCCGAACGCGAACGCCAGCGCGCCGCGCAGCTGGCCGAGAACTTCCGCCGGCAAAAGGATCTCGCGACGGAGGCCGTGCACGTCAAGTCGAGCTTTCTCGCGGCAGCGAGCCACGACCTGCGCCAGCCCGTCCACGCGTTGAGCCTGTTCGTCGGCGCGTTGCGACACGTGCCGATGCCGGCCGACGGCACGCTGCTCGTCGATCGCATCGACCAGTCCGTCAACGCGATGGACGCGCTGTTCACCGCGATCCTCGACATCTCGCGGCTCGATGCGGGCGTCGTGCCCGTCCATCGCCGGCCGTTCGCGATCGGCGCGGTGCTGGAGCGCGTGTGCCGCGAAGTCGCCGCCGACGCGCACGGGAAAGGCTTGTCGCTGTCGTACGTGCGCAGCAACGCAGTGGTCGATTCCGATCCCGTGCTGATCGAGCGCATCGCGCGCAACCTGCTGTCGAATGCGGTGCGCTATACCGACACCGGACGCATCGTCGTCGGCTGCAGGCGCACACGCCAGCACGTTCGCCTGCAATTCATCGACACCGGGCACGGCATTCCGGCCGACCAGCAGGCGCGCGTATTCGACGACTACTACCAGTTGCGCCGTCGCGGCGACGAGCCCGAACGGGGCGTCGGCCTCGGGCTGGCGATCGTGCGGCGCCTTGCGGGGCTGCTCGACTGTCCGCTGACGCTGCGCTCCGAACCCGGGCGGGGCTCATGCTTCGAACTGCAGCTGGTGCGGCTGGACACGGCCGTGCAGCCGGGCGCCGCCGCCGACGAGATCGCCGTCGACGAGACGACGGCCGCCGCGCACCTCGTGGTCGTGATCGACGACGAAAGCGCGATCCGCGCCGGCATGTCGATGCTGCTCGAGCGCTGGGGCTACCAGGTCGTCACGGCCGCGTCGGTCGATGACGCGATCGCGTGCCTGGCATCGTGCGAGGTACGGCCGACCCTGCTGATCTGCGACCTGCACCTGCACGGCGACCAGAACGGCATCGCTGCGATCGCGCGCATTCGCGACGAGTACAACACGGCGATTCCCGCGATGCTGATCACGGGCGACACGACCGCGCGACGGCCCGGCCGGCTGAAGCACGGCGGGTTCGTGCTGCTGCACAAGCCGGTGCCGAGCGACAAGCTGCGCACGGCGATGGCACGCCTGCTGCATGCGCAGGCCCCCGGGCAGCAGCGCCGGGCCGACGCGGGATAGTCGGCGGCGCACTGGCGGCATGCAAAAACGGCGGGCATCTGCCCGCCGCCGAGTCTTCTCACGCGCACCGCGTCAAGCGCGGCGCGCGTGCGGGCCCTCGCTTACTTCAACCGCGTCGCGATCTCGTTCGCCATCGCCTTCGTCGCGGCTTTCGTCGGCGCATCCGTGGCCAGTGCGTTCAGCAGGCCGAAGTCATGGATGGTGCCGTCGTAGCGCGTGGTCGTCGCATCGACACCCGCCGCGTCGAGCTTGCGGCCATACGCTTCACCTTCGTCACGCAGCACGTCGAACTGCGCGACCTGGATCAGCGCGGGCGGCAGGCCCTTCAACTGCGCGGTGCTCGCGCGCAGCGGCGACGCGTAGATCTCGTTGCGTTGCGCTTCGTTCTTCGTATAGGCGTCCCAGAACCACTTCATCATCGGCCGCGTCAGAAAGTGCCCTTGCTGATACGCGTTGTACGAGCCCGTGTTGAAGTTGTGGTCCGTCACCGGCCACATCAGCCCCTGGAAGCGGATCGCGGGGCCGCCCTTGTCCTTCGCCATCAGCGCCACCACGGCCGCCATGTTCCCGCCGACGCTGTTGCCGACCACCGCGAGGCGGCTGCCGTCGACACCGATCTCCGCGCCGTGCGCGGCCACCCACTTCGTCGCCGCATACGCCTGGTTGATCGCCACCGGGTAATGCGCTTCCGGCGACGGCGTGTAGTTCACGAACACCGCGACGGCGCCCGATTGCACGACGAGGTCGCGCACGAGGCGTTCGTGCGTCGGGAAATCGCCGAGCACCCAGCCGCCGCCGTGAATGAACACGAACACCGGCAGCGTGCCCGTCGCGCCCTGCGGGCGGACGATCGTGACCGGCACGGACAAGCCGTCCTGTTCGATCGTGCGGTTCGACACGTCGATGCCCGACAGGTCGACCTTCGTGCCGTTCTGCGCATCGACCAGCACCTGGCGCGCCTTCGCGGGGCTCAGCGTTTCGAGGCCGGGGCCCTTCTGGCCGTTCAGCGCGGCGAGGAATGCGCTCGTCGTCGCATCGGGACCGACGGCTTCGGCGCCGGCGGCGAACGCGGCAGGTGCGGTGGACAGTGCGGCTGCCACGGCGGCAGCGATCAGCAGCGGCTTGACGATCTTCATGGTGCAACTCCTTGGTCGAATCTTTGAATGGCGATGGATGGTTGGCAGTGCGACTGATCAGACGAGCGTGAGCGTGACGTCGATATTGCCGCGCGTCGCGTTCGAGTACGGGCAAACGACGTGCGCGCGGTCGATCAGCGTTTGCGCGACATCGCGATCGAGGCCCGGCAGCGAAATCTTCAGTTCGACTTCGATGCCGAAGCCGTTCGGGATCGCGCCGATGCCGACGCTGCCTTCGATCGCGGCGTCCGCGGGGATCGCGATCTTGTCCCGCGCGGCGACGAACTTCATCGCGCCGATGAAGCACGCGCTGTAGCCGGCGGCGAACAGCTGCTCGGGGTTCGCGCCCGCACCGCCCGCGCCGCCGAGCTCGCGCGGCGTGGTCAGCTTCAGGTCGAGGCCGCTTTCGGGCACCGTGGCACGGCCGTCACGGCCGCCGGTGGCTTTTGCATGGGCGCGGTACAGCACTTTTTCGATCGACATGACAGACTCCTTTTTCAGCAAATGAATGAAACAGCCTTCGAACCGGGAACCACGTGCCGGCGGTTTCTTCGCCGGCTTCGCACTTGCTTATCTACTCATAGATAGATAAACATTCCCAAAAAATGCAGAAGATCGATTCCTCTGCGCCAGTCATCTATCTACTACATGATAGATAACAAGATTCAATAAAAAGGCGGCGAACCGCCTCCCTGCTTGCGCCGCCCGTCAGGACCGCGCTTTCCAGACGGCCTCGACATCCTCGAGACGCGCCCGCGTATGAAACAGCCGGCTGGCCAGCACGCTGCCCTGGAACGCCGCGTACAACGTGCGCGCCGCCGTGTCGGGCTCGCCGCTGAACTGCAGCGTGCCTTCCTTCGCGCCTTGCGCCAGCAATTCCGCGAGCCAGCGCTCGTTGGCCGTGAAGAACGCCTGCACCGCCTGCCGCACGTTCTCCGGCAACGTTTCGATGTCGGACGCGAGCATCCCGCACAGGCAGATCAGGTTGCCGTCGCCCAGCGTGCGGCCGAACATCTTCGTGTACAGGCTCAGCTTCACGTCGGCCGGCAGCGCCGGATCGATCGCCCGCACGGCCGCGAGGACTTCGTCGCTGTAGGCCGCCACCGCTTCCAGCACCAGATCGTCCTTCGACGGGAAGTAGTAGTGGATGCTCGAAGTCTTCACGCCCACCAGGTCGGACAGGTCCCGATAGCTGAAGCCGTTGTAACCGCGCTGCATCATCAGCGTGATTGCATGATCGAGAATCTGTTCGCGGACGGTCGGTTTCGTTTCCATGGATCGAACTTTATCTACTCATAGATAGACAGTCAAGGAATTTTTTAAGGGCGCGATGACCATGCCTGCGAGCCCGCCGCGCAATCACGATGCCGCTCGTCTGGCCGGGCGGCTTACAACCGGCCTGCAGCACGATCGAATCGATGCGACACTTCACGCCGGGCCACGCGAATCGCGGCGCGACGTCCATCGGCTGGACGGACGTGCCGGCACACGATGACCGCGTCGCATCCGGCCCCGGCATCATCGGCCCGCCCGCTGCGTCGGGCCGCACAAGGAGAACAAGTCGATGTTTTCGTGGTTTGAACGGCGCCTGCCGACTTTCCCGCTCGAAGATCCCGTCACGCCGCCGCGGGGTTTCTTCTCGTTCGTCTGGGCGTGCACGAAAGGCGCGCGCAGCTGGATCCTGCTGATCGCGCTGACGTCGGCCGCGCTGGCCGCGTACGAAGCCGCGCTGTTCGCGATGATGGGCCGCGTGGTCGACTGGCTCGCGTCCTCGACGCCGGCCGATTTCGGCGGCCGGCACTTCGGCACGCTCGCCGGGTTCGCGGCGATCCTCGCCGGCAGCGCGCTGCTGATCGCGCTGCATACGATGGTCAAACACCAGGTGCTCGCGATCAACTTCCCGATGCGGCTGCGCTGGCTGTTTCACCGGCTGATGCTCGACCAGAGCCTGTCGTTCTACGCGAACGAGTTCGCGGGCCGCGTGACGACCAAGATCATGCAGACCGCGCTCGCGGTGCGCGATGCGCTGTTCATGTCGGTCGACGTCGTGATCGGCGTCGCCGCGTACCTGATCGGCATCCTCGCGCTCGCGGCCAGCTTCGACTGGCGGCTGATGATCCCGCTCGCGCTGTGGGCGCTCGGCTACGGCCTGGCGTGCGCGTATTTCGTGCCGCGCCTCGGTGCCGTCGGCAGCCGCCAGGCCGATGCGCGCGCGCTGATGACGGGCCGCATCACCGATGCGTATTCGAACATCACGACCGTCAAGCTGTTCTCGCACACGCGCCGCGAAGCCGACCACGCGCGCCGCGCGATGGAGGCGTTCAAGGCGACCGGCGACGCGCAGATGCGGCTCGTCAGCGCGTTCGAAGTCGTCAATCACCTGCTGTCGACGCTGCTGCTGGTCGGCTCGACCGGCCTCGCGCTGTTGCTGTGGATGCACGGCGAGGTGAGCGCGGGCGTCGTCGCGGCGGTGATCGCGATGGCGCTGCGCCTGTCGAGCTATTCGCACTGGATCATGTGGGAAATGACCGAGCTGTTCGAGAACGTCGGCACGATCCAGGACGGCATCAACACGCTGACGAAGGTGCACAGCGTGGTCGACGCGCCCGACGCGAAGCCGCTCGTGGTGCAGCGCGGCGGGATCGTGTTCGACAACGTGCAGTTCGCGCACGAGGACAACGATCGCGCGGTGTTCGACGGGCTGAACCTGACGATCCGGCCCGGCGAGCGGATCGGCCTGATCGGCCGCTCGGGCGCCGGCAAGTCGACGCTCGTGAACCTGCTGCTGCGCTTCTACGACGTGGGCGGCGGCACGATCCGGATCGACGGGCAGGACATCGCGCACGTGACGCAGGACAGCCTGCGCGGCGCGATCGGGATGGTCACGCAGGATACGTCGCTGCTGCACCGGACGATGCGCGAGAACCTGCTGTACGGGCGCCCCGACGCGACCGAGCGCGAGATGCACGACGCAGCCGTGCGCGCGGAAGCGTCCGAGTTCATCGACCGGCTGCGCGATCGCCATGGCCGAAGCGGCTACGACGTCGAGGTCGGCGAGCGCGGCGTGAAGCTGTCGGGCGGCCAGCGGCAGCGCGTCGCGATCGCGCGCGTGATGCTCAAGGACGCGCCGATCCTCGTGCTCGACGAGGCGACCAGCGCGCTTGATTCCGAAGTCGAAGTCGCGATCCAGCGCAGCCTCGACGACCTGATGAGCGGCAAGACGGTGATCGCGATCGCGCACCGGCTGTCGACCATCGCGGCGATGGACCGGCTGATCGTGCTCGACGAAGGGCGCATCGTCGAGGAAGGGACGCACCAGCAGTTGCTGCAGGCGGGTGGTATTTACGCGGCGCTGTGGGCGCACCAGAGCGGTGGGTTCCTTGGTGAGACGGCGGATGTGGAAGGCGCGGAGCAGTGAGCCGTGGCGGCATCGCGATCAGCGGCGGATTCGGCCGCGATCGCTTTGCCGTCAGCCGAACCTCGTCGCCCGGTATCCTGCCGCACGACGCAGATACAAGGAACCGTTATGACCACGCGACCGGATATCGCCACTGCGCTCGACGCGCCCGATTCGGTGCTCGAGGAAGACGAGCAGCGATTCGTGAACCAGATTCGCCGGCACGGATGGTTTCGCACGGAAGTGTTTGCAGAGGGAGACGATCCCGGGTTCTCGTTCACGACCGGGCTGTGGGTCAACCACGGTTTTCCGGAAATCATCGTGTTCTCGTTGCCGGCGCGCATCGTCCACGACGTGCTGTGGGACGTCTACCGGATGGTCGCGGCCGGTACGCCGCCTCCGGTCGGCGAAGTCACCGCATCCATCTACACCAATGCGAACGCACTCCTCATGCCGGTCGAAAAAGCGCACTACGAAGCGCACCTGGGCTGGAATCGCTGGTTCTACGGCAGCGACGACTTCCCGTGCGTCCAGTTGCTGTGGCCCGACCGCAACGGGATCTTTCCGTGGCAGCCCGAAGCGGATGACACATTGAATGCCGCACAGCCGCGGCTGTTCGCATCGGGCGACGCTTGCCACTGATCTGCGCACGGGATCGTGCGGCACGCCCGTCGCGATGCGCGGGTGGCCCGCCCGCGCCGCCCATTCGTTGCGCGCGCACCCATCTCCGCGCCGCCTCATAACGATCCGAAAATTTATTGGTTCCCTCGACGATGCGCCGTCCGTATCGTTCACCGACTCGTCAGACCAATCGACCAACGGGGGAATCCAACAATGAAACAGATCCGGTCATTCGCACTGCTCGCGCTGCCGGCCGCGCTCTACGCCGCCGGCGCGCACGCACAAAGCAGCGTCACGCTGTACGGTATCGCCGATGCGGGCATCGCGTACGTGCACAATGCGCAGAACGCGAACGGCAGCAATGCGTCGAGCCTCGTCAAGTTCAGCAGCGGCAACCTGTCGGGCAGCCGCTGGGGGCTGCGCGGCACCGAGGATCTCGGCGGCGGCCTGGCCGCGCTGTTCCAGCTCGAGAACGGCTTCAACATCGGCACGGGCGCGCTCGGCCAGGGCGGGCGCGAGTTCGGCCGCAAGGCCGTCGTCGGCCTCGCGAGCAGCACGTACGGCACCGTGACGCTCGGCCGCCAGTACGATCCGGTCGTCGATCTCGTGCAGGGCCTCACGCAGGACAACTACTTCGGCGGCGTGTTCGCGACGCCGGGCGACCTCGACAACTACGACAACAGCCTGCGCGTCAGCAACTCGGTGAAATACACGAGCCCGCTGATCTCGGGCTTCCAGTTCGAAGGCCTGTACGGCTTCGGCGGCGTCGCGGGCGCCACCGGCAGCGGCCGCACGTACAGCTTCGGCGCAAGCTACGCGAACGGCCCGCTGTCGCTCGGCGCCGGCTTCTTCTACGCGAACGGCGGCTCCACCGTCGCGAACGGCGTGCGCACGTGGTCGAGCAGCTCGGACACGCTGTTCAACACCGTGATCAACCAGGGCTTCTCGAGCGCGAAGTCGATCCAGATCGTGCGCGTGGCCGGCCAGTACGTGGCCGGGCCCGCCACCTTCGGCCTCGCGTATTCGAACACGCAGTACGGCGCGGACACGCTGTCGGCGTTCAGCCAGAACGCGAAGTTCAACAACGGCTCGGCGTTCTTCAACTGGCAGTTCTCGCCGGCGCTGCGCGCGGGCGTCGGCTATAACTACACGTCGCTGACGGGGCCGAGTTCCGCGCACTACAACCAGGTCAACCTCGGCGCGGACTACGCGTTGTCGAAACGCACCGACCTGTATGCGCTGTTCGGCTACCAGAAGGCGAGCGGCAACACGCTCAACGCGAACGGCGCGGTCGTGAAGGCCGCCGCGTCGGTCGGCTCGTACGGCGTGAACTCCGGCACCGATACCCAGGAACTCGCGATCGTCGGGATTCGCCACAAGTTCTGATCGCGTCGCCGCACGGCGGCAACGACGACATCGGCGACAGCTGGCAGGCGCGCACCGCGGTGCGCGCCTGCCGCGTTTACACTGTCGCGATCCCGTTCCGCACGACACCAGGAGGCCGGCATGCTGACCGTATGGGGGCGCCGCAATGCATTCAACGTCCAGAAGGTGATGTGGCTCGTCGACGAGCTCGCGCTTGCGCATCGGCACGTGCCGGCCGGCGGGCAGTTCGGCGTGCTCGACACGCCCGAATTTTTGGCGATGAACCCGCACGGGCGCATACCCGTGATCGACGACGGCGGCACGGTCGTCTGGGAATCGCACAGCATCCTGCGCTACCTCGCCGCGCGTTACGGGCGCCCCGGCTTCTGGCACGACGACCCCGCCGAACAGTCGCGCGCCGACCGCTGGATGGACTGGTCGCAAACCACGTTGCAGCCGACGTTCCTGAACGGTGTGTTCCGCGGCTACTTCCGGACGCCGCCCGAGCAGCGCGACACGGTGCGCGTCGAGCAAAGCATCGCGCAGTGCGCGCAGCACTTCCGGACGCTCGATGCGGCGCTGGCCGGGCAGCCGTTTCTCGCGGGTGATTCAATCACACTCGCCGACATCGCGGCCGGCACGCACCTGTATCGCTACTTCGAACTCGACATCGCACGGCCGGACCTCCCGCACGTGCAAGCGTGGTACGAGCGGCTGCAAGCACGGCCCGCGTATCGCACGCACGTGATGATTCCGTTCGACGATCTGCGCGGGCGGCTCGATTAGGCAATCGCGTATCGCGCCGGCAGCAGAACGGCTTGTAGGAAGGTTGTAATCACAACGGCGTATGTTGCCGACCTGTACGCCCGCCCGATGCATGCGACGCGGGTCATGACTGACCAATCCCACAGGCAAGGCAATGAGCGCTCAGGACATTGCAGTCAATGTCACGGCCCGGACGGACCAGGCGGTTGCCGCGCATCGCAACGCCGGCCTCGACGCATTGCGCGCCTGCCTGACGTTGCTGGTCGTGTTTCACCACTGCGCGATCACGTACGGTGCGCTCGGCGGGTGGTACTACCACGAGGTGGCCGCGGGGCCGTCGGTGGAATCCGCGCTGTTGACGCTCTTCTGCGCGATCAACCAGGCGTTCTTCATGGGCCTGTTCTTTTTCCTGGCGGGCTACCACACGCCACCATCCCTCGATCGCAAGGGCGCCCCCCGCTTTCTGGCTGACCGGTTTCTCAGGCTCGGCTTGCCGCTGCTGGTGTATGGGTTTCTGATCGGCCCCGCCACGATCGCGCTGGCGCAGTCCGCTGCCGGGCACCCGTTTGAAGACACGCTCGGCCGCCTGTGGCGCCACGGCACGTTCGACAATGGCCCGATGTGGTTCGCCAAGGCTTTGCTGATTTTCAGTGCGGCTGCGGCACTCTGGAGCGCCGCGTTCGCGCGCACCGCGAGCCGGCCTGAGCAGCATCCTTTCCCCTCGGACAGGACCTTGGCCTCGGCGGCATTGCTGACCGGGATCGCGGCGCTGGCGTTGCGGTCGCGATGGCCGATAGGTGTCAACGTATGGGGGCTTCAGCTCGGGTATTTCGCCAGCTACGTCGTGCTGTACGCAGCAGGTTGCCGGGCAGCACGCGCACGCTGGCTCGAGCATCTTCCGCCACGGCAGGTCGACACATGGTGGCGCATCGCGCTGCTGACAATCCCTGTCCTGCCCGTCGCCTACCTTCTCGCGAAGCACGTTCCCGCATTGCATGACCGTCCGGTTGACGTGGTGTACGCGTTCTGGGAGCCACTGGTCGCATGGGGCACGATACTGTTTCTCGCCAGCCGCTTTCAGCGACGCTTCACTCGACTGACGGGCGTGTGGCAGCCGCTGGCGCGACGCGCCTACACGATCTACATCATCCATCCGCCGGTGCTGGTCGGCGTTGCCCTCGCATGGCAGAACGTGCCGGCGGCCCCGTTCCTGAAGTTCGCCGCGACCGGCGGCATCGCATGCGTCGCGTGCTACCTGATCGCAGGACTGCTGCTTCGCGTGCCCAGGTTCGCATCGATCCTGTAACTGCTGCGTCAGCGTCGCCGCATTCCACCGAATCCGCTCCCGCCGCCGAACCCATGCCCGACAGTGCCGGCCGGAAACGCACCGTAGTGAAAACCGCCGCCGATCGGCACGCCGACGCGGTGATGGTCCACCCCGTTGAAGTGGACGACGTGATCGAAGTGGTGGAAATGATGGAAGCGGTGGAAGCGATCGACGAACACGAAGCCCACACCTGCGCCGATGAAAAGCGGCGGCCCCCAGTACCCCAGGTCGGCATACGGATAGTCCGCTGCCGGATACCATAAAACACTACCATCGGCGCTCTGCACGAACTGCCATGTGCCATCGTCCTGCAGGCACGCACGCCCGACGATTTGCTGCTCGGTGCCGTCGATGTTCGCTCGCGCGACGACCGCCCGGCAGTTCGTCGTCTCGTCCGCCAGATCGTCGTACGTTTGCGCAAAGACCGCCGCGGAACAGCCGAGACAGACGATACCTATCCCGGATCGAATCCAGTTGCACATGATCGGCTCCTGCCTGATTGCCCCCGACCACTCGATCGCGGGCGCCGCTGACGGCGCCCGGCAGATCGGATTGCTCGCGCACGATTCATCACGCGGCGCTCACGCGCCGCCGCATCGTGCAGGGTCTCCTGACGGCTAAACGATGCAGCGCGCGGGCTTATTCCAGGGGTCTGATGTGAATGATCGACGCAGGCACCGTCGATTGGCGCCCGGCCTAGCGCCTGGCGAAGCGGTAGGCAGCCGCTGCCGTGATCCCGAATACCAGATGGGCCACGAGTGTGATCGCGCCACGAACCGGAATGAACCACGGGAAGATCGCGGTGAACGCGTACAGGTTGACGCCGTACAGGATGAGGCCGAACGCGCCGCCCACGAAGAGCGAGGCCGCGAGCGACAGGTTGCGAATCACCTTCGCCAGCACGGCCGCGTAGACCAGCGACAGCACCAGATGCACGAGGGTCGCCACCGCCATGACGAGCGGATCGAAGCCGGCGGACGCCCCGAGCACGCCGCGCCCCATCACGATGGCTGCCGTGAGGCGTGTGTCGCGCAGCAGGTTCCCGATCGCGTCGTCACCGACGATCGGCCAGAGCAGCAGCTCGATGACGGTCGAACCGACCGCCGCACCGAACGCTGCCCAGAGAACCGGGACGACACTGGCTCGTTTCAATTGACGCTCCCGTCGCAACCGGCCGATGCATCGAAGCGACTTGCACCCCACCCGCTCCGGCGCCGGCCGCACAGCGCGTGCCGGTGAACCGGAACCCGAACCGGGCAGCCACGCAAGATTACGACGCCCCTTCGCAATCCGACCAGTAAGCGAAAGGATCGCGATGTTTCGGATAGTTCTCGTCCAGCCATTTCAGCAACGTCGCCCGCGCGTTGTCCATGTCGGCTTTCAACGACGAGGTCGTCAGTTCGTGCACTTCGATGGACTTTTCGCGATCGATCACGAAGCAGTTCCAGTCGGGGCCGTCGAGATCCGGATCGTCGGACGCCTTCGACGACTTGCCCCAGCCCAATCCCTTGCGTGCGTCGATGTAGTACCGCGGATGCACTTTCAGATACGACATTTCGCCGCCCTGCAGGCTGCTCTCCGCGCGCAGCACGTCGTGTCCGTCGACGATCTGCGTGACTTCCGGCAACCGGCGCGCTCGCCATCCGACGGGCAGCGTCGCGATGGCCTTGACGCTGTCGTACATCCCCCACTCCAGCCCCCACGCTTCGGCCATGCGCTTCATGAATGCGTTCGCATTCGGATAGCCGCGCAACTGGATCCGGGTCGACAGCGTGACTTCGATACCGCCGCGCCCGCCGGTGCCGGCGGATGCATCGTCCGCGCTCGCTTCGAACGGATTGCCCGGACGCGACGCGCGCGTCGCGTCCGTGGGCGCCATGCCCGAAAACAGCTGGTCGAGCGCGGCACGCGCTTTCGACGACTTGTCCGGCTTGTTCATTGTTGACCTCGCTTGCATCCGCACGGATGCATCCCTTTTCGAATCTCGTTCATCTCTCCACCTCATCGTTTTTCGCGGTCGCATTGTCGTCGATCCGGCGGCCCGAGCCTAGTGCCGCGTATCGCACAACGCTTTTTCGCTGCCACAGCTATCGTGGCGGGCCGACACGATACCCTATAGCCGGCACTAGCCGCCTGCCCCCACCGCCGCCCGCATCCGCTCCATCAACGCCAGCACCTCAGGCCGATTCTCCCCCTTCGCATGCACGAAGTAATACCTGAGCACCGAATCGACTTCGTGCGGGCTCACGCGCACGAGTTCGCTGCGCTTGAGATAGGCGTCGGCGAGCGGTACCCGCGCCAGCGCCACGCCGAGCCCGGCCTCGGCGGCGGCCAGCACGAGGTTGTAATCCTCGAAACGGCGATCCTGCGCGCGCGGCTTGAACGGCACGCCCAATGCATCGAACCACGTGCGCCAGCCAGTCACGTCGGAATCGTGCAGCAACGGCATGTCGAGCAACGCGGCATCGCCGCGCCGGCGGCGCGCCTTCGCCAGTTGCGCGGCGAGCCGCGGATGCGCAACCGGATAGAGCCGTTCCGGCATGAACGCACGGGTGTCGAGCTGACGCCAGTTGCCGCGCCCGTACCGGATCGACAGGTCTGCTTCGCCGCCGGCGATATCCACGTTGCGCAGATCGATGCCGAGTTCGATCCGCAATGCGGGCGCCTCGCTCTCGAGTGCATGCTGGCGCTCGAGCAGCCAGAGCTGCGCGAAGGCCGGCACCACGCTCATCCTGACCAGCCGCGGCGTACGCGGCGAGCGCCACTGATCGGCCGCACTGTCGATGATCGCGAACGCCTGCTCGATCCGGCCGACGAAGCGCTGGCCGTCCGGCGTCAGGCGCACACCGCGCGCATGGCGTTCGAACAACCGCAGGCCGAGCCAGTTTTCGACAGCGGCCACCCGCCGGCTGATCGCGCCGTGCGTCACGCCGGAGACATCGGCCGCGGCGAGGAACGAACCCTCGCGCGCGACCGTGCACACCGTCTCGAGACTCGCGAGCGGCGGCCGCGAACCCGGCGCCGGCGCTGCGGCGGGCGACGCCGCCGGCGCGCGCTTTGCGCGGGTTGAAGCGCCGGCCGGCCGCCGGCTCGAGCTGTGAATCATGGTCATATCTGCGTGCTGATCTGTGCGCTAGCTTAGCATCTTGCCACGCCTCATCATGGCCGCATGAACACGCTCTCCACCCCGTCGTCGCGCACTGCGCGGCAGCCGCTGATCGCGGCCGGCGCGGTCGCCTTCACGATCGTCTCGTGGGCGTCCGCTTTCCCGTTCATCCGGATCGGCCTGCATGGCCTGACACCGCTGCAACTCGCGGCGGCGCGCTTCGCCACGGCGGCCGTGCTGATCGTCGCGTGGCTCGCCGTGCGGCGGCCGCGCGTGCCGACCCGGGGCGACGCGCTGCGCTTCCTGCTGTGCGGCTTTCTCGGCATCGCGCTCTACAACGCGCTGCTCAATACCGGCGAGCAAACCGTCTCGGCCGGCGCGGCGAGCTTCATCGTGAACACGCTGCCGATCTTCACGGCGCTGCTGGCCTCGGTGTTTCTGGGCGAGCGCTTCAACCGCTGGGGCTGGCTCGGCTCGCTGGTCAGCCTCGCCGGCATCGCGGTGATCGCGCGCGGGCAGCCGGGCGGCCTCGTCCTCGGCGCCGGCAGCACGCTGATCCTCGGCGCGGCCCTGTGTTCGGCCAGCTATTTCGTGCTGCAGCGGCGGCTGATTCCGGTGTACGGCGCGCTGGCCTGCACCGCGTACACGCTGCTCGCCGGCGCGCTGCTGCTCACGCCGTGGCTGCCGGGCGCGCTCGTGGCGCTGGGCAGCGGGTCGCGCGACACCGCGCTGGCCGTGCTGATGCTCGGCATCTTCCCCGCCGCACTGGGTTACGCGACCTGGACCTTCGCACTCGGCTACTTCGGCGCGGCGCGCGCCGCCAACTTCCTCTACCTGACGCCGGCGGTCGCGACGGTCTTGTCGATGGTGCTGACGGGCGAGCGACCCGGCATCGAGACGGTGTGCGGCGGCCTGCTGGCGATTGCCGGCGTGATCTTCGTGGCGTTGCGCGGACGTTCTTAGGCTCGCAGCCGAATCGGGCCGGCCCGATCGCCCCGACGATCCGCAAGCGAGCCGGTCGGGACGAACCCCGGCATCTGCAAAGCGGAATGCATCGCGTGGGTCGCCTACCCGCGCCCGGTCGTCGACGCTGCCGGGCTCGACCGTTAGTTGCATTAAAACGAGGATATCGATCGCGATGAAGCATGGCCCCGCAACCGGATGCGCAATCGAAATCGTCCAAACTGTGCAGACAAATCGACCGAACAGTTCCGGATTGACCGTGCATCAGTGTCCATGGCTTCGTTCCACCCGCCGGCCGAATAATGGATGCGTTCGTAAGGCCGTCGACAGCGAATCGCAGCCTGTGGCCTGCCGCGGCGCACGATTTCCGGCATCCGGCGCCGTCGAATTTCGGGCGCTGGTCGCACTGCGCCCGCCCCGCTACGTGATTCGCTGCAGCGCGCAAAATCGGCTTCATATATATTCATACGAATTGCACCGTTTCAGGCCCCGATTCGCCCGTTCACCCGGGCGGCACGTCGCGGGGCAGGACGCGATGCAGTGAAGCCCATGATGGGTATGGAGACTCGTCCGATCGCCCCGACCTCGCCGTCGGCCGGTCGAGACGCCAATAGAAAGACATTCAAATCGGAGATGGCAGATGGAACGAAGCACTGTCGGCATGCGCTGCAAACCCCTGATCACCGTCGCACTGGCTGCCGCCGCATTCGCGGCCGCGTCGACCGCGATGGCCGACCAGGTCGTCAAGATCGGCAGCGTCGAACCGACGACGGGCGGCATCTCGCACCTCGGCAAGGACAACGAGAACGGTGCGCGCCTCGCGGTCGAGGAAATCAACGCGAAGGGTCTCACGATCGGCGGCAAGAAGATCACGCTGCAACTCGATGCACAGGATGACGCGGCCGACCCGCGCCAGGCTACCCAGGTCGCGCAGAAGCTCGTCGACGACAAGGTCGTCGCCGTCATCGGCCACCTGAACTCGGGCACGTCGATCCCGGCGTCGAAGATCTACAGCGACGCGGGCATCGTGCAGATCTCGCCGTCGGCCACGAACCCGACCTACACGCAGCAAGGCTTCAAGACGACCTACCGCGTGGTCGCGACCGACGCGCAGCAAGGCCCGGCGCTCGCGAGCTACGCGCAGTCGAAGGGCGTGAAGAGCGTGGCGGTGATCGACGATTCGACCGCATACGGCCAGGGCCTCGCGAACGAGTTCGAGAAGAAGGCGAAGGCGCTCGGCCTGAAGGTGCTGTCGCACGACGCGACCAACGACAAGGCGGTCGACTTCCGCGCGATCCTGACGAAGGTCAAGGGCGAGAACCCGGACGCGATCATGTACGGCGGCATGGACGCCACCGGCGGCCCGCTCGCGAAGCAGGCGAAGCAGCTCGGCCTGCGCGCGAAGATCCTGTCCGGCGACGGCGTGTGCACCGACTCGCTGGCCGAGCTGGCCGGCCCGGCGGCCGACAACGTGCTGTGCTCGCAGGCCGGCGCCGCGCTCGAGAAGATGCCGGGCGGCGCGGACTTCCTCGCGAAATACCAGAAGCGCTTCAACCAGGGCATCAAGTTCGATGCGCCGTTCGCGTATGACGCGGTCTACATCGCGGTCGACGCGATGAAGCGCGCGAATTCGACCGAGCCGGCGAAGATCCTCGCGGCGATGCCGGCGACGAAGTACGAAGGCGTGATCGGCACGACGACGTTCGATTCGAAGGGCGACCTGACGCACGGGATCATCTCGATCTACGGCTACAAGAGCGGCAAGAAGACCTTCGTCGACCAGGTGAAGATGTAACCCGACGCGGCGCCGGTGCGACGGGAACGCCACCCGTCGGCGCCGGCGCCGCGCGGGCCGAATTCTGATTCACGGAGACGAAGCATCATGTGTGCAATGGCGTATGCGGAATTTCAACAGGAGTTGAAGAAGGCACAGCTGACGGCGCGCGAGTTCGCCCGCCTGATCAAGATGAACGAAAGTTCGATCACGAACTATTCGAGCAAGGGCACGGTCCCGTCCCACCTCGCGGTCATCGCGAAACTGATCGGCACGATGGCGGCGCACGAGATCGATTTCCGGCGCGTGATCCGACAGATGCGGATCGAACCGAAACGGCCGCGCGGCGGCGGTGCGTTTCCTGCGGTGGAAAAACCACGTTCCAGAAAAACGGCGAAAGCCGACGCCTGAGCACAGGCATGCGTCGACAACGGCACGGGGCTTGCCGCTCGACGCTGAATCGAATGTCATCTCACGGGCAACGCGACACGCGACGCCCGACCAATCACCCCACCGCCCGCATGTGATCGAGCAGCGCCTGCAACGGGTGCCGCACCTGCTTCGACGACATCCGCTTCACCTGGCTGCGGCACGAATAGCCGGTCGCCAGCGCCTCGCCTTCGTCCTCCGGCCCGTCCACGTGTGACGCCCACGACTGCGCGTAGATCGTCTTCGACGTCGCGAGATTGCGCGCCTCGTGCCCGTAGGTACCCGACATCCCGCAGCACCCGGTCGCCTGGACCTTCAAGCGCAGCCCGCGCCGCGCGAATACCTGGGCCCATTGCTTGCCGCTGTCGGGCGCATTGGTCTTCTCGGTGCAGTGCGGCAGCAACCGGTACGACGTGGGCACGCCGCCGACACCGTCGCCAGTACCAGCCTCCGGCAACGCCTGCAGCAACCACTCCTGCGGCAGCGCAACTTTCGGCACATCGGTGAGCCCCGTCACCTTCAGGTACTCCTGCCGATACGTGAGCGTCATCGCCGGATCGAGGCCGACCAGCGCGACACCCGAGCGCGCCAGCGCGGCCAGCTGCGTCGCATTGCGGATCGCCGCCTGCTCGAACGCGCGCAGGAAGCCCTGCACATGCAGCGCCTTGCCGTTCGGCGCGAGCGGCGCGAGCCACACCTGGAAGCCCATACGCGCCGCCAGCTCGATCAGCGTCGCCAGTTGCTCGGTATCGAAATAGCGCGTGAAGGTGTCCTGCACGATGACGACGCTGCGTGCGCGCTGCGCGTCGCTCAACGCGGCGAGCGCCTGCGGATCGGCCGGCTTCACCTGCCATTGACGGATCACCGCCGCGAGATCGAAGCGGCTCAGCAGCGGGCTGTCGACCATGCCGACGTGCCGCTCCAGCACCGCGCGCACCCATCCCGAGCGCATCAGCCCGTTGTACAGCGCGGGCACCCGCGCCATCCACGGCATCGTGAATTCGAGCGAGCCGATCAGGTAGTCGCGCAGCGGCCGCAGGTAACGCTGGTGATACAGCTCGAGGAAGCGCGAGCGAAACTCCGGCACGTTCACCTTCACCGGGCACTGCCCCGCGCACGACTTGCACGCGAGGCACCCGGCCATCGCGTCGTACACCTCGTGCGAAAAATCGGCTTCGCCGCTGCGCGCCGCGCGGCTGTTGCGCCAGCGCGTGGCAAGACCGCCCAGGAACGGCTGCCGCGCACGCGCCGCCGCGACGACGTCGACGCCGGCCTGCCCTTGCAGGCGCAACCATTCGCGCATCAGCGACGCACGCCCCTTCGGCGATTGCACGCGTTCGCGCGTCGCCTTCCACGACGGGCACATTGCATCGTCCGGATCGAAGTTGTAGCACGCGCCGTTGCCGTTGCAGTGCATCGCGGTGCCGTAGCTCTGCCATACACGCTCGTCGATCTGCCGGTCGTGGTCGCCGCGCGTCGGCACTTCGTCGATCTTCAGCAGCCGCATCGTGTTCTCCGGCGGCGTCGCGATCTTGCCCGGGTTGAACTGGTTGTGCGGATCGAACGCGGCCTTCAGTTGCTGCAGCGACGGATACAGCTCGCCGAAGAACGCCGGCGCATATTCGGAGCGTACGCCCTTGCCGTGCTCGCCCCACAACAGGCCGCCGTGGCGCTGCGTGAGCGCCGCCACCGCATCCGACACGGGCCGCACCAGCGCCGCCTGCTTCGGGTCCTTCATGTCGAGCGCCGGCCGCACGTGCAACACGCCGGCATCGACGTGCCCGAACATCCCGTATTGCAGCCCGTGGCCGTCGAGCAGCGCGCGGAATTCGGCGATGTACGCGGCAAGGTTTTCGGGCGGCACCGCGGTGTCCTCGACGAACGGCTGCGGGCGCGCCTCGCCCTGCACGTTGCCGAGCAGGCCGACCGCGCGCTTGCGCATCGCATACACGCGCTTCACCGCGTCGTCGCCGGCCGCGAGCGTGTGGCCCAGGCGCTCCACGCTCGAATCGGTGCGCAGATGATCGACGAATGCGCGCACGCGTGCGTCGACGTCCTCCGCATCGTCGCCGCTGAATTCGATCAGGTTGATGCCAAGCGTCGGCCGGGCATCGTCCTGCGGGAAATACTCGGCCACGCTGCTCCACACGAAGTCCTTCATCGCCAGCATCAGCACCTTCGAGTCGACCGTCTCGATCGACAGCGGCTGGTGCGCGAGCAGCGCGCGCGCGTCGCGCAGCGCGTCCATGAAGCCCGCATAGCGCACGTTGACCAGCACCGAGACCTTCGGGATCGGCAGCACGTTGAGCTTCGCCTCGACGACGAAGCCGAGCGAGCCTTCCGCGCCGCACAGCACGCTGTTCAGGTTGAAGCGGCCGTCCGGTTCGCGCAGGTGCGCGAGGTCGTAGCCGGTCAGGCAGCGGTTGAGCTTCGGAAACTTCGCTTCGATCAGCGCCGCCTTGTCGTCGCTGATGCGCCGCGCGGTGCGGTAGACCTTGCCGATGCGGTCCTCGCGCGCGCAGCGGCGCTCGAGCTCGTCGTCCGCGAGTGCTTCGCTGTGCAGCTGCTCGCCGCCCATCAGCACGAAATCGAGCTCGAGCACGTGGTCGCGCGTCTTGCCGTACGTGCAGCTGCCCTGCCCGCTCGCGTCGGTGTTGATCATTCCGCCGACGGTCGCGCGGTTCGACGTCGACAGTTCCGGCGCGAAGAACAGCCCGTGCGGCTTCAGTGCCGCGTTGAGCTGATCCTTGACGACGCCCGCCTGCACGCGCACCCAGCGCTGCTCGACGTCGATTTCGAGGATCCGGTTCATGTTGCGCGACAGGTCGACCACCACGCCGTCGGTCAGCGACTGCCCGTTGGTGCCCGTGCCGCCGCCGCGCGCGGCCACCGCGACGTCGCGATGCGCGGGCTCGGCGAGCAGCCGTGCCAGCAGCCGGACGTCGTCCGCATGCGCGGGGCAGATCACCGCTTGCGGCAGACGCTGGTAGATCGAGTTGTCGGTGGCCTGCACCGTCCGGTTCGCATGGTCCGCGCGGATTTCCCCGGCGAATCCGGCGGCCCGCAGCGCGGCGAGAAAGTCACGGTACGCATGCGCGGGCGGGCTGGCGGGACGGGGCAACGAGGCGATCGACATGGGGCAAAAGCGGCAACGTGAGTGGAACCGGCCGGCTCGCATGGCCGAAACATGATTTTTTAGCAAGTTTCCACGCGACCGGGAATTCCAGTATCTTTGGATACTTCGCGAGAAACAAACGAATTCTGCTCCGGCGAATATTGCATAAAACTCATGAATTACCGTCGCCTCACCCCGTCGATGTCGCTGCTGCTGGTGTTCGAGGCCGCCGCGCGGCATGAAAGCTACACGCGCGCGGCCGAGGAGCTGTCGCTGAGCCAGAGCGCGATCAGCCGGCAGGTCCAGACGCTCGAGGATCAGCTCGGCGTGCCACTGTTCCGGCGCGAGGGCCGCTCGGTCAAGCTGACCGAAGTCGGGCGCCGCTACTTCAGCGAGCTGAGCGGCGCACTGGGGCGCATCCGCGGCGCGACGCTGCAGGCGATGTCGCACCAGGCGGGCGCCGGCACGCTGCGGCTCGCAACGCTGCCCACGTTCGGCTCGAAATGGCTGCTGCCGCACCTGCACGATTTCTACGCCGCGCATCCGGGCGTGACCGTGCACCTCCATTCGCGGATCGGCGGCATCGATTTCCTCAACGACGACCTCGATGCGGCCATCACCGTCGGCGCAGGCGACTGGCCGGGCCTGCACGCGCACCGGCTGTACAACGAGTTCCTGATCGCGATCGCGCCGCCGGACACGGGCAGCGCAAGCCGCCGCAAGGCCGACGCACGCACGCCGGCGTGGGCCGCCAAGCAGACGCTGCTCGGCGTGACGAGCAACCAGCAGGCGTGGGCGGAGTGGTTTTCGCACTTTCGGCTCGACCATCGGCAGATGCGCATCGGCCCGAGCTTCGAGCTCACGTCGCACCTGATCCAGGCGGTGCGGGCCGGGATGGGGATCGGGCTCGTGCCGAAGGTGCTGGTGGAAGACGAGCTGAGCCGCCACGAGCTCGTGTCGATCGGCGACGCGATCACCAGCCAGCGCAGCTACTACCTCGTCTACCCGCCGGGGAACGAGACGCTGCCGTCGCTCGTCGCCTTCCGCGAATGGCTGCTGAAATCCTGCTGAAACGCGGCCGGCGGCGGCCCGCTCAGGTGCGCCATTCGCCGAGAATCTGCTCGGCCAGGTAGTCGCACGGCGGGCGCGCGGACTGCGCGCTGCGCGCAAGCACGACCTCCATTTCACCGAGCGGCGGCAGCCCGTGGCTTTCCGACAGCTGCACGAGATGATCGGGAATGCAGCAGCGCGCCAGCGGCGCGACCGCGAGCCCGGCCTCCACCATGCTGAGCAGGCCGAGGTGGCTCGGGCTCTCGTACGACATCCGGTACGGGATCTTCCGCCGGTTCAGCGCCTTGACCGCGTGATCGCGCGCCGCGCTGCCGCCGTGCGTGAAAAAGGCCACCGGCAGCGGCCGCTCTTCCCACACATTGCGCTTCGGCGACCCGGCCCAGACGAGCGGCTCGAGCCGGATCAGCTCGCCGGTCACCCCCTTGATCCGCGTGAGGCACGCGAGGTCCACCGTGTTGTCCTTCAGCATCGGCACGAGCGCGCTGCTCGGCTGGCCGATCACGCGTATTTCCACGCGCGGATGCATCGCGGCGAACTTGCCGAGCACCTGCGGCAGCAGCGACGAAATGTAATCGTCGGGCACGCCGATCGTCACGCGGCCGCGGACCTCCGGGCGCACGACCGACGCCCAGGCCTCGTCGCGCATCGCCAGCATCCGGCGGCCGTATTCGGCGAGCATCGTGCCGTCGTCGGTCGGCGTCACGTTGCGCGTGTCGCGGATGAAGAGCGGCTTGCCGAGCGCGTCTTCCAGCGCCTTGATCTGCATGCTCACCGCCGACGGCGACCGGTGCACGGCCTGCGCGCCCTGCGCGAACGATCCGGATTCCGCGACGGCCACCACCATCGCGAGCACATCGAGGTCGAGCTTTTTCATCGTCTTCAGAAAAACTGATTAATCGATTCAGTTTATCCCGTTTTACTGTTCTCCTCCACGGTCGGACAATGCATCCCGTCAGCCCTTACTCGTTGCAGGAATCATCAGACATGCATACGTCCGGATCGCTCTACGGATTTCTCGTCATCGGCGGCATGCTCGCGGTCACGCCCGGGCCGAACATGGTCTACGTGATGTCGCGCTCGATCGCTCAAGGTCGCACCGCGGGGCTCATCTCGCTCGGCGGCGTGATGATCGGCTACCTGTTCTACATGTTCGGTGCGGCGTTCGGGATCACGACGCTGTTCATGAGCGTGCCCTACGCGGGCAGCGGGCTGGCCGTGGTCGGTGCGGCGTACCTGTTGTATCTCGCGTGGCAGACCGTCAGGCCCGGCGGCCGCTCGCCGTTCGAGGTGCGGGCGTTGCCCAGCGAGCGCCCGCTTCGTTTGCTGGCGATGGGCGCGACGACCAGCGTGCTGAACCCGAAGCTCGCGATGCTGTTCATTTCGTTGCTGCCGCAGTTCATCGACTACCGGAAAGGCAGCGTGCTCGGGCAATCGCTGTTTCTCGGTTCGCTGCTGATCACCGCGTTCGCTTGCGCGAACGGGCTGGTGGCGATCTGTTCGAGCAGCATCGCGACGTTCCTGCACGGGCGCCCGATGCTGCTGCTCGCGCAGCGCTGGGCGATGGGGCTCATTCTCGGCGGGCTCGGCGTGCAGATGGTGGTCGATGCGTCGAAGATGGCGGGCATGGCATAGTGCGCCAATCACGCCATCGAGCGGATGCCACCGGAACCAGGACAGCCGCGCGCCGGTTTTACGCGAGATAGCCGGAAACGCCGTCCCAGAGCAGTTTCAACGCGGTCACCGCGAGCAATCCGTAGCAACTCCGGTAGATCAGGCGCTGATCCAGCCTGCCGTGAAGCCGCCAGCCGCACACCACGCCGGCCGGAATGGCAAGCAGGCACACCGCCATCAACGCCCAGACATTCGCGGTCGGCCGCACGATCAGCAGCCACGGCACCGCCTTGATCGCATTGCCCACGGTGAAGAACAGGCTCGTCGTTCCCGCGTACATCTCCTTGCTGAGGCCGAGCGGCAGCAGATACATCGCGAGCGGCGGACCGCCCGAGTGCGCGACCATCGTCGTGACGCCCGATGCAAGGCCGGCCGAGACGGCCTTCGGCGACGAACGCGGACGAACCGTCGGTTTCGCGCCGCCCCTCACCCACAACCCGACGAAGACCAGCGTGACCACCGCCATCAACAGCTCGATGGCGCGATGGTCGAGGAAGCGGAAAGCCAGGTAACCGAACCCGATACCGATCACCAGCCCCGGCAGGAGCAGCACGAGGTCGGGCTTCGACCATGTCGACGGCTTCCAGTACCGCAGCGCGAACAGATCCATCGCGATGAACAACGGGGCGAGCAAGCCGCCGGCCGTCACCGGGTCCATCACGAGTGACAGCAGCGGAATGCCGATGATCGCGAATCCGCCACCGAACGCGCCGCGCATGAGCGCGATCACGAACACGCCGGCAAACGCGATCAGGATCGTGGCCAGCGTCAATTGCAGGCCCATCGCAGCAGGGGTCGCCATCACGACCTCCGTGCCGGTTCGAATCGCGGCGTGGCGGACTGCCACGGAGCGGGTCGCACGGGCGGCATCGCCGCACGGTGGATCCGGGTTGAACGCGTTGCACGCATGCTGCTTCTCCAATGGGATGCCGGGGAGATGCGGTACACCAACGCACCGTGGGCCGCACGGGCCGCACAAGCATGTCAGCCCCGGTACAATCGACTTGATGAAAGCAGAATGCACCGCCGTTAGACTCAGTGCAATTAAAACATTGACCTCGGTGCAATAATCATTGTTATCGGTGCAATCCATGTCGAATTCCGAGTATCTGCAGTTGGCAGACGCGATCGCCGCCCAAATTGCCGACGGCACGCTCAGGCCGGGCGACCGCCTGCCTCCGCAGCGTCATTTCGCTGACCAGCATGGCATCGCCGCATCGACGGCGGGACGGGTTTATGCGGAATTGCTGCGCCGCGGCCTGGTGGTCGGTGAAGTCGGTCGGGGCACTTTCGTGTCGGGCGAGACGCGACGCGGGGCCGCTGCGCCGGGCGAGCCGCGCGGCGTTCGGATCGATCTCGAGTTCAACTACCCGACCGTCCCGGCCCAGACCGCGTTGATCACCAGAAGCCTGCGCGGATTGCACCGACCTGGGGAGCTCGACGCCGCGTTACGCGAGGCGACGAGTACCGGGACCCCGGCCATCCGAAGCGTTGCCGCCGCGTATCTGGCGCAGCATGAATGGGCCCCATCGCCCGACCAGCTCGTGTTTACCGGCAACGGGCGGCAAAGCATCGCCGCGGCCGTTGCCGCCGTCGTGCCGACCGGCGGGCGCTGTGGCGTGGAGGCACTGACCTACCCGTTCATCAAGGGCATCGCGGCCAAGCTGGGGATCTCGCTGGTGCCGCTGGCGATGGACGAAGACGGCGTTCGGCCCGACGCCGTGCAAAAGGCTCACCGCGAGGCCAGGCTGTCGGCGATCTACGTTCAGCCGGCCATCCAGAATCCGCTGGGCACGACGATGAGCGCCGCTCGCCGCGCCGACCTGCTGCGTGTCGTCGACAAGCTCGACATACCGGTCATCGAAGACAACGTTTACGGTTTTCTCGGCGACGAGCCGCCGCTGGCCGCACTCGCTCCAGATGCCTGCATCGTGATCGACAGCCTGTCCAAGCGGGTCACGCCAGGCCTGACCCTCGGCTTCATCGTGCCGCCGCCGCGGCTGCACGAAAGCGTGATGGCGTCGGTACGCTCGGGGGGATGGACCGCTTCCGGGTTCGCGTTTGCAGCCGCGCAGCGATTGATGCGCGACGGCACCGTGGCCGAACTCGCGAGATTGAAACGCATCGACGCCAGCGCGCGTCAGGCGCTGGCGATCGAGCGCCTCGCGGGTTTCGATGTCCGGACCAACGGCAAGTGCTATCACCTGTGGCTGACGTTGCCGGCGCACTGGCGTTCGCAAGCCCTCGTCGCAGCCGCGGCCCGGCGCGACATCGGGCTGACGCCGTCGACCACCTTCGCCGTGTCGTCCGGCCATGCGCCGAACGCAGTCCGGCTCGCGCTGGCCGCGCCGACCATGGATCAGCTCGATGCCGGCCTGCGCACGCTGACCGCGATGCTGAACGGCCGGGAGGACGATTTCGACGCGACCGAGTAAGCAGCGCGCGGATGCGTCGGTATGCACCGCCCCCTGATTCGGTATCCGGATCAATATCACGCCGTCACCGCCGACCACCCGCCAGCGGCGCCACGCCGTCACTTCGTCAGCAGCTCGGCCTCCAGCTCGCGCAGCCGCTCCGGGAACCGGACGCGCAATACCAGGAACCACCCGAGCCCGATCGCCAGCAAGGCGACGAACACATAAGGCAGCCACGCATAGACGCCCGCCGGCACCGGATACACGCTGCCGGCCAGCGGAATCGCGAGCAGCACGACCGCCACGACGCTGATCGCCACATGCCGTGCACGCAGCCGGCGCTGCCGGCGCAGATAAAGCGGCGCGCCGATCGCCACCAGCACGTACGCAAGCAGCCAGCCGTACGTCGCGATCGAACTCAGATAACCATACGAATCGAGCAGCGCGGTGCCGCGTGCGGTGAACACCAGCGCGGTCACCAGCGCCAGCACCGCGATCAGCGCCACCGCGACGTGCGGCGTCGCATTCCGCTCGTGCGCCTGGCCCGTCGACGCATGCAGCACACCCTGCCGCCCGAACGTATAGACGATCCGCGCCGCCGCATTGATCGACGAGAAGAACGCCGCGAAGAAACTCAACGCCACGCCCGCGTCGATCAGCACGCCGACCCAGCCGGCCCCGAGCCGATGCGCGAGCACCGCGAGCGGGCCGTCGACCTGATCGAGCGACGGCGTCTGCCCGTGGAACGCGCTCACCATCCCGTACGCGCCGATCACGAACAGGATCGCCGGCCCGACGACGCTGATCAGCACCGCGCGCGGAATCGCACGGAACGGGTCACGCGCTTCCGCGCCGAGCACGGTCGCACTCTCGAACCCGGTGAAGCTGAAGAACGCGAGCACCATCCCGAGCTGCAACTGCGTCGGCTTCACGCCTTCCAGCGTCAGTTGCGCGCGATCGACCGGATGCCCGCCGAACGCGATCGTCCCGATCACGACGACGGCGATCAGCAGCAGCGTCGCGAGTTCGACGAACAGCGTGAAGCGCGTGGACAGCCGGATGTCGCGAAACGCGATGTACCACGCAGCGAACGCGGTGACGACCGTCAGCCCGAGCACCGCGCCGAGCGGCGTCGCGCTGCCGAGCAGCCCGGTTTCGCGGCCCAGCACCAGAAACGTGTTGATCGTCCCCTGCAGGATGCCCGCGGCGGCCACCGCATAGGCAATCAGCAGCGACCAGCCGCAGATCGCGCCCCAGACCGGCCCGATGCCGGCCGACACGTACGCATACAGCGCGCCCGGCGACGCCGAGTCGCGTGCGAACACCGCGATGCTCCACGACGCGAACAGCAGCGCGACGATCGCGAACAGGTACGCGAGCCAGGTCCCGTTGCCGGCCGTCGCGAATACGGCGGGAATCAGTACGCCGATCCCGCCCGACACGCCGACGAGGCCGATCGACTGCGCGATCAGTTCGGGCAGGCTCAGGTAGTTGCGCCGCAGGCCGCCTGCCTGCGGCACGGCGCTTTGCGCAGGGAGTGCCTGCGCGGTGCTTGCTGGATGACTCATTGGTTTACCTCGTCAGGAATGAAGCAGTGACGCGTGGGCCAACTACGCGGCGGTGGCGGCTGCCGGTGCGGCCACCCCAATTCCTTGCCCATGTTTCGTTGCGTTGAATACGCCGGCGCGAGCCGGTCAATTCCAGGAATGGCGCGCGGGCCTCACGCCGTTGAGGTAGTAGTTACCGATCGCGTGATACTTCCAGCGCACCGGATCGTGCAGCGTATGCACGCGCGCGTTGCGCCAGTGGCGGTCGAAGTTGTATTTCGCGAGCGTCGACTTGCTGCCGCCGAGCTCGAACAGCTTGCTCGCCGCGAGCAGCGACACCTCGGTCGTCGCGATCTTCGCCTCGCCCACCGCGATCGCGGCCTGCGCGACCGTTTCCTCGCTCGGCTCGCGCTTCGCCGCGTCGACGAAGCGCCCCGAGCGCGCGAGCAGCGCTTCGGCCGCGTGCACGCGGTACGCGATGTCGCCGATCTGCGCGACCGTCAACGGATCCTCGCTCGCGCGTTCGACGCGGCTGTCGATCCACGGGCGCGCATGCTGCTGCACGAACGCGATCGTGTCCTCCAGCGCGGCGCGCGCAATACCGAGGTCGATCGCGGCGGTCGTGATCTGCGCGAACGGGCCCGCGAAGGTCGGGCGGTCGTACGAACGCTGCGTGTGGAAGATCTCGAACGGGCTCACGCGCACGTTCTCGACGATCACCGTGCCGCTCGCGGTCGTGCGCTGCCCAAAGCCGCTCCAGTCGTCCACGACGGTCAGCCCGGGCGCGCCCTGCCGCACGAACGCGAGCACGGCCTGGTCCGACTCGTCGAGCGCGAGCACCGGAATCCAGTGCGCGAACAGCGTGCCGGTCGAATAGAACTTGCGGCCGTTCAGCACGAACGCGTCGCCGTCGCGGCGCACACGCGTCTGGATATCGAGCACGTTCTTGCCGCCCGCTTCCGAGAATGCGTTCCCATAGCGCGTGCCCTTCAGCACGAGATCGAAGAAGAAGCGCTTCTGCGCATCGCTGCCTTCGAGGCGGATGTCCTCGATCAAGCAGTAATGGTTCTGCGGGATCTGGCCGAGCGACGGGTCCGCCTGCGAAACGATCGCGATCACCTCCGCGAGCGTCACGTTCGACACCTCCGCGCCACCGTATTCGCGCGGCACGGTGATGCCCCACAGGCCGCTCGACGAGAACAGCTCGATCTCGTCGAACGGCAGCTTGCGCTCGCGGTCGCGCAACGCGGCGTGCTCGGCCAGTCGTGCCGCGACCCGGTGCGCGACGTCGAGTGCCTCGGCATCCGAGCCGATGACGGGAACGGGAGCTTGGGTAGTACCCGCTTGCGGTTGCACGTTTTCTTCGATGAATTCCGTAGACATGTAGATTCCGGTAAAGCGCATGAACCGGCCGGCGGTGCCGCGAGGCCTCCGCCAGCCTCCTGTTTCGATATCCGAAACGTTGAACCTGGATGACCCGCAAGAGCGGTCGATGTCACCCGTTCGATCGGCCCGCGCACGGCATGCGTGAACGCGCGCCGCGCACCGGCCTCCGCATCACGCGGCAACCGCCTGCCGCTGCGCCTCGAGTTCGCGCACGAGCGGCAGCACGCGTTGGCCGAAGTACTCGACTTCCTCGATGAAATGCAGGAACCCCGCGAGCACCAGATCGACGCCGATCGCCTTCAGCGCGACGATGCGCTCGGCGATCTGCTGCGGCGTGCCGATCAGGTTCGTGCGGAAGCCGTCGTTGTACTGCACGAGATCCTCGAACGTCGACTTCGCCCAGTTGCCCTCGCCTTCGGGCGATGCCTTGCCGGCCTGCTTCACCGCGTCGCCGAACGCGTGCACGGCCTCGACGTGCGCGTGCCGGATGATGTCGTCGAGCACGGCCTTCGCCTCTTCCTCGGTATCGCGCGCGATCACGAACGCGTTGACGCCGATGCGCACGCGATGATTGTTCGCCGCCGCCTTCGCGCGGATGTCGTCGATCTGCGTCTTCAGGTTCTCCGGCGTATTGCCGTTCGTGAAGTACCAGTCCGACACGCTCGCCGCGTTGTCGCGCGCCGCCCGCGAGCTGCCGCCCTGGAAAATCTCCGGGTGGGGCTTCTGCACCGGCTTCGGGCTCAGCGTGTAGTCGTTGAAGCGGTAGAAGTCGCCCTTGAACGTGAAGTTGTCCTGCGTCCAGATGCCCTTCAGCGCCTGGATGAATTCCTTCGAGCGCCGATAGCGTTCGTCGTGCTCGAGCCACGGCTCGCCGATCGCGGTGAATTCGCCCTTGAACCAGCCGCTCACCACGTTGATCGCGATGCGCCCGTTCGAGATGTGGTCGATCGTCGCGAGCTGCTTCGCGACCACGGCCGGATGCCACGGCCCCGGCAGGATCGCGGCGAGCACCTTGAGCTTCGTCGTCGCATGCAGCAGCGCCTGGCTGAACGACACCGACTCGTGCTGGTATTCGGCGCCGTAGCCGGCCGTGAAGCGGATCTGGCTCAGCGCGTAGTCGAAGCCGGCCGCCTCGGCCGTGCGCGCGAGCTGCTGGTTGTATTCGAGGCTCCAGTCGGTGCGCTGCTCGATCGTGCTGACGACGAGGCCGCCGCTGACGTTCGGCACCCAGTAGGCGAACTTGACGCCGTCGGCGGAAGGGTCGGGATGGCTCATGAGTGTGTCCTGGTCGGAAAAGAAAACGCAGGCGGCCTACGCGGCCGCGACGGAAAGCGCATGCGGGCGCAATTGCGGCACCGCGCGATCGACGGCGAGCGCGATACGCGCGCGCAGCGCCGGGTTCGTGATCTGGTACTGGTCGAAATCGCTTTCGGACGCATACACGCCGATCGGCAGCGTGCGGGCCTGGAAGAAGCTGAACAGCGGACGGAGCTGATGGTCGATCACGAGCGCATGACGCTCGCTGCCGCCGGTGGCCGCGAGCAGCACGGGCACGTCGATCAGCGCTTCGTGATGCACGAGATCGAACAGGTGCTTGAAGAGGCCCGTGTACGACGCGCGATACACGGGGCTCGCGACGACGAGCGCATCCGCCGTCTCGATCGCGCGGATCTGCGCGTCGAGGTCGGCCGGCACCTGCGCGCGCGTCAGCGCGCCGGCCAGCCGGCCGCCGATCTCGCCGAGTTCGATCAGCCGTGTTTCGATCGGCAGCGCGGCGCCGAGCGCTGCGACGATCGCGTCGGTCAGCGCCAGCGTGCGCGACGGCCGCTGCAGGCCGCCCGATATCGCGACCACGTTGATTGCATTGCTCATCGGTTGCATTCCCATTGTCGAGTCGGGTGCCGACGCACCCGTCACGTCTTGGGTCAGCAAGGAGCGTGCCATTTCAACGATCGAGACGGAAACCGATCGTCTGCATGACGAAATGCATCGCGATCGACCGCCAGTCGAGGCGCCGCCGTTGTTCGCGCACGTCGATAAGCGTGCCAGCCATGGCGTCACAACCATATTCCGCAGCGCGATGAACTCGGGGAAACAACGCTGCTGCTGCGCTGCTGCGTGATCAGCAGCACGGTGTGCGGCAGGCAGGTTTTTCCGCTTCGACACGGATTCCGGCAGGCGCACGGCATCCATCGGCAGGCATGGGCGCCCGCTTTTCCCGTTCACGCGCCGGCGCGACGCCTCCCACCCTTGCAGCAGCGCCGGCATGGCTGCTGCATCGTCGCTTTGCGTGCCGCCGATCGCCGTGCCGCGCGACCTTGCCGTGCGCGACTGCGTCCAGCGCAGCAATCCCGCATTGGTTATCAGAAATCGATGTTTCCCGCGTTGCGCGAAACGTTGAACACTCTGCTGATCACGCAGCACCCGGCCAGCAACGCCCGCCGCGGCCTGAGCGTTTTCGTGCGGCAACCCGACACATTCATCGCCATGACACCCATTTCCGTATCGCCCCGCGCGGAAGGCCTGCGCGTCGTCGCGCCGCCCCGCGACGAACCGGCGCCCCCTGACGCGTTGCAAACCGCCGAGCGCCTGGCAACCGGCTTTGCACGCACCGCGGCCGAGCGCGACCAGCAGGGCGGCACGCCGAAGGCCGAGCGCGATCAGCTGCGCGACAGCGGCCTGCTCGCGCTGAGCATCCCGGCCGCCTACGGCGGCCTCGGCGCGAGCTGGCGCACGACACTCGACGTCGTCCGCGTGCTCGCGGCCGCCGACAGTTCGCTCGCGCACGTGTTCGGTTTCCACCACTTGATGCTCGCGACCGTGCGGCTGTTCGGCGCACCCGCGCAGTGGGAATCGTGGTTCGAGCGCACCGCGCGCCAGCAGTGGTTCTGGGGCAATGCGCTGAATCCGCTCGACGCGCGCACAGTAAGCCGCTCGCGCGGCGCGTGGCATGAATTCAGCGGCCAGAAGAGTTTTTGCTCGGGGGCGCTCGATTCACAGATGCTGATCGCGTCCGCGCACGATGCGCAGACGCGCGCATTCCTGATCGCGGCCGTGCCGACGCAGCGCAGCGGCATCTCGATCGCCGACGACTGGAACAACATCGGCCAGCGCCAGACCGACAGCGGCACGGTCACGTTCGAGAAGGTGCGCGTCGAGGATCACGAACTGCTGACGGACCCCGGCCCGCTGTCGACGCCGTTCGCGTGCCTGCGCCCGCTCGTCGCGCAGCTCGTGCTGACGAACGTGTATCTCGGCATCGCCGAAGCCGCGTTCAACGACGCGCGGCACTACACGCTGCACGAGGCGCGGCCGTGGCCCGGCGCGCAGGTCGCGAGCACCGGCGACGATCCGTACATCCTCGGCCAGTACGGCGAATTCTGGGTCGGGCTCGAAGCCGCGCGCGTGCTCGCCGACCGCGCGGCGGACCGGCTCGACGCCGCATGGTCCCGCGATGCGGCGCTCACCCAGGCGGAGCGCGGCCAGGTCGCGCTCGCCACGGCCGCCGCGAAGGTGTCGGCCGCGCGCACCGGGCTCGATCTCTGCACGCGGATGTTCGACGTCGCCGGCGCACGCGCGACGCACGGCGCGCTGCGGCTCGACCGGCACTGGCGCAACCTGCGCACCCACACGCTCCACGATCCGCTCGCGTACAAGATTCGCGAGATCGGCGAATGGGCGCTCAAGCGAACCTATCCGACACCGGGCTTCTACTCGTGAACCACACCCCTACCGATGCGTGGCCCGACGCCGCGCCCGTCCTCACGCTGCCCGACCGCCCCGCGCTCGCAACATCCATTCGTGCCCGCGCGCAGGTGTTCGTCGATCCGCGCTCGGTCGCGCTGCTCGACCGGATTCGCCTGGTCGCGCCGAGCGATGCGAACGTGCTGATCGTCGGCGAGACCGGCACCGGCAAGGAACTGATCGCGCGCCACGTGCATGGCCTCAGCCGCCGCAGCAGCGGGCCGTTCATCGCGGTGAACTGCGGCGCCTTCTCCGAGACGCTCGTCGAGAGCGAACTGTACGGTCACGAGAAAGGCGCGTTTACCGGCGCGTTCAGCGCGAAGCCCGGCTGGTTCGAGGCCGCGAACGGCGGCACGCTGTTTCTCGACGAGATCGGCGACCTGCCGCTGTCGATGCAGGTCAAGCTGCTGCGCGTGCTGCAGGAGCGCGAGGTCGTGCGGCTCGGTTCGCGCACCGGCGTGCCGATCGACGTGCGCGTGGTTGCCGCGACCAACGTGGATCTGCAGCAAGCCGTCGCGAACGGGCAGTTTCGCGGCGACCTGTTTTACCGGCTCAACGTCGTGCAGCTCGCGGTGCCGACGCTGCGCGAACGCCCGGGCGACATCCTGCCGCTCGCACGCCACTTCTTCGACGACTACCGCAGCCGCCTCGGCTACGGGCCGCGCAGCATCGACCCGCGCGCCGAGCGCCGGCTCGAGGCACACAGCTGGCCGGGCAACATCCGCGAACTCGAGAACGTGATCCATCATGCGTTGCTCGTGAGCCGGAACGACTCGCTGCAGGAGGCCGATCTGCATATCGCGTCGCCGGGTGTGCCGACGGCCGCCTCGAGTACGTCAACGCCGGAACCCGACCCGGCCACCGGCGCACAAGCCGCACTCGAACGCGCGCTGCGCGACCTGTTCGACGAGGATCACGGCAACCTGTTCGAACGCATCGAGGACACCGTGATGCGCGTCGCGTTCGAATTCAGCCACCGCAACCAGATCCAGGCCGCACGGCTGCTCGGCATCAGCCGCAACGTGCTGCGGGCGCGGTTGATTCGCGCGAAGGAAATTGCGGCGATGAAGTAGCCGCGTATGGGGGCGCACCGCTGCCCGGCTCCGGCGCGATCGCGCAGCGTTATGTGCATCAACGTTCAAACCTGATGTATCGCGGCGCGATCCAGAGCTTGAGCAGGCGATCGTACCGTAGCGGCAAACGATCAACGCAGCGTCTTTGTCGGCCACAGGTGCCCACCTCCCCAATCGGTGGACACCCATGCTCGTTGGTCAGCGCGCCGTGACATAGCCGTCGAGAATGGCCCCCTTACGGTCGATCAACTTCAATTGCTATAGATCAGACCGCGAGCGGCGCCGTTGACGTAAATCCTGCCATACGTGTTCCAGTCGCCGGCCATCACGGCGGAATCGCCGAATTGGTGCGCGTCATCGTTGAAGCGCGCCCACGTTGCACCCCCGTCGTCGGAATGGTAAATGCCCCAGACGCCGTTCAATGTGCCTTCCACATAGACCGCGGCCGAGTACGACGAACCGGTCGGTGCCCTGCCCAACGCGATCACGGTGGCGCCCGGGGTGCCATTGGTCGACGCAAAGACGCCGAGCTTCGTCCAGGTCGCCCCCGAGTCCACCGAGTGGTACACGGCCGTGCCGTCGGCCAGCCAGAGGTCACCCTCGGCGTTCGGATTGACCGCCATCGACGTATCCCGCCACGAATTCCAGGCCAGGTTCGCGTTCACCGAGCCCTGGCTCAGCGCGAACGTGTGGCCGCCGTCGTTCGAGACGTAGATCTTGCCGCGCTGCCAGCTCCACGGTGCGCCGCCGGAGTCGTAGGCATAGACCTTGTTCGGGTTCTTGCGGTCCGCGGCCAGGCGGTAGGCACGCGGGAAGCCGTTCCATGTGGCACTGAACGCCGGCAGGTTGGTCGCCGTCCAGCTGGCGCCATTGTTTGTCGTGTACGACGGCACCGAGTCCGGCGGTGCCCAGGTCACGTTGTTGCGGGACGAGACGACCAGGTTGCCCACGTTGCTCTGGCTTGCCGCGGCGCCGATGGGCAGCGACGCGAACGTCGACCAGCTATTGCCGCTGTCGCCGGACCAGAAGCCCTTGGTCGCATGGCCGTTGGCGTTGTCGACGCCCGCGGCGGCGATGTACGTCGGATCGGACCACGACATGTCGGCCGAATTGCCGCTGCTCCACGTGCTCAACGGGCCTTTCGTCGGCCTCGTCGTGAGATCCGTATTGACCCACGTGCCGATGTCGCCGGCGCTGTTGATGAACTTGTACGACGCACCGGGCGGCGCCGTGACGAGCGCCAGCGTCACGGTTTCCTCGAGGTTGTCGACCTTGGCGCGCCAGGTTGGCGTGGGCGACGAGGCGTTCATGGTTTCGCAGATGCCGCCGCCGTGGACGTGCATGACGTGATCGCGATTGGCCGGGTCGATGGCGACGCTCTCGACCCAGCCGGCGCAGCCACCCGAGGCAGTGCCGATATGCGGCATGCCGGCCTCGATCTCGCGCCACGTACTGCCGCCGTCGTCGGATAGCTGGATGGTCTTGCTGGTGTCGCTCCAGCCGGTCATGCCCAATGCGATGCGGGCGGACGCGCCCAGACCGGAGACGGACAGGCCGCCAAAGCCGTTGCTGCTGGAGCGGTTGAGCAGCGTCCAGTTGCTGTCGTTGCTTCCGCCGAACTTGTAGAGAGAGCTCGGCCCGCCGATGCCCTGGCCGACGCCCGCGTTGAACACCACGTAGAAGTTGCCGTCGGACGTGCGCACGGCGTGCGGGATGTAGTAGCCGGACACCGTCGGCGGGACGGGCACCGGCGTCCACGAGAAGCCGCCGTTGGTGGACTTGTACAGGGTCGACGTCAGGCCCGCCGCGTTGGCGTAATCCGGGGCGACGGTGGCCCACATGATCCAGGTCGGCTGGCCACTCCCCTTGCCCGACGTATCGAAGATCACCTGTTCGACGCCGATCGGGGAACTGCCGCCGCTGATCGTGGTGGAGGACAGACCCGTGACCTGCGCCCAGGTGCGGCCCGAATCGGCACTCTTCCACAGGCCGGCCGTGCGCGATCCGTAGAACAGCGTCGACGGATTGTTCGGGTCGACCTGCAGGCGCTCGCCCGTGGCGCGGCCGTTGTCGTTGCCGCCCACCGGGAACGGCAGGTCGTAGTGCGTCCAGGTATCGCCGCGGTTGCTCGAGATGTAGATGCGGCCGTTGTGACCCTGCGTCACGGTAATGCCGGTCACCATGTAGACGAGCTGATCGTTGTTCGGGTCGAGCGCGAGGCTTTCGACGCCGTGGAAATCGCCCTCGCCCGAGCCGAAACCGATGCCGTCGGTGATGGGCGTCCACGTCGAGTTGGTCGCGTTCCAGCGGTACGCGCCGCCAACGTCGGTACGTGCGTACAGCAGGCTCGCGTTGACGGGATGGTAGATCAGGCCGGTCACATAGCCGCCGCCGCCCCACTTGACGCTGGTCCAGCTGGCCGCCGGCAGGTTGCTGCCGCTGCCATTTCCGCCGATCTGGCTACGATTGGCGGCTGCATTGGCGCCCGAATGGGTCACACCTGTCGTGCTATCGGATCCGTCACCACAGCCCCATAACGCACACGCCATCGCCGCAACGGCAATCCATCGTTGAGAAAACACGGTCATCAGAAGTCCTTAGGAAAGCGGTCCATCGCAGGGCCCGCCATCGGGCCCGCGCAATCAATTCGCCATGAGCGACGCAATCTGCGCAGCGCTGAGCGCACCGCGATAGATGCGGAAATCGTCGATCAGGCCGTGGAACGTGGCGTCGGCACTGTATTGCGATTTGCCCAGCCAGTTCTGCGTGGTACTGCCCAAGCGGAACGGCGCCTGGAACATCGCCGTGTTGGTGCTGACGGGCGTGCCGTCCACGTAGATCGTGCCGGTCGAACCCGATAGCGTGACGGCCACATGCACCCATCGCTTGCTCGGCAGCTCGGTGGGGGCGTCGATGATCTGTTCCGGCGAGCCGTCACCGGGGCCGTTGGCCGTCATGGCGAAGCGCATGCCGGCCCAGCCGTTGCGCAACTGCCCGCGCGGAGTGAACATCATGTAGCGGTGGAAGCCCGTGCCGAAGTCGAACAGGCGTGCCCACGTTTGCGCGCCGTTCCAGAACACCCAGCTGGCGAGGGTGAAGTCCGACACGTCGACCAGCAGATCGTCGGGCAACGCGACATACGCGCCCGAGCCGTTGAGCGAGACCGCGTTACCGTTGTGCCCGGCCGCCCACGTTGCGCCGTTGAGCGTGCCATTGCGCCTGTTGCCCGAGCTATCGGCGGCCGTGATGCCGCTGCCTTCATCAAACGTGAGGTGCGCGAGCAGCTGCTGCGCCGTGATCACTTTCACTTCGTTGGAGAACGCCGATTCGCCCGCAATCGTTTGCGCTGTCACGACGTAAAAATACGTGCCGGCAGCGGCTGGCAGATCGGTATAGGTCAGCAGATCGGTGATCCCGCTCTGGATGGCTTTGTACGGCCCGCCGGCAATGGTGGCGCGCTTCACGTTGTAGCTGACGGCGTTGCTGCTGCCCCACCACGACAGCACCACCTTGCCCGCGCTCGCGTAGCCGGTCAGGCCGGTCGGCGTTGCGGCGGGGGTGCCGGGGTCGAGCGTGCAAGTGAGCGTGCCGTAGCCAAGCTGATCGAAGCCGCCACTGTTGGGGCCGTAGTTGCCGCCGCCGCCTTCCGGTGCCACCAGTTCGGCAGCGCGCTTGGTGTAAGGCGCCGCCAGACCTTTGCGGTTGATGTAATGGTTGGCCACCAATGCCCAGCAGGGCCGCCCCAGGGCGTCGCCTCGCCCACCGGTGGAGAACTGCGTCTGGGTGACGCCGGCGCTGTTCTGGTACGTGACGAAAGGCACCGTGTAGAACGCGCCGTCCGCCTGCTTCAGGTTGGCCTTGGCCACGTATTCCGCGCCCGCCAGGAAGCGATTGTTGTCATGGCCGTACAGGTCGATGCCCTGATTCCACGCCATCTCGCAAATGGCGCCCGTCAATGCAATGCCGAGCGTGCTATGGCCCTGGTCCCGGCCGGCTTCCTGCCATTGCCCGAGGTTGCCGGGGTGCAGGTAGTACACGGCTTGCCGGATGCAGCCGTTACTGCCGCCGGTCTTGAAATGGGTGACGGCCTCGTTGACGAGCTCGGCATCGTCGCACAGCACGCCGATGGCCAGAACGCACGCGATGTTGGCGAGGCCCCAGTTGGCCCAGTAGTGCGTGTCCATCGCGGTGTCGATACGGGTCAGGAAAGCATGCCTGACCGGGTAGAAGACCTTGCGCATCATGGCCTGAAACGCGGCAAGCCCGGCCGGACTCCAGCCGCTGTAGCCGCGCATGATTTCGGCTGCGTTGGCGAACTCGTAGCCGTAGATGCCGGCGGCGAGCGCCACGTCGCTGCCGCCAAGCGTCGTCAGCGTCGACGCCCATTGGTCCAGATACTCGACGGCTTTGTCGGCATAGCGTTTGTCGTCCGACACCTTCCAGCGCAGCGCGTCGCCATAGGCGGCGGCGATGTCGTTGTAGAGCGCGCCGTAGTTCTGACCATGCGTGGGATCATTGCCGCGATAGATGCCGACCTGCGGATTCGGCTTGTTCGTGAGGCGCGTGTGACCGTTGGCGACGAGCACGTTCCAGCTGTCGATCCACGGGGAAGCGTGGGCCCCGACTTTAGCGCGCATGCGTTCGAAATCCGCGTCGGTATGCAGCAACCCGGGATGCGTGAAGGCGCGGGTTTGGGCAATGCCTGCCGACGTCGCGCCTGCGTCGATACCGTCCGGAGCCGGAGCACCTCGGGACGCCTGACCGATGCCGTTCGCCGATGGTCGCTCACCGCCTGTCACCACGTCGCTTCCGTCGCCGCCGCATCCGGCCAGAAGCGCTGCACCAAGCCCCATCACGAAATGGCGTCGTGCAATATTCTCGATGTCGCCGAGTGGGACGATTTCCTCGGATGGCATCGTCGATGCTCCGTTGTCTCGCATGTTGGGATCCCCAGTTTTTTAGCTATGGTCGAAGCGACAAAAATGTACGAACCATTCCGTATTCATCAGGAACGCGTAGCATTCTATCCAGTGCGATAGGGAGGTAATCAAGCGAAAAAAAACATATTCACTCATGACACGCACTTGACACATCGGTGATGCAAGGACTGAGGGATGCGCGAAGCGGCTGGGCACCGCCATGGAACAAAACAAAGTCGAGCCTGGGCATGATCTGTTGTCCGTAGCGCGCTCACGGCGGAGCACGCCATCTCGAATCCGACGACCCGCCTGCCAATAGAAGTTCGGCGTTGACGGCCGCGGCCGAACTTGCATCTCGTTCCTCGCTCGGAATGCGCGGCCAAAGGCCTCGCATCTCACAACATGCATGGGCGTGCGCCGCACTCCATACATCAACGTCCGAACCTGATGTATCGTGGCGCGAAGCGTGCGCGTCGCTTCGCCCGTGCGGAACGTCATCCATTCCATGACCGCCTGCCCCCGGCGACAGCACCCGCACGATCCTGCGCAACACGAAAGGCCGTCCGGCGCCCGTGCGGGCCCGGCCGAGCCTCGTTCACCCGTCCGGAACCCGTCGCCATGAAAAAGCTTGTCAACCGCCCGTCCGATGTCGTGCGAGAAATGCTGGAAGGCATCGCGCGGCAGTCGCCGCATGTCGCGATCCTCGGCGACGAGCACGTGCTCGTCCGCCAGCCGCTGCCCGAGCCCGCGCAGCGCCCCGTCGCCGTCCTCTCCGGCGGCGGCAGCGGCCACGAGCCCGCACACGGCGGCTATGTCGGCGAAGGGATGCTGAGCGCGGCCGTCTGCGGCGAAGTGTTCACGTCGCCGTCCACCGACGCCGTGCTCGCCGCGATCCGCGCCACCGCCGGCCCGAACGGCGCGTTGCTGATCGTGAAGAACTACACCGGCGACCGGCTCAATTTCGGGCTCGCCGCCGAACTCGCGCGCGCCGAAGGCATTCCGGTCGAGACGGTCATCGTTGCCGACGACGTATCGCTGCGCGGCCGCGTCGAGCGCGGCCAGCGGCGCGGGATCGCCGGCACCGTGCTGATCCACAAGCTCGCCGGCGCGGCCGCCGCGCGCGGGCTGCCGCTCGCCCGCGTCGCAGCGATCGCGCGCGACGCGGCGGCCGAACTCGGCACGATGGGCGTCGCGCTCGACGGCTGCACGATCCCGGGCGCCGACAAGTCGGGCTTCAGCCTCGGCGATCACGAGATCGAGCTCGGCCTCGGCATCCATGGCGAGAAAGGCGTCGAACGTCGCGCACCGCTGCCGGCCGATGCGCTGGTCGACACGCTGCTGTCGAGCATCGTCGCCGATCTCGTGCTCGACCGCGGCGAACGCGTCGCGCTGTTCGTCAACGGCCTCGGCGCGACGCCGGACATGGAGCTCGCGATCGTGCTGCGCGCCGCGCACGACAACCTGCACCGGCGCGGCCTCGTCGTCGCACGCGCGTGGGCCGGCACGTTCCTGTCGGCGCTGAACATGCCCGGCTGCTCGATCTCGGTGCTGCGGCTGAACGACGAACGCGCGGTGCTGCTCGACGCGCCGACGCAGGCGCGCGCATGGCCGGGCGGCGGCGCGGTGAATACGCAGATCCGTACGGCCTCGGCCGCCGTGCAGGAAGCGCCGTTGCCGCCGCTCGATGCGGCCGGCCGCGCGTGGGCCGCGCGCCTGCAACCGGCGCTGCACGCGGTCGCGCAGACGCTGATCGATCACGAGCAGACGCTGACGGACCTCGATGCGGCGGCCGGCGACGGCGATCTCGGCGCGAGCATGCTGCGCGCGGCGGAAGCGATCCTCGCGCTGCCGGAAACCGCATACGGCACGCCGGCCGGCGCACTCGCGGCGCTCGGCGCCGCGTTGCGCCGCGCGATCGCCGGCAGTTCGGGGCCGTTCTATGCAACCGCGCTGCTGCGCGCATCGCGCCGGCTGGCCGATAGCGCCGAGCCGTCGGCGCGTGACTGGGCCGCGGCGTTCCGCGGCGCGGTGGATTCGATCAGCGAACTGGGCGGCGCGCATGCCGGCGACCGGACGATGCTCGATGCGCTGGTTCCGGCCGTCGCGGCGTTCGAGCGTGCGCTCGACAACGATCGCGATCCCGCCAGCGCGTGGGCCGCGGCAGTCGAAGCCGCCGAGCACGGCGCGCAGGAAACCGCACGCATGACGCCGCGCGCCGGGCGCGCGAGCTATCTCGGCGAACGCGCGATCGGCACGCCGGACGGCGGCGCGGTCGCGGTGTCGTATTGGCTGCGTGCGTTGCAGGCGCACATCGGGTGAGGGTCGAAGGCGCGCCATCGGTGTCGCGCCTTCAACGCATCGGCACGCGAGACGCCACACCGCGTCACGTGCCGATGTCGAGGATCGTTACGATGTCGGGCGGCATCACCTCTGTGCCCATCCGCAATCAATCAGCCCGTCTTCGTCCGCCCGGGCAACAACGCCGCACCAACCGCCGCCACGGCGAAACTCGCGAGCCAGCACCAATAGCCGATCGCGTCGAGATGCACGGGTTCGACGTTCCCGGCTTCGTCGACGGCAATCTGGTGCTGCGACAGGAAGCTCATCCCGAACAGCAACGCCAGACCGGCCAGCACGACCGCCTGCGCGCGGTAGCGCTTCGCGGTCAGCTGCCAGGCGGCGAACACGAGCGGATTCGCGAGCCACGCATAGATACCGACGAGCACGCCCATCCAGCCCGTCAACAGCACCTGCCAGCCGTCGGCCCATGGATGCGGAGCGGGCGCGCCGGTGCGGAACGGCGCGGTGAACATGGCGACCAGATAGAACAGCACGCTGATCGCGAGCAACACGGTCGTGGCGCGGCCCATCGGCGGGCGAACGGGCGCGGTGGCGGAAGTCGATGGTTTCATGGGTGGGCCGGGTGTCCGGCGTCGCGGCGCGCCGCCGGACACCCCGTATGCACGTCGCTCAGACGCCTTCGACCAGCACGGCGCGATAGCGCGCGCCCTTGAAGCGGTGCTGGGCGACGGCCTGGTATTCGGGACCGTGATACCACGCGTGCGCGGCTTCCTTCGACGGAAACTCGACGATCACGACGCCTTCCGGGCCTTCGCCCTCGAGCGTTTCCTGCGGCCCGTAGGCTGCGAGCACCTTCACCGGATGCCCGGCGAGCGTTGCGCCAACCTTGCTCTGGTAGAGGTCGAATTCCTGCTGGTCCTGCATGCTTTCACGTGTAAACACGATGTAGGTGGCCAAGATGCGTGCTCCTGATGCGCTGCGTGGAAGGGGGAAGGGCCGGCCGCGCATCGCCTGGTTCGGCGAACGGCACGCGGCCTGCCAGCAGCTTACAGGGGTTTGCCGACGAACGTCGGGGCTGGCCGGGTGCGCATCCGGCCGGCTTGCCGCGTGCGACAACGGTCACCCGCGTACGGCTTTTGTCGCACGCGGATGACCGGAACGAAGGCCGTCACGCAAGCGTCGCGGTGGCCTGCATCGTCAGCCAGCCGTCGCGATCCTTCGCCCACAGCTCGATCGTCCGGCCGTCATCCGAAGGCTCGCCGCACAGCGTGAACGGCTCCCCGTCGAACGTCGGGCGCACCGCGCGGAACGCGAAGCTCGCGAGCGTCGCATCGGGCCGCTCGCGATGCACGAGATCGACGAGCAGCGTCGCGATCAGCGGGCCGTGCACGACGAGCCCCGGATAGCCCTCCTCCTGCGTCACGTAGCTGCGGTCGTAGTGGATGCGGTGACCGTTGAAGGTCAGCGCCGAATAGCGGAACAGCATCACGGCGTCGGCCGTGACCGTGCGCGACCACGTCTCGCCTGCCGGCGCCGCGACCGGCTTCGGCGCCGGCGAGCCCGGCTGCGGCGCATCGCGATAGACGATGTCGTGCTCTTCCTCGACGCACAACGCGCCGTCACACTCGATCCGGTGCTGCACCGTCACGAAGACGAGCCGGCCGCTGCGTCCCGTCTTGTCCTCGATGTTCTCGATCGTCGATTCGCGCGTCGCGCGCCGCCCTGTACGTAGCGGCGCATGGAAAGTCAGGCGGCCGCCGGCCCACATGCGGCGCGGCAGCGGCACGGGCGGCAGGAAGCCGCCGCGCTTCGGATGGCCATCGGGGCCGACTTCGGCCAGTGGCGCGACGGGCAGGAAATAGAGCCAGTGCCACATCGGCGGCACGACATCGCCGGGCGACGGGCGGTCGAGCGTGGCGGCCAGCGCATTCAGCGGGAACGCGGTGATGTCGTCGCCGAGCGTTTCGGTCTTGCCCAGCCATGCGTCGAGCGACGCCTGGCCAGGGGGCTGAGAGGATGAAAGGGACACGTGCGGAATCTCCGGGTGGCTTGCAACGGCCTCAATATGCACGCCGCGCGCCGTTTCGCGAAGCCGGATTTCCCGAACCCCGGCTTCGAACCTGCCTGACCTGCCGAGCGGCCCGGCCGGACGACTTTCGTCTGACCATTCGATCGCAGCCGCCAAACGCACCACCCGTGCCGGCACATCCTTACAGCTTGACCATCCCCGGCACGCCGCCTAAATTGCTTCAAACGAGCGGGCCGAACCGCGCGCAGCATGTCATCCGGGCGACAAAAACGATAGTTTGCTATCGAATTAATTTGCCCCTATCATCTCGCCCATGACCAATCTGCACGACCTCCGCCTCGCCGTCAGCAGCCTTCTCGTGCTGTCCGCGCGCAAGTGGCGCCGCACCAGTGACGGCGTGCTGACCACGTACAACGTGTCCGAGGCGTGCGCGACGCCGCTGCTGATCGCCGGGCGCCTCGGCGAAGGCGTGCGCCAGGGCACGCTCGCCGAATACGTCGGCATCGAGGGGCCATCGCTCGTGCGCCTGCTCGACCAGCTGTGCGCGGCCGGCCTCGCGCGCCGCGACGAGGATCCGCACGACCGCCGCGCGAAAACGATCTCGCTGACGGCCGCCGGCCGCGCGGTCACCGCGAAGATGGAGGAAGACCTGCGCGTGCTGCGCGCACAGGTGCTCAAGGGTGTCACGCGCGCCGATCTCGAAGCGACGCTGCGCGTGCTCGACGCCTTCAATGCGTCCGAGTCGCACACGCCCGCCGCACGCGCCTCCCACACCGGCGACGCCACGTCATGACCTATCCGAGCCTTCGCGACTGGCTGTTCTCGGGCAAGACGTTTGCCGCGTCGATGCTGGCGCTGTATCTCGGCCTGTATTTCCAGTTGCCGCGCCCGTACTGGGCGATGGCGAGCGTCTACATCGTGTCGAACCCGTTCGTCGGCGCAACGCGCTCGAAGGCGCTGTATCGCGCGCTCGGCACCGCGCTCGGCGCCGCCGCCGCGATCTTCTTCGTGCCGCCGTTCGTCGAGACGCCGCTGCTGTTCGCGATCATCGTCGCCACCTGGTGCGGCACGCTGCTCTACCTCGCGATCTCCGATCGCACCGCGCGCAGCTATGTGTTCATGCTCGCCGGCTACACGATGCCGCTGGTCGCGCTGCCGACCGTGACCGATCCGTCCACCGTGTTCGACGTCGCGATCGCACGTACCGAGGAGATCGTGCTCGGCATCGTGTGCGCGAGCGTGGTCGGCAGCGCGATCTTCCCGAACCGGCTCGCGCCGACGCTGATCGAGCGCACCGACGCGTGGTTCAAGGATGCCGCGTTCTACGGCCGCGAGACGCTGTCCGGGCACATCGCCGGCAAGGCGCTGTCCGCGTGCCGGCAACGCCTCGCGGCGACCATCACGGGCCTCGAATTCCTGCTGAGCCAGCTGAGCTACGACCATGCGCACCCGCGCATCCTCGCGCGGGCACAGGCGCTCGCGGGCCGGATGCAGCTGTTCCTGCCGCTGATGTCGTCGCTCGCCGATCCGTTGATCGCGCTGATGCGCGACCTGCACATCCGGCCGGCCGGGCTCGACGAGTTGCTCGCCGATGCCGCGACATGGTTCGACGCGCCGCTGCCGGCCGTCCGGGCCGGCACCGACGGCGACATGACCGACGACCCGGTCGCGCAACGCCTGCGCGAACGCATCGCCGCGCTGCAGCCGGCCGACGACGCGCTCGCGAGCTGGGACGGCGCGCTGCTGTCGAACGCGCTGTGGCGGCTGCGCCAGGTCATCGACATCTGGCAGGACTGCCGCTCGCTGCGCGCGCTGATCGGCAACGAAGCGGGCGTCTGGCAGCCGCGCTACCGGCACTGGCGGCTCGGCGGCACCGAGCGCTTCTTCGATCGCGGGATGATGCTGTTCTCGACGCTGACGGTGGTCGCCGCGATCGTGTTCGCGAGCTGGCTGTGGATCGCGTCCGGCTGGCACGACGGCGCCGCCGCCGTCACGCTCGTGGCCGTGTCGTGCAGCTTCTTCGCCGCGCTCGACGAGCCCGCGCCGCTGGTGTTCAAGTTCTTCCTCGCGACGACCGCGAGCGTCGTGTTCGCGGGCCTGTACCTGTTCGTCGTGCTGCCGCACGTGCACGATTTCGCGATGCTCGTCGTGATGTTCGCGGGCCCGTTCATCCTGATCGGCACGCTGCTGCCGCGCCCGCAGTTCAACATGGTGACGATGCTCGTCGCCGTGAACACGGCCACCTTCATCAGCATCCAGGGTGCGTACGATGCCGATTTCTTCGTGTTCCTGAACAGCAACCTCGCGGGTGTCGCCGGGTTGTTGTTCGCCTATGTATGGACCCGTGCGACACGGCCGTTCGGCGCGGAACTCGCGGTACGGCGCCTGCTGCGCTCGGGCTGGGAAGACGTCGCGCGCTCCGCGTCGACACAACCGCTCGACGACCAGCGCAACCACGCGTCGCGGATGCTCGACCGCGTCACGCAGCTGCTGCCGCGCCTCGGCGCGTCCGACGATCATCGCCACCCGTCGATCGAAAGCTTCCGCGACCTGCGCATCGCGCTCAATGCGCTCGACCTGCGCCGCTCGCGCCGCCGGCTGTCCGGCGACGTGCCCGACGCGATCGACCGCGTGCTGGCCGGCGTCACCGATCACTACGAACGCTGCGCCGCCGCGAACGCGCGCCAGCCGGCGCCGCCCGCGCTGCTCGCGACGATCGACGACGCACTGCAACGCGTCGCGGGCCGCAACCTGCCGGGTGCCACGCCGGCCGACGACGGCACGGCGCCCACCGCGCCCGCCGCACCGGCCACGCCCGCCACGCATCGCCGGCTGCGCGACACGCTGCACGCGCTCGTCGGCCTGCGCCTGTCGCTGTATCCGGCCGCGGCCGGGCAGCCGCCGCAGGCGCCGGACGGAGCACGCGCATGATCCCGCTTTCCCATCCGTCTTTCCGACCGCGACCATGATCGGCGAAATCGATATCTTCGGCGTATTCGTGCCGGCCCCGCTCGTGCTGATGCTGATCGCCTACCTGATCAACATCGTCGTGCGCGCCGTGCTCGAGCGCGTCGGCTTCTACCGCCTCGTCTGGCACCGTTCGATCTTCGACCTCGGCATCTACGTATTCGTATTTGCCGCCGTCGTGATCGTGTCCCACCATCTCGTGGCTACCTAACGTGAAAAAAACCTGGCTCTCGGCAGGGCAAATCCTGCTCACCCTGATCGTCGTCGTCGTGGCTGCCGTCGTGCTGTGGCGCATCGTCAACTACTACATGTTCTCGCCGTGGACCCGCGACGGTCACGTGCGCGCCGACGTGATCCAGGTCGCGCCGGACGTGGCGGGCCTCATCACGTCGGTGCAGGTCGCCGACAACCAGGAGGTCAAGCGCGGCCAGGTGCTGTTCGTGATCGACCAGGCGCGCTACGCGCTCGCGGAACGGCTCGCCGAAGCCACGCTTGCGCAGCGCCGCGCGACGCTCGCGCAGGCGAAGCGCGAGTACGCCCGCAACCTGCAGCTCGGCAACCTGGTCGCGAGCGAGCAGGTCGAGGAAAGCCGCACGCGCGTCGAACAGGGCGAAGCCGCCGTCGCCGATGCGCAGGTGTCGCTCGACACCGCGAAGCTGAACCTGCAGCGCACGACGATCGTCAGTCCCGTGGACGGCTACCTGAACGACCGCGCGCCGCGCGTCGGCGAATACGTGCCGGCCGGCCGCGCGGTGCTGTCGGTCGTCGACCGCAATTCGTTCCGCGTCGACGGCTACTTCGAGGAAACCAAGCTGCGCGGCATCCACATCGGCCAACAGGTCGACATCATCGTGATGGGCGAGCCGCGTGCGCTGCGCGGCCACGTGCAGAGCATCGTCGCGGCGATCGAGGATCGCGACCGCACGCAGGGCGCGAACCTGCTGCCGAACGTGAACCCCGCATTCAGCTGGGTGCGGCTCGCGCAGCGTGTACCGGTGCGCGTCGTGCTCGACGAAGTGCCCGACGATTTCCGGATGATCGCGGGCCGTACCGCGACCGTCTCGATGCGCGAAGCCGACACGCGCCGCAACGACAAGGCAAAGTCGGCGGTCGCCGCACCGGTATCGACGGCTTCCGGCGCGGCCGCCAGCGCGGCAGGAGCATCGCAATGAAGCGGCACGGTCTGCGCCTCGCCGCGACGCTCGCGCCGCTTGCACTCGCACTCGGCGCGTGCAAGTCCGTCGGCCCCGATTACACGCTGCCGCAGCAGGCGTACGTGAATGCGCCGCTCGCGAACCATGCGCTCGACGATGCGAACGATACGCTCGTGTCGCGCGACGCCGTGCCCGGCAACTGGTGGCAGCTCTATGACGACCCCGTGCTCAACGGGCTCGTGCGCGATGCACTGAAGTCGAACACCGACCTGCGCGTCGCCGCGGCCAACCTCGCGCGCTCGCGCGCGGCGCTGGAAGTCGCAAGCCAGCAGGGTGGCTTCTCGGGCGGCGCGGAGGCCGCCGTGCAGCGCGCCCAGGAATCGGCCGAGCAATACCTGCTCGAGAACAAGCTGCCGGTCGTCAACGAAGGCACGGTCGGCATCAACGTGTCGTACGAGATCGACCTGTTCGGCAAGCTGCGGCGCGGCGTCGAAGCCGCGCGCGCGGACAGCGAAGCCGTCAGGGCCGCCGGCGACCTGGCACGCATCACGGTCGTCGCCGACGTCGTGCGGGCGTACGTCGAGTCGTGCTCGGCCGGCGACGAGCTCGCCGTCGCGAAGCAGTCGCTCGCGCTGCAGAAGCAGCGCGTCGCGCTGTCGCAGCGGCTGCGCGATGCCGGGCGCGGCAACCAGACCGACGTGACGCGCGGCGTGACGCAGGTGCGCACCCTCGCCGCCGATATCCCGCGCTTCGAAGGCCGCCGCAAGGTCGCGCAATACCAGCTCGCCGCGCTGCTCGCACGTTCGCCGGCCGACTTGCCGAAGGCCGTCGCCGAATGCGAGCGCCTGCCGAAGCTGCGCCAGCCGATTCCGATCGGTGACGGCGCCGCGCTGCTGCGCCGCCGCCCCGACGTGCGCGCAGCCGAGCGGCAACTCGCGGCCGCGACCGCGCGGATCGGTGTGGCGACTGCCGCGCTGTACCCGTCGATCAGCATCGGTGCGTCGGCCGGCTCGGTCGGTGTCGCCGCCGACCTGTTCTCGTCCACGACGAATCGCTGGTCGTTCGGCCCGCTGATCAGCTGGTCGTTCCCCGTCAACGGCCAGCGTGCGCGCGTACGCGAGGCCGAAGCCGCGACAGGTGGCGCGCTCGCGCACTTCGACGGCGTCGTGCTGAACGCGCTGCGCGAAACGCAGTCGAGCCTCGCGACCTATGCGGCCGACGTGCAGCGCACGGAAGCGCTGCGCACGGCGTATGAATCGGCACGCAATTCCGCCGACGAAACGCATCGCCTCTATCTGGCCGGCCGCGAGTCGTTCATCTCCGATCTCGACGCGACTCGCACACTGACGAGCGCGCAGGCGCAGGTGGCGGCAGCCGAAGGCCAGGTCGCGACCGACCAGGTGCGGCTTTTCCTCGCGCTCGGCGGGGGGTGGGAATCCGACGGTACGACGGCCGCAGCGGACGCCCGTCCCGCCGCGACTCGCACCGCCGCGACACCCGCGACCAGCGAGTAATCACGGCAGCGCTGTCATCTTCAGTACATCACGCGCACCTGGCGAAGCGCTCGGCGGCGGCGGGCTTTCCTGATTCGCGCCATAGCGCCGGGAGGACGACGAGCACCCACGTTGACGGTAAACTGGCAAATGCATTTCCATTCATCTTTCGCCGCTGCACTCCCAGCGGCATCCACCCGGAGATCCATCATGCGAACCAGCGCCCGCAACCATTTCGCCGGCCAGGTCAGCGCCGTCAAGACCGGTGCCGTCAACGACGAAATCACGCTCCGCACGCAGGACGGCCTCGACATCGTCGCCGTGATCACCCATGGCAGCGCGGCTTCGCTGGGCCTCGCGGCCGGCTCGAAGGCATTCGCGCTCGTGAAGGCGTCGTCGGTGATCGTGATGGTCGACGTCGACAGCAGCAAGGTGTCGGCCCGCAACTGCGTCGCAGGCACCGTATCGTCGGTTGCGAAAGGCGCGGTCAATTCGGAAGTCGTGATCAAGGCCGCGGGCGGCGCCGAAATCGTCGCGATCGTCACCAACGACAGCGTCGATCGCCTCGGCCTCGCGAGCGGCACGGCTGCGTCCGCGATCTTCAAGGCATCGAGCGTGATCGTCGGCGTCGAGTGAACGCGTGACGATCGCGATGGCGATCCGTTTGGCACGGCGCATTCACACGAATCGCGCCGTGCGGCTGCCGGTCGGATGCGTGCGATGACAACCGCGTTCGATCACGCTCGGCAACGGGCGCTGCAGGCGTTGCTGTCCGCGGCGGCCAGTGCCGATACACCCGATGCACGCCTGTTCGGCGCACTCGTTGCGGCACGCGCGCGCCGCAACGAACTCGGGCTGCTCGGCCTGTCTCGTCGTCAACTGGTCGGCCTGCTGACGCGGCAGTTTCCGCACCTGCCTGCGGCCGATGTCGCAGCGCTCGCGCCAACTGCCGCGATGGCCGTGCTGCCATCCACTCACGCGGCGTTCGTCGCCACGCTGCACACGCGGCTGATGAACGACGCGAATCCCGCCGCCGACCGCGACGACACCGGCTGTCTCGCGTCGATCGTCGCGCATGCCTGCCTGCGCCCCGATCATCTATGGCGCGATCTCGGGCTCGACGGGCGCGACGCGGTATCCGCTATGCTCGATCGCTATTTCCCCGCGCTTGCCGCGCGTAACGTCGCTCACCTGCGCTGGAAGAAATTCCTTGCACAGGAAGTGGCCGCCGCGCTCGATGTGCCGCCGGGCCCCGCCCCCGGGTGCCCGGGCTGCGAGGATTTCGGCTTCTGCTTTCCTCACGCGCGATAACCACCGCGGCGGCCGGGCTGCCCATTCGAGTCGTCGCCTCCCCATCCGGAGAACCCGCCCCATAAACGGTTACCTTGCACACCGTATCGCCTGCTGTTCATGACGCGGTCAATGCCGGTGCCGGTGATGAATGTCCGGAAAATGCGCGTGGCTATGCGTGATCGGCAGATGCACGTGCGGATGCGTGTGCGGCTCGTTGCCGTCGTACGCAAAATCGTGCGCATGCTGGTGATGTTCGTCGTGCCGATGCCGATGCGTGTGCTCGAGTGGCTCGTGCGTGTGCGCGTGTTCATGCCGTTCGCGAACGTGCAGCCAGATCCCGAGCGCCATCAGCACGGCCGCGATCCAGAACGTCGCGGGCGGCAGCGCGGGCCAGATCAGCAGCGACAGCACGACGCCGAACAGCGGCGCGATCGAGAAATATGCGCCCGTGCGCGCGCTGCCGAGATGACGCAGTGCGACGACGAACAGCACGAGGCTGATCCCGTAGCCGCCGAGCCCCGTCAGCATCGCCGCAGCCGTGACCGGGACAGCCGGCAGCGTCGCGCCGGTCGCCAGCGCGATACCGATGTTCACGGGGCCGGCGATCAGCCCCTTCGCGCACGCGATGACCATCGCATCGTTTGCGGCCACCTTGCGGGTCAGGTTGTTGTCGACCGCCCAGCACAGGCATGCGCCGACGATCAGCAACGCGCCGACCGGCACGCCTGCCTGGCCCGGCGTCCACGACAGCAGCGTGCCGCCGGCGACGATCGCGACCATTCCGAGGAACACCTGCGAATCCACGTTCTCGCGAAACACGACCCACGCGATGACAGCCGTCAGCACGCCCTCGAGATTGAGCAGCAACGCACTCGTCGCGGCGGGCGTGCTCGACAGCCCGAGCATCAGCAAAGCCGGGCCGGCCACTCCGCCCGCTGCAATCGCGCCGGCCAGCCAAGGCAGGTCTGCACGCTGCAGCGGCGCGGCGCCGCCGGTCGTCGCATGCCGGTTGTGCAGGCGGCGAAGCAGGATCCCGATACCGAGCCCGACGCCGCTGCCGAGATAGAACAGACCGGCGACCATGAACGGCGACATCGCACCGATCAGCGCCTTGGCGAGCGGTGTCGCGGCGCCGAACAGCGCGGCAGCGGTGAGCGCGACGAGAATCGCGGAATGTCTCGAGTGCATGATCCGGTTCGAATTGACGTTGAAAGGCGCTGGTCGTCGCAGCGGTGGGCTCGTCATACCTTTCGCAATGCAAGCTGCATCGCAGCCGGCCAGCTTGCGCGCGACCTGACGACCTCGACGAGATTATCGCGCGCCATCATGTCACGATGACCGGGCGCGAACGTCCACGCGCCGGTCGATGGCTTCGGCATGCCTCTATTTTAGGAACACGAATTAATTGAACGAAGCGTTGCCGTGTTCGGTATAGGCGTACCGTTCATGCGCAAACGACAAAGTCGAAACAACGCGCGTGCAGCATCGATCGGCAAACTTTCTTCGTCTGGTCGCGTGGTCTGTTCGAGGTGGGATAGGTGAGAGCCCGGCACGTCGAGCACCGGTGGGAGCAGTCCTGACCTGCCTCGGTCGAGGCAGGTCAGTCTGTCGGGTCATTCACCGCAGGCGATGTGCCTGCGGGACGGCGCCGTGCGGTATGCAGCGGCGCGGTGCGGATTACGCGTTTCCGGCCGTTTGCTGCTCGACCTGCGGCGCTGCGTCGGCTTGCGCTTCCACGTTTGCCGGTTGCGGCTCGGCGGCGGCCTCGGCCTGCTGCTCTGCCTTCGGCTGCTGCGGCGCGCCCTTGGCCGCTTGCCCCGCGCCCTTGTTGCCAGGGCGACGAGCCTTCAGGCGGCGAGCCCGAGCCGCATCGTCATGCGTGACACGCCCTGCTTCGTTACCCTGCAGATCGACCCGCACGGCGTCTTCGACGAGGCACGACCAGTAACGGTTGCCACGGCACCACGTCGACATCGCTTCACGCAGTTCGGCTTCGCTGAGCCCGACGGCCTGTGCTTCACGTGCGAGGTCGTCCCAGATACCGACCTTGAGCGGCACTTTGGGGGCCGGATTCTTCGGGAACGCACGCGGAAACTTGCGCTGCAGCTTACCGATCGCAACGATGACCGGATCGACCGGCGCCGCCGGCTTCGCCGAAGCCGGCTTCGCGCGGTGCGCCGCTTTGCCGCCGGCCGCAGCCGGCTTGGCGCCACGCTGCGGCTGGTCGCCGGACTTCGGCTTCGCGCCGGTGTCCGCCGGCGCTGCCGGCCGCTTCGCGTTGCGCTCCTGCTTGGCCTTCGCTGCGAGCTGCGCCCGCAATTCGGCAAGTTGTTCAAAACCCATAAATTCAATCCACCAGGAATATAAGGTGTGGTTCGTGCGGTCATGCCGCGCGGCGCACAAGCTTCGCCGCCATGCGTGCGACCCGTCTGCCGCCGATGCGGAACACTACGGGGCCGCATCGCGCACGCCACTCTGTTTTCAGGCACCCGGCCACGATGCCGGACAAGGCAGGAGTGGAAGTATACCGGTACGCGCGGCGGCCGGTTGACTCACTGGTCTGCGTTGGCCCGATTCGGGGTACCGGAAATGCGTCCATGCGGTCGTGTTGCGCATTATATGGATACGTTTCCGGAAGTCACGCCGTTCACTCTCGTTGGCGGAAATCGGGGCCATTTTCCGTGCTGCGATTGCCCCGGCGGCACCGATCGACGCCCGACACGGGGTATTCCGCCTCGGGACATCGAACGCGATCCCGCGGCATCGGTGCGTCTCGGCCCCGGCTGCGATTCTGCAATCCGGGCAGCGGCGTCGGCTGCGTGCGAATCAACGATCACGGCAATCGATCGGCGCAATTCCCGTACCCATTCGACAGCATCGATGCCCGCACGCAACTCGTTGCGTCCGCATCCATTCCGTGACGCACGAAGAGGCAGAAAAGTGCGTAGTATGGCCGGATCGATGACGTCGGCAGCATACCTCGGCCCGTTTCGCCGCGCCCCGCCGGCGAGCCGCCGACATCCCGCTTGCCAGCCAAAAGAACGAACCGGTTGTACGAAACGGAACAGAGACATGGTTCCCCCACACGACATCCCGCACGACGGCATCACGCGCGAGGAGATTCACCATCGGCAAATCGACATGCGCGGCTATCGGCGCAGCGACGGCCGGTTCGAAGTTACGGCCTGCCTCGCGGACCGCAAAACCTTTGATTTCACGCCGCCGGGCGGCACGCGGACGGTCGCTGCGCTGTCGCCGATCCACGACCTCGGTGTGACGCTGGTCTTCGACGCCGACATGGTCGTCCGCGCCGTGTCCACGTTCCTCCGGTCGCATCCGTATGCGCAGTGCCCGGGCGGCGGCGACTCGCTGCAGGCGCTCGTCGGACTGAGCATCGGCGCGGGCTGGAACAGCGAGATTCGCAAGCGCCTGCCGTCCTGCGATACGTGCACGCACCTGAAGGAGTTGCTCGGCCCGATCGCCACCACGGCCTATCAGACGATGGTCGGCATGCGGAAGTCGTCGCTCGAGGCGCGCGATGGCAACGGAAAACCGCTCAAGATCGACAGTTGCCATGCCTATGGCGCTTCGCGCGATCTCGTGAAACGTCTTTGGCCCGAATATCACCGGCCTTCCGAGGCGACAAAGGGCAGCTAAGGGCCGGGCATTCGGCCAGTACCGTGCCCCGCACGATCGGTGCTGCCCGAGGAGACGCGCGTCGCATGCACAAACGTGCGTCGACCGGCCATCGCAGTTGCAGTCGCAGCGCTCGCGATCAAAAAACGCCCAGTGAGAGTCCCGCTGCAAGCCCAGCGCCCAATTCGGCGCAGCGCGCGAGATCGTCGCCGTCGATCGTCTTCGCCGCGAGGATGCGTTCCGGCGTCTGCGCGTGCGTACAGACGATCAGGCCCGGCGCCACGTTCTTCAACCGCCATCCGGTCGCGATCCGGTCGATCTGGCGCAGCGCGTTCTGCCCGTCGCTTCCCGCGCAGATCATCACCGCATACGGGCGGCCGTTCACGCGATCGAGCGCCGCGTAGTAGCAGCGGTCGAAGAAATCCTTCATCAGCCCGGACATTGCCGCGAGATTCTCCGGCGTGGCGAACAGATAGGCGTCGGCGGCCAGCACGTCGGCCGCGCTCGTCGCGTCGGCGCGCTGCAGCCTCACGTCGACGCCAGTTTGCTCGCGCGCAGCGCCGGCGGCCGCTTCGGCCATCTGTTGCGTGCCTCCGGTCATCGTGTGGTAGACGATCAACAGCGTCTTCATTCGTCGTGACTCACGTTCGGTTCAGGTGTGCTGACGGCATCGCCGATTTCCGCTGAATGGCCGGAGATCCGATAAGACATCCCGCGGTCGCTTTCCCGGATCTGCCGGTTTGCCGGCGCGTCGTTACGAAGCACGTTCCGATCATGCACGTTGCGCCAGGTTCGATTCGCGCAAGTTCGACCGGATACACGATCAGTCCGTTACGCCGCGCGACGCGTCGGCATGTTCCGGCTGCGCGTAGTACGCGAGAAACATGTCGGCGGCGGATTCAGCGACTTTCTGTTGCTCCGGCTCCGCGAGCGGCGGCTGGCCCATCGTTATCTGCGGCCAGAACGCGAATGCCTTCACGACACCGTGCAACTGATGCGCGGCAAACACCGGATCGGTGACGGACAGGCGTCCGGCCGCCGCGGCCGTCCGCACCCAGACCGTCATGTCTTCCTCGCGTTCGCCGAGGCGCTCGACCATGTCACGCGCACGTTCCGGCGAATGGATGGCCGCACCGATCGCGACGCGTGCGAGCGACAGAAATGCCTCGTCGCTGAGCAGGCGCATTTTGCGATCCAGCAATGCGAGCAATTGCTCGCGCAGCGGCACATCGGCACGATAGGTTGGCGAACTGCCTGTCCGGGTCGCGTCCCACAATTTTTGCAGGATGGCGGCGAACAACGTTTCCTTGCCCGGGAAGTGGTTATAGACCGTGCGTTTCGACACGTCCGCACGCGCGGCGATGCGATCCATGCTGGTCGCGTCGTAACCCGACGCGAGAAATTCCTCGATGGCCGCGTCGACGATGGCCGCGCGCTTTCGATCGGTCAGGCGCTGAGGGGGAGTGCTGGTATCCATCCAGAAATTTTACACCGGGTAGTTTACTTATCCCAAAAATAAACTACACTGTTTAGTGTACTTTATCCTCCGGACGAACCGACATGGCATCGCCTCTCGTTTTGATTCATCGCATTCTGGGTTTGGCGGCCGCCCGGCGCGGCCGCGCGCTGTCCGGCGGCTCGCCGCAGCACAATGGTGAGCGCTTCAGCAATGTCGCGCCCCGTCCGGTCGATGGATTGGGCAAAACGCTCGGGATCGCCTGGAACGTGCTGTTCAACAAGCCGCGCAATACCGTGCCCGCAGGGCAGCTACCCGTCGATTCGTTGACACGCGCGGAGCTCGACGCGGCCCCCGATCGCAGCCTGTACCGGCTTGGCCATTCGACGCTGCTGCTCAAGCTGCGCGGCGAATTCTGGCTGACCGATCCCGTGTTTGCCGAGCGCGCGTCGCCGTTTCGGCGCGTCGGCCCGAAGCGCTTCCATGCGCCGCCGATCGCGCTTGAAGATCTTCCGCCGCTGCGCGGCGTGATCCTGTCGCACGATCACTACGATCATCTCGACCGCGACACGGTGCTCGCGCTCGCGGCCACCACCGGCGTGTTCGTGACGGCGCTGGGGGTCGGCGACCGCCTGATCGAATGGGGCATCGACGCGAAGAAAGTCCGCCAGCTCGACTGGTGGCAAAGCGTCGACGTGGCCGGCCTGACGCTGACCGCGACACCAGCCCAGCACTTTTCCGGGCGCAGCCTGTTCGACGGCAACAGCACGCTGTGGGCGTCCTGGGTCATCGTCGACGACGACTTGCGCGTGTTCTTCAGCGGCGACACCGGCTACTTCGACGGGTTCCGGACGATCGGCGAGCGCCTCGGGCCGTTCGATGTCACGCTGATCGAAACAGGCGCATACGACGCGCAATGGCCGTATGTGCACATGCAGCCGGAAGAGACCGTGCAGGCGCACATCGATTTGCGCGGACGCTGGCTGGTCCCGATTCACAACGGCACGTTCGATCTCGCGATGCATCGCTGGCAGGAACCGTTCGAGCGCGTCACGGCACTGGCGATCGTACGAGGCGTCGATCTATCGACGCCCAGGATGGGCGAGCGCCTCGCACTCGACGAACCGCATCGCGGCGAGCGGTGGTGGCGCACGGTCGACGAGCGCGCGACGTCCGTTGCCGCGAAATCGCGCCGTTGGACGCTTTGCGCGTCGCAGGCCACGAAGTAAAACCCGCCGATCGTTGTACATTTTCCCGGAGCGCGGCAACGCCGCGACTCCGGCAGGCGCGTTGCCGGCGTACCCGCACGTCGACGGGCTGTCTGTAGACCCGATTACCTGAGTAGAGAGTCATGCATCCGGCACCCGTCCGATACGCACCCGGCCACCCCGTCGACAACGCCACCCTCGCCGCATTCAACCCCGTTGCCCCCCGATCGACGAGCCGCAGCCGGGAGAACGACCTGCGGCAGACGCTCGCAGAGCGCGTCTCGAGATGGACGAAAGACGTCGATCACCTCACCACGGCCATTCCGAACCTGAGCCTCCATCGAAGGGAGGTGACAACGCAGCCGATGGATTGCATGGTCGAGCCGAGCTTCGGTCTCGTCGTCCAGGGCACGAAGCGGCTCATTCAGAGCGGCGATGTGTATCTCTGCGACGCCAACCGCTTTCTGATCACGTCCCTCGACTTGCCCGGTTCGACGCAGGTCATCGAGGCCAGCCGCGAAAGGCCGTTTCTCGGAATCGGGCTCAAGCTTGATTTTCGCGTCATGGCTGAACTGATGGCGCAGGTCGCAGCGGATCACGACGAAGCCCCGGCAGGCCGCGGCCTCGTCGTCGGCGATATGAACGAACCGCTCTACGACGCGGTGAACCGGTTGCTGGCATTGCTGGATGACCCAAACGCCATCGCAGTTCTCGCACCGTACGTCGAGCGGGAAATCTATTACCGGCTGCTGACGAGCGACCAGGGTGCCCGTCTGCGTCAGATTGCGTCCGCCGGCAGTCAGGGCAACCGCGTGTCGCGGGCGATCCAGTGGTTGCGGACCCATTACGACGAGTCGCTGCGGGTCGACGATCTGGCGGCGCAGGTGCAAATGAGCAGTTCGACCTTCCACCACCACTTCCGCCAACTCACCGGCATGAGTCCGCTGCAGTACCAGAAATGGATACGGCTCAATGAGGCGCGTCGACTGATGTTGTCCGAGCGGCTCGACGCCACGTCGGCCTCGTTCAGGGTCGGATATGCGAGCCCGACGCAGTTCAATCGCGAATACAGCCGGTTGTTCGGTAATTCTCCGCGGAGAGATATCGATAGCCTGCGAAGCGGAGCAGATGTCGTTCTTTCGGTAGCGGCGACGTATTGATCATCGGAACGGTACCGGAGATGTGAAATACCGCGTTTGGTGGTATCCGCAGAATGCTTGGGTCGCCCCCTTCACGCGTGGAGGGGGCGACCCGCTTGAGCCCAACGAGCGCAGCGAGATGCGCGCTTGTTGTTTTCCCCGAATTGATTGCTCGGCAGCCCGCCGCGAATTCAAATTAGGTATCGAGCGGTGCGTGGGTGCCTCGCGGCGTCGGACCTGTATCCAAAATCGCAAATGTTCATCGGCTAGAGGTAGTCGTCTCATGCCGCCCTCTTGAATTGATGAGGACTTTGCCGTCTCCGCAACCAAGTCGTCTCAGTGCCCTCCGGAGGCTCGGCCATAAACTCTGCAGTGTGAGGAGTGTCGCGCCATGCTTCGAACCGCCGATTTGCGCGGTGAGCGTGTGCGTTGTCACGTGACAACTCTCGCTGATAGATCGGCGCAGACACCTAAGAAGGCGCTCGACGCCTTGTCGAGATGCATCTGATTCACCTCAGTTCGATTCATCTTGGCATCAGATCGACTGATTGCATTTTGAATACTACGAATAACGTATCATAAATTACATATTGAGCCGTATTCACACCGCCCCTGGCTCGAAGAATGCGAAATGGCCATACGCCCCTATTTACGAGGTTGAACTCGGCGATTTTGCGTGAAACAACATGAAGAATATCGCGCAACCCATTGCCAGATAAGGACTTCCGCGAACACCGAATTTCTTGGAAATGTTTCACGATCCGGCCCGTTTGAGTTGTTATGTGGCCATCAACACTGAAGTTCGTCGCAAACGAAGCCCCATTTGCATGGCTGGCGCGCAGAGGTCCCGGAAGTCGAGAGTACGCGCGGCAAAGCCCGTACCCTCCCCTTCCGTACAACACTCTCGCAATGTTGGCCTGACCACTCCAATTAAATGGGGCCATATCATTAGCGCCCATGACACTCCCTCGTGGGCGCGACCCAGCAAGCTGACCGGCGTCTTTCCTTTCGCACGTGACTGCAAATAGTCAGCGATGTAGCCTCCGCGTCTGCAGACCTATTGATGACTAGGGCTCTTCGACATAGGCGCCCCGTCGCTTCGACAAGCAAGCTCCCCGACACAACACTCCAGTTGTCACGTGACAACGCCGCGTCGAATGGAGCCAAGAAACTGCAGTCGCGACGACACCGCGATGCGAATCTCTTCTTTGGCGATCCAGCTGCTCACGCTCTATGAAGTTCGATCAAAACTCGTCCGGAGGGGCGACTCGGCACCGACGCGACCTCCCGCTCCGAACCGATTGTCACGTGACAACTCATCGCACGAGAAGCGGTCATGCCAAAAAACAGAACCAGTTTCGAACGTCGAATGATCTCCCATTGCTTTAAGTGCAGTCGAAGGAGAGATTTCCTTGCGCCGGATTACGTCGAGAAGGAACAAATGCCTGCTACTTGTCACGTGACAACCGAGTTCCCTCGCGACGCCTATGAACTGACTAACGGAAACCGTGGCGATTTTTGCCGCGAATACCGCGACCTCAAGCGCCTCGTCTCCATTTGCCAACGCTGCCATCGACATTGGGATTGATCGAAGTTTTGCTCGAGCTTCGTACGTGCTTTTTAATCTCGGTCGTCAATTTTATTTTTACTCGACCATCAATCACGAATGACTCATTAGCCATTCGGCACACTTGTCACGTGACAACCACACCGATCCTTAAGGCATACATCGCGTCGAAGGCTTTTCTGGACATTTCGACAATAACTGCATATATTACGCAAAACTCCGTGGAGGAATTTAATGGCTTTCAAGATCGCCGTCAGTAATCAAAAAGGTGGGACTGGAAAGACAACCATCTCCGTCAATATCGCCGCTGCATTCGAAGCCGGCGGCAACAAGGTCGCCCTGATCGATGCCGACCCTCAAGGCACGTCCGTCCGGTGGGTGACGAGCGGTGAGAACACGCTGCCGATGACGGTTCTCTCTCTAGCCCCTGCCGGCCGCGGTATCGGCGGCGAGATCAAGAAACAGGACTCGAACTTCGACGTGATCGTTGTCGACTGTCCTGGCAACCTCGAAGACCCGCGAATCGCCTCCGTGCTCGAGGTCGCCGACTTCTGCCTCGTGCCGCTGTCACCGTCGCCAGCCGATCTCTACAGCACGGTCGCGATGATCCGCATGATCGAATCGATGCGGTCCGTTCGCAACCCGAATCTTTCTTCCGCATTAATGCTGAATAGTGTTAATGGAAAAACTAAAATGCGTGAAGAAATTTTAAAAATTCTACGGGCTGAAGAAATAGGGGAGCATCTGCTCGACAGCCAGATCGCGCAGCGCGAGGTCTACCGTCAGACGTTTGCGCTCGGCACCACGATCCATCACCACAATCGCTATCTGAAGGGCCTGAAAGAAGCCCGTGCGGAAATCGAAAAGCTGGTCACGGAAATGGCCCAATACATCGCGTCGACGCGCGCTACCGGAGCCGCCCATGGCTAAGGACACATCGAAAGACAAGAAGCCGACCGGCAACCTGCATCTCGCAGCCGGCCTGCTGCGCGGACTCGCGCAGGAGAATGCGGCGCTCGAAACGCGGCTGCCCGAACCGGCGGCTGCACCGAACGTCGTCAGCGAAGCGGCGCCCGCCGGCGCTCCGGCCGCGGCCGCGCCGGCCAGCACACCGGATCTTGGCGCGCCCCAGAAGGTATTGGTCAAGGATTGCATTCCGAACCCGTTCAACCCGCGCGTGTTCTACTCGGAGTCGAGCCTGCACGAGCTCGCCCTGACACTGAAACGGGAAGGGCAGATCGAGCCGATCAAGGTTACGCGGCTCCCGGAGTTTCCCGGCAAGCTCGTGGTGATCGACGGGCAACGCCGGCTCCGCGCGACGAGCATCAACGGCGATGAAACCATCAACGCCACGTTCCGCACGGATCACACGCCTGAGCAGCTCTACACGATCGCGTATCGCGCGAACCACGACCACGAACGCCAGACGATCTTCGATGATGCGGTCGCGTGGAAGCGTCTCCTCGACGAGAAAGTCTTTTCCGACCAGAACACGCTCGCGGAAAAGATCGGCAAGGACAAGGCATCGATCAGCAAGACGCTGTCGCTCAACGCACTCCCGAACACACTGCTGGAACGGATGGCGAGCGCGAACGACGTGGTCGGCCTGCAGGCGGCGTACTTCCTGAAGCTGATCTTCGAACGCCTGGGCGAGCCGACTGCCGATCGGCTGTTGACGGCCGTGATCGACCGGAAAAAGTCGGTTCGTGATCTGGAGAATTTCCTGCGTGCGCAAAGCGACGGCAGCAAGAAAGCGGGACGTACGCGTTACAGCGTTCGCCATGACTTCGCGCTCGAATCGCGAGCGATCGGCCAGTTGAAAACCTATCCGGACGGACGTCTGGATCTGCAGCTCAAGGGCGTCGACGCATCGCATCAGGAAGCGCTCGCCGACAAGCTCAAGACCGTCATCGACGCGTACGTTGCCGAACTGGCAACGGCCACGCAACAGTAACGCGCGAAAAGCAGAAGGCCTCGCATCCGCGTAGCACCGCGAAGCCGGACGACGACGTCCGGCGCGCGACGCACATCCGGCTGCGAGGCCTTCGTTCAGTTGCCGGCGAGACTGCTTTTCAGCAGGAATTCCAGCAAGTCGTCCGAGGTCGGTTCGCCCCACGTATCCAGTGCGAGCCATCGGAAGAAGCTGGTCTGCGCGAGCTTGCTCGCCTTCTTCTTCGGCGACAGCGTCAGGTCCTTCGAGCCTGCCACCGTCTCGTTGTAACGCTCGATCAGCTTGGTCTGGTCGTCGATCTCCAGTTCGCGGAAATACGCGCCGGCTTCCTCGACCTTCGCCGCCAGATATTTGTCGCGAATCTGTTCCTGCTTGCTCTGCGCGGATTCCTTGGCCGGGGCCGCCGCTTCCGTTCCCTGCCCGTCGGACAGCGTGTAGCCGTGCGTCAGCGCCTTGCGGAAATACGCGGCCACGTTGTCGACCGGGGCCGCATTCTTCTTCGTAGTCCGATTGAGCGTATAGGCAATCGCCGCCTTGATGCGCTGCACGCCATATTGCGTGATCAGCCGGCGCGCTTCCGAGCGCGGGATGCCGAACTTGGCAACCTCCTCGACCAGCGCTTCGTTCTTGACGTCGCCATCCTCCACCGTATCGGTGCTCTGCTTGCGCGTCACCTTGAACTGAACCGCCTCCACGCTCCGGCCGGACTTGTGTTCGATCAACTCGAGCGTGTGATCCGAAACTTCGTTCACCTCCTGAATGCACGGCACCAGGACCTTGCTCTTGAACAGCTTGTATTCCTTGTACGACTGCGACGCCTTGTCCTGGCCGAGAATGAGGTCACGAAATTTCGGCAGCGGGATCTTCGCGGTGATGCCGATCCCCTCGTAGCGCACCGTGTTTTCCCACAACGCGAGCGAGTGCGACCGCCGGAACTCGCGGGCGATCCGCATATCGATCAGTGCGTAGATCTCGGGGTTGAGCAACTCGCTGCGAATCTGGTCGGAGAAGCTGTACTTCAGCACCGATTGCTCGAGCTCCGCGCCGGCGAGCAGGCCCGACGCTTTCCAGACGGTCGACCGATCCGCAGCCAGATAGTCCCAGTTGACGACGGTACTGATCAGCGAGTTGACCGTGTCCTTCACGTACTTCGTATTGTTGCTGTTCAACCCGCTCTCGTGCGAAAGCGATGCAAGCGAAATCGAGAAGCTCGTCCGGCCTGGCTCGAACGCCTCCTGTCGAAGCGCGTTCTTGATCAGCGAGCTGAACATCTTGCGCTGCTGCAGGCCGATCTTTCCGGACTTCGGCGCGATATGAATCGCCTGGACCGCCTTGCGCAGCAAGTCGGGAGGCTCGGGTGTCTGAAACAGTGAAACCTGTTTGTCTGAGCCTTTGCTTGCGGGCTTGCGCGGCATCGTAATGTCCGGATAAGGTGACCTTGTTGAGAGCGGACTTTATACCTTTTCGTGCCGCGGAGCAACGTCCTTGTTCCGGCTTTACTTGCACTACCTCCGCTAACCCGCAGATATAAAAGGAAAATTCACAATCAGAAGATCGGTGCGGAACCCCATATCCAGCTACCTTTCGACAAAAATGCTTCCCACAAGCCGCTACCTTTCATGCCCGGACGTGGAAACCCACCATGGGATTTGCCCTTGGCAAGGTAACCATCCATGGGAAGCAAATGAGGAGAATCGGGATCATTGGGGAAATTCGTGGTGCCCTGCAGCACAGACCGGCTTTCCTCCCATAACTTGCTACCTTCACCGATTCCCACAGGAGGGTACCTTTCGACAGGCTCCGCCCGCGTTGGCTGCGCAGATTTCCGCCCTGAAGGCAACCATCGCTCCCATAAACGGCAACCCATTGTTTTCCCCATAAAAGGTTACCTGTCGATCCCATCGATCCTGTCCATGGGAGCCAGCCACGGAAAATCCTGGAGAAAGGCAATCGAGCTGCCCCAAATGTGACCCATAACTGGCTACCTTTGAAGTGCCCCATAACCGGCTACCCGAGAAAAATCACTGTGCGACGCGGCGGTTCCCGGATCCCGAAAGGCGCCCCATAAAAGGCTACCTACCGGCATCCCCATAGACGGCTACCCAATGCGTTTCCGGGCCGATTTCCCATAACCGGGTACGCTTGCCCCATATCCACAACCCCTATTCCCCACAACGCGGTACCCGAATCCCCAAATCCACAGACCTTAACTCCCAAACCCTTACACCTGTGCTCCCATAAATGGGTACCGAACACCCCTCAAACCCTTGTCAGGTAAGGCTGAGAGCCGTCTAAAAGTAGTTAAAGAAGTAAACGTGGTTTACAAAAGATGTAAACACACGTGCGTCTCTGCAGAAAGACGAACCCCATAAACCGCTACCAATGGGAGCCGTCTATGGTGTTGCCGGCATCTCAAACCATCGATTCACACCTGGAAACAGTGACTTGGCGCCCTGTTCTACACAGGCTCCAGGCCCGACAAGGCTCCCGAAAGAGGTGAGTACACACTCACATGAGCCTGAAAAGTAGAAACCTATGGGAGAAAAACGGGAAGAAAGCCCCGCTTCCAGGCACAGGTTCCCATTTATGGGATCAAAAAAGCGGCTCCGTGACCTCGACGGCGCCCGTTGTCGACACGCAGAGTGGATCAACGATCCGGAAACATGAATCTCTCCGGCTTCGTTCACGGCAGTTTCAAATCATCCCGGACGGCAGCCGAAGGGTTTTTTTGCACTCATGCTTCGCAGTCCACGGACAAGTTTTTCCGTTCGCCCGCGCGCGTCGCTCGTCAAATTTAGCCTGTGGACTGTGCACAGAGGAAATAGATGTCGTTCGCTTGGCTGCCTCCGTGGTCCTCCAACTTTCTACCTTTGGAGCCACCAACCGAATTTCGATGCTGTGCGCCACGGTCGCAAGGAGACTCTGGAACGGCTTCCCAAAGATGAATTGGTGATCCGCGCTGCCGGCACGCATCGTCGGCTCCTGGGTCGATCTAGGGCACACCGCGAACCAACGTGAAGATGCGGGAGGCCACGAAGCTCACCGTAATCGAATTCGAGCGATGATCCCGAACATGCTCACCTTCCGACAGTTTCGAATCCTGTAAAAGCTCACCAACCAGGCAAGGCACCGGGAATCGGCATGCTGTGCAGGCACCGAGACCCGTCTGGGATGCCGGGCAACCCAAGCTGCGGAATGAAAAGCCTGTGACTCGCGCACGTTGCGCGATGCGTTCCTGAGCAGAATCGGACGGTTCACAAGCGTGGCCGCGACACCGCAACCCAACGTGCCACGGTCACCAGACGAGCGCCGCGACATCAGTGCGGCACCGTCGGCGCAGCCGTGAAGTGAATGCCTCCGATGTCTTCACCGCACGCAATGTGTTCACACCATTCGTCATACGGACCACAGGCCTACGCGGTGACGCGTTGTATCGGTTCAGGTGACGCTCGGCATCACAGTGCGGCGATGGGTTGCCGGATCGAATGCTGCGCGCCGTGGCGATGCAATCGTGCGTGCCTTGATCGCTGCAAAACCGAATCGTGGTCGTTTATGGGAGGAACCGCCGCTTGAGCCGCGTCGACCGGCAACGCGGCACACAGTTCGACTGCTGATGCTGTGATCGCGACTAGCCTGATAACAGTCACATCAGACGTGAGCATGCCGGCGACACCACCTATGAAACAGTCCTGGGTATTTCACCTCGCACTGTGCCGCGGGTACATCGCCCATCCTCGTCGCTGAATCGCGGGTACATCGACCGCTTCCTGTCGCCGCCGCAGCGCGATCGGCACACGCAACGATACGTGCGACACAGTTCGTCCTGTCCGTGACAGTCGGCCGGCATCCACGTTTTCTCCCATACGTGTATCCCCAATTCCGTTCTCACGTTGGCGCCACATTTTTCGCGGCGCGGTTATGATGCACAGGTCCCGAACGCGGCATGACAACCGATCGGGGCAGGGGCGGTATCTCGATGGTCTTTCAATCCGTGATAAACCAGATAAGAGAGTTCAGCGATGCAAATCCAGATCAGAAAACTCACGCTGGCTGCTACCGCAGCCGCGTTCCTGTTCGGCTCGGCAGTTCCTGCGTTTGCGCAGACCGACGCCAGCGCACCCGCGGCACAGGACGCGAAGGCAGCGAAGAGCCAGGCACGCAAGGCGGCCCGGGCCCAACGCAAGGCAGAGCACAAGGCAGCGCGTGCGAAGAACAACGCCGAGCTGAAGAAACTCGAAGACGCCGGTTACAAGCCCGCGGCCAATGATCCGAACTATCCGCAGAACCTGCAGAACGCGGAGAAGAAAGCCGCCGGCGCTAGTCAGTAAGCGCCGTCCGGCGGCAAGCCACGGTTCGATCCGCGGCTTGCCACGTGCGTCGCGGCTCCGCGGCGCACATCGAAAACAGCATTCCCGGCACCGACGAAGGCAAACGCGATTCAGGCGCTTGCGTTATTTGTTTCGCATTCCTGTATGTCTCGGCGCGCGCGCTCCGCACACCGACGCAGTCAGTTCCGCACGCCCGGCGCGGCCGTATTTCCCGCCACCTTCAACCAATCCTTGAATGCCCGCACCGCTTCGTCGTTCGCGCGTGCCGAGGCCACGTACGTGAAGTAGCGCCACGGCGGCAGTGCCGGTTCGCTGAACGGCTGTACCAGCCGACCTTCTGCGATGTCGTCCGCGACGAGCGCGATCGGTCCCATCGCGACGCCGAGCCCGTCGAGCGCGCCTTGCAGCGTCAGGTAGAAATGCTCGAGCGTGAGCGAGTGGCGCGGCACGAGATTCGGCTGTCCGGCTGCCGCGAGCCATTCAGGCCACATGCCGGGATAGGTGGCAGCGTGCAGCAGCGTGAAGCCGGCCAGGTCGGCAGGCGTATGCAACGGCCGGCCCTCCAGCAGCTTCGGCGCACACACCGGCAGCCGGACTTCGGACAGGAATTCCTCGGCAACGTAACCGTCGATGGCCTGCGGGCCGCCGCGAACGATCAGGTCGACCTTGTCGCGCAGTTTGTCGATCGGCTCGTTCGACGTCGACAGCCGCACCTCGATGGCCGGATGGGCGACCTGGAACGACGACAGCTTCGGCACCAGCCAGCGCAACGAAAACGTCGCGGGTGCGCTTACGCGCAACACGCGCTGCTGCGCGTGGCCGAAATGCTGCGCGGTGGCGAGCGCGATTCGGTCGAACGACGCGCCGACCTCGGCGAGATACGCGCGGCCCGAATCGGTCAGCTCGACCCGCCGGTTATGGCGTTCGAACAGTGGCCGCCCGAGCCAGGCTTCCAGCTGTTGCACGTGCCGGCTGATCGCGCCGTGGGTCACGCACAGTTCGTCCGCGGCCAGCGTGAAGCTGCCGAGGCGCGCGGCGGCTTCGAACGCACGCAGCGAATTCAGCGGAGGGAGTCGTCGGGCCATTGCATCGTTCGTGTGAATTTTAATCACACGATGGTTCAGGTTTAATCGTTTGATCGGGTACTCAAGCTCCGCCAATATGGCACACAAACGTCCGGCTCGGCCGAACGATTGTCTGAATTTCTCACATGGAGTGCGGAGCATGCCGAACGTGGTGGTCGTGGGCGCCCAATGGGGCGACGAAGGTAAGGGGCGCGTCGTGGACTGGCTGGCGGCACAGGCCGATCTCGTTGCACGCTACAACGGTGGCCACAACGCGGGTCATACGCTGGTCGTGGGCGGCAAGACGTACAAGCTCGCGCTGCTGCCGAGCGGTGTCGTGCGCGGCAAGCGCGGCGTGATCGGCAACGGCGTGGCGCTCGATCCGGAAGCGCTGCTCGCGGAAATCGGGCGGATGGCCGAGCTCGGGCTGCCGGTGACGCCGGATAACCTGTCGATCGCCGAGAACGCAACGCTGGTGCTGCCGATCCACCGCGCGATCGACCAGGCTCAGGAGCGTCTGCGCCGCGAGCCGATCGGCACCACGCTGCGCGGGATCGGGCCGGCCTACGAGGACAAGGTCGGGCGTCGCGGGCTGCGGGTCGGCGATCTCGCGGAACCGGGCCAGCTCGCCGCCAAACTGGATGTGCTCGTCGACCATCACAACGCGTGGTTCCGCGGCCTGGGGCTCGACGAATATTCCCGCGACGCGATGCTGGCGACGCTGGTCGACCTTGCGCCGCGGATCCTGCCGTTCGTGCGCCCCGTCTGGGCCGATCTCAACGACGCGACCGACCGCGGCGAGCGCATCCTGTTCGAAGGGTCTCAAGCCGTGATGCTGGATATCGACTGGGGCACGTACCCGTTCGTGACGTCGTCCGGCACCGTTGCCTCGGCGGCGGCGGCCGGTACAGGGCTCGGTGCGTCGAAGCTCGGCCACGTGCTGGGCGTCACGAAGGCGTATGCGACGCGGGTGGGCGGCGGCCCGTTCCTCACCGAGCTGTCCGACGCGACCGGCGAAACGCTGCGTGCGCGCGGGCAGGAGTTCGGCGTGAATACCGGCCGGCCGCGCCGCTGCGGATGGCTCGACGCCGCGCAGTTGCGTCAGGCCGTCAGGATCTCGGGCATCGATTCGCTGGCGCTCACCAAGCTCGACGTGCTCGACGGTTTCGAGTCGATCGAGCTGTGCGTCGGCTACGAACTCGATGGCGTGCGGGTCGATCATCTGCCGGCGAGCCTCGATGCGCAGTCGCGAGCGAAACCCGTGTACGAGCGGTTCGACGGCTGGCGCGGCACCGTGAAGGGGGTACGTGAACGTGCGGCGCTGCCGCGCGCCGCGCAGGATTTCATTGCGCGCGTCGAAGCGGTCGCCGGCGCACCGGTATCGATGATCACGACCGGCGCGGAGCGCGACGACACGATCGTGTTGCGTAATCCGTTCGATGCGGCCGCCGGCGCCTGATACGTCGGACATGCCGTGAATCGCGCGGCGGCATCGGGGTTGCCGGGTAGTTTTTGCCGATCCGATGCCGGTCGTGTGCCGGTGCGACGGGGCGCGTATGCGCGCGGTCCATACACCGTGCGCACGGCGGCTCGGCGACACGATTCGGCGTCCGGATCACGCCGCATACGGCGAACTGGACACGTCTGCACTGCTGCTGTACTGTTCCGCACAATTCGCGCCAGACCGGCCTGCGCCGGCGCTGCCGGCACCATGGCCGCGCGGTGGCGCGACGTGATCTCAATCCCGGGGACAGGTCGATGGACACGTTACAGATGATGCGCATTTTCGTCCGGGTGGCGGAAGAGGGCAGCTTCACGAGCGCAGCCCAGCGCCTGGATATCACGACGGCTTACGCATCGCGGTCGGTCGCGCAGCTCGAAACGCACCTGCGCACGCGCCTGCTCAACCGCAGCACGCGCCGCATCGCGCTGACCGACGCCGGGCAGCGCTATCTCGACCGCTGCCAGCGCATCCTCGGTTATATCGACGAAGCGGAAGCCGAGGCGGCCGACGCACAGGCAAAGCCGTCGGGACGGCTGCACGTTCACGCGACGACGAGTTTTGGCCAGTCCTACGTGGTGCCCGCAGTCGTGCGCTACCGTGAGCGCTATCCGTCGGTTGCGGTCGAACTGACGCTGTCGCAGCATGTGCCAGACATCATCGACGAAGGCTACGACGTATCGCTGCAGTTGAGCACGACCGAGTTGCCCGATTCCGGGCTCGTGTCGCAGCGGCTCGGCGAAGTGGGCAGCGTGCTGTGCGCGTCACCCGCATACCTGAAGGCGCGCGGTACGCCGCACACGGTGAGCGACCTCGACGGGCATGCGTGCCTGCAGATCGTCACGCCGCTCTTTCCGCGCGACCGTTGGCATCTCGATGGCCCCAACGGACGCGAAACGTTCGAACTGCCATTGCCGGATTTCCAGGTGAACATCGCCGATGCGCTCGGCGCCGCGCTGCGTGCCGGACTCGGGATCGGTTCGCTGCCGATGTCGGCCGCCCTGCCCGGGCTCGCGAGCGGCGCGCTGGTGCGCGTGCTGCCCGACTACCGGTTGCAGAAGCTGACGGTCTATACGCTGTACGCGTCGCGTCAGTATCTCGACGCGAAGATCCGCACGTTCGTCGATTTCCTGCGCGAATGCGTGCCAGAGTTGCTGGCTGCCGACGAGGCTGCGCTGGCCGCTTCCTGCAAGTCCTGAAGTCGAACCTTCCGCATGTGAGTACGACGTTGCGCGTCGATCGCGCCAATAATACGCAGTCCTGTATTTGACGCGGATATCGGCCGCATCCCCACGACCGACCCGGGCAATGACGCCCGGGTGACCGGCGTGCCCTTATGAAAGCGCTTGCTTTCGATATCGAACATCGTTGGTTCGGTGCGTGGTGCCAACCCCCTAGAATCGGTTCGACCGGCTTCATCGCATGCGCGCGCGAAGCTGCATCCTCTTCATCGAACCCGATACGACATGGCAGACCAACACTCGACAACCCGCCGCCGGCTCCTGCATGCCGGCCTGGCGATCGCGGCGGGCGCCGCCGCGCATCCGGGCTTCGCGCTGGCGAGCACCGCCGGCGCGCGTACGTTGCGCATCGGCTATCAGAAAGGGCCGCTCAGCCTGTTGAAGGCACGCGGTACGCTGCAGAGCAAGCTTGCGACACTCGGCGTGACCGTCACGTGGACCGAGTTTCCGTCGGGGCCGCCGCAGCTCGAGGCACTGAACGCGGGATCGATCGACTTCGGCGATGTCGGTGAGGCACCGCCGATCTTCGCGCTCGCGGCCGGCGCGCCGCTCGTCTATTACGCGCAAACGCCGGCCGGCCCCGCGGCCGAGGCATTGATAGTTGCGAAGGATTCGCCGGTGAAGACCTTCGCGGACCTGCGCGGCAAGCGCATCGCGCTGGTGAAGGGATCGAACACGCACTTCCTGCTGGTCCGGCTGCTGCAGTCCGCGAAGCTCAATTACACCGACATTTCGCCAGTCTGGTTGTCGCCGTCCGACGCGCGGGCCGCGTTCGAGAACCACTCGGTCGATGCATGGATCATCTGGGATCCGTTTCTCGCGGTGGTCCAGCAGGCGTTCGGCGCGCGCATCGTCGCGGACGGCACCGGGCTCGTCGAGAATCGCAGCTATTACTTTACGTCGCGCACCTATGCGCAGCGTAATGCCGACGTGCTGGACGCGGCCGTGTCGGAATTGACGACGGTCCAGCGATGGCTCGATGCGAACCGCGCGCAGGGCGCGGCCGAGTTCTCGAAGCTGTGGGGGATTCCGGAGCCGGCGGTGGCGCTCGCATTTCGCCGCGCGCGCTTCGGTGTCGAGCCCGTCACGCGTGACACGCTCGCGTATCAGCAGCGCATCGCCGATGTGTTCTACCAGACTGGCGTCCTGCCGAAACGCGTCGACGTCAGTCTGGCCGCGCCACCTGCACTCGCGTGACCGCGCAGCCGGCCCGGAATGTCGGGCTCAGCGGCGGAACGGCAGCGCCACATCGTCCGGAATCGGGCACACGTACGGCCGGCCGCCACGCCGCTCGAGCAGTTCCGCCTTCGCCTGCGCAAGCGTGTCCGGCGCGCCGAACAGGTCGATCGCGGTCGCGGCCATCGTCTTCGCTGCCAGCAGCATCCCCTTGTGTGCGAGCGGTGTCTTGCCTTGCGCGACCCACTGCCACGAGTGCGGTGGCGTGCCGAATGCGTAGCAGCTCGTATGGCATTGCGCGGTCGGCGTGACCCAGCTCACGTCGCCGACGTCGGTCGAGCCGCAGATCGGGCGGCCCTTGCCGGGCTCGTACGGATCGATCCCGTCGAACAACGCCTTCGGATCGCGCCATGCCTGGTTCAGCGAACGTGACGACGTTTCGATATCCTGAGCAGTGAGCGTCTGGCGCTGATACGCATCGGCGAGCGCTGCGTCGTCCGCGTCGAAGCCGGCGGTGCCGATCGACTGCAGATGCCGGTACATGACCTGGTTCAGCACGGCATTTTCCAGCAGGTTCGAGCAGGCTTTGTCGAACACGATCTCGAGCCGGCAATCGGTCATCATCGCCGCACCGCGCGCGACGTTCTTCACGCGCTCGAACAGCTCGGCCGCCTGATCGTTGCGGGCCGCGCGCACGAGGTACAGCACTTCCGCATTGGCCTGCACCACGTTCGGCGACAGGCCGCCCGTGTTTGTCACTGCGTAGTGCACGCGCGCTTCGGGCAGCATGTGTTCGCGCAGGTAGTTGACGCCGACGTTCATCAGCTCCACGGCATCCAGTGCACTGCGGCCGAGGTGCGGCGACGCGGCGGCGTGTGATGCCTTGCCCGTGAAGCGGAAGTACGCCTGGATGTTCGCGAGCGAACCGGCCGGAAAGATGCCCGTGTACACGTGCGGGTGCCACGACAGTGCGGCGTCGAGATCGTCGAACACGCCGGCACGTGCCATGAACGTCTTGCCGGATCCGCCTTCCTCGGCCGGGCAGCCGTAGAAGCGCACGGTGCCGGGCTGGCCCGTGCGTTCGAGATGCGACTTCACCGCTGCCGCGGCGAGATGCGCTGCGGTGCCGAGCAGATGGTGGCCGCAGCCGTGGCCGTTGCCGTTCGAGATCTCGCCCGACGGCTGGCAGGTGAATGCGCCGGCTTCCTGGCTGAGTCCGGACAGTGCATCGTATTCGCCGAGGATGCCGATCACGGGGCCGCCGTGACCGGCTTCGGCGATGAACGCGGTCGGAATGTCGGCCACGCCGCGCGTCACGCGAAAGCCGGCTTCTTCCAGCATCCGGATGTGCAGGTCGGTCGACGCGAATTCCTCGTAGCGCAACTCGGCGAGGTTCCAGATCCGGTCGGACAGCTCGGTGAATTGCGCACGCTGGCTGTCGATGAAATCGAGGGCGAGTGAAGTCATGAATTGCTCCTGTGAAGAGACTGGCGCGGTCAGAATTTCTGCCGGAGGCCAAGGGCGAAGACGGTGCTGCTCATGCCGGGCGCGGATATGGGCGCGGAGCCGAACGACAGCGCTGACTGTCCGGTGTTCCTGAAGCCGCCGAGCCGTATGTACACACCGGTGAGTTTCGAAAACTGGTAGTCGTAGCCGAGCAGCGCACCGAGCGCATGGCTCGCCTGGCCGGCGATCGTGCGATACGCGAGGTCGGCGCGGATCGCGTGCGGGCCGCGCTGCCAGATCGCGCCGAGCGAATAGACCTGAGCGACGAGCGTGCCGGGCGCGGTGGGGCGCATCAGCGTGTACGCGAACGACGCGAGCGTCGGGCCGAACGCATACGACGCGCTGGCCATCACCGAGTCGGTGCGCGCACCGTCCGGAGCGCCGCCCGGCGTTGACGACGTGGCGGCCCACATCGCGTTGTACGCACCGCTCAGCATCACCGGGCCACGCGCGAAATTGGCGACGGCACCTGCGTTGCTGGCGATCGGGCTCGCGCCTGCCGCGTTGCGGAACGCGTAGAGCACCGTAACGTCGAGCCCGCCGTAGGTCGGCGTCTTGTAGCTGATCGCGTTCTCGATGCGCCCGGGCAGCGAAGCGGCACCGCGCCCGAGATCGCTGCCGATCAGCGCGGTGCTGGCGAACGGCGACAACTGGCCGACGAGATAGAACGGATCGGCCGCTTCCGGCACGATCGCCGGATACTGCTTGCCGAGCTTGATCGTCCCCCAGTCCGCGGAGCCGATCGCCACGTTGGCTTCGCGGTTGTAGAACGATGCCGCGCTTTGCGGGCGGCCGGACATCAGGTCGAAGCCGCTTTCGAGGCGGAAGCTCGCGCGCAGGCCGCCGCCGAGATCCTCGCTGCCGATGAAGCCGAAGCGCGACGTCGATGCACCGCCGCTCATCAGGCCGACGCTCGTCTGGCTGCCGATGCGCGCGTATTGCAGGAAGCTGTCGAGCGCGCCGTAGATCTGTACGTTGGCGCGGGCCGGCGCGGCCCACATGCAGGTTGCCGCGCAGCACGCGGCCATCAGGGTTGAATTGCGCACGTTTGTCTCGTGATGTCGCGATCGTCGGCGCGCGAATCGCAGGCTTGCAGGGGCCCGCCCGCGCACGCGTCGACGTCGCGGATTCTGTTGTCTGATTGAGGGGGCGCGGCCGGTGTCCGGCGTCGCCGTGAATGAAGCGGTGCGCCGCTCAGCGGCCGTCGTGATGCGAATCGGCCGGGCGCTCGCGGAAGCGCCACAGCGCGATCATGCTGACGGCGCCGCACGCGAGCACGTACCAAGCGGGCGACATCGGGTCGCCGGTGCGATGCAGCAGCCACGTGACGTTGAACTGCGCGAAGCCGCCGAAGATCGTCACGCCGAAGCTGTAGATCGTCGCGAGCGCGGTGGCGCGCACGCGCGGCGGGAACGCCTCCATGATCAGCAGCAGGAATGCGGAACTGCCTGCAGTGGCGAAGGCCATCACGACAGTGACGATCGCGACCATCAGCCCCGCCGACGGCGCGGCGATCAGCAGCCGGAAGGCGGGATACACGCACGCGAGCGACAGCAGCCACGTGACGGCGATCAGCGGCTTGCGGCGCGGCAGGCGATCGATGATCCACAGGCCCGACACGAGCGCGGCGACGATCATCGCCAGCCCCGACGCGCAGCCCGCCAGCAGCGACGTCGCCATCGGCAGGTGAAGCGTGCGTACCGCATAGGCCGGCATGTAGAACACGAAGATGTAGAGCGTCGACGTGCCGCCGATGATCATCAGCGTGCCGAGCACGACGCGGCCGAGGTAGCGCGTGAACACTTCGCGTACCGCGCTGCCGTCGGCGTCACGCGTCGACACATGCGTTTCGTCGAGATGCCGGCGGATGTAGAAGCCGACCGGGCCGAGCAGCAGGCCGAGCAGGAACGGCACGCGCCAGCCCCAGCTTTCGAGCGCGTCCGCCGACAGCACGGCCGACAGCAGCGCACCGCTGAGCGCGCCGAGCAGCGCCGCGACGCCCTGGCTGATCATTTGCCAGCTCACCATGAAGCCGCGGCCGGACAGCGGGCCCGATTCCATCAGGAACGTGGTCGACGCACCGATTTCACCGCCGGCCGACAGGCCCTGCAGCAGCCGGCCGATCACGACCAGTACCGGTGCGATGACGCCGATGCGTGCATAGGACGGCGTCAGCGCGATCAGCGCGGTGCCCGCGATCATCAGCTGGATCGTCAGCGTCAGCGCCGCGCGCCGGCCCGCGCGATCGGCGTAGTTGCCGATCAGCACGCCACCCAGCGGGCGCATCACGAAGCCGACGCCGAACGTCGCCATCGCGAGCAGCAACGGGCCGGCGCCCGAATCGACCGGAAAGAAGGTCTTGCCGATCAGCGCGGCGAAGTAGCTGAACACGGTGAAGTCGAACATCTCGAGCGCGTTGCCGGCCGAGGTGGCGATGATCGTCCGGGTCTGCGCCGAGCGGCGGCGCGGGGCCGGCGGCGCGTCGATGAGCGGCGTGGCGGCGTCTTGCATCGGGGTTGTCTCCATGGGTATCGGTATCGTGAGCGCCGCATGGATCGTCAGGCATCCTGCGAGAGCTGGCCGCATGTTAAAACCGGGCAAAACATCGCGATACGCGCAAATTTTTATCCTGATAACATTTGCTTATCTCCTGATGCCTTTCGTCTGCCTCGTTCCATTCGGGTCGTTGTCTTGCAGAAAAGATGTCCGCAGTCTCAATCAGTCGTCTTTGAAGAAGACGTGGCGTGTCGCAGGTCCCGGGCGAACTGCGCGGACGTCAGATAGTCGATATGAACCTGCTCGTCCCGCGCGACCGGCCTCATGATGTCGTCGGCAAAGCCATGTAGGAACTTGAGAAGCAGGGCAGGCGTGGGTGCAGAATCGGAGAACTGGCGAGGCAAGGGCGGGAGCTCCCGACGATCGGGAGTCCGTATCGAACGGGCCGAACGCCACCGTTATATCCATGCCGGAAGGCATGATGGTGGAACGCCTCGTCTGGGTGCGGAAGAATCACGTCGAATTCCGTGACCCCGTGGATCAGCATTGCGAAGGCAAGTGCGCCGTCGCGGATCACGACTGCGATGGCCGCCGTGGACTGTTGATTGCGTCACACATCTACCGGCGGGCACGGTCCAACCCGACGGCAAAGACGGACGTTGGTCACGGTCTGCTGCTGTCCTCCCCCATCGACAGGCTCTTCGACCAAGGCCTAATCTCGTTCGCCGACGATGGGATGATGCTTACGAGTAACGATCTGGCGCTACGGACGAAGCAGGTGGTCGCAGTCAAGCGGGTATGAAGATCGCGGACTCGAAAAAGATCACGAAGGGTATGAGGAAATATCAGGCCAAGTACCGCCGTCTTCAGGGTTTTCGGCGATGGCGGACTGAGGTCGGCCTCTTACCGGTCGAGCGTCCGGATACGACAGCGGCATATTCCCAATCTCGCCTTTTAAGACAGTCGCTCGCGCCGAAAGTGTGACGGCACGAGCATGCTGCGCGAGTAGTGCAGTACGACCGACGTTTCCAACCAATTCATAGGCTGCCAATCATTTGAACTGATCTGCGCCGCCTCCAATTCCATTGGAAATGAATGTGGCAAGCATTTTTGTCTTTGTCTCAACATCGGTTTCTTCAATTTTATTTTCAGAAAGCCGTCCAATTCGATGATCGAATGCGCCCATAACAAGCGCGCCAACCGCAAACAAGTAACTCCAGCACAGGTACTCTTCCGAGGCCTTTGGCAACGCTCGTCGCAGTGCCGAGATGTATGCTTTGGCAAGTGGGTCGTAATATTCTTCAACGATGCCGCGCGTTGCCTCCTGCGGATCAGATGCCTCTCGCGCAACGAGTTGCGCATACTCCCGGCCCTCTGGAGTTGCATAGCTCATAACGATCGGCGATACCCAGGCCATCGCGATTTTCAGCAAGATGTCGGGTTGATCGAAATCGGAGATTTGCTCAAGCTGAGCCAGACGCTCTTCAACCAGTCCCTTTCTGTATTCAAAAATTGATTTATACAGTCCAAGCTTCGTTTCGAAGTGGTAGACAATAAGCGGAAGACCTACTTCTGCTTCCTTTGCTATATCACGCATTGAAACTCCGTGATATCCCTCGCGAGCGAAAAGCCGCTCGGCCGCAAGAATCGCGCGTTCCCGCTTGTCTATTTCCGGCTTCTTGTCGGATTTGCCACGCCCACGTTGCGTGTCGCGCGACGTCGTCTGAGTCATACGTATTTGTCCCATTATTGCTATCGGCTTCGATTGTACTGCAGCGTAGAAAACGAACGCTCAGTCAGGCGGTGGGCACACCCGCCACATAGGTATTAATCCTACGTGACACTAAAAACTAGACACACGTACAGTCAGCTCCGTGCTGATCATGGGACGATGAATTTCCCGACGCAGCATTCTTTTTGGCCGGTGCTTTCACGAGAAGCAAGGTCTTTGACTCGTGCCCGACATCCGGTGCGATCCGTACCCGGCTCGTGCCTTTCCATTCATGACGGGTATCAAGCCAGCGCTCGAAAGCGCGCAAGGCGACCGTGGGAATTTCAAAGCCCCCGAGAAGCGTGGCGCGAAGACCTTCCCCCGCCCGTCTCCCAAGCTTCGGGTGACGGCCGCTGGCTTCAAGCAAACCATTGCGATAGTGGGCCGGGATTGACCAACAAAACAATCGACAGCCGCTCGGGCGCCATAGTCTGACTCAACGGACATATTGGAATAGGAGACAACATTATGATCAGGATTGCGAAATTTAAGAGAGCCGCATTCCTTCTTGGCAGCTGCATTTCTACTGCGGCGATAGCACAGCAGTCTTCGGTGCAGCTCTACGGGATTCTCGATGCTGTCGTCGGATCCTTCAAACCAAGTGGCGCAAGCGGTAGCAGTCTGGCGATGCTGAGTGGCGGTCAAACGACCTCCTTCTACGGCATCCGGGGCTCTGAAGATCTCGGCGGCGGTCTCCGCGCCAACTTTGCCGTAGAGGGCTACCTGCTCTTGAATTCCGGGCAGTCCGGTCGGTTCGCAGGGGACAACGCATATTCACGAAACACCTATGTCGGGCTGTCGGGTCAATGGGGTGAAATCCGAGCGGGGCGGCTAATCAATCCTCTTTTCTTCATCACTGCCCGAACGAATTCATTGGGTGGGTCCACGCGCTTTAGCCCGCTCATGGTCCAGACTTGGATAGCCGACTTCGGGCGAGCAGTGGCCGGTGATACCAGTTGGGACAGCGCTGTTTCCTATGAGTCGCCCGCCATAGCCGGCACGAAGGTCACGGTGCAATACGGCATCCCCGGGAGTGGCGCGCACGATATCTCCGCGGCCGTTGTCTACGATCAGGGGCCGCTTTATGCGTCCGCCGTTGCGCAGCGGACGGGGTATGGGCCCGGCTTCACCCCGGTGACCTCGCATCAGAACGTCTACTTTGTCGGTGTCACCTACAAGTTCCAATACCTGTCGCTGTCTGCGTCGTTCGACCGCACGCTGACTTATCCCTCGGGGCGCTCAACCAAAACATGGCAAACCGGTTTCTCAATTCCAATTGGCGTCTCGAGCATCGGTGCCTCCTGGGCTCGTACGGACTTGTCCGCGGCGACGACGCATCAGCACCGCGACACCGCTGGCCTGACTTACAACTATCCACTTTCCAAGCGCACCGACACCTATCTGAGCTACCTGTACGACAAGCTCAGCACCGCAGGCACCGGCAACACCTTCGGAGTCGGGCTTCGTCACCGCTTCTGACAGGCGCGCTGATGTCGAGTGGTTGCACTCAATATATTTCGCATTACTGATTTTAAGCGTTGCTGTCGAATGTGAAGCGTGGACCTTCATGCGCCTGGATGTCCGATGCGGGCGCGGATTGTACGTGAGCGAACCGGGCTGCAACGCCGATGCCGCACAACGATGTCTTGAGCAGACACACGGGCGGGTCATTGTCGCGGGCGTTCGAAAGCAGCGATTTTGCCGTGCCTGACATCGGATCACACGTCCTTGTCGCAACGGGGCTCATCTGACGTCGTGCGGGCATGACCATTTATCAAAGAGAGGGGGGGGCCTAGAGAGCGGCAGCATCTCGTGGTTTCCCCTAGGAAAATTACCGACTGACTGGACGTATAGTTCGTAGCGTAAACAAAACTGTACGACTGTACAGTCAACGCCGTAAGGCGGCGACTCCAGGAGACAACCACCATGCTTCACTCCGCACCCAACCTGAAATGGCGCGTGCTGATCGGATACTTTTTGAGCTACATGTTCGACGCCGTGGACATCATCATCCTGGCGATTGCGATGCCGGCAATCAGGGCATCGCTACAGATCGGCCCGGCACAAGCGGGGATGCTGGTCACTGCAACCTTGCTCGGTGTCGGCATTAGCGGCCTGGTCATGGGCCCCTTGGCCGACCGGTGGGGGCGCCGCAGCGTGCTGTTGCTGTCGCTCGGGAGCTTCGGCTTGCTCACGATGGCGATTGCCGCAGCGACAGATTGGCGCGAAGTGCTCGTACTGCGCTTTCTCTCAGGATTGGGTCTGGGCAGCGTCTGGAGCCTTGCCGCATCGCACATGAACGAGACATGGCCGACGGACCAACGCGCGCGAGCCACATCCTTTGTGCTGAGTTCGTTTTCCATCGGCGCAGCCGTCGCCTCGGCCGCGGCTGCCTATGTCATCCCGACCCACGGCTGGCGCGTGCTGTTCTTCGTCTGCGGTGCAGCAGTCTCGATCGCCATGGCCTACGTTTGGTTGCGAGTGCCCGAGTCCGAAGCGTGGAAGGCGAAGCAGCAGCACAAGGGTAGCGGCCCGAACCACCCTGGCAACGGCAGTGGCGTGGCGTCACTGTTCGCCCCGGGCCTTCTGCGGGTGACGTTACTGGGAACGTTGACGTCGGCGCTCGCGCTTGCCGCGTACTGGGGCGCCAGCACGTGGCTGCCGACTTTCCTGGTGAAGGAGCGCGGACTGGAAATGGGCATGATGGCGCGTTTCCTGGCCCTGCTCAACGTCGGCATGTTCATTGGCTACAACGTTTTCGGCTACATCGCGGACCGCATCGGCAAGAAAAAGGCCTTGCTAGTTTCTCTGATCTGCACCGGCCTGCTGCTGCCCTTCTATGTCCAGGCCACCGACCGGACGGTCCTGCTGTTGCTGGGCCCGGTGTTCGCCTTCTTCATGGCCTTCGCGGGGCTGATGGGCTCGTATTTCGCGGAACTGTTTCCGACCCAGGTACGCGCTACAGGCACGGGATTCTGCTTCAACGTGGGACGCGGCTTTTCTGCATTCGCGCCTCTGCTGTTGGGCTCGATGTCCAGCGCCTTCGGCTTTGGCCCGAGCATTGCCGTGTGCGGTGGCGTGTTCGTGGTGGCTGCCGTGGCCGTCCTGATGCTGCCGACCGGAGAAGCGCTTTCCGCGGAAGAAGCCGTCACCGCGCATTGAATCCTGCCGAATCTACTTGTACTTCAAGAACAGGGATCTTTATGACACGTCGATTCGTTGATCTGTCCATCTACCTGGAAAATGACATCGTCTCCGATCCGCCGGCCTTCAGGCCCGAGATTCAGTACTTCACCCATGAGCACACGGTCGACCAGATCGAACCGTTCTTTCCGGGCTTGAAAAAGGAGGACCTGCCCGACGGCGAGGGCTGGGCCGTGGAGAAGGTCACGCTTTCCACCCACAACGGCACGCACCTGGACGCACCCTTTCACTTCCACAGCACGATGGACAAGGCGCTGGGCGAGAAGAAACGCGCGTGGACCATCGACGAAGTGCCGCTGGAGTGGTGCTTCCAGCCCGGCGTGAAGCTGGACTTTTGCCACTTCGCCGATGGCTACGTGGTCAACGCCGCCGACGTCGATGCGGAACTCAAGCGCATCGGCCACACGTTGCAGCCGCTGGAGATCGTGGTCGTCAACACTCGTGCCGGCAGTCGCTATGGCAACAACGACTACGTGTCGGCCGGCTGCGGCATGGGCTACGACGCCACCATGTATTTGCTCGAGCGCGGCGTACGCTTGACCGGCACCGACGCGTGGAGTTGGGACGCGCCCTTCGTCCATACCGCCGAAAAATATGCCGAGAGCCGCGACGCCGGATTGATCTGGGAGGGCCACAAGGCGGGCCGCGACATCGGCTACTGCCACCTGGAGAAGTTGCACAACCTGGAGGCGCTGCCACCGGACGGCTTCTTCATCAGTTGCTTCCCACACAAGATCCGTAACGCCTCGGCCGGTTGGACGCGCGCAGTCGCAATCTTCGACGACAGGCTGACCGCAGCCGCCTGATCCATTCACCTTCCCTCCACCACACGACGAGGAACACTCATGAGCAAGACCATCATCAGTTGCGCGATCACCGGCTCCGTGCACACGCCCACGATGTCGCCGTACCTGCCCTGCACGCCGGACCAGATCACCGAGCACAGCATCGCCGCCGCGCAGGCGGGCGCAGCCATCATTCACCTGCACGCGCGCAACCCCGTCGACGGCAGCCCTTCATCGTCGGCCGACGTATACATGCAGTTCCTGCCGCGCATCGCCGAGCAGACGGATGCCGTGCTCAACATCACCACGGGCGGCAGCGTGACGATGACGCTCGAGCAGCGACTCGAAGGCGCACTGCGCGCCTCGTCGGAGATGGCTTCGCTGAACATGGGGTCGATCAACTTCGCGATGTTCCGCATGGCCGAAAAAAGCCGCGAGTGGAAGCATGACTGGGAGGTGCCCTATCTGAAGAATACGGAGGACGGGATCTTCCGCAACACCTTTCGTGACATCCGCTACATCCTGGAAACGCTGGGTAAGACGCATGGCACCAGGTTCGAGTTCGAGTGCTACGACATTGGCCACCTGTATAACCTGGCCTATTTCGTCGAGATTGGCCTGGTCAAGCCGCCATTCCTCATCCAGTCTGTGTTCGGCGTGATGGGCGGCATCGGTGCCGACCCGGAAAACGTGCTGCTGATGAAGCAGACGGCCGATCGCCTTTTCGGCAAAGACTACGTCTGGTCGCTGTTCGCCGCAGGCCGCCAGCAAATGCCGTTCGTGACGATGGGCGCGGTCATGGGCGCCAACGTGCGCGTCGGCCTGGAGGACAACCTGTTCATGGGACGAGGCCGGCTCGCCACGTCGAACGCCGAGCAGGTAGCGAAGATCAGCCGCATCCTGACCGAACTGGGGCTGGAAATTGCCACGCCGGGCGAGGCGCGTGCGATGTTGGGCCTGAAAGGGCGGGACAAGGTCAATTTTTGAGAGGCAGCAGTGAACGAATTTTTCCCGACTGACCGTGTTTGGAATCCGTCCGTCAGCTTCGTGTCGGGACGGAGTGCCAATCGAAGTGAAATCGATGGAATCGGTCGCGAGTTCGTCGTAGCGGCTCGGATCGGCGACGGCCATGCATCACATGAATCTGTTTCCGCTTGGCGCGGTTCCGGTGAATGGAAATTCACCCCGAAAACAGAGAGCGGTACCGAGCAGCATGCACACGGAGAACGAACATGAGCCGCGCCGCGAATCCCCTTTCCGGCTGGACGCTGGATCGCGCTGACATCCGGCAGGTTGGCCGGGATTTGCGCCGACCGGAATGCGTTCTCGCCGAGAGCGACGGCACGTTATGGAGCGCCGATGCGCGCGGCGGCGTGATGCGCATTGGCGCCGATGGCGGGCAGACACTCGTCACGGAGCAGCATGGTGCGCGTTTCGATTTCAGTGCTGGCGAGCAATCCAGCCTTCTCGGAGGTACGCTGCCGAACGGTCTCGCATTCGCACACAACGGCGATTTGCTCATCGCGAACTTCGGCACTGATGCGCTCGAGACAATGACGCGCGATGGCCACACACGCATTCTGCGGAATTCGATCGACGGCATGCCGCTCGGGAAGGTGAACTTCGTGCTACGCGATTCGAAGAATCGCGTCTGGCTGACCGTCTCTACCCGCATCAATCCGTGGACCGACGCCATCCGTACTGACCTTGCCGACGGCTACATCGCATTGCTGGATGAAAAGGGGCTGCGCGTCGTTGCGGACGGTTTCGCGTTCACCAACGAGATTCGTTTCAATGCAAGCGAGACGTATCTGTACGTCGCGGAAACAACGGCCAATCGCGTGAGTCGATTGCGCGTCGCCGACGACGGCTCACTGAGCGGACGCGAAGTCTTCGGGCCACGCGATCTCGGGCGTGGCCTGATCGACGGCATCGCGTTTGACGCGCACGGCAACCTGTGGGGCGCAATGGTATTCGCGGATCGACTGATCGCGATCACGCCTGAAGGCGAGTTGATGACACTGTTCGACGATTGCAACGTGCCGGCGATCGAACGCTTCGAGTCCGAATTCCACTCCGGCCGCGCCGTGAGTTATGACACGCTCTCCGCGTGCGGCGGCACTGTCGCGCCCTGGATGGCCAGCGTGACGTTCGGCGGTCCGGATCTGAAGACTGTATATATCGGCAGCCTGAAGGGTACGACGATTCCGAGTTTCAGGTCGCCGGTCGCGGGTCTGCCGATGATTCACTGGCGCCAAGCCGTGTGTAATCGATGATCGTATCGTCGTGCGAAAAATGGAAATGCCCGCTCATCGAACGGGCATTTGAAGAGGTGGGGCAGGGAGCTTGCCGTGGACGACGTCCAGCAAGATCCGCTCCCTGTTTTCTGTCGCCGGCCATAGATCGGCTTTGACTTGAGAATGACCGCTGCGTTGCAGGCTCGCAACGTGGACTTCGCGCTTTACCCTCCTGCACCAGCGTTGAGCGAACCCACGTAGCGAAGCAGGTCCATTGCGATGCCAATAGAACGCGCTATTTACGTCTCCGGAAATGTCGGTCGCCGCCCGGATGATCCGGATTGCGTCTCCAAGGTAATTTTGCGCACTTTCGGAGCCAGGCAAGCAAGCGTTTGCATATCGATATGCAGGGCGGCAGCGAAGCGTCGCGCAGGGAGGGTGGGCGTGGCGCTTTCCGGCTCCCTCAGAGGTGCCATGAACGGGTCGAAACCGCGACGCGGCGTTGAACCGCGGGCCTGCTCGGGTTCCATGGTAGATTAGCCCGCGCACACGATTTGCACATTGATGGCACAAGCGTCGTGGATGCCGCTGGACGCTGAAACGCATTTCAACGGCACCGCTTGTCGCCAAATTTCGTGGAGACACGCAGGCAGGGCTTGCGACATTCCCAAAGACAACTTTTCCGGGGATATCCGTAGCCAAGGACATCTTCTCCGAGGCGAAAGGCAGGCAGTCTTCTCGGAAAGATGTCCAAGTCCTTGATCTGGCTAGCGGGTGAAAGCCCCCTTTTGTGATAGCCCACATTCGTCGCATGAAACTCCACCAGCTCCGCGCGCTCGTGGCCGTTGCCCGCTCGGGCAGCATCCATGAAGCCGCGTACCCTGCACCTCACGCAACCGGCCGTCACGCGCTCGCTGCGCGATCTCGAGGACGAGCTCGGGCTGATGCTGATCGCCCGCAGTTCGTCGGGCGTGACGCTGACCGATGCGGGGCGCGCGATGTTGCAGCGGGCCGAACTGGTCGTCAATGAGGTTGCGCGCACCGAGGAGGAAATGGCGCAGTTGCGCGAGAACCGGCAGGGCCGGCTCGCCATCGGGATGACACCGCTGGCGGGCATCACGGTGCTGCCGGCTGCGTACAACCGCTTTCGCCGCGCGATGCCCGACGTCCAGCTCGAATTCGTCGAGGGCAGCCCGTCGCAACTGGTCGAGCAGTTGAAGAACGGCGCGCTCGATTTCGCGCTCGGTGCGGGTGCGGATGCGCAGGACTTCACGTCCGTGCGCTGCGAGCATCTCGACACCTTTCCGATGTGGTTCGCGGTGAGCCGCAAGGGCAAGCTGGCCGGCGCGACTTCGCTGGCCGATCTGCAGGATGCGGAATGGCTGCATACGGGGCCATCCGCCGAATTCCGCGCGTTTCTCGCGGAGCTGTTCGCGCAGGCCGGCCTGCCGGTGCCGCGCCGCGTGACGCGCTGCGCATCGCAGACGCTGTTCTACGCACTGGCCGTCAACAGCGACGTGGTGACGGCGTGGACGCAGCTCGCACTGCGCAGCGAAGATGCGTCCGATACGCTGAAGACGCTCGATCTCGTCGGGCAGCCGCCCGCGCGCAACCTCTATCTGTTGTTCCGCGACAGCGCGGTGCTCACGTCGTCGGCCGAGTACTTCGTCCGCTGCATCGATGAAGCCGTGCAGGCCGAGCGTGCGAATGCCGGCGGGAAGAAACGCGGTACGCGCTCGCGTGCGTCGCACGCGTGAGGTGCCGGCCTACGGTGCGACGCGCGATAACGGCACCGCTTCGTCGCGCAGCTTCAGCACATCGCGGCCCGGCGCATCGCCGAACAGGCGCGCGTATTCGCGGCTGAACTGCGACGCGCTCACATAGCCGACACTGCGGCACGCCTGCCGCGCATCCATCTCCGACAGGCACATCAGGCGGCGTGCCTCCTGCAGCCGCAACACCTTCTGGCATTGCAACGGGCTCATCGACGTGACCGCACGGAAGTGGTAATGGAAGGTCGACGGGCTCATGTCCACCTGCCGCGCAAGCGATTCGACCGTCATCGGGTCGAGGTAGTGGTCGCGTATCCAGGCGACGGCGCGCGAGATGCGCTGCGTCGTCGAATCGGCCTGGCCGACCTGCGCGACGCGTGCGCCCGACGGGCCCCGCAGCAGCCGGATGAGGATTTCGTCGACGATCAGCGGCGCGAGCAGGTCGATGTCGTCGGGGTGCGCGATCAATTGCATCAGGCGCACGACGGCGTCGACGATTTCAGGCGGCGTATCGTGCGTGTCGAGCGCGCTGTAGTCGGCGGCTTTCGGCAGCCCGTGCGGAAACACGCGCGGCGTGAGTGCCGCGATGCGGTCCGGGGCGAGATCGAGTTGCACGTAAAGGAACGGCTCGGCCGGGTTCGCGCGTATCACGCGGCCGGTGACGGGCAGGTCCGCTGTCGCGACCATCATCCGCGATTCGTCGGTCACGTAGGTTTCATCGCCGACCCGCGTCGATTTCGCACCTTGCCCGACGATGCTCAGGCACGCGTGGTGCACGCCATGGTTCCAGGGCGGCGGTGACGCGGACGCGCGCCCGATGCGCATGCCACGTACCGGGAGCTCGAACGTGCCGTCGTGCGGTGCATAAGCGGCGATCAGCGCGGCGAGCCGGGCCGTGGGCGACCGCGCCGGCAACCGAGGGTCGTGATCGGGCGTGATGCGCTGTAGCGGCGGCGTTCGGGCGTCGATTTCCATGGTGCGTGAGCGGATGGCGGAGTGGTCAGTGCAAGGTGCGCGGCTGCGATTCCGGGTTGGTGTCCCGGCAGGGGTGCCGGCACGGCGGTCACATCGTACGGCGAGTCGCGTGCACGTGATTGCCTAAACCTGTGGGAAATTAGCCCGATCATCCGGATCTGCATGGCCGGTGGCCGCATCGCTGGTCACTGCGCGGTGTGCAGCGCACAAATTCGGAAATTAAGGCAAAACAATCGCAGGATCGGGCAAGCCATTTTCCGGCCGTTTTCATACCATTGCACCTGCTGAAACAAACGTGATCCAGTGCACTCCGGCGATACGGGTATGACCGTCGCATGGCCGGGGGATACCGCTGGCATTGCCGCAGCGAACCACTGGAAAAGACTCAGGACTGCTATTCGAATAGTCATGCATCGGGCCAGCCGAGGCCGGCTTGCGTCCGTTGCATGCCGGCTCGCGTCTGGCGCGAGCGTGCCGACCGACCCGGCGTGGCTGGCGTCGGTGCAGCCGCATTGGCCGGGCCGTTGCATGTCGGTCGCGATGCGGCGACGGAGGTGCGCGTCAACGCAGTCGACCGCGCAGGGAAATCCGGACAAATGGACCAACTTCAATCGATTCGGGCATTCGTGACGGTGGCAAGGGAAGGCGGCTTTCGCCGGGCGGCGACCCGGCTGCGCGTGTCGACGGCGATGGCGAGCCGGCTGGTCGATGCGCTCGAGACGCGCCTTGGCGCACGCCTGCTTCAACGCAGCACCTGCCACCAGTCGCTGACGGAAATCGGCGAGCTGTACCTCGCGCGCGTCGAGCGGATTCTCGGTGCGATCGACGAGATCGACGGTCGTTTCGTCGCGATGGGCAGCAAGCCGGAAGGCGCGTTGCGCATTGCTGCGCCGGTCGCGTTCGGGCTCAGCCAGTTGAGCGCGTTGCTCGATCGTTTCGTCAACCGGTTTCCGGACGTGCGGCCGACCGTCACGCTGACCGATGCCCATGTCGACCTGACATCCGAAGACATCGATGTCGCGTTTCTGACCGACGGCATGCCGGTGACAGGTGCGCATGCGCTGCACACGCTGGCCGCCTACGAATCCGTGCGCGTCGCGGCGCCGACTTATGTCGATGCGCATGGCGGCGCGGCTGCGTCGGGCGACTGGCCGGACATCACGGCCGTGCGGCTCGATCTGCCGGCGACCGGCGATGACGATGCGGTTGCGTTTCGACCCGACACGGCGCCCGGCGGCAGTTTGGGTGTCGGCCATCTCGAGATGGCACGGCGGCTGGCTGTGGCCGGCATGGGCGCTGCGGTGCTGCCCGCGTATCTCGTCGACGCCGATCTGGTGGCCGGCACGCTGGTGCGCGTCGCGCCGATTCGCCCGCTCGCGCCCGTCACGCTGAAGCTCGCGCATGTGCGCACCGCGCATCTGCCGGCCGCTGCACGGGCATTCATCGAATTCGCCGGCGCCGCGTTCCAGCCGGCGAGCTAGCGGCCCGGTTGATAGCCGCGGCAATGCCCGCCCGCCAGGGCAGCGGGCTCATGGTTTTTTCCACGGAAGCAGTTCGACGAACGAACGCTCCGCAGGGCGCAACGCACGCCCGAAATACGTGACCTCATTCGCGGCAAACAGGAAGCGACAGCATTCCGGCCGCGCGTGCAGGTCACGAGGAGATCTGGTGATTCCCATTGAAGGTCGTCTATTTGCGAGAGGTCGCTCCATGCGCGTCGAACGGGTTCCATACCGCTTAATCACTGCTGCAACGGCTGCCGTTTTCCTGGCCGCGTGCGGAAAAAAAGAATCGGCACCGCCGCCGCAAACGCCGGAAGTCGGCATCGTCACCGTCCAGCCGCAGGCCGTGCCGGCGGTAACCGAACTGCCGGGCCGCACCAGCGCATTTCTGGTCGCGCAGGTGCGCGCGCGGGTCGACGGCATCGTGCTGCGTCGTGAATTCACCGAAGGCACCGACGTCAAGGCCGGCCAGCGGCTGTACAAGATCGACCCGGCGCCGTACGTCGCCGCGCTGAACAGCGCGAAAGCGACGCTCGCGCGGGCACAGGCGAACCTCGTCACGCAGAACGCGCTGGTCGCGCGCTACAAGGTGCTGGTGGCCGCTAACGCCGTCAGCAAGCAGGACTACGACAACGCGGTGGCCACGCAAGGCCAGGCCGCGGCGGACGTCGCAGCCGGCAAGGCGGCAGTCGATACCGCGCAGATCAACCTCGGCTATACCGATGTCGTCTCGCCGGTTTCAGGCCGAGTCGGCATCTCGCAGGTGACGCCGGGCGCGTATGTGCAGGCGAGCCAGGCGACGCTGATGTCGACGGTGCAGCAGATCGATCCGGTGTACGTCGACCTCACGCAGTCGAGCCTCGACGGGCTGAAGCTGCGCCAGGACGTGCAGAGCGGCAAGCTGAAAACGAGCGGCCCGGGCGCCGCGAAGGTGTCGCTGATCCTGGAGGACGGCAAGACCTATTCGGAAGCCGGCAAGCTGCAGTTCTCGGACGTGACGGTCGACCAGACCACCGGCTCGGTGACGATTCGCGCGATCTTCCGGAATCCGGGCCGCGTGCTGCTGCCGGGCATGTTCGTGCGCGCGCGGATCGAGGAAGGCGTGAACGAGAACGCGTTCCTGGTGCCGCAGATCGGCGTCACGCATGACCAGAAGGGCCAGGCGATCGCACTGGTCGTGAACGCGGCCAACAAGGTCGAGACACGTCCGTTGACGACGGCCGGCACGTACGGCCAGGACTGGATCGTCGAAGGCGGTCTTCAAGCGGGCGATCACGTGATCGTGCAGGGCGTCGACAAGGTGCGCCCGGGTGCGACCGTGAAGACCGTCGCGGCCCAGCTCGCACCGGCGCCGGACGCTGCGTCCGGCACACCGGCAAGCGCTGCGAATGCGTCCGGCGCCGCGCCGGCGAGCACCGTCGCCCATGCTGCCGTGCGTTCGACCGCTGCGTCGTCCGCGCAATAACAAGGAGTCCGTTTCATGGCCAAGTTCTTTATCGATCGCCCGATCTTTGCGTGGGTGATCGCGATCGTGTTGATGCTGGCCGGCGTCGCATCGATCTTCAAGATGCCGATCGCGCAGTATCCGACGATCGCACCGCCGACGATCCAGATCCAGGCGAACTATCCGGGCGCTTCCGCGAAAACTGTGGAAGACACGGTGACGCAGGTGATCGAGCAGCAGATGAGCGGTCTCGACAACTTCCTGTACATGTCGTCGACGAGCGATGACTCGGGTAACGCGACGATCACGCTGACCTTCTCGCCGGGCACGAATCCGGACGTCGCGCAGGTGCAGGTGCAGAACAAGCTGTCGCTCGCGACGCCGAACCTGCCGCAGGTCGTGCAGCAGCTCGGCATGCAGGTCACGAAGTCGAGCAGCAACTGGCTGATGTGGTTCGCGTTCAACTCCGACGACGGCAGCATGTCGAAGGAGGACCTGACGAACTACGTGGCGTCGCACGTGCTCGATCCGCTCAGCCGCGTGAACGGCGTCGGCCAGACGCTGCTGCTCGGTTCGCAGTTCTCGATGCGCATCTGGCTCGACCCGGTCAAGCTGACCAACTACAGCCTCACGCCGACCGACGTGTCGGCTGCGATCACGCAGCAGAACGTGCAGATCGCGGGCGGCCAGATCGGCGGCACGCCGGCGAAGCCGGGCACGATGCTGCAGGCGACGATCACCGAATCGACGCTGCTGCGCACGCCCGAGCAATTCGGCAACATCCTGCTGAAGGTCAACCAGGACGGTTCACAGGTGCGCCTGAAGGACGTCGGCCGCGCGGCGCTGGGTTCGGAGAACTACACGTTCGACACGAAGTACATGGGGCAGCCGACGGCCGGCCTCGGCATCCAGCTCGCGACCGGCGCGAACGCGCTGGCGACCGCCACCGCGCTGCGGGCCAAGGTCCAGGAGCTGTCGAAGTACTTTCCGCACGGTCTCGTCGTGCACTACCCGTACGACACGACGCCGTTCGTGCGCCTGTCGATCGAGGAAGTGGTCAAGACGCTGCTCGAAGGTATCGTGCTCGTGTTCCTCGTGATGTACCTGTTCCTGCAGAACCTGCGGGCGACGATCATCCCGACGATCGCGGTGCCGGTCGTGCTGCTCGGCACGTTCGCGATCATGGGCGTCGCCGGTTTCTCGATCAACACGCTGTCGATGTTCGGCCTCGTGCTCGCGATCGGCCTGCTGGTGGACGATGCGATCGTGGTGGTGGAGAACGTCGAGCGCGTGATGGCGGAGGAGGGCTTGTCGCCGAAGGAGGCGACCCGCAAGGCGATGGGCCAGATCACCGGCGCACTCGTCGGTGTGGCGCTCGTACTGTCGGCGGTGTTCGTGCCGGTGGCATTCTCCGGCGGGTCGGTCGGCGCGATCTATCGGCAGTTCTCGCTGACGATCGTGTCGGCGATGGTGCTGTCGGTACTCGTCGCGTTGATTCTGACGCCGGCCCTGTGTGCGACGATCCTCAAGCCGATCCCGCAAGGGCATCACGAAGAGAAGAAGGGCTTCTTCGGCTGGTTCAACCGGACGTTCGACCGCAGTCGCGATCGCTACACGAGCGGCGTGAACCACGTGATCCGGCGCTCGGGCCGCTGGCTCGTGATCTACCTGGCCGTGTTCATCGCGGTCGGCGTGATGTTCGTGCGCCTGCCGAAGTCGTTCCTGCCGGATGAAGACCAGGGCTACATGTTCATGATCGTGCAGACGCCGTCGGGCTCCACGCAGGAAACGACCGGCAAGACGCTCGACAACATCAACACGTACCTGACCACCACCGAGAAGGATGTGGTCGACTCGGTGTTCACCGTTAACGGCTTCAGCTTTGCGGGCCGCGGCCAGAACGCCGGTCTCGTGTTCGTGAAGCTGAAACCGTACGAGCATCGCCAGCGTTCGGACCAGAAGGTGCAGGCGCTGATCGGCCGGACGTTCGCGCACTACGCGCAGTACAAGGACGCGATGGTGATCCCGTTCAACCCGCCGTCGATTCCAGAACTCGGCACGGCTGCCGGCTTCGACTTCGAGCTGACGGACAACGCCGGTCTCGGCCACGAAGCGCTGATGGCCGCGCGCGGGCAGTTGCTCGGGATGGCCGCGAAGGATCCCGCGCTGGCACTCGTGCGCCCGAACGGCCTGAACGATACGCCGCAGTACAAGGTCGACATCGACCGCGAGAAGGCGAATGCGCTCGGCGTGACGGCTGCGGCGATCGACCAGACGTTCTCGATCGCTTGGGCGTCGCAGTACGTGAACAACTTCCTCGATACTGACGGCCGGATCAAGAAGGTGTACGTGCAGTCGGATGCACCGTTCCGGATGACGCCGGAAGACATGAACATCTGGTACGTGCGCAACAGCACGGGCGGCATGGTGCCGTTCAGCGCGTTCGCGACCGGCCACTGGAGCTACGGTTCGCCGAAGCTCGAACGCTACAACGGCGTGTCGTCGATCGAGATCCAGGGGCAGGCCGCGCAAGGCAAGTCGACCGGGCAGGCGATGGCGGCGATGGAAGCGCTCGCGAGCAAGCTGCCGGAAGGGATCGGCTATTCGTGGACCGGCCTGTCGTTCCAGGAAATCCAGTCCGGCTCGCAGGCGCCGATCCTGTACGCGATCTCGATCCTCGTCGTGTTCCTGTGTCTCGCGGCGCTGTATGAAAGCTGGTCGATCCCGTTCTCGGTGATCATGGTGGTGCCGCTCGGTGTGGTCGGCGCGCTGCTCGCGACGATGCTGCGCGGTCTCGAGAACGACGTGTTCTTCCAGGTCGGCCTGCTGACGACCGTGGGCCTGTCCGCGAAGAACGCGATCCTGATCGTCGAGTTCGCGCGCGAGTTGCAGGCCGGTGGAAACATGGGGCCGGTGCGCGCGGCGATCGAGGCGGCGCGCCTGCGGCTGCGTCCGATCCTGATGACGTCGCTCGCGTTCATGCTCGGCGTGCTGCCGCTCGCGATCAGCAACGGCGCGGGCTCGGCGAGCCAGCACGCAATCGGTACGGGCGTGATCGGCGGGATGATCACGGCGACGTTCCTCGCGATCTTCATGATCCCGATGTTCTTCGTGCGGGTTCGCGCGATCTTCAGCGGCGAGACGGAAAACGTCGACGACGCATGGCGTCTCGTGCAGGGCGACCTGCAGCGCGGTCACGACGACGCACACGATTCGAAGGGGCAGTAACGATGCAAAAACACGCTTTGACTACGACCGCGGCTGCCCTGGCTGCCGCGTTGTTCGCCACGGGCTGCACGATGGCGCCGCATTACAAGCGGCCCGACGCACCCGTCGCGCAGGCGTACCCGGCCGGCGGCGTCTACGCGACGCAGCCGGGTGCGGCCGGCGCGCGCAGCGCGAACGGGCAAGCTGCGACCGCCATCGGCTGGCGCGAGTTCTTCGTCGATCCGCGCCTGCAGCGGCTGATCGAGATCGCGCTGAAGAACAACCGCGACCTGCGCGTGTCGGTGCTGAACATCGAGGCGGCGCGCGCGCAGTACCAGATCACGCGCGCGGGGTTGTTCCCGACGCTCGATGCGACGGGTACCGGTAATCGTCAGCGCCTGCCGAATGCGCTGTCGGTGGCGCCGGGCCGGAACATCACGACGACCTACAACGTCGGCCTGTCGGCGTCGTGGGAGCTCGACCTGTTCGGCCGCGTGCAGAGCCTGAAGGACCAGGCGCTCGCGCAGTACCTGTCGACCGCGTATGCGCGGCAGGCGTCGGAGATCTCGCTGGTGTCGCAGGTGGCGGATCAATACCTGACGCTGCTGTCGACCGACGATCTGTTGAAGGTCACGGAGAACACGCTGAAGACGGCGCAGGACTCGTACAACCTGACGAAGCTGCAGTTCGACAACGGCACGGGCTCCGAGCTCGAGCTGCGTCAGGCGCAGACGGTGGTCGAGCAGGCGCTGTCGAACCAGCAGGCGCAAGCACGGGCGCGTGCGCAGGCGTTGAACGCGCTGGTGCTGCTGATCGGCGAGCCGCTGCCGGACGATCTGCCGGCGGGCATGCCGCTCGACGCGCAGAACCTGCTGACGGATGTGCCGGCCGGCCTGCCGTCCGACCTGCTGACGCGTCGCCCCGACGTGATGCAGGCCGAGCAGTCGCTGCTGGCGGCGAACGCGAACATCGGTGCGGCACGCGCGGCGTTCTTCCCGAAGATCTCGCTGACGGGCGCGTTCGGCACGGCGAGCCCGACGCTCGGTGGCCTGTTCAAGGCCGGCACGGCGGCGTGGTCGTTCGCGCCGAGCATCGCGTTGCCGATCTTCGAAGGCGGCGCGAACATCGCGAACCTCGATCTTGCGCACGTGCAGAAGCGCATCGAGATCGCGAACTACGAGAAGGCGATCCAGTCGGCGTTCCGCGACGTGGCGGACGGGTTGGCCGCACGCGGCACGTACGACCAGCAGATCGCGGCGCTCGAGCGCAACGAGCACGCGCAGCAGCGACGTTTCGACCTGTCGGACCTGCGTTACAAGAACGGCGTCGACAGCTATCTGTCGGTGCTGACTGCGCAGACGGATCTGTACAGCGCGCAGCAGTCGGTGATCAATGCGCGTCTGGCACGCTGGACCAACCTGGTCAACCTGTACCGTTCGCTGGGCGGCGGGTGGATCGAGCGGGCCGGCGAAACGCCGCGCGCGCCGGATGCACCGGTCGACTACGACAAGACGGCTGCTCCGGCGCCTGCGTCGGCAACGGCGACGAACGGGTAAGCAAGACCAAGGGCAGGGGCGAGCCATTGTCCCTGTTCGCGGAGGCTGCCCGACGCGAAAACGAAAACGCCACGGATGAAAATCCGTGGCGTTTCTTTTTACGCAGTCTGCGTAGCCGCTCGCGCCTGAAACGGCGTTACGTTTAACCCTGCTTTTCCCAAAGCGTGCGGCCGAAGAACGTCAGCGTGCGATCCCACGCCATTTGCGACCACACCGGATCGAACTGCGTGCCGGCGATACGGCCGGGGCCGACAGCCGTTTCGTTCGCGAATGCGTGATGCGCGAGATAGCGATGGAATTCGACATTGACCTTCGCATCGGTCAGCTTCTTCTCGAGCGCATCGACCTGGTCGATCGCAAAGAACGCATCCTGCGTGCCCCAGTGGCCCATCAGCGGTACCTTGAGCTTCGCCGGATCGAGGTAGTCGAGCGGCGGGAGGCCGTACCACGTGACGCCCGCGTCCGCATCGGCGAACTGCAGCGACAGCAGCGTGAGTGCGCCGCCCATGCAGTAACCCGTCACCGCGACACGCGAGGCGAGCGTCTTCAGATGCGTCACGGCGCCCGGAATGTCCTGCGAAGCCGCGTCGCCGAAATCGAGCCCGGTCATCAGGTGGTGCGCTTCCTCTTCCTCGACCGTCGATTTGCCGCGATACAGGTCGGGCACGAGCGCGAAGTAGCCGCAGCGCGCGAGGCGATCCGCGACGCCGCGGATCTGGTCGTTCAGCCCCCACCATTCCTGGATGACGACGACCGCGGGCGCGCCCTCGGTCTTGGCCGGCGTGGCGAGATAGCCCTGCAGTTCCTGGCCGTCCGGGCGTCGAAACGTGATCATGGAACCGGATGTTTGAGACATGAAACCGCTCCTTTTCGAAAAATGCGATGAGTGCGGCATCGGGGCCGGCCTGCGGGCGCGGCGACGATCGGGCAAGCCGGGGCGTCGTGGTTCCGCTCGCGTTCGTTTCGGCCGACGCCGACCACGCGGCCATTCTATGCGCAAACACCGGCTGCCGTCGTGAATGGAGCCGCGCGGCACGCGACTCGCGAGACCGCATCGATCGGGGCGCGCAATCCGTTCCGGGAGCGGACGACCGGAAAACAAACACCCCAAAGGTTGGATCAAAATCCAACTTTTGGGGTGCAGTTCAGAGCGGGGTGTTTCGTTTGCTGCGCGCGTATCGGAATACGCGGTCGCGTGTCCGGCTTACTGGCCGAAATACACGGAGTCGCGGCCATCCTGCTTGACTGCGATCGCGCGGCCGGCGCGTACGCCGGCGGAGGCTTGCGCGCCGTAGCCGGTTTCATCGGCGTTCGTCACGCGGGCCTGGGCGGTCTGCAGCGCGCGCGGGTAATACTGATCGGAGACTTCGGGCTTGTAGCCGGCCTGTTCGAGCTGGACGAGTTCCGCGCGCACCTGGGCACGCGTCAGCTGGTCCGACGGATTCGATTGTGCCAATGCGCCGTACGAGACGGACAGGGCGGTTGCGGCGACGACAGCGTAGATGAACGACTTCATGATGACCTCCGGTTTCATTGATTTCGCGCTTCGCTTGTTGCGTTCAGCGGTTGATTGCATCGTAGCGATCGCGTTACCGGTCGGAAATACGCGTTCCAGCGAATAATTATTGCAACTGGGTAAACGATCCGGGGCGGCGCGCATTTCATCTGATGATTGCGAGGCTGTCCCGCGCTGGATAGGGACTGCGGACGGAGCCATGAGTGGGGCGATGCCGTCGATCGGTCGGGGTCAAAAAGCGATCAGTTAAATCGCATTCCGAAGTATTTGTGTGAGGCTGTCTATATCGTTCTTGCCGTATTTCTGGCACACGGCCGCGTCACTCGACCAGGACCGCCTGCCGTTTCCGGTATTCGGCGGGTGTGATTCCGACGTGCCGGGTGAACGACCGCCTGAGCGTATCGACATTCGCGAAGCCGCATTTCGCGGCGACCTGTTTCGGCGTGTCGTGACCGTTCTCGAGCAAGTGGCGGGCGGCCGAAATGCGGGTCGCCTCGACCCATGCGGCCGGCGTCATGCCGACTTCCGCGCGGAACAGGCGTGCGAAGTGGCGCGGGCTCATGCCCGCATGCTTCGCCATTTCCGCCACCGAATGCTCGAGTTCCGGATTCGCCGCGATCCAGCGCTGGACCTCCTGTAGTACCGAACGTCCGGCGGGGCGCGCCTCGCCCTTGCGGCTGAACTGGAGTTGCCCGCCCGGGCGCTTGAAGAACATGACCAGTTGTGCGGCGACGCGCCGCGCGATCTCGCGGCCGAGATCTTCCTCGACCAGCGCGAGCGCCAGATCGAGCCCGGCCGTGACGCCGGCGCCGGTGCGCAGCTTGCCGTCGCGCACATACAGTGCGTCCGCGTCGACGGCGAGCGATGGATAGGCTTCGGCAAGCGCATCGGCTGCAGCCCAGTGCGTGGTCAGGTGACGGCCTTTCAGCAGGCCGGTGGCCGCGAGGATGAACGCGCCGGTGCAGATCGAGCCGTAGCGCTTGCTCTGCACGGCCGCCGCTCGCAGCCACGCGAGGACGTCGGTGCGCAGTGCGATCCGGCCGGCGCTCGGCGCGCCGGCGACCAGCAGCGTGTCGATGCGCTCAGGAATGTCGGGAACGATCCAGTCGGGCAGTAACTGCGCGCCGGACGAACTGCGGATCGGACCGGACTCGCTGGCGATGATCCGCAATGTATAGAACGGCTTCCCGCATTCGGCGTTCGCTTGCGCGAAGACGTCGAGCGGTGCGGAGACATCGAGCAGTTGAACGCCCGGAACGGCGAAAATTCCTACGACCTTCGGCATGATCGATGGTGTGGTGTGTCGAACGTGGCGGGTAGCAGTATAGAGGCGCCAGTGGCGCACGATGCTCGCAGACGGGCCTGTTTCCGGTGTTCTTCCCGCTGCGCGGGCGCCGTGTCCGTCGGTCGCGCAAAATGGCAGGATCTGACGTAACACGTCTATTGGAGACAGCTATCGGACGCCGGAGAATCGAGGGTGTTTTCAATGGAGGTCGATCATGACTGAGAACGTTGCAGGCATCACCATTCCCGATAGCCAATTGACGCGCGAGATCACCGAGCTCGTTCGCGATACCGCGTCTCCGTTGCTGTTCCATCATTCCAGTCGAGTGTTCTATTTCGCGGCGCTTGCGGGCGAGCGGCGCGGGCTGAAATACGATCCCGAGCTGCTCTACTGCGGCTGCATGTTCCACGACATGGGGCTCACGCACAAACACAGCAGCGCGTGCGAGCGTTTCGAGGTGGACGGCGCCAACGCCGCACGCGATTTCCTGAAGGGCAAGGGCATTTCGCAGCAGGATATCGACGTCGTGTGGACCTCGATCGCGTTGCATACCACGCCGGGCATCCCGCAGCACATGCATCCGGTGATCGCGCTCGTTACCGCGGGCGTCGAGATGGACGTGCTGGGCCTGACCTATCCGGAATACAGCGATGTGGAGCGCGAGGCCGTCGTTCGTGCGCATCCGCGCACGCCGCACTTCAAGGAAGACATCATTCAGGCGTTCTACGACGGGATCAAGCACAAGCCTGATACGACGTTCGGCAACGTGAAGGCCGACGTGCTCGCAGACAAGGATCCGCATTTCCACGCAGGCAATTTCTGCAGCGTGATCCGGTCGTCCGCGTGGGCTGGCTGATTGCTCGCGGCGTGGCGCACGATCCTGGGTATTGGGCGGAGGTTGTGCGCGAAAAGTGAATCGCGGCTCCTGAATGACCAGGTCGTGCGACTGTATATGGCAACCGCGCGATCGAACCTGGGCACCCGTGAACGCCGCATCGCCCGGCGATAACGCCATCATTCGGACAGCCGGCCCGCGCAGTCTCGCACCGCTGCAGGACGTCTGGCGCGATCGCGCAGTGATCCTCATGGCGCGGGCATCGCGACGACGCCGGTTCGGCTGGCGTCGTCGTCGAGGCAAGCGGGGCGGGTTCGTTTTGTGGTATCGGCCGCGTCGCGGGCGGAAAGGTACCCGTGTATGGGAGCGCGATTCGTAACGCTGCCGAATTTTCTACCGATACGAGCGTTCCAATGGCTTCCACACTTCATGACTTACCCGACAGCCCCTGTGTCGGAGTGTGCTCGACGTTGTTCGACGATGTCTGCAAGGGATGCGGCCGAACGGCCGACGAAGTCTTGCACTGGGTGTTCATGAACGATGACGAGAAACGCGCGATATGGGAACGCATCCGTCACGAGTGCACGGCGATGCGATTCCATCGCGACGGACGATGAATCGCCAGAAGCGGCGTTCCGGGTGACCGGGCACGCTTGAAGAACATCTCCTTGTCCTGATCGAACCACTCGACCTTGTCTGGAAGGATGAGCCGGCGAAATCGGAGAAAATGAAATCAGTTAAAAAGTTGTTACGTGACAACCGTACGACGTTTGGCTGGACTTTATATACTGAATAATTGCATCCCATCCCCCAGGCGAATCTTCGATTCGCGGCCACAGAAGCTTGCTTCCAGGTCGGTGGGGCATGTCGTCCTCGCCTTCGCAGGCACCCCGACGAGCACCACAGGCGCGCCCATCGCCCACGCCTGCATGCTTCCGGCAAAACGCCTATAATGATTGGGCAAATTGCCGGGAGAGGTCATGAGCACCATTGCTTTCCATCCTTCGGGCGTCGCGCATCCGCGTCAGGCCGAATTCACGATTCTCGAACAGCTGCTGGCGATCCGTGTCCGATCGGGGGCCGATCTTGCCGAGCTGGCGAGCGCCCGCATCGACGTCTCGGTGATCGACCGTCTGTCCGAGCGCGGGCTGAAATCCGACGAGCTGGCCTTCATCATTCCGCGTCGCACGCTGAGCCATCGTCGGCAGGCGCACGAACGCCTGTCGCAGGAGGAATCCGACAAGGCGATCCGTCTCGCGCGCATCGTCGCACAGGCGACAGCTACGTTCGGCGACCAGGAGAAGGCGATGGCATGGCTGCGCAACGGGCTTCAGCGCTTCGGCGGCCGCACGTCGCTCGACATGGCGAGCACCGAGCATGGCGCGCGGCTCGTCGAGGAAGCCCTCACGCAGATCGACGAGGGGTACTTCGCTTGACGACACTGTGGCGGATCAGCAATTTCGCCGACCTGAAAGGGATCGGCGGGTTGCGCGCCGGCGGGCGCTGGCATTTTGCCGGGCAGCCCGTCGTGTATCTCGCCGAGCATCCGGCGCTCGCACTGCTCGAGACGCTCGTTCATTTCGAAATCGCCACGGTCGCGCAATTGCCGAGCGGATACCAGTTGCTTCGCATCGAGGCGGCCGATTCGATCGATATCGCCGAAATCGCGGAGGGCGACGCGCCGGAGGACTGGCGAACCAACGTCGACTGGACCCGCAGCGCCGGCACCGAGTGGCTGCACACGCAGCCGAGCGCGCTGCTGCGCGTGCCGAGCGTCGTCGTGCCGCACGCGCACAACTTCCTGCTGAATCCGCTGCATCCGGCCGCTTCCGAGGTCCGTATCGCCGAAGTCATGCATTCGCCGTACGACACACGGATTCTGCGGCTGATCCAGTCGCCGTCGGTCGAATAGGGCGCCGAGCGACTCGCGGCGCGCGCCGAGCGCCGAGCGCGGGCCGGATCAGCGCTCGTGCGCGGCGCGGTCCGCGGCCGCATCGGGCGGCAGCGTCTGCCGGATGCGCGTGACCGTTCGCGTGCTGACGAGACCGAGCATCGCACTGACGTCGGCCTGCGCGTGGCCTGCAAGCAACTGGCGGCGTGCATACGTATTGCGCAGCACGCGCGGGCTCATGTCCGCCGCGTGGAAACCGATCGCGGTCAGCGCGTCACGCACCACGAGCAGCAAGATCATGTCTTTCATCGCGCCACCGCCGCGCGGCGCGGGAAACAGCAACGCGGATGCCGGCGTGTCTGCCGAGCGCACCCGCCATGCGGCGAGCGGCGCCAGCGCAAATTCGGCGAGCGTGATTCGGCGCGCCGGCCGCGCCCGATCGCGCGGCACGGCGAGCGCAGGCGGCTGCGCGTCGAGATCGGGCGCGTCGCAGGTTGTCGCCCGTATCTCGGCCGACGTGATGCCGCTCGCAAGCAGCAGCGCGACGATCGCGCGATTCCGGCAGTCGGTGGGCGTGTCGTTTGCCCGCGGCTGCACGTGGCGCTGCAGCGCCGCGTCGGCATCGGGTGGCAGATAGCACGGCTCGGGCTCGCCGTCCGGCCATGCGAAATCGCGCGTCGTCCGGCCGGCCGGATGGATCGTGCGCACACCGGCGTCGACCAGATGCCGGCCCAGCCGGTCGATCAGCTTCGCGTAGCGCACGCGGGTCGACGTGCCGGGCATGCAGGTGCGATCGAGTTCCGCCAGGAAGGCCGCGACGTGGTCGGGTCCGAACGTGGCCAGCGACACGCGTCGTTCGGTCAGGTAACGCAGGAACCGTTCGAACATCGCGACGTGCTGCACGACCGATCGCGGCGCGAACGGCCGGCGATCGGCGCCGGTCGCGGCGGTTTCCTGCCACGCGCGAAAGGCGCCGACGGGGTCGTGAATCCAGCGATTCGTGTCCATGCACGATTTATAGCCGGACGCGGTCACGCCGGCAATCGTCCTGATGTCCTGTTGGCCGCCCGGCCCGATGCAAGCGGCGTGTCAGTGCGCGGTATGCGTGTCGTCGATGCCGTCGTTGTTCATCGTCAGGTAGACCAGCACGAGCAGCAGCGTGATGAAGAAGCGGAACGCGTCCGGCACGCCGTTCCATTGCTTCGACATCCACATGCCGAACCACTCGCCGCCGACTGACATGAAGGCGACCTGCCACGTGAGGAAGCCGAGCGTCAGGCCGGCGATCGCATACGCCTTGGCCGCGCGGAATGCCGTATCGCCGGCGCGTCGCGCGCGCAGCAGGCGGGCACCGCCGATCCAGCACAGCACGGCCGTCAGCGTTTCCATCGAGATGATGCCGAGATAGCCGGCGTGATGAACCCACGTCGTGCCGATCGCGCGATACATGATCCCGTTGCCGGGGAACGTCGTGTCCATCAGGAACACGTGATGCACGAACGCGAAATTCGTCGCGTAGTCGGTGATGTTGCCGAACGCGACGAGCGAGGCGAAAAAGGCCATGGCAAGCACCATGGCTGCCTTGGAAAGACGAACCATCATAATGGACTCCGAAATGAATGGGCAGGCGAAAGCGCGACCGCGCGGCGATCAGCCGGCGTTCGGGGCGATACCTGCGTGAGCGTGTCCGGCGGGGCCGGCGGTTTGCGTGCGTGGCACGGCGGCGCGGAGATCGGGACTGGAAGACCTGAAGCCGGGGCGGCGTCGAGGAGACGCACACGCCGGCTGGATCGAGTGCCCGCGCCAGGAGGGAGCGGCGATTGTCGGTCGAACGACGGGCGTCGTCAAGCGGGGCTTGCGCGCGTGTCGCGCTGCCGGCCGTCGCCGTCAGGCGTCGCGCGAAGGTGCTGTTGCCGATGCCGTTCCCGCCTGTCCGCTCAGTCGCGCCAGCGCAGCGAACGCCAGTTGCGTTGCAATGGCCGCGAGCGTGCCGGCCGCCATGCCGTTGCCGAGCACGATCTGCACCGGTGAGCCGAAATGGCGATACAGGTTCGGCACCAGGATCGGCGCAAGGCCGACGACGAGCGCGGCCGCGAGCGTGTACTGGTTGGCGCGCGCGTGCAGGTCGGCGCTGGCGAGCAGCCGGATGCCCATCACGCCGATCATCGCGAACACGACCAGCGCGGTGCCACCGACCACGGCGGCCGGAATCGCATAGGCGAGCCGCGCGAGCGGCGCGAACAGCGCGATGACGATCAGGATCGCGCCGGCGGCGGCCGTCACGTAGCGCGAGCGCACGCCGGTCGTCTGCACGACACCGATATTCTCGGCGCTGGTCACGATCAACGGCGTGCCGAACAGCGCGCCGGCCAGCGACGCCAGCGCATCGCCGCGTATCGTCTTCGGCACGTCGCGCGACAGCGAGATCGCCTTGCCGCACGTTTCACCGACGGCGACCGTCTGCGCGGTGGCCTCGGCCATCGAGATCGCCGTGAAGATCAGCAGCGGCAGCGCGGCCAGCAGGTCGAAGCGCGGCATCCCGAACGGCAGCCATACCGGATGAGTGAACAGCGGGCCGTGCCACACGTCGGCGAGCGCCGGCATCGCATCGAGCGCCCAGCCGAGCGTCGCACCGGCCATCAGGCCGATCAGCACCGCGAGACGCCCGAGCGTGCCGCGAAACGTACCGGCCACGATGACGGTGGCGACGATCGTGGCCAGCGCGAGACCGAGCGCGCGCGGCTGGGCAAAGTCGGCCGAACCGGGCTGGCCGACGACGATCGCCGCGTAGATCCGGATCAGGTTGACCGACACGAGCAGCAGCATCGCGCCGACGACGATGCGCGGAAAGAGCCGCAGGCAGCGCGTGAAGACGGGCAACAGCACCCAGTAGAACGCACTGGCGAGCAACGCCGAGCCGGCCGCCGTCGGCAGGCCCGATTGCGCGGCGATGCCGGCGAACAGCATCGTCGGTGCACCGCCGGGCACCATCACGAACGGCATGCGTGCGCCGATCGGCCCGGCACCGAGCGATTGCAGCAGCGTGCCGATCCCGCACGCGAAGAACGTCGCGCCGATCAACTGGACCGTCAGGTCCGCCGGCAGCGCGAGCACTTTTGCGATCAGGAACACGGCCGTGATCGGGGACGCGGCCATCGACAGCACGTGCTGCAGCCCGAACAGCGCGAGCTGCCAGGCGGGCAGCCGTGCGTCGATGGGTGTTGAGATCGGATCGTGCGACACGGCAGGCCCCTTCGAAGCGAACGGCGACGAGCGCCGGAAACCGGCGGTGAACGAACGGTCAGGCCCGCAGCCAGGGCAGTTGCGCGGCGCTGTAGCGGAACGTCTGGAATACGCTGTTGAGCTGCCCGGGGCCGGTCTTGCGCGCGGCTTCGTCCGGGTATTCGGCGAACCACGGAATCACGTATTCCCAGACGACCTCGCCGGCGGGCGTCACTTCGAACAGCCGGCCCGTCGACGATTCGGTGACGTGCGTGTTGCCGTTCGGCAAGCGTTGCGCGTTGCCCATGAACGGCGTGTAGAACAGGTTCACGACGTCATCCGCATACGACCACACGACGCGTTGCGTCGCCGGATCGATCTCGACGACGCGCGAGAACACGACGTGCGCGCCGTGGCGGAAATTGCCGTTGTCGAACGCGAGGATGTTGCCGTTCGGAAGCGGCACCGGCGCATGCTGGTGCGACACGACGTCGGGTCCGATCCGCAGGTCGACGCGGCCGGTTTCGCGATTCACGCCGATGATGCCCGACGTCGTGCGCAGGCTCATCAGCACGCGGCCGTTCGCATCGACCGCGAGGCCGTTGACGAGCGGCCAGTGATAGCGCCCGAAACCGGCCGCGATCGGGAAATCCTCGGGCCGCAGATGGTCGCGCGCATGCCATTCCCAGACGATCTGCCCGGCCCGGTTCACTTCGCGGATCACGTCCGCATACATCACTTCGTCGTCGCCGTGCGGCGTGCCGCCCGGCACGCGCCGCGCGAACGCGGCGTCGACCGGCGCGCACGCGGCGTAGAGCAGGTTGCCGTTCGGCAGCCACTGCGCATCGTGGTGGTGCGCGGGATCCTCGTAGCGCCATACGGTTTCGCCTTGCGGCGTGACTTCGTAGAAGTCGCCGCCATGCCACATCGACCACGGCGCATAGCGCGATTCGGATTGCGGATGGTTGCCGTTGTAGCCGAGGTTGCCGTTCGGGAGGATCACCGCGTGGCGGCCGGGGCGCACGGGCATCTTCCACTGATGGACGACTTCGCCGTCGATGCCGACGAGATAGACGTTGCCGTCGGCCGTCTGCGGCGCGATGAGCGTATAGCCGCCCGCGGACAGGGCGGGATCGTGGGCGATGAGGCCGACGCCACGGCGGCGCTGGGTAATCTGGTCGACGGTTGTCACTGCGGTCTCCATTCGAATCGGATGCGGGGATGCAGCGGAATCTAGACGATCCGGACGGTCAGTAAAACTGGATTATTCTTGACGGCCTGTTCGGAAAAATCTAACGGACCTTGCATGCGTTCGATATCGCAGACATTCCGCTGTTTCGACGAGGTCGCGAGGCGCGGCTCGATTCGCAAGGCGGCCGACGCGCTGCACCTGACCGCTGCGGCGGTGCACCAGCAGATCCGCAATCTCGAGGAGCAGGTCGGCGTGCCGCTGTTCGACCGGTTGCCGCGCGGCATGCAGTTGACGCTGGCCGGCGAGATCGTGATCGCGGCCGTGCGGCGCGGCCAGCGCGACTTCGACAACGCGCTCACGCAGGTCGAGGACCTGCGTGCGCTGCGGCGCGGGCACGTGAACCTGGCGGTACCCGCGTCGACCGCGGAAAGGCTCGTGCCCGACGCGATCCTCGCTGCGATGCAGCGCTATCCGGGCGTCACGTACAGCGTGCGCTCGGGAAACGGCGAGAGCATCGTGCGCTGGGTCGAGACAGGCGAGGCCGACATCGGCTATGCGTTGCGCCGGCGCACGGCGGCGGGCGTCGTCGAGGTGCGCGCGTTCGCACAGCCGCTGGGTGTCGTCACGGCGCCCGGCCATCCGCTCGCGGCGCCCGGCGGCAAGGTGCGGCTGCGCGACTGTTTCGCGCATCCGCTGATCCTGATGACGCCCGACACGGAGCTGCGCGCGATGTTCGACCAGATCGATGCGCGGCAGCCGCGCAACGTGCGGCCGCTGATCGAGACGGGCTCGGTGCCGATGGTGCGGCGCCTCGCGGCCGAAGGCGCGGGTGTCGGCTTCCTGATCGCCGAGAACGTCGCGGACGACGTGGCCGCCGGCCGGCTCGCGTGGACGCCGCTTGCCGATGCGGGGGCGCGTTCGTTCAGCTGCATCTATCAGCGGGCCGACATGAGCGCGACCGTCGCGATGACGATGTTTCTCGATTTCTTCTCCGAGGCGATCGAAACGATGGAGAGCGGATTCGCGCGCGCCGGCGGCGCAGCCGGCAAGCGCCGACGAGCAGCAAAGTAACGCCGTCGGCCGCGCGGGCGCATCGCACTGCGATGCAGTGCAACACGCGAACCCGCGTGCGTAATCGGCGACGTTGCGCACACAACATCCGGCCGTGCTACGCCAATCCCTCATTGCGGAAAAAATTTTGTTCATGGGACTATCGAACGCGTTGCCGGCGCACCGAGGGGGTCGCAGGCAGCGTGATGTCCATCGCAACGACCTACGAGAACATCGGCAGACAATGAACAGAACAGCGATTTTTCCGTATGCGTCCGCGTTGCTCGCGGCCGCCCTGTTGACGGCATGCGGCGGCGACGTCGAGAACGACGCAGGCCGCACGCCGGCACCTTCCACCGATGCGAGCTGCCTCGCGGTCGACAACAGCGGCGCGACGGTCGTGGTGGGCTCGAACCAGCCGGGCGACCCGTCGCTGCCGGAAGCGTCGTCGGGCTATCGCACCGGGATGAAGCCGGTCTATGCGAAGACCTATCTGGTGGCCACGTCGAACGCGTACGCGAGCGCGGCCGGCTGCGCGGTGCTGAAGAAGGGCGGCACGGCCGCCGACGCGGCGGTCGCCGTGCAGGCCGTGCTCGGCCTGACCGTGCCCGAGGCAACGGGCCTCGGCTCGGGCGGCGTGCTGCTCTACTACGATGCGCGCGGCAAGACGCTGCAGGCGTACGACGGCCGGGAAACCGCGCCGGCGGCCGCGACGGAGAACTACCTGCGCTACGTCGATGACGCGACCGACCACTCCGCGCCGCTGCCGAACGCACGTGCGAGCGGCCGCTCGATCGGCACGATCGGCGTGCCGAGGCTGATCGAGGCGCTGCAGCAGGATCACGGCCGGCTGCCGTGGCAGAACCTGTTCGGCGATGCGATCACGCTCGCGACCAACGGCTTCCCGATCGGTGGCCGGCTCGCCGACGCGATCGCGGCCAACGCCGCGAACCTGAAGCGCGACCCCGAGGCCGCCGCGTATTTCCTGAACGCGGATGGGTCGCCGAAGACGCTCGGCACCGTGCTGAAGAATCCGGCCTATGCACGCACGCTGACGCTGATGGCGCAGTCGGGTGCGAACGCGCTGTACACGGGGCAGATCGCGCAGGACATCGTTGCGAAGATCGCGACGACGAAGGGCGCGGACGGGTCGACGCTCACGCCGGGCAAGACGACCGTCGCCGACCTGGCCGCGTACCAGGCGAAGCGCCGCGATCCGGTGTGCACGACGTATCGCAGCTACTGGGTATGCGGGATGCCGCCGCCATCGTCGGGCGGCATCGCGGTCGCGTCGGCGCTCGGCATTCTCGAGAATTACGACCTGAAGTCGTTGAAGCCGACGGCGATCGATCTCGAAGGCGGCAAGCCGACCGTCGCGGGCGTGCACCTCATCACCGAGGCGGAGCGGCTTGCGTATGCCGACCGCGACAAGTACGTGGCCGATACGGATTTCGTGCCGCTGCCGGGCGGCACTTGGAACACGCTGCTGAACAAGCCGTATCTGAAATCGCGCGCGGCGTTGATCGACCCGACCAAGAGCATGGGCACCGCCCAGCCCGGCAATCTGGGCGCGGTGCCGCTCGGTGTCGACACGACGCTGATCGAGCACGGCACGAACCAGTTCACGATCGTCGACGGCGACGGCAACGTGCTGAGCGCGACGACGACGGTCGAGTCGAGCATGGGCTCGTTCCACATGACCAACGGCTTCCTGCTGAACAATCAGCTGACCGATTTTTCGGCGAACCCGGTCGATAGCGCGGGCAATCCGGTGGCCAACCGCCTGCAGCCGGGCAAGCGGCCGCGCAGCTCGATGGCGCCGACGATCGTGTTCGGGCAGGCCGCGGACGGTTCGCGCGGCGATTTCGTGATGGCGACCGGTTCGCCGGGCGGCGGCACGATTCCGCAATATGTGGTCAAGACGCTCGTCGGCGCGCTCGACTGGGGGCTCGACGCGCAGCAGTCGGCGGGGCTCGTCGACTTCGGCGCGAGCAACAGCCCGACGACCACGATCGGCGGCGAGCATCCGAACGTCAACACGACGAACAACGGGGCGAACGATCCGCTGATCACGGGGCTGCTCGCGCTCGGGCACAAGGTGTCGACGTCCGCGCAGGCGAGCGGCGTCAATACCGTGATGCGCGTGACGGTCGGCCAGTCGCCCGCGTTGCAGGGCGGCACCGATCCGCGGCGTGAAGGCGTCGTGCTCGGCGATACGTTCCGGCCGTAGCCGGGCAGGACGCGCGGCCCCGAACTGCCTGCATGCATCAACGGGCGGTCGGGGCCGCGCATCGTGAAGGTGTCGCAATGACGAGCGTGCATCTGCTTGAAATGGACGCCATCCTGTCGGTGCCGGGCTTTTTCGATTTCCTCGGCGACCTGGATTGCAATCGCGCGCTGGACAGTCGCGATGCCAAGCCGTTCGACGCGCAGTGGATGGCGTCGTTCGATGAAGTCGATGGCGATCCAGGCACAGCGGTCGACCGGCCGGCCGTGAGCGCGCTGACGGAAATGGCGTTCAAGCTCGCGTTCGGCGCAGCGGGGAACGCCGGTGCGGCGGCATGCGTATCCGACGATATCGAACTCATCGCGAGGAGCCGGTTGTCGGGCCGCACCGACGGCTGGGCGATACACGTTCTTTGGAATGCTTATCGAAGCGGCCGGTTTCCCTGCCAGGCGTTTTTGCCGGCCTGTTTTCCCGATCGGCCGCGACATGCTCCGCGCGGCAGGCCTCCAGGTTCACCCGATCCACCGCTCAATTCCGCCGCAAGCCCCCGATTGTCAAACTATGTGAGGCAATCGTCAGCATTTGCAACGGAAGTAACAGTCCCCGCAAATCAGTCGTTTTGCGCGTCCGCGCCGCTACATTAGCTCCACCTGCCGCACGTCGCGGCAAGGCATGCGACAAGCCGCACGAAGGCGGCCCGCAGCAACAACGTCTTTGGGGAGAATGACCATGAACACGATTCGTACGATTCTGGTGGGTGCTGCACTGACGGCGATGGCGACTTCGGCTGCTTTCGCACAGACGGCCCAGACCGGTGCCCAGGGTTCCGCAGGTGTCGGCGCGCAGGTTCAGACGCCGCTGCTCGGTGGCGGCGTGGGCGTGCAGGCTGGCGCCGGCGCGAATGCGGCAGGCTCGGGTTCGGGCGCGGGCAACGCCGTTGGCGGCGCGCTGAACGGCGTCGGCAAGACGGTCGGCGGCGTGGGCTCGGCAGCCGGCGACGCGGTTGGCGGTGCGACGCATGCGGTCGGCTCGGCAGCGGGCACCGCGAAGGATGCCGCCGCATCGGCCGTCCACTCGACGAAATCGCACGTGAAGCACGTCGCGGGCACGGCAAAGAGCCACGCGCAAGGCGCGGTGTCGACGGCAGGCGACGTCGCAGGCGGCGCGAAGGCGAAGGCCGGCGAGGCGCTTGAAGGCGCGACGAACTCGGTGCAGGGTGGCGCATCGGTCGGCGTGAAGGGTTCGGCGTCGGCGCAAGGCGGCGCGCTGTAAGCGTCACGCTTCCCGATAGAGCCCGGCCCGCTTCGATGCGGGCCGGGTTTTTTTATGGGCGCGCGCGGCGCGCCGTTCATCCCGTCCTCGATACCGGGATGCGTCGGCGTTCGCCACCCCTCCGGCGACGCGACGGGCCTGCCCGCCTGCCGGCACGGACCGGCAACGGGCGGCGTGTGCACCCCCTGCCCATCGCCCGCCGGCCATGCTTAAATAGCGAGGCTCCCGGTTGCCGGGCCGCCGCGATCGCGGCGCCGTCCGATACGGGCCAGCATGTCCGATCGACATCGTGACGACAGACGACACCAAAACGCCGTTCCGGCCAGTCCGGCGCGGCCCGATAACATTCCGAGGCCTCACGTCATGACCATCCTGTTCCGCCTTCTCGCGCTCGCCTGCGCGCTCTGGCTGGCCGCCTGCGCAGGGTCGCCCCCGCCGTCCGGCAGTACCAGCGCATCCGCCGCCGCACCGGACGCCAGCGAACGCCGCGGGCTCGGCACTGCATGGGGCGAGTCGGTGCGATCCGAAACCCGCCAGGTCGATTTCGAACGCGCGGATCCGGCGAAGCCGACGGATCTTGCGTCGGTCTACTACAACGATGCGTTGCCCGGACATCCTCCCGCGTCCCAGGTTCGCCGGTTGCCGACCCGCGTCGCGCTTGCCAACGGCGACATCGCGCTGTCGTTCACGGACGAAAAGGGCGCGCCGCTGCGTCTGGCACGCAGCGACGGCCGCTGGCACATGGCGGGCGTCGAAGGTTCGCGCTACATGATCGTGCTGCGCAACCAGGGGCGCCGTACGTTCGAGATCGTGTCGAGCGTCGACGGGCTCGACGTGCTGTCGGGGCGGCCCGGCAGCTATACGAACGGCGGTTACGTGCTGTATCCGGGCCGCACGCTGACGATCGAGGGTTTCCGCAAGAGCCGCGACGAAGTCGCCGCGTTCCGCTTCGCGGCGGTGCCCGACAGCTATGTCGCGAATTCGAAGTATGGCGATGCCGCGAACGTCGGCGTGATCGGCGTCGCGGTGTTCGCGCAGAAGGAGAACGACGAGGAAGCGCTGCGCCGCAACGCGAATCCGTTCCCCGGCAATGACAACGGCTATGCACCGCCGCCGGTGCCGCGTGGCGAGTGACGGCACCTCGTGGATCAGCCGCGTGCGTCGTGACGAACGACGCGCGCGGGGCGCTCCTGGATCGGGGCTGCCCGAACGGCATGCCGGCGCATGCGATGAACTTCACGACCCTCCTGCGCGATTGATGCGGACACGGATCATCCCGACGAAATCGATGGCGTTGAAGCTCGCGGCGCTGGCGCTGCTGGCCTCGAATGCCGCCGTTGCCTTCGCCGAAACGCCGGCGCCCGAATCGGTGCGGCTCGCCAATGGTCACGAGATCGAATGGGCGCGCCCGGGGTTGTTCGAGGTCGACGCAGCCCGCCACCGGAAATCGGCACTGATCGTGCCGGCCGCGCTTCACCATGCATTGCGCGATGCATCGAGTGTTGCGTTTCCGTCGGACCGTCCGAAGCGGATCGACGGCAAAGACTATCTGCTGGTCGTCATCAACCGCTCGTCGAGCAGCCGCCCGACAGGCTATTGCGGCGCGGGCGAAGAAGGGGCGCTGTACGTGCTGGAGCTGCACGGCGCCCATGCCGTGCCGCGTTTCTCGCTGCCGGTTCAAAGCTGCCTCGACTCCGTTTCGCTCGACACCGACGGTGGCGCGCAATCGCCCTACCTGGCGATCGCGTGGCGCGACGACCCGGTCGGCATCGACATCCGGTGGGAATTTCTTGCTCGCGGCGGTGCAACGCATCGCGTCTATCGTTTCGTGAACGGCACGTTTGTCGAGACCGGGATTCCGCAGTAACGTGGCCGGGCTGCGGCACAATGGCCGTTCGAATTCGCATCGCGTGCGCCCCCACCATCCGGATCGACGGAGAGCCTCATGTCGTTACCCGCTTTCAGGTACCATCCCGACCCGCTGGCAACGGGCAGCGTGATTCGCTCGGACGCGCGCTGCGTGTGTTGCGGCGATGCACGTGGTTACGTGTATGCAGGCTCCGTGTACGCGGTCGACGAGTACGAGCAAAGCATCTGCCCGTGGTGCATCGCCGACGGTTCGGCACACGGGCGGCTCGATGCGGTCTTTACCGACACGTACGGCATCGGCGGCGGCGAATGGGATGACGTGCCTGACGCGGTCGTCGACGAAATCGCCTGCCGCACGCCGGGCTTCCAGGGCTGGCAGCAGGAACGGTGGTGGACGCATTGCGGCGATGGCGCGCAGTTCATTGGCCGGGCAGGTGCAGGCGAACTGACGGCGCTCGGCCCGCAGGCCGTTGCGTCGATTCGGGATTCAACCGGACTCGACGAGGACGCCGAATGGGAGCGCTTCTTCGCGGTACTCGACAAGGACGGCTCGCCGACCGCGTATATGTTTCGCTGCATCCATTGCGGCGAACTCGGCGGCTACCAGGATTGCGATTGATGGCCCGGCTGGCGGCATCGTACGTCGATCGCTGGCCCCATCGTCATGAAACAAAGGAATCTTCGTGAAGTTCATCCACGCGGCAGACATACACCTCGACAGCCCGTTGCACGGCCTGAGCGCCTATCCCGACGCGCCGGCCGCGCAGTTGCGCAACGCGTCGCGCGAGGCGCTGCGGCAGCTCGTGGATCGTGCGATCGAAGAGGAGGTCGCGTTCCTCGTGATCGCCGGCGACCTGTACGACGGCGACTGGAAGGACCACAACACAGGCATCTTCTTCGGCCAGCAGATGGGGCGCCTGCGCAAGGCCGGCATCCGCGCGTTCGTGCTCGGCGGCAACCACGATGCCGAAAGCGAGATGACGAAGAAGCTGACGCTGCCCGACAACGTCACCGTGTTCGGCCACCGCAAGGCGGAAACCCACAAGCTGCCCGAATTCGACGTCGCGCTGCACGGGCAGAGCTTCAAGGACAAGGCTGTCGTCGACAATCTCGCGATCGGCTATCCGGACCCGGTGCCCGGTTACTACAACATCGGCGTGCTGCACACGGCGCTCGAAGGCAATACGGTGCACGCGAACTATGCGCCGTGCACGCTGGCCGAACTCCACGCGAAAGGCTATGACTACTGGGCACTCGGCCACGTGCACGAATTCCAGCAATGGTCGGGGCCGTCCACGGTGGTGTTTCCCGGCAACCTGCAGGGGCGCCATATCCGCGAGACGGGCCGCCGCGGCGCGGTGCTCGTGACGGTCGAGCAGGGCCGCACGCAGGTCGAGCGCCTGTATCTCGACGTGCTGCGCTGGGAAGCCGTGTCGGTCGACGCGTCCGATTGCCTTACCGTCGCCGACCTCTCGAGAAAGATCGGCCAGTCGCTGGAAGCGCTGCTGACCGTCGACGGCCATGTGCCGCGCGCGGTGCGCGTGACGGTCACGGGGCGCACGCCCGCGCATGGCCTCTTTTTCGGCCGCGCGCCGCAGTTGCGCGCTGAGGTGCTGAACCAGATCGGCATCATCGGCAACGAGCGGCTGTGGCTCGAGAAGGTTCGGCTCGCGACGTCCGCGGCCGATCATCAGCCGGGCGAAAGCGAGCAGCTCGAAGCGCTGGAGGACCTGAAGCAGATCCTGGCCGACGCCGCGCGCGATCCGGATTTCCTCGAACTGCTCGAGCGCGACCTGAAGCCGTTTGTCGGCAAGGTGCGCAGCGACGTGAAGGAAGAGGTGCCGTTGTTGACGATGGCGCGCGCGGGTGAGCTGACCGCACTCGTCGAGCAGGTCGGGCCCGCGTTGCTCGCGCGGCTGGCGAGGGGGGAATAAGCGATGAGGATCAACCAGCTCGATCTGATCAAGTACGGCAAGTTCACCGACGAGACGCTGCGATTCCCGTCGGCCGGCGAGGATTTCCACGTGATCGTGGGGCCGAACGAGGCCGGCAAGTCGACGATCCGCACGGCCGTGTCGGAGCTGCTGTTCGGGATGAAGCTGCAAACGCCGCTCGATTTCCTGCACAGCACGCCCGAACTGCGGATCGGCGGCGTGCTGGAGAGCGGCACGGGCGAACTCGTGTTCCACCGCGCGCGCGGACGCAGTCCGCTGCGCACACCCGCTGACGACAAACTGCCCGACGACTTTCTGGCCGAGGTCCTTGACGGCGCCACGCGCGAATTCTTCGAACAGATGTTCGGGCTCGATCACGGGCGTCTGGTCGACGGCGGCCGGAGCATTCTCGACGCATCCGATAAGCTCGGCCAGGTGCTGTTCGAATCGGCTGCCGGTGTCGGCAGTCTCGGGCCGGTGCGTGAGGAGCTCGATGCGCGTGCGGTCGAGCTCTGGGCGCCGCGCCGCAGCGGCAGCGCGTTTGCACTCGCCGAATCGTCGTTCAACGAAGCCGTGACCGAACTGAAGACGGTTCAGGTGCGCACGCGCGACTGGGTCGAACGCAAGGACGCGCGCGAAGCGGTCGAACAGCAGATCGAGCAGGCACGCGCCGAACAGCGTCGGCTCGAAGCGCTGCGCTCGAAGCTCGAACGCGTGCGACGGCTGGCACCATACCTGAAGGAGCTGACGGTCAAGGACGCCGCGCTGGCGGAACTGGGCCCGGTCGTCGAGTTGCCGCCCACCGCGTATGCGGACCTGCTGAAGGCGCAGGGCGATCTCGCGGCCGAACAGAAGGTGCTCGAGGAACGGCGTGCCGACCTGCTCGCAAAACGGCAGGCGCGCGATGCGATCGACGCCGACGCCGACACGCTGGCGCTCGAAGCCGACATCGAAGCGCTCGACCGGCTGCGCGGCGCGTGCATGAATCACGCGCAGGATCTGCTGCTGCTCGGCGCGGATGTCGAGCGGCACTTGTCCGCCGCATTTGCGGCGGCCGCCCAGCTCGGCTGGCCGACGGACGAAGCGTCGCTGCGTGCGTCGCTGCCGACCGCGTTGTCGCTGAAGACCGTTGCAAACCTGTTGCGCGAACACGGTGCGCTGCACCAGGCGCTTGCCGGCGCGCGCGAATCGCTCGACGAACGCACGCGCGAGCTTGCGCAGGTGCAGGAACAACAGGCGCGCCTGTCGACCGTCGACGTGCCGGAGGCGCTGCGTGCGGCGCTGGCCGATGCGCAGGGCTTTCGCAACAGTGGCCAGCGCGAGCAGGCGCTCGAACAGGAAATCGCCGCCGCCGAACGCACGTTGTCCGGCGCACTCGATGCGCTCGGCCAGTGGCGCATGCCGGTCGATACGCTGCGTGCGCTCGACGTGCCGTCGGCGGCGCGGCTCGGCACGCTGCTGAAGGAAGACAGCGAACGCGCGAGTGCGGTCGCTGCTGCACGCGACGCGCGGGACGGCGCACTCGAAGAGCTCGAGCGGCTCGAACTGCAGGAAAAGCACTTCGCGGAGAACCACAAGGTCGTCACGACCGCCGACGTGCTGGCGGCGCGCGCGCGACGCGACGGCGCGTGGGGCGATATCCGCAGCGGCGCGGTCGATCTCGCAACGGGCGCACCTGCGGTCGACAACGCGATTCGCCTGGCGGACGAACTCGTCGACGCACAGCTCGGCGCGACGCAGGCGGCGGCGACGTTGCAGTCGCTGCGCCAACAGGTCGAATCCTCACGTGCCGGCGTGACGCGCAAGCAGGCGGCATTGGACGAGCGCGAGCGTGAGCTCGCCGCGCATCGCGACGCATGGGCCGCGCTCGCGACGACGGCCGCGGTGCCCGGCATGCCGCTGGCGGCGATGGGCGACTGGCTGGCGAAGCGCGACACGGTGTTCGCCGCGCAGGCCGACCTCGACCGGCTGCGCCGCGAATTCGACACGATTCGCGCCGCGCGGGCGGGTGCAGAAACCACGCTGCGCACGGCACTGCGTACCGTGTCGCGAGGCGGCGAGTCGGATGGTTTGGCGGCGCTCGTCGCGATCGCCGAGACCTTCGTGCAGTCGGCCGAGAAAGCGCTCGCGCAGCAGGACAGCCTCGAGGATCGCGCGCGTGAAGCCGAACGCGGATGCGCGACGGCGCAATCGCGCGTCGGCCATGCACAGGCGGCCTACGATGCGTGGCAGGTGCAATGGCGCGACGCGCTGGCCGCCGCGAAGTTGTCCACGAGCGCGGCGACGCTGGCCGCGGCGGAAGGTGCGCTCGGCCTCGCCAATGCGGTGACGGCCGAACTGGCCGATGCCGATGCGCCGCGCAACCGGATCGCCGCGATCCGCGCCGAGCTGGCCGCGCTCGAGGCGGGCGCAAGGCGGCTTGCCGAAGCGCTCGCGCCGGAATGGCTGACGAGCGGAGACTGGCTGGACGTCGCGCGCCGGCTGACGATGCGCCTCGCGGCCGCCCGGGAAGTCGCGCGCGCGATCGGCCGTGCCGACGACGCTGTTCGGCAGGCCGACGACAAGGTCGCGGACGCGGCGGCCGCGGTGGCTGGTGCCGATGCACGCATCCAGCCGCTGCTGCAACTCGCCGGCGTAGCGTCGATCGACGCGGCGCTGCCGCTGGCCGAACGCTCGGATCGCCAGCGCCAGCTTCGGCAGGCGGTCGATGCGGCGCACGAGGCACTGGTGCGCGATGGTGACGGCCTGTCCCGGTCCGCCGTCGAAGCGGAAGTCGCGGAACAGGACATCGCCGACGTACCGGCGCACCTCGAAGCGGTGAAGCAGTCGCTCGGCGACGTCGGCAAGCGGTTGAACGAGCTTGCCCAGCAGCAGGTCGTGGCCGATCAGGCGTTCGGCGCGATCGACGGCCAGGCGAACGCGGCCGTTGCCGAATCGAAGCGACAGGAAGCGCTGGCGGCGATGGGCGAAGCAGCCGAACAGTATCTGGAGGCGGCCACGGCGAGCCGGTTGCTGAAGTGGGCGACGGATCGCTATCGGGACCAGAAGCAGGGGCCGATGCTCAGGCGTGCGGGCGAGATTTTCGCCGGGCTTACGCTGGGCGAATTCGCGCGGCTGACCGTCGATACCGAACGGACGCCGCCCGCCCTGTATGCACGACGGACGCAGGGGGCATCGGTCGAGGTCGCCGGGTTGAGCGAAGGGACGCGCGACCAGTTGTTCCTCGCACTGCGGATCGCGGCGCTGGAGCTGCAGCTCGGCAGCCGGACCGCACTGCCTTTCGTGGCCGACGACTTGTTCATCAACTTCGACGATGCGCGCGCGAAGGCCGGCCTCGATGCGCTGCGCGATCTGTCGACGCGAACCCAGGTGCTGTTCCTGACGCACCACGACCATCTGCTGCCGCTCGTGAAAGATGTATTCGGCGCGCGGGTCAACGTGGTCGAGCTCCAGCGCGCACCGGCGGGCGCGTGACGCAGGGTGTGCGTGAATGCCGGCGCGCGGGCAGGGTCATCACGAACAGGTAGTATGTGCGGTTCCGAAATGCACGCGGCCGGTTCTGCCGGTCGCGGGCCAGGCCACACGAGGGGGGAATATGAAAAAGCTGGTAGCCGCCATCGCATTCGCGGCAGACAAGCATCGCAATCAGCGGCGCAAGGACGAAGAAGCGTCGCCGTACATCAATCATCCGATCGCACTCGCCGACGTGCTGGCCAACGAGGCCGGCGTCGAGGACGAACGTGTGATCGTCGCGGCCGTGCTGCACGACACGGTCGAGGATACCGAGACGACCGAGCAGGAACTGCTGCGACTGTTCGGCAAGGACGTGGCGGACATCGTGATGGAAGTCACCGACGACAAGTCATTGCCGAAGGAGGAGCGCAAGCGTCTGCAGGTCGAGCATGCGGCGACCATCAGCCGGCGCGCGAAGCTCGTGAAGCTGGCCGACAAGATCTGCAACCTGCGCGACATCGCGCGGCATCCCCCCGCGGACTGGCCGCTCGAGCGCAAGCAGGCGTATTTCGACTGGGCGAAGTCGGTCGTCGACCCGATGCGCGGTGTGCATCCCGGTCTTGAGGCGATCTTCGACACCGCCTACGACGCACGGCCGGCGGACTGAGGCGCCCGCATGCGATCCGCTCGATCCTTCGGATCCGCCACGTGGCAATCGCCGGCCGTCGCGGGTGTCGATGTGGGTGGCGAAAAGAAGCAGTGCGATCTCGTGATCCTGCGCGGACGGACAGTCGTCTACCGCGAGGAACGGATCGCGCCCGAGGCGGTGCCTGCGCTGTGCCTCGCCCATGACGTCGTGGCCGTGGGTGTCGACGCACCGAGCCTGTGGTGGACGGGGAGCGGGCGCCGCGCGGCCGAACAGGCGCTCGCGCGCGAACGGATCTCGTGCTTTCCGACGCCGTCGCGGGAACAGGCGGTTGCAAGCACGTCAGGTTTCTTCGACTGGATGTTCATGGGAGAGCGTGTCTACCGCTCGCTCGCGGATGCCTATCCGCTGCTGACCGGCGCCCACTATGCGGGCGGGCGCGCGAGCTTCGAAACCTATCCTTATGCGATCACCTGCGCGATGCTGGGGAAGGCCGTCGCATCGGCGAAGCAGAAACGCAACCAGCGCCGGCAATTGCTGGAACGACTGGGCGTCGACGTGTCGACGCTGAAGTCCGTCGATGCGCGAGACGCGACCCTTTGCGCGTTAACGGCGCAATGCGTCATCGACGGGAATGCGCACGCGTATGGCGATGCGGAGGGCGGATATATCCGCGTGCCGATCGTGAGCGAGACGATCGTTCTCGACGCACCATAGTCGTGTCGCGCGGCCCGGGCGACGGGGGGAGCGAAAAGGCGAGCTTTTGCGGGAGGGCGGCGGCCCGCGTGACGGCGAAGGCTTCAGGCCGGGACTGCAGGCCGGCAAACATCGGGATGGCTGGCGCATACGACATCATGCCGGTGCGCTACGCGATCCCGAGCGGCGTCGCTCAATCCTCGAGGATTGCTTTCGGCACGCTGGACAGATCGCAGGCGTGTGCCTGATCGAAGTAACCTTCCGCATCGTCGATCATCACGACTGCGACGTCGATCAGCTCGTCGAGCCGTTGCAGCAGCGACTCACGCCACTCGATGTCTTCGTCGCGCTCGGGCGTCTTGTCCAGTTGCTCGATGATCGAATCGGCCGTCTGCAGGAAAGGAATCGCCTGCTGATAGTTTTCGATCGAGACCATCGCTGCGTTGCGTGCACCGACGAGTCGCTCGCGATGCTCGTCCGCCAGTTCGGATTCACCGCTGATCCGCGGCAATACATCCGAGATGCGCTGCAGAAGCGGTGGGGCCTGTTCTTCCAGGATGATGGCGCGCTCGCGCAGCGCTGCATATTCGTCGCGAAGGTCGGCGTCGCCGGATTGAGAGGTGCTGTCCATCGTGGATATGAATGCGTGGTTCGGTCGCGGCATGATACTCGACGGCATCCGCTTCCTTGTCCGTTCCGCGACCTCATATATAGCGGGACGACAGGCATACGTCACATCAATAGAGGGGGGCTCGCGTTGCGATGCGTGGCCTGCCGAGCCCCAAGCCCCCGTGCGCGTGAGCGCACGGGGGCTTTTCAAAATATTTTCACAAAGGGGCTTGCGTAGACGGGGGCGCGTGCTTAGAATCACGCCTCTTTCGCGCTAACGGAAACGCGGCGCGGGAGAAGGGAAGCAGGGTGGGTGGTGCGCAGCAGTCTGGAGCGCACAGCTGGCCTGGAAGTTGAGCCCCGCAGTCGCAACGATGCAGTAAAAAAGTTGTTGACGAACTGCGAAACACGGTTCATAATCTCGCTTCTCTGCTGCTGAAAACGCAGCGCTGCTGAGAAACACGAAGTTCCTCGCAGAATGCTCTTTAAAAATTAACAGCCGATAAGTGTGGGCGCTTGATGAAAGCGAGCTGATCCTCGGATCAGATAGCGAAAGTATCAAGAGTCTCACACTAAAGTAAGTCAGGTT